>NZ_JBZAYA010000001.1:0-552336 GCF_058244265.1 Arthrobacter sp. SE2 | reverse complement strand
AGGTCTGGTAGGCGCCTCCGTTGGTGAGGCCGCCGATTTCATTGCTGGTGGGGTACCCGAGGGCGCCGTTCTCCCAGTTTTGAGCGGCCCAAGCGGCGTCGATGGCGCCCTTGGTGATGAAGGCGCCGGTGGTCGCCGTCCAATGGATCACGCCTCCGGTGTAGTTCTGATAGCACCCACCGGCGGTGAGCCCGCACACAACCGCTCCGGTTGCCGTACCGGCGCCCGGAGGAACCGCGGCTGCTGCTGCAATGGCGTCCGCGCCCGGTGTCCCTCCAGACGTTCCTCCAACCTTGATGACGAGATCGTCGATGTACTCGTCTCCCATTTGCGTCAGATGCTCAGCGCCGAGCTGGAGCGCCGACACTGTGGTCGCTGTCGTATTGACTTGGTTGCTTGAAAAGATTGATGTTCCGTCAACCCAGACTTCAACCGTGGACGCGGCGCCGTTTGCTATGACATGCATTCCAACATGCCGCCACGCATTCAGCGCAATGGCGCCCGACACCAGCTTGGTGTAAGTAAAGCCCGTCGAGGATGTTACCCGGAGCCAAATTTGGCCGTTGCTGTTGTAGCGGTAGATGTCAACGAACCTTGTGGTGTCGAAGAAGAACCGGAAGTAGGGGACATCGTTTCCGGCGACGCCCGCGGTGGTGATATTGAACCAGGCGTCCGCATAAACGTCATTGGAATTTGCAGGGAGCGTGGTCACCAAGTTGGCCAGAGAACCGGGGTCGGTGGTCACATGCAGGTGGGCCGAACATGATCCGGAGTGGGCCTGTGAGTTGTCGATGGTGGCCGTTCCAGTTGTTCCGGTATTGACCGTGAAGCCGTCAAGGGTTCCGGATTCGAAGTTGTTGGCCACAACCGTAGTTCCAGGATAAGTGTTCGTGGGAGCTGGAACTCCGGCTGAACAAGTGGTCGGCGGCGGGGCGGCTGCGCTTGCCGGACCGGACGCAAAGGCCAGTGCCATTACGGGCACAGCAAGTGCGCTGATGAAGCTCAAGCTAAGCAGTCGTTTCACTGATCTGTCCTCCCACTTCGGTCAACGTCCGCCACCACCGTGGTGCCGAATAGCTGCCGGTAAGTGCGGAGGCTCGTGGCCCAGGCACCCGGCAACGCGGTCGAGAACCTATGGCACCATGGGGGCGGTTACAGGAGCGTTACCAAATCCCTGGGGTAGGTGATGACGGCGGTGGAGTGGAGGCATGACCTGTTGACCTCCGCAAGCTCAGGGGTGCACGCTGAGGACGTCCGGACCGAAGCTGGACAGCCCCGGGGCCCCCGCATAGCCCAAGCGGGGGAGGGAGAAGATGTCCTCCATCGTGGCGAGCAGGCTGTAATGGTTGTACATCTTTGAGCTGCTGGTGCCCGCACTGGTGAACGGGGAGAGCACAAGCGCGCCGATAAGGCCGCCAGCTGTTCCGCCTGGCAGACCGGAGGGGCCGGTTGCGTTACCGTCCGCCTCGTCGAAGGTGATGACGAGCAGGCCGTCCTGCCGATACGCCGGTGAGTTGAGGATTGCTGGGACTTGTTCCTTGAGCCAAGTGTCTGCGGTCGCCAGTCCGCCGGGTTGTCCATCGACGCAGGGGCTGTCGTGGCCGTCGTTGCAGAGGTTGGGGCTGATGTAAGCAAGGTTCGGAGTGGTGGCGGCGGACTGCAGGTCCCTCGCGAGGTTGGAGTAGTCCACTACGTTGTCTTGGCAGCCAGGGAGGGAAGTGATGCTGGTGAAATAGACGAAGGGATTGTGGCGCGTGGCGTACTGGTCATTGATTTTGGCGTTCTGGGAGTCGTCCTTTGCACCCGGGTTCGGGTGGCGGCACGGCGTTCCCATATCTTCCATGTATCCCTTCCAGGTTTTCCCGGCGCCGCTAAGTTGCCCGGCAAGAGTCGGGACTGAAGCGGGGTAGACGCAGCCCGATCCGAGCACTTGTCCCGGGTCGGCGGTTCCGGTTTGGATGAACGGAGCGTAGGTCGTGCAGTCGTTGCGCGTCATCGGGTTGGATGCCTGCCCGGAGATCTGGGCCAGATAGTTGGGGTTGGAATGATGGGCGACCCCGTAGTACTGGGTCAGGAGGACGCCCTGACTGCGCAGGGTTTGGGAGAGGTAGGGGGCTGCCGAACCCGGACCCCAGGTCTTGTTGTAGCTCTGGTTTTCCAGATTGATCACGAAGATGTGCCCGACTTTCCCGGCTGCAGCCGATGGTACGGGACTGTCGGGAGGCGAGGCGGACGTCGGGGACGCGGAGGAACCGGTGATCGTGGTGGGATCAGGAACCGGTGTTCCGCCACCCGATGGACCTTGGCAAGCCGTGCTGATCACCAAGAGCGCAGCTGCCATGACGACGCGCCGAGTCCGGGGACGGCGGTATTGCGGACCGTCCTGGCGCGGGACCTTCCTGCCGGATTTCATTCTCAGTTTCATCTGACCCTTACTCCTCCAAATTCCTGCCGACCTCGGGCTGAGGCCCTGGCCGGCATGGCGGCAGGTCTGCGCCGAATGGTTACGCCTCGTTCTGGCGGTAGCAGGTATTGCGGAAGCGTTCCGGTGCGGACACTTTTGCACACTAAGTTCAACAGGGCTATGGTTCCCGGCTTCGGGTTACCTGTGAATTCGCAGGCGGGCCGTAGATGCAGCGGCTCCGGGCCCGGATTATGGAGGAACCCGGACTATGGAGGAATGGGCGGGGCCTTGTTTCGGTGCCTGTTTGCCGCCACACTGGCTCCCATGCACGTGGAGGAACGGCGAAACGGCAAGAGTTTCAAGACTGCTCAGCGCGCGGCTATGACGATCGCGCTCGTGGCTTCCTTGGCGCTGGCCTCCTCCGGATGCGTCGACGCGTCGAAGGGACAACAGTCTCCTGAGGCAAGCAGGATAGCTGGAACCCCGCCGACCGGAACTTCGACGGCGGGATTTTCGACGGCGGGAACTGCGACAGTGGGGGCCGGCACAGGGCAGTCCGAGGTGACGGGACCGATGCCTGTGGGTGATTTGCCCGGATGGCGGCGGGTATTCAGCGAAGACTTCAGCGAGGGGGACGTCCCGGTCGGGAGTTTCCCCGGTGCGGCGTACAGCGCAAAATGGAGTGTCAACTACGCTGACGGCACACCGGACACGGCCGGTCAGCAAAGCGGCGGCAGGTCGGGGTACTACCCATCGAAGGTGCTCAGCGTCAAGGACGGGATGCTCGACATGTACCTTCACACCGAGAATGGTGTCTCGATGGGGGCGGCACCGTCGCCGAAACTGCATCCGGCCAACGGGCGCCCGTACGACAGTCTGTTGTACGGGCGGTATTCGGTACGGTTCAGGTCCGAGGCATTGCAGGGGTTCAAGACGGCGTGGCTGCTGTGGCCCGATAGCGGAGTGTGGCCGCGTGACGGAGAGATCGACTACCCCGAGGGTGATCTGTCCAAGTCCTTTTACGGCGCCGTCCACCAGGCCGGGTCGGACAAGGACATTTCCCGCAATATCCAGTCGGGTGCGCGGTTCACGTCCTGGCATACCGCGACGACCGAATGGACGCCCGGGCGCGTTGAGTTCTTCCTCGATGGTGTCTCGATCGGTGTTAGCACTGTGGGCATCCCCGACAAGCCGATGCATTACATCCTCCAGACCGAATCCTGCCTGACCGGCTGCCCCGCACCGGCAACAGTCGGGCACCTGCAGGTGGCCTGGGTGGCAATTTGGGCGAAAGCGTAGGTGCATTGCCCGCGTCTCGTTACCGCGCCGCTTCCGTTCGCCGGGACCGTCGGTCTACGGCGAGGAGGACGAGAGTGAGCACGGCCAGGAGGGACACAGCCGCCGATGGATGCCAGAAACCGGAGTAAAGCATCGCCGTCGAGAGCAGGATTGCCGAGGCAAGGCTGAAGCTCACCGCTATTGCGACGGCCAACGGGAGCGCGTCGAATCCGGTTCCTTTTCGGAGCCGGGCGGGTTTCAGGAGCAGGATGAGCGCTGTTCCCGGGCCAGAGAGAAGGAACGGTCCTATGACGGCAAGGCGTAGAGCCTCCGGGCCTGTAAAGGACAGGGGAATCGAAGCCAGCGCAACGGCGGCCACGATGGCGCCGATCATGCCGACTGTTCTTTCCTCAGATGCCATTCGGTGCTCCTTGCAGGTGGTAGATGACTCCGCCTGCGTTGCGGTACTCCACTGTCCACCCTCCTTGGACGGCGCACCTGTCGATGAAGTGCGGCAGGCCTTCGCTCGGCCCCGTGTTGAGAAGGTCGGCTGCGGTGACCTGGCTTGCAGTGACTATCAAAAAGGCGCCTGCGGATGGGACGAGTTGGGTTATCGATGCGCAGCCGGGCTGCGGGTCGCCAGGGCGTGCCGGCTCCGCTTGGAGGACGGTCTGGTACCGGTATCCGGTGTAGTGCTCATACCGCCACGCCGTGTCGTGAACTGCCTCGATGAGGACCGAACCACGGGGCGCGGTGGCATAAAGCTGGTTGACCAGGGCGATTTCGTCGGGAGTGAAATTCTCAATTGCGTCATTGCCGTACCTGGTGGTGACTGTGCCCGCGGCGATAACGGAACCTAGCATGAGGAGCACTGCCAGCTGGCGCAAGCCGGGCGGACTGGGACCAGCGGGAAGCAACGGAAGCACAACGAGGCTCGCGGCGAAGGGCAGGCTGAATAGGTATATCCGGAGCAACAGCTCACCGCCGTACGACTGGAGCGGGAACATGACGAAAGGTGCCACCGTCCCCATTGCAGCAGCCAGCCAGCGCGTCCCCAGCCGTCGTCCCCGGAGGCTACCCAGCCCCGCGAGGCCCCAGACCAAGGCTCCCTCCGCGAGCCGGGAGTAGACAATGAACTGGTGGGCAGGGTTACCGCCCACCCTGTTGAGCAATGAGGCAGAAGCCGCGGCGTTGATGTTGCCTATGGATCCGAAGAGGGTGTGCAGGTGGCCAATGAGGAACGGCGTGGCGGCCAGGACCAGCCAGCAGACCGGAAACAGCAGCGCCAGAACCGGCAGGAACCGCAGCCGGCACCTTCCGCTCAGGGCGAGCAGGGCCAGGATAGGAATCGCGGCGAAAGGTGTGAGTTGATGGGCGACCGTCATTCCGGCCAAGAGCACCGCACACACCGCGGCCAATATGATGAAGGCTGACCGTGACAGTTCGGCCGGTATCGGCGCCGGTTTCCCGGGTTCGAGCCGGCGCACCAGATTCCTTAGCCGGCTGGCGAGTTTATTCCCCGGCTTCCACGGCCACCCGGGGAATACTGTCAGGACACAGGCGACCAGGGTCAGCAGCAGCAGCAAGGCGCAGGCTTGTGGGGAGAGGTAATCCTGCCCCACCCAGCTGGCAAGGTAGAACATCCATACGCCCGCCCACGCTTGCCTTCGGCTGGAGGTGAGGCGCAGGGCCAGCGCCAGCAGGGCGGGCATGAGCAGGACGTTGACGCCGACCGGCGCCCAAGTAGCAGCCCAGGTCAGATCGTGGACTCCTGTGGTATTCGAGAGCATCGCCAATAACCCGAAAAACCCGGGCCAGTTGAAATATGCGTCCAGCTTCCGGTCCAGGCCTCCGGACTGCGTGATGTAATCGGTGATGCCCAAGTGGCGGTAGCTGGCTTCCAGGCGGGGCAAACCGTGAATGATCGGGTCTGCCCCGTGCAGAATGACGATCAATACCAGAAGCTGAATGACGAGCAACCACGGGCGAAGAACCTTGAGACCCAGGGAACCGACGAAACCGGCCAGGCTTAGGCCCAGGGCAAAAAAATAGGCGACGGGCAGGACCTGGATCAGGCCAGCGCCGCCGATGTCCTGTACGTTGACCGTTTTGAGCGCCCAAACTCCCAGGATCAGAGCTGTCGCCGCCATGACCGCGAGAGCGCCCATAACCCGCGGGTCACGCCGGTCGGCCCGATGCTGGGCTTGGTGCAGATGTTTCCTGTCGCTCGTGCGGAAAGGGACCACCCCGACGTCGGATCGGTGCAATCGCGCAGTGGAGACCCGCCACGGGGTTTGTACGGCCATCACGGAGCCGGCACTCCATGTGCCCGTGACCCGGATGTGCGCTCGACTTTGTGTTTGGCCGGGGCAAGGCGATGCTCCTGCGAGAAGCGATGCAGCCGCGCGGCGGCGACCACCGACGTGGCCAGTTGGGAGGCCAGCCAGAGCACGGAAACTCCGACGAGCCCGTAGCGCTGGGCGACCGCCGCGGCCGGCGCCACTGAGACCACGAACGCCGCAATCGCGACCACGGTCGACTCGGCCAAACGCCCGGCGGAACGGCACACGCCGTAATAGACCTGAGTGACGCACGTGAGCATCAGGGCCGGGACGAGGACAGGCAGCAGCACCCACGCCGATGCGTAGCCGGATCCCAACAGGGGCAGAAGCAGCGAGCCGGCGGCGAGCAGCAGAACCCCGGCGAGGGCGGTTAGGAGGAGACTCATCTTCAAGGCCCGCCGAATCAAGCCTGCACGCGAGGAGAACCGGCTATCGGACGTGTCAGCGGCGATAGCGGTCTGAAGCGAGTAGCCAGCTGATTGCGGCACAAAGAAGATCGCTGACGCAAGCATCCAGACGAGGTACCAGGCCGCGGCGGCTGACGTGTTCAATGCTGCTGCCACAACGAGTGGAAGGACGTATCCGGGTGCCCGGTCGGCCAGCATCAGCGCATGCTGACGGAGGCCCGGGCCCCAGACTTTCGCCGCCTCACGCCAGCTGAGCTGTGTCCAGTCCGGAGTCGTTTCGGTGCGTCTAAGCTGGTGCAGGCCCAGGAGTACGCTCGCCAAGGCACCCATGGCTACGGCGACGACGATTGCGGCTGGAGCGCGGTAACCCGCAAACAGGCAAGCCGCCAAGGTAACGAGCTGGCACACGGCCTGGATCAGGCTGCGCGTCAATGCACGATCTGCCCGGGCCTGCGCGACTGCAATGTGGTCGAGCTGGTACGCAACCGAGGCGAGGAGCGCAGCCGCGAAAAAGCCTGCACTCATGACAGGATCTTTCCAGGCGGTGCCGACGCCGGATCCCAGGAAATAGGTCACAACGACTAATCCCGCACCCGTGAGAAGTGACGAAAAGCTCACCGCCGCGACGCTCGCCGGTATCAGGTTCCGGCCTTGATCTGACTGGGCTGGTAACAAGGTCAGGGTCGCTGGGCCGACCCCGAGCATTCCCAGCTGTACCGTCAGCATCGTTGCGGAGACCACCGCAGAGGCCAACCCCAGGCGATCGGGAGGAATCATGAGCGCGGCAAGCGCCCAGAATACGAGCCCGGCCGCCATTGGCGTGATGCGGGCGGCGGCCAGCCACACGGCATTCCCGCCGAGGGACAGTCCTTGCTTGGGAAGGCGCAGTAAAGTGCTGCCAAAGGCCCCGTAGTTGTATACGAGGAAGCCCGCCCAGTAGGGCAGGTACCGGGGGGCTGTGGCCAAGGAAAGAAGGACGCCTCGCGCCGTTGCGAGCAAAGGCAACAGCACCAGCCACCAGGCCCGGCCAGGGTGCTTGCACATTGTGCGTGCCAAGCCTGCCCCGTCCTGCAGCCACTGGTCGCGGGCGTACCCAAAGGTGTCAGCGAACCGGTGCCTTACGAAAGTCGTGGGGGAGACGCCGATGCGGTATCCACCGTCCTCAAGCCGGATCCTGAGCTCGATGTCCTCGCCCGAGCGGAAGCTTTCATCGAACCCGGCCTCGAGCAGAACGCTACGGCGCATGAGCGTGGCGCTGACACCAAACCATGAGCGGACTCTGCTGTGGTTATGGTGCCAGGCAAGGGCGGCCCCCCAATAGCCCGCGCCGTCGGGCTCGCTCACAAGTCCAAACTGCAAGCCATCGAAGCCGCCCGCTTTGAACTCTTCCACCAGGTCTGCCAGGACGCCTGCTGGTACGACGACGTCGGCATCGATGAGCGCGACAAGATCGGCGTGCGCGGCCCTGGCCCCGAGCATCCGCGCCGCCGGAAGTCCTCGCCCCTTGTCGGAGATGACCCGTGCCCCGTAGGAGCGGGCGATCTGCACGGTGGAGTCATTTGAACATCCGTCGATGACGATCACCTCGCGGGGGTTCTGGTCAAAGACAGACTTCAGGCATTCGCCGAGCCAGTTGGCAGCGTTGCGGGCCGGGATCACGACAGACACGTCCAGAACGCTGCCAGACCCCGCGTTCCTGCTCACGGCCGGCCGTCCACCATGGAGGTGACGGTGCCTGCGACAAAGTCTGAGGTCCGGTCGGCGGTCCAGGCCACGGGAAGGCGCAGCACGAAGCAAGGAACATCACTCAGCGAACGTGTGATGACAGAGGTTTTTGCGGAGAAATGCTCGCCCAATGGCACGAGGCCCGTGGCCCCTAAGGCCTCGATGAGCCGCCGCGACACGAAAGGCAATTCCGAATGAAAGTTGCCCACAATGCGCGCTGCCATCCAGGCTTCTGTCCGGCGCTCCAACCGGGCTTCCGCTTCGTCGAAGCGTTCGAGGAAGACGGCGATTCTGGCGGGCGCCTGCGGAACGATCTTCCCTGGGCCGAAAACGTCTGCCGGGTGGACCATTCTGTGTTCGGGTGACCACCGACGCGTGAACGCGGCCGTCCGTGGATAGCGGACGATGACAGGGTGTACAGCGGTGGCCACGCCGCTGATGGTCGAAGTCAGCCAGCCCGGCGCGAGGGGCTTGCGGATTCCTTGGAACAGTTCCGGATAGATTGGCCGGTGGTGGGGTTTGATGAACATCGGTTTTGCGTAGGACAGAAGGGTCCCCTCCGCAGTGATGAATCCCCAGTCATCGGCCATGAATCCGACGTCCGGCATGGCCAAAAGTTTCGCGACTGTACTTGTTTTACCGACGCCGCCCCATGCGGGCATCAGGATGCCCGCTCCCCGGTAGTTCACCATAGCCGCGTGAACCATTGCTGTATCCTGCCTGATACACAAGTGGTCCAACAGCGGCACGATCGCCGTCAACAGTTCGCCCGCCCCTTCGACCATGAAGCCGTTTTCCGCACGGGTAACCTGAACCCGGTCCTCCGGGAGGAACAGTGAATCATCTGTATACCGGTAGGCGTCTTCGGCGTGGGACTGCGCGGGAACCGGAGTGACGCCGCCGCTGATGTTCAACTGAAGGTTTGAAGCCGACGGGCCGAGGAACGGGGCAAGCATGTCACGTAGCTGTGCCTCACCCGGCGTGCCCTGGGCCACCCTGATTCCGACTCGTCCGTGGACGTCGAAGGCAACTGCGGGTGAGGTGACGATCTGCTGGTTAATCACTGGGCTTGCCTCCGCTGTTGTCGCGAATGAGCCGGTACAAAACGGAGCCGGACGCACGCACGGGGCTCGATGACGACTGCCACAGGCTCTGCAGATAGCCAATTGCAGTGACAGCCAGAACCGCTAGGATCACTCCCGCCCGGGCCAGTCCTCCGACGTCACCGTCTCTCCCGCAGGAACGTAGTCCGGCCAGAACAGCGCGCGGGAGCACTCGGCGGACATATCGGCGTTCCGGTCCAAGGATTTGGTTCCGCCCGAGAAGCCGGGTCACCTGAGCCTTCGAAACACCCTCCGACCAGGCCCTCGACAACATGTAGCGCAGGGTACCGCGCGTCGCAGGCACATGGTGGCGAACCACGGCTGCCGGTTCGTAAACCACGCGGGTGCCGGGGGAGCCCATGGATGCTCTCAAACACAATTCGGTCTCCTCGCATCCAAGCGGACGATCACCTTGCCGGCCAAGGGAAGCGTTGAACCCGCCGACCCGCTCAAAGACATCGGAGCGGAAGGACATGTTCGCGCCGATCACGTTACGCACTTGTGCCGCGACTCTGGGCAAACCTTTATAGGTGCACCCGACAATCCAATCAAGCTCTTCGGGAAAGTGCGCCGGACGACCCGATTCCCACACGGGTTCAACCCTGCCCCCGACCGCCAGCACATCCGGATCGTCATAGAGCAGGATGAGCCGGGCCAGCCAGTCCGGGGCGGCTTCGGCGTCATCGTCGAGGAAGGCCACAATGTCACCGGTTGCCGCCTTCACTCCGGTATTGCGAGCGCCGGAAAGTCCCCGGGGCCCGGAGTTCTCCACTACTTCAACCCCCAGCAACGCACCCGTTAGTCGCCGGTACAGACCCAATCGACGGTACAGATCCTCATTGTGGTCAACTACGACAACAAGCTGTTCCGGCCGAAGTGTTTGAGATTGAACCGACGCGAGCCCGTGGAGCAGCAACTCCCACCGGGCTTCGGTGAAGCAACAGATCACGACGCTGACACTGAGCCAGCCGGCACCGCTGGGCATTAGCCGTCCGCCAGCATCGCAAGGACCGTCTTCGGGTCGGTTGGAACATGAGGAAACCTCATATCCGGATACCGGTACTTCACGCGCCGAAGGGCCTCCGGCCGTACCCCTGCCGTCGGCGCATCCCATCCGACGCACTCGCGGGTCAGCGTTCGCAGGACGCGCCACCCGTCGCGGAAGGTCTGCAGATGTGAGTTGCCTGAAATGCGGGACAACTCGTGGCTTGGCACCTCAGCGATGCGAAGCCCCGCCCGGGCTGCCCGCGACACCAGCTCGGTCTCGATTTCGAAACCATCGGACTTGAGTTCAAGGACCTCCAGGCACTCCCTGCGGAAGGCGATATACCCGTAGCAAAGATCCGAGAAGTTGCAGTGCAGGGCCTTGTTTGCCAGCCCTGTGAGCGCACGGTTCCCGAGATTACGCAAACGCGTCAAGTCGTCGGAACCGCCGCCGGTGACATATCGGGAGCCCTTGACGAAATCGTGGTCGTGCTGAAGGGGTGAAACAAACCAACCGATCTCCCTCGGGTCCATGCTCCCGTCCGCATCGAGCATGACGATGATGTCCCCGGTGGCCGCCGCGAACCCTGCCCGCATGGCGGCGCCCTTCCCGGCATGCAGCTCGTTCACCACGACGACGTCGAAGCGAAGCGCGCGCGCCACATCCACGGTGAGGTCTTCGGATCGACCGTCCACGACGATGACTTCGTCAACGTATGACGGCATCCGCCTGAGCACCCACGGCAAATTCAACGCCTCGTTCAGAGTAGGAATCACCACGCTGATCGAAGCCGCCGGGAGCGAAGCCCCGGGAGCTGAAGCAGCAGGGGTCCGGCCGCTGGCAGGCTCCAACTGTCCAATGGACACAGATCTCACCCCCGTCGATCTATCCGCACGAATGCGGAATACCAACTGGGAAGCATCCGGCGCCCTCTTTTGGACGGTCGCCGGAAAAGGGGGCCTCGATGGTTCATGACGGCACCTCCATTTCGCTCGCGATTACATGCACCAGGTCAAGTGGATGTTGGCATGAGCATGGGACCGGGCGCGTTACAGCACCGTTACAAGGAGGCGTGACTCGTGTTGTGAAGGATTCAGCCGGGGGAGGCCTGCGTGGCCAGCCGAGGGAATTTTCGATTACGAGTAAGTAGGACTTCCTTCGGGGTTCCTTGATTCAAGTAGTGGCCACTCGTGACCGGCCTTGTCAAAACTGACTAGTGTCGGACGACGTAGCGTTTGCCCACGAGGAATCCGACTTTAGATTGGGGTACGAGACGTGGTTTCATCACCAGATCCCCAGTGGTCCCTGAGCTTGCTCAACGGTTGGACCCTGAGCCGGGATGGCGTACGGCAGAAGGTAGCACATCGGCAGCAACGCCTTATCACCGCGCTGGCCCTGCTCGGCGAGCGGCCGCGGACGTTCCTCTCCGGACTTCTCTGGCCTGACTCGTCCGAGGCCCAGGCGGCCGTCGGTCTCAGGGTGAGCATCTGGCACATCAATCACGAGCTCCCCGGCCTGCTCGATGCTGACGGAACTACGGATGTCTCCGTCACCCTCGGTGAGCACGTGCTCGTTGATATCACGGACCTTCAACGCGAGCTTCAAGCCCCGGGAGCTGAGTTGAGCGATTCGTACCCGAGATGGGAACGGCTACGGACTGCGGAGCTTCTTCCCGGATGGTACGAGGACTGGATTCTGGTCGAACAGGAACGGTTCCGGGCTCTTCGTACAGCGGCCCTCGACTCCATCGCGTCATACCACCTCAGTCAGGGAAACACCGAGGAAACCAAGGCTGCGAGCAAACTGGCCATTGCCCTGGAGCCTTTCAGGGAGTCCTCGTACCGTTTGCTGATACAGGCCCACCTTGCGACCGGCGACCTTGTCTCCGCCCTTAAAACGTATCGGAGCTTCTCCGCCGACTTGAGACAGGAATTCGGCGTTGGCCCGTCCCCGTCACTCGTCAAGCTCATCGCCGGTGCCGTCGGAGACAGCGGCCGTCAAATGGACAACGGCGGTTTGCCGCCCACCCAGATGCTCCCGTCGCTCCGCCCCGTGACCTCCGAATCGGGGGCCCCCGGCGTAAACCTTGTCAGGGAACTGGCTGCGCAAAAACCGTAGTCCGGCGTCACCTTTCGACGCCGAGGCGTGCGAATCCAAGGCTCTCACCAGTAAGCCTGCCATCACGTACCTTGAACGGATACAGCCGCCCGATATCCAATTCTTTGAGTCCTGCCGCCGGGAAAAGCGCCGAAACCGTATCGTCGAGTAAGAACGTTGCATCAGTTGACCCGTCTACCCGCCCGAACGACCCGCTGAAGCGCGCGGCAGACGATACGCGCAGCAGGTCGAACGATCCCAGGACCCTTCGCCCACGGAACCGAATGCCCAGACATCGCACACTTCCGGCTAAGAAGTCGTCTGCGGTGAAGCCCACCAGGATTTCGCCCTGGCCATGCAGATGCTCGCCCACGCGAACGGAGAGCATGATCTCCCGGTCGAAGTGGATCAGCAGCAACTGGTTCGGCCCTAGGTTGTTCTGTCCAAATCTTCCTGGAATCCGTGAGTCGTTGCGAAAACTCGCTCCGCCCATGGCTCTTCTCCCGCCTGAATACCGAGACATCTTCTTTCCTGCAAACGTACGTCCGGAAAGTTGCGGCAATCTGAACTCCGCGTGAAGACTGGCGAAGTCCAGGCTATCTGCGCACACGGGGCCGACTCAAAGTCGTAAGCGAGGTGCGGCGGGGATTGCCGAAACCAATGGAAGGCCGTCGTCCGGCTTGGGATCAGACGAAAACCGATAGCAGCAGGGTGAATCCGAATCCCACGACGGAAATTATGGTTTCCATAACCGACCAGGTCTTGATCGTCTGGCCTACTGTCAGTCCGAAGTATTCCTTGACCAGCCAGAAGCCCGCATCGTTGACATGGGAGAAGAACAGCGAGCCGGCACCGATGGCGAGCACAACCAGCGCTAGCTGAGCGGGCGACAAGCCGGTTGCCAGCGGCGCGATGATGCCAGCGGCTGTCACCGTAGCAACAGTCGCCGAGCCAGTGGCGAGGCGAATCAGCACTGCGATGATCCAGCCCAGCACCAGGGCCGACAGACTGGCAGCTACCGCGATCTTGGCGATCGCGGTTCCGGTACCGCCGTCGACGAGTACCTGCTTGAAGCCGCCCCCGGCGCCGACGATAAGCATGACCCCGACAATCGGCAACAGGCTCTCGCCGATCTTCTTCGTCAGGATGGAGGCGGAGAAGCCGACCCGTGTACCGAATGTCACCATTGCCAGAAGCACGGCCACGAGCAGGGCAAAGACCGGATCACCGATGAAGTCCAGGAAAGGACGGAGTGCGGCGCTCTTGTCCATCCAGATGTCTGCCCCGGCTTTGATCAGCATGAGCACCAACGGCGACAACAGGGTCACCAAGGTCCAGCCAAAGGATGGGCTGCGCGTTGCTTGCGGATCCTGTGCCTTGCCTACCGGCGAGTCGCCGTGTGAACTGGCGGCTTTCGCGCCGGGGCCTTGTGGCCTGGCCGGTTCAGCGTGCTCGCCGGATCCGACTGTGACTGCCAGGCCTGCGCCAGCGGCTCCGATCGGCACGATCCTTGCTGCGAGACGGCCAAAGAGGGGACCTGCGATGATGACCGTTGGAATGGCGATCAGCAGGCCAAAAGCAAGAGTCACACCGACATTGGCGTGCAGGATGCCGATCGCCGCCAACGGGCCCGGGTGCGGCGGGATGAACCCGTGGAGCACCGACAAGCCGGCCAGGGCCGGAATGCCAAGGCGCATGGCCGGACCCTTGGAACGGTGCACAGCCAGCATCACTACGGGAATGAGTAGCACGAGCCCGATCTCGAAGAACATGGGGATGCCGATGATGCCGGCGATGAGCGCCATCTTCCAAGGCAGCGTTGCGGGCCGGCCATGGAGAAGCGTGTCGACGATTTTGTCCGCGCCGCCGGAATCAGCCAACAGCTTGCCCAGCATGGCTCCCAGCGCGATGAGCACGCCGACGTAGCCCAGCACGCCGCCGACGCCGTTTTCGTAGGACGTGGTGACCTTGTCCAAGGCGATACCCGAGGCAATGCCGACGAAGAGGGCGCCGATGCTCAAAGCCAGGAAAGCATGCATCTTTGCCCAGACGATCAGTAAGACGACTATCGCGATGCCAATGGCCGCCACCACAAGTACTTGGGTGTCGTGGCCGGTCCACGGTTGATGCATCGCGTCCGTGGTTGCATCGGTGGCGACCCCGGCGAAGGGCCTGTTGAGGATGGAGATTCCGTTCATGGTTCTCGTCCTGTTCCGCTCGGCCGCAGGCCGAACTTGTCCATGATTTGTTGGGCAATCACTCCTGGAGCCGGACCAACGTCTATCCGGATTCCGGGCTCACCCGGGGACAGTTCCTCAAGGTCCGCGAACTGACTCCCCAACATACTGGCGGGCATGAAATGGCCGTGGCGTTCGGCCAGCCGTGCGCTGATGGTCTCGGGCGTCCCGGACAGAAAAACGAAGACGACACCTGAACCTCGGCGATTGATGATGTTTCTGTAAGACCGTTTGAGCGCCGAACAAGTAATGACGCCGTTTTCCCCGTTATCCAGCCTCCGGTCGACCCACTCGGCAACCTTCTCGAGCCAGGGATATCTGTCCCCATCCGTGAGCGGATGTCCCGCAGCCATCTTGTCGATGTTTGTTTGGGGATGCAAGGCATCGCCTTCCTCGAAGGCCCAGCCAAGTCGACCCGCCAGGAGCGCGGCAACCGTGGACTTGCCGGAGCCCGAAACGCCCATGACAACCAGCACAACCGGTTCGGCCAGAGGGGGTGTCGCCATGTCAAGAGGGTCCATGGAGCCCATCTTGGCAGCACGTGGGCCTCTGTGCCATAGCGAATCGCAGCTGCTCTCTCGGCGCCCAGCGCCGGAAATGCTTCCGTCAACGGCATATACAAAGCATACTGATGATCTACTCAAGGAGGAGGGCCATGTCAGTGGTGAGAGGTGCAGCAAGCGACGTCATCGAAACGAACATCCCCGGCCGAATGGATCGCCTCCCTTGGTCCAGATGGCATTGGATGATCGTCATCGGTCTCGGCACCGTCTGGATCCTGGACGGACTCGAGGTCACCATCGTGGGGGCGATTGGGGACAGCCTCACGCAGTCGAATGGCGGTCTCGGCATGACCACTGCGGACATTGGCGTGGCTGCCGCGGTCTATGTATCCGGCGCCTGCGTCGGGGCCATCGTTTTTGGCCATCTCACGGACAGGTTCGGCCGGAAGAAGCTCTTCCTGCTCACCCTCGGGCTGTATTTGCTTGCCACCGTGGCCACTGCGTTCTCCCTGAACCCGATGTGGTTCTTCATTTGCCGCTTCCTCACCGGCGCCGGCATTGGCGGCGAGTATGCGGCGATCAATTCGGCGATAGACGAGCTCATCCCGGCCGCTCGTCGCGGCGTCGTGGATTTGGCCATCAACGGCTCTTTCTGGCTCGGGACGGCATTCGGCGCCTCACTTTCGGTGCTCCTACTCAACCCAGCCTTCTTCGCGCCCGGCATCGGTTGGCGTCTCGCGTTCGGCCTGGGAGCGTTTCTCGGCCTGCTGATCCTGCTGGTGCGGCGAAACGTGCCTGAATCTCCGCGCTGGATGTTCATCCACGGCCGGGACAAAGAGGCGGATCAGCTCGTCCGCAAGATCGAGGACGACGTGGAGGAGGCCACGGGGAAGAAGCTGTCAACGGTCCACGAGACGCTCAAGGTCCGCCAGCGCAAGTCGATCGGCTTCGGCGTCATCATCAAGACGGCGGTCCAGCGCTACCCGAAGAGGGTCGTCTTGGGCCTGTCGCTGTTCGTTGGCCAAGCGTTCCTCTACAATGCGGTGTTCTTCACCTACGCGCTTGTGCTGACGAAACTGCTGAACGTCCCCAGCGACCTCGCCCCATGGACGCTGGTCCCGATCGCCGTCGGCAATTTCCTTGGCCCGCTCGTCCTGGGCCGCTTCTTCGACAGTGTCGGGCGCCGCACGATGATTTCCGGTACCTACATCGCGTCTGGAGTCCTGCTTGCCGTCACGGCATTCGTCTTCGCAAGCGGAGCGCTTGATGCTTTCTGGCTCACCGCCTGCTGGATGGTTATCTTCTTCTTCGCTTCTGCCGGCGCGAGCTCCGCCTACCTGACAGTCAGCGAAATCTTCCCAATGGAGACCCGGGCCATGGCCATCGCGTTCTTCTACGCCGTGGGCACCGGTCTTGGCGGCATCATCGGCCCCATCCTGTTCGGTCGATTCGTTGGAGAGGGAATCCCGTCCGTGGCCTTCGGCTATGTCATCGGCGCCGTGCTGATGGTCGCCGCCGGCGTCGTCGAGATCGTATTCGGAGTTGAGGCTGCAAGACGGTCGCTGGAGGACATAGCTGCCCCGATCACTGCCCAGACGGAGGGAGTGCCGGCCTGACGACGGCTCATTCGGGGCACTGCTGGCGGACAGGAGCGGCAATTCTCGAACGGCACCGGAGGGGGCAATCCAGCAAGCTGAAATCACGACGCCGGAGCTCGCCGCGGCGAGTACGGCACCGGTCGGAAGGAACAGGGCCAGAACACCGGCCAGAGCAGCGCCGATCGGGTCGATACCCCACGTGAGGACCCTGCTGGCGGATGAGAATCTTCCGAGGGCTTCGTGGGGAATAAGAAGCTGTTTGAGCGTTTCCGTTCCGGTGACGTTGACCATCACGCAAGTCGCCCAGAAGCCGAGCGAAAGCCCGAGGAGAAGTACGTTCGCGATGACTTGTCCAGGCGTGAGTACGAGCATGCCGAGGCCTGCGAGAGCTGGGAGCATGAAAGTTGCCATGAGTGCCTGGACAGGCCGAAACCTGTCCCAGACCCAGGGTGCGGCCATCATGGAGAGCAGACCGATGATTCCACCGACAGCTCCGGCGATTCCGATCTCGGCCGGTGTCATGGATCCACTCCGCAGTGCATGCGTGACATAGACCGACTGGATCGCCGTGGTGAATGATTCCCGCGACCCAGCTGTTCGCCGTCGTCAGCTTGGAACGATGGGCGACACTCGGGAGGAGAGCTGCAAAGGCGCTGTCGTAGAGCCCGGTCAGTCCCGACACCAGGAAAGCCGCAATCACGAGGGCCATCAGTGACAGGTTTCCCGTGAGGAACAGAACTGCCATCGCGCTGAGGACCAATGCTCGAAGCGCCGACATCCGGGACATGAACTGCGTCCTGCGCACCTTGTCAGTCCAGGGCCCCAGAAGCCCGAGAAAGACCACGCTTCCGAGCCCTGCTGCCGTATTGATCCATGCGACGTCCGAGGCGGAAGAATCGAGGATCTGGAGTGCCACGATGGGAATCGCGAACAGGGTGAGCTGGCTTCCGAAGAACGATACCGCTTCGCTCCACCACAGCGTGCTGAAGTCGCGATTCCAGAGCTTGGCGGAGCTGCGCTCTATTTGATCAGTCATGATAGGTCCCCTGTCCGTGTTTGAGACGCTACGGACACTGCTCTTGCGAAACAAACCAGTCGACCCGATTTCTAGCCGGTCGGCGCTCCTCCGCCGGCGCCCAGCCGTCCACAGAAAAGACGCGGCGGGCCGCCGGAACCCGGGCGCGCCGGGATCTACGTTTGTCAGCGGTTGGTGTGGAAGCCGTGCTTGCTGGGTCTTGCCGATGGGCTTTTAATCGGCATGGCAACTACTACACCGAAAAATAGCGAAGACCGTGGCGTGGCATATCGTGATCTGGGTTACTGTGTTGGCATGTGGAAGGCAGAGCCCGACAAAGGCAGTACATGGCCGACAGAAATGCGGATCGCAGTGGACCTGCACAATCCGGAACTGCTGAGGCTTTTGTATGCACGTGATGCTTGGCGTCTCGATGCATCTGAGAATCTCCCCGGGCTTGGCCCATCTCCGGCTCCTGTTCAGATCACTGACGCCCAGAGATCCGCCTTCGCAAAGGATTGGAGCGGACACTGGTCTGAGCTGAGGTCCTGGCTTTTTGAGTTGGAAGATTTGAAGAGCACCAAAGGGATTGAGAAGTTCACCGAAAAGATCGCTGCGCCGCCTATTTGGTACGATGTGCTCCACGGTGACCTGTTCCCGGAAGAAGACTTTGAAATTTGGCGCGCCGGGCTGCGAAGCTTCCATAGCGACCCGCTGGACGAACAACCCGAACGGAAGAGCTTTGACGCCTTGAAACGTGCCTGGGAAAGGGGACTGACAAATATTCTCGTCTTGCCTTACGAGAGCCCTGTTTCGCGAGTGCTTTCCCCCCACACAATCGAAATAGACTTCGCGACGTACGCTGAGCCCGAGCTATTTGATAGCGCTCTGGATCATTTTTCCGCTAACTAAAAATTCGCCAGAAAAAAGAATGCAGGGAAGCTTTCGCTTCCCTGCATTCTTTTCGCCGTGATTGGTTATCCGTAGGCGGCAGTTGGCCCTCCGGAGTAGCAGGCCGAACCGTCATTGAGAATGACGTATGAGGAGATGGGGACGACGGCGACTCCCGGACCGACCGCTGTTTGGGCACCTTGAGCTGACCACGAAGGGCCTGTGGAACCGCCGCTGAAGTTAAAGCTTGCAGAGTCAATCCACCCGACCGCGTTGACATACCAGCTGCGCGTCCATACTCCCATGTAGACGGAATAGCCGGTATTCACGGCAAGAATGTCATTGGAAAGTTTGGCGGCCGTGACAAACGACGAGCCGCAGGACCCGCTCACTGAACCATAAGGAATGACTTGATCGACCTTTATCCCCTTGGCCTGGGCCTTTGCTTCGCGAGCCTTTTCCGCAAGCGCTTTCGCCTTCGCGGTCACCGGAATGGACCTTTCAACGCCATCCGGCCCGGTTTCGATACGGAATCCGTTGGCCTCAGCGACGGCCCGGTCGAAACCCTTGACGGTCATTGGAGTTTCGATGACCTGGGCATCTTTGACCTTTCCCGAACCGGAATCGGCCGACGCCATTGGCGCCGAAATACATATTATCGCCACTGATGCAAACATGGCGGCTAGCATTTTTTTGACAGACAAAATTCCCCCTAAATTGATGTCGTAAAAAGCTTGAGTAATTAGAATATATTTGAAATCGAGTTATGGCAAGAATCCCTTTTTGTTGACGCCCCAGTAATGCGATGACATAAAAGGCCGTTGTCTTGTTTGTTCAAACCGAATGCCAAACTCCTTGTCGCTATGCACGCCGAATGCCTGTCGCGAGCCGGCGATATCCGATGGCGTTTGCGCAAAGTGCCGTGTTTGCTTACGGCGCGTGCCTTAGCTAATCGTGTAAAGCCGAATTAGTCAAGACCTTTTAATAGCAGGACAACGGATCTTTTCGGAGTGTCATGAACTGAGATTACTTACCACTCAATTCCGGACTATTACACCACTCAATTTGACCTCCTAACATACTCAACTTCCGGCATTTGCCACTCAATTGTGGAAAAATACTTGACACTGGCGTGTGGGGAGTGGATCGAGACCACCCCTAAGGCTGGCCTGCACGGAACGCACAATCCGGAGGAGGCAGATGAATTCGCAGCTGATAGCGCGTCACTACCGGGCTCTCCTAAGGCGCCTCGGAATCACGGTGGCCTCCTGCTCGGCCACCGACACCGTCTACAACGCGCACAACGCCGCCGACGAACTCTGCTGGGTCGGCTCCAGGGCCGGGAGCTGCTCCACGCGGCCGGGAGGCGCCACCACGTACTCCTATGACGGTAACGGCCCGGTCTTCGCCAATCCAAATCGCAAGTTGCCAATATTTGGCAATCGGTTGTCAATCCGGTGCGTAGCTGACTAGACTCGAGGCGAACGCATGCCCGTGAACTACCACTTGGCGCCATATGCCGCCATGCGGGCGAACGGATCCAAAGGAGATTTCCGTGACTGAAACCAATGCCGTGTGGAGCCTGTCCGGTTTCGGCGACGAAGTAGATCCCGATCCCGCGGTCCAGGCCGCCGTATTGCTGGCCCTCGGTGCCGGCCATATTGAAGTGCGCAGCGCATGGGGCACCAATGTTTCAGAACTTGAGCCCGAAGCGGTCGAGCGGCTCAAGGCCATCCTGGACGAGAAGGGCCTGAAGGTTTCCGCAGTCGCGAGCCCCATCGGCAAGATCGACGTCAGTGTTCCCGTGGAACATGAGCTCGCCCGACTGCGCCAGATCATTTCAGTGGCCAAGGTCCTCGACACCAAGTACATCCGCATCTTCTCCTTCTACCGGGCCGAAGGGCAGAGCCACGAAGACATCCGCGACTCAGTGATGGAGCGCCTGACTGCACTCACGAACGAGGCGGCCGCGTCCGGCGTCGTCCTCCTGCACGAAAACGAAAAGGGCATCTACGGTGATACGCCCGAGCGAGTCCTGGACATCATGGAGACCGTCGCTTCACCCGCGCTGCGCGTGGCCTGGGACAGCGCCAACTTTGTCCAGGTAGGCGTCAAACCGTACACGGAGGCTTATGCCGTGCTGCGCCCCTACCTGGAGTACTTCCAGATCAAGGATGCCGTCGCCGGTACCGGTGAAGTAGTGCCTGCCGGCGAAGGCGACGGCGAACTGGACGCCACCATCGCCGCGCTCCAGGCCGATGGCTTTTCCGGCTTCTTTTCCCTCGAACCTCACCTTGCAAGCACCCACGAACTGGGCGGATTCTCCGGACCCGTAGCCTTCGGCGCTGCGGCGCGCGCCTTTGCGGCACTTGCAGCCAAGAACGGTGTTGCCCTCGCCTGAGGGCCTGTAGGTTCAAAGGAAAACATCTTTCGAGGGAGAAAAATGCCTACAGCAGCAGTCATCGGTTGCGGCGATGTGTCGAGCGTGCACTTCGGAGCAATCGCCAAGATGGACGACGTTGAACTCGTGGCGGTCTGCGACACCGACGCCGGACGTCTCCAGGCGGCAATCGCCGCCTACGGCGCGGCCGGGTACACGGACCACCTGGAGATGCTCGATGCGGTGAGGCCCGACGTCGTGCATATCTGCACGCCGCACCACCTGCATGCCTCACTGGCTGCAGACTGCCTTGAGCGCGGGGTGAGCGTGATTGTCGAGAAGCCGCTCGCCCACACTCTCGAAGAGGGGCGGCGGCTGGTCGAGGCGGCGGAACGGAGCACGGCGAAGATCGCCGTGTGTTTCCAGAACCGCTACAACGCGACGTCGCAGGCCATGCGAAGACTGCTCGACGACGGCGGACTGGGTCAGGTTCTCGGCGCCTCGGCAACCGTGATGTGGCACCGGACGGCCGAGTATTACCGTGACAGGCCGTGGCGCGGCACCTGGGCTGAAGGAGGCGGCGGCCTCATGATGAACCAGGCCATCCACACGGTAGACCTGCTCCAGTGGTTGGTAGGTGACGTAACCAAGGTGGAGGGTCATGCCTCCACCCGCTCGTTGGGCGGCGTGATCGAGGTGGAGGACACTGCGGAATTCATTGCCGGGCACTCCAACGGTGCTACTAGCGTCTTTTACGCCACCCTGGCCAACGCCACCAATGCACCTGTGACGCTGGAAATCGTGACCGAAAAGGCCACCCTCAGCCTCAGGGGCGACCTTTTTGTCAGCTATGCCGACGGCACCGTGGAAACCATCCCGGAACGGTCCTTGGAATCGGGTGGGCGCGCGTATTGGGGCGTATCACACGAGCTCCTGATCAAGGACTTCTACGCCAAGCTCGGGGATCCTGCGCCGTTCTGGATCAGCCCAGCGGAAGCCGAAAAGTCACTCAGGATCGTCAAAGACATCTACGCGCAAAGCTACCCGGAGATTTCCGGGCAAGTGGGCTAACCACCCGGCCCATGAAGGCCCGGAACTAACGGAGGACAAAGTGGCAAAAATCGGCGTACAGGCAATGATGCTGAAGGGCAGTTTTGCCGAAGCCGGGGCGTTTGAAACGCTTCGCAAGGTCAGCGCGATGGGGTACAACGCCGTCGAAATATCCCAGATCCCGATGACACCGGAAAACGTTGCCGATCTGGACCGCTCCCGCAGCGAACTGGGCATGGACATCGCGGCGCTTTCGGTCGCCATGGAGACGCCCAAAGGCATGCCGGGGGACTCCCTCAAGGACCACTTCGACAAGATCGTTGACGACGCAAAGCGACTTGACACGCACCTCCTGCGGATTGGCATGATGCCGTTCCCGGCCATGAAGTCGATCGACGCCGCGGTGGACTTCGCGAAGCAAGCCAACGAATACGCCGAACGGCTCCGGGACTACGGCGTCGGTTTGTACTACCACAACCACCACATCGAGTTCGCCAAGTTCGAAGGCAAATACATGCTGGACATCATTGCCGAAAACTCCCCGGCCATGGGCATGGAAATCGACGTGCACTGGGTGCAGCGCGGCGGCCTGGACCCTGTCCGGACCCTTGCCAAATACGCCGGACGTACTGCCATGGTGCACCTGAAGGACTATAGGATCGGCGAGTTGCCGGAGCAAGCCTTCGGGCTCCTGGAAACGGGGGACATCGCGGGTTTCATGGCCGAGTTCAAGAACGTGGTCCAGTTCGCCGAAGTAGGGGAAGGCAACCTTGACTTCCCCTCCATCATTCCCGCGGCCCAGGCTGCCGGCGCCGAGTACTTGCTCGTGGAGCAGGACGAGCTCTACGGCCGCACGGTGTGGGAAGCACTGCAGACTTCCTACGACAACCTGGTGGCCATGGGCCACGCCGACCTCTTCTAATCCCACAACAACGGAGATCCACTCATGAGCAAGAAAGTACGCCTTGGCATCATCGGCCTGGGCCAGCAGGGCGGCACGTACGCCAAGTTCATCACTGACGGAATGGTCCCGAACATGGTGATCGGCGCTATCTGCGACACCGATTCCGCAAAGAAGGAACTGGCAGCCTCCCGGTACCCCGATGCGCCTTTCTATGACGACTACATCGCCATGCTTGAAAGCGGCGACGTCGATGCGATCGTCACTTGCGTGCCGCATTACCTGCACCCGGAAATGGGCATCGAATCGCTCAATCGCAACATTCACGCCCTCGTGGAGAAGCCTGCAGGTGTCTACACCAAGCAGGTCAAGGAGCTCAATGAGTTCGCGGCCTCCAAACCCGAGCTTTCCTTCGGGATCATGTTCAACCAGCGCAACAACCCGCTCTACAAGAAGCTGAAGGAGATCGTCGACAACGGTGAGATCGGTGCCATCCGACGCACCAACTGGATCATCACCAACTGGTGGCGTCCGCAGGGCTACTACAATTCCAGCGAATGGCGCGCCACGTGGGGCGGCGAAGGCGGCGGCGTCCTGGTCAACCAGGCACCCCACCAGCTCGACCTGTGGCAGTGGATCTGCGGCGTGCCGAAGTCCGTCTACTCCAAGGTGGCGTACGGATTCCGCCGGGACATCGCCGTCGAAGACGAGGTCACCGCCGTCGTGGACTACGGCAACGGCGCCAGCGGCGTCTTCGTTACGGCCACGCACGACCTCGTGGGCACCGACCGCTTCGAGATCCTGGGTGATCAGGGCAAGATCGTGGTGGAAAACAGCAAGACCGCCACGGTCACCCGGCTGGTCAAGCCCGAGCGCGAACTCAGCGACGGCATGGACATGGACGATGTCCGCAAGCTCTTCATGGGCGAGTTGAAGGCCGAGGACTACTACACCACCGAGGTCATCGAGTTCGAGTCGGCCTGGGGCGGACAGCACGCGGGCGTCCTGGAGAACTTCGCGGCCAACATCCTGGACGGCACTCCTTTGTTGGCGCCCGGCTCGGACGGCATCAAGGGCGTCCGCCTGGCCAACGCCATCCACCTGTCGAGTTGGACCGGCAGGGAAGTCCCCCTGGACTTCGACGAGGACGAGTACATGCGCGAGCTCAACAAGCGCATCAGCGAAGAAGGCAAGTTCGCCGAGCGGTCCTAGATAGCGGGGCACTCAAGCAGGGCATTTAAGCAGGGCGGTCGCCGACCGAATGGTTTGGCAACCGTCCTGCTTTTGTTGCCAAGCCAGATTACGATGGAGCCGTGACTGAAGCGACGAATTCCGGAGCAGCAACTTTCCCCGCCAAGCGCGGCCGCGGGGAGAAATCCTCGCCCACCATCTACGACATCGCGAGGCTCGCGGGAGTCAACCCATCCACGGTTTCGCGCGCGTTGAGCAAACCGGGCAGGGTCAGTGCCAAGACCCAGAAGATCATCGAGGATGCCGCCGAGCAGCTGAACTACCAGGTGAACCCTTTCGCCCGGGCACTTCCCACCGGCCGTACCCAGACGATCGGACTGATCGTCGCGGATATCACCAACCCGACGTTCTTCGACATTATCCGCGGTGCGGAAACCACGGGGTCCGCCCGGGACTACACCCTGGTGCTGGCCGAGTCTGCAGAGTCGCCTGAAACCGAACTCATTGCGGCCCGCAGGATGTTGAGCACGGTGGACGGCCTCATTTTGGCGAGTCCGCGCATGGACGACGAAAAGATCCGTGCCCTGGCCGCGGACAAGCCGGTGGTAGTGATCAACCGCGAAATAGAGGGAGTGCCATGCGTGGTCCCGGACGTCAACAAGGGGATTAGCCAGGCCGTGCGGAGCCTCGCCGCCAACGGCCACCAGCAGCTCGCTTATGTTGCGGGGCCGCCGCAGTCCTGGATGTCGCGCCGCCGCTGGGAAGGCGTCCAAGCTGCCTGCGATTGGTACAAATTGGGGGCGGTCCGCTTGGAATCTTCCAAGCCAACCGTCGACGGCGGCCGCCAAGTAGCGCGCGACGTCCTGGCGAGTGGTGCGACGGCGGTGATCACCTACAACGATCTCCTCGCCATAGGCCTCATGCAGGAGCTTCAGGCCGCCGGCATACACGTCCCGGATCAGATCAGCATTGTGGGTTTCGACGACATCTTCGGGGCAGACTTCACGACGCCGGCGCTCACCACCGTCAGGTCGCCGTTGCGGGAGTGCGGTTCCCGCGCTGCCGCCCTCCTGCTGGACATGTTGCTCGGCCAGGATGGGCCCGCGGGAGCAGTTCGCGTGGACACGGAGCTCGTGGTACGCGGCTCCAGCGGACGGCTGATCGCGTAGCATCAAGCGATCCCCGGGGGAGTTGCAACGACATGGCAATAGTTGGCAACCGGTTGACAGATTGATTCTTCCGACTGAAAATTGACCTATGTCACAGTCGATCGCAGCCAATCCTGACCGGCTCCTGCCCGCGGATCCCGGGACGCGCAGCATTGCGCGCTCCCTTCTGGAGCGCGTCCAGGACCTGCCCATCATCTCTCCGCACGGCCACGTTGACGCCGCCGTCATCGAGCACAACACGCCGTTCCCTGATCCGGCCGCGCTCCTGGTCAGCCCGGACCACTACGTCACCAGGCTGATCCACGCCAGCGGAGTCCCCATGGGTAAGCTGCTCTCGGGAGGCGCCAACTCCTCCGAATCGCGGGAGATCTGGCGGACTTTCGTTCAGGCCTGGCCCCTCTTCGAAGGCACTGCCTCCGGGTACTGGTTGCGTACGCAATTCGACAGCGTGTTCAAGCTCGGCGCGGACCTTGGCGAGATGCCTGCCGACGCCAGCTACGACGCCATTGCCGCCAAGCTCGTCGAGCCTGATTTCCGTCCCCGCCAGCTCTTCAAGGACTTCAACATCGAAGTCCTTGCCACCACAGACGATCCCCTGGACAGCCTGGCCAGCCACAAGGCCATCGCCGAGGACCCCTCCTTCAACGGCCGCGTGCTGCCGACCTTCCGTCCGGATGCCTACCTGAACATCGCCCACCCGGCGTGGAGTGCCAACGTTGAGCGGCTTGTCGATTCCGCCGGCGACGGCGCAACCGGTTATACCGGCTACGTCAAGGCCCTGGAAAACCGCCGTCGTTATTTCGTGGACCATGGCGCGGTCTCCGCGGACCACGGCGTCCTCACCCCGGCGACGCTCAAGCTGGATCGGCGCGACGCCGAGCGGATCTTCGAGCTTGCGCGCGCCGGCAAGGCCACGGCCGAGGACCGCAACACGTTCGAAGCCCACATGATGTACCAGATGGCCAGGATGTCCGTCGAAGACGGCCTGGTCATGACGATCCACCCGGGTTCCTTCCGCAACCACCACCAGCCCACCTTCGACGCCTACGGTGCGGACACCGGCCACGACATCCCGTTTGCCACCAACTACACCGAAGCCATCCGGCCACTGCTCCAAGACTTCGGGACGGCCAAGGACTTCCACCTGGTGCTGTTCACCCTGGACGAGACGGTGTTCTCCCGCGAACTGGCGCCGCTGGCTGGGTTCTACCCCTCCGTGTACCTCGGCGCTCCATGGTGGTTCCTCGATGCACCGGATGCCATGCTCCGCTTCCGCTCCGCCGTTACCGAGACAACCGGCTTCTCCCGGTCCTCGGGCTTCATCGACGACACCCGCGCGTTTTGCTCCATCCCGGCCCGGCACGACGCCTCCCGCCGGATCGAAGCGTCCTTCCTCGCCCGCCTCGTGGCCGAGCACCGTGTCAGCGAAGACCGAGCCCATGAAATCATCGTCGACGTCGTCGACTCCTCACCCCGAAGGGTCTTCAAGCTGTGAGCAACGAACCCGAGCAGACTGCGGATCTTCCCCGCTTGAGTCGTGCCATCAAGCCAATCGGCAAAGCCCCGGTGCGCATTGTGCACATGGGACTGGGAGCCTTTCACCGATCACATCAGGCCTGGTACACCCAGCATTCAGGCGACGCGGCTGAGTGGGGCATTGCCTCCTTCACCGGCCGCCGCCCGGATGCCGCAGAGGTCCTGGCCGCCCAGGACGGCCTGTACACCGTGGTCGAGCGTTCGGATGCGGGTGATTCATTCGAAGTCATCGGCAGCATTGTCGAGGCCGTCGACGGTGCCGACGTCGAGCGTTTTGTCGAAGTTGTCGCAGCGCCGCTGACTTCGCTCATCACGCTCACCATTACTGAGGCCGCCTACCGGCTTGGGGCCGACGGCAAGTTGGACAACAAGGCGCCCGACGTCGTCGCGGACCTCGCCGTGCTCTCTGGCGGCTCTGCTTCCGGCAAGCCGACGACGCCGCTGGGCCGCCTGGTGCTGGGCCTCGCCGCTCGCCGCGACGCCGACGCCGGTCCACTCGCCGTCGTCTGCTGCGACAACCTCTCCAACAACGGGACCGTTGCCAGAAGCGCCGTGATGGGGATGGCCAAAGCGTTCGACGCCGGACTCGCCGCCTGGATCGACGCCAACGTCAGTTTCGTCAGTACTTCCGTTGACCGCATCACGCCGCGGACGACGGACGCCGATATCGACGTCGTCGCTGCCGCCTGCGGATACCGCGACGAATCACCCGTGGTCGCCGAGCCCTTCCGCAACTGGGTCCTCAGCGGGGACTTTCCAGCGGGACGCCCGCACTGGGAAGACGCGGGCGCCGTCTTCGTGGACGAGATCGAGCCGTACGAGAACCGCAAGCTGTGGCTCCTCAACGGCGCACACTCGCTCCTCGCCTATGCCGGCCAGCTGCGCGGACACAAGACCGTGGCCGAAGCCCTCGCCGACGATTCCTGCCGACGGGCGGTAGAGGACTTCTGGGATGAGGCCGCGTCCAGCCTGCATGGCGAGGATTTGCGCATCCCCGAGTACAGGGCTGCCCTGCTGGAACGCTTCGGGAATTCCCGGATCGCCCACCATCTGGCCCAGATAGCGATGGATGGCACCACCAAGCTGCGCATGCGGGCGCTGCCGGTGCTCCGCGCCGAGCGCGCCGCGGGCCGCAGCGGCCGAGCGGCTGCTCGGATGATCGCGGCCTGGACTGCCTACACTGCCACGGCAACGGGTCTCCAGGACCCGCAAGCGGCAGAAATCGCCGCCGCGAACCTCCTCCCGTCCCGTCCCCGGCTCGAAGCTCTGCTAGGGCTCGTGGATCCGGACCTGGTTGCCGACGCGGCGATCGTGGACCTCGTTGAGGGTTTGGCCGAGACCTTCGCGGTCGCTGGAAACCTCAGCTAATCCGACAGGCAGTTTCGACGGCGCCTGTTGCCTTCCTTGTGAAGGCAGCAGGCGCCGTCGTTTTGCCCCTGACAAGTGAGCGAGCGTTTGCCAGGCACCCGCCATAGGTGAGCGGGCGTTGCGAAGGACCGACGCTCGCTCGCTTATATGGCATTTTCGACGGACGCTCGCTCGCTTCTTCTGAGCGGGCATTGAGACTGCACTGGCGTTGAAAAGTTTATATGGAAACATTTGGCAACCGATTGCCGAATGGTTGCCAGGGTGATTAGAATTACATCAAGCTTCAACAATTTCAGGCCTGGTTCGGCCGAAGCTTTTCCATCATCGCAAGCCGGAACATGGGGTACCGGCAAGGGTAAAGGAGCCCGCAATGAACAAGCTCAGCAAACTCAGCATCCTCGGCTATGGGGCTGGCGACGCCGCCAACAACCTTGCCTTCACTACTGCCACCATGTTCCTCCTTGTCTACTACACCGACGTCGCGGGCATATCCGCGGCGGCCGCCGGCACCCTGTTGCTTACCGTGAGGATCTTCGACGCTTTCGCCGATGTCTTCGCCGGACGACTGGTTGACCGCGCCTACAGCAAGCGCTTCGGAAAATTCCGCCCGTTCATCATGTTCGGCTCGATCCCATTGCTGCTTCTGAGCGTCGCGGCCTTCTCCATTCCGCAAGTCGGCGAAACGGGGATGTTGCTCTACGCCTACGTGACATACGCGGCCCTGGGCCTGGCTTACTCGCTGGTGAACATCCCGTACGGTTCGCTGGCCGGCGCGATGACACAAGAACCGGGGGAGCGAGCCAAGCTGGGCTCAGCCCGCATGGTCGGCGCTCTTTTGGTCAGTTCTGCGTTGGGCATCTTCGTTGCTCCGCTCATCAAGCCCGGCGCAAACCTGCAGTCCACGTTCACCATCATCACTCTGGTCTTCGTCGCGATCGGCGCAGCGCTGTACTTCTTCACGTTCCTGACCGCCAAGGAGCGGGTCCACCGTGCGGTGCCCAAGGTTTCCTTCGAGCAAAGCATGGCGACACTCAAGACAAACCGTCCCCTGCTCATGCTGTGCCTGAGCTCCTTCCTCTTCCTGACCGGCTACATGGCGCTGTCTTCGGTGCAGCTGTATTACTTGCGCGACGTCCTCGGGCGGCTGGATCTCTACGCGGTCCTCTCCATCGTCCAGCTGGTGGTGACCTTTGCCCTCGCTCCGCTCATGCCGAGGCTGGTCCGAAACTTCGGCAAGAAGACCATCTATGTGGCTGCCGGTTTCCTCGCCATCATCGGTGGCGCAATCGTCTTCTTTGCTCCGGCCTCCATGGTCTGGGTTGGATTCTCCGGTCTGCTCTTGAGCATGCTTGGCGTCATGGCCGTCAACATCGTGGTGTGGGCCCTGGAGGCAGATACCGTGGAATACGGCGAATGGAAGACCGGTGTCCGGACTGAGGGCATCACCTACGCGCTGTTCTCCTTCACCCGCAAGACCGGCCAAGCCGTCGGCGGCGCCCTTGCCGCATACACACTCGCGGCCGGCGGCTACAAGTCCGGCACTACGCACAGCGCCGAATCCCTGCAGGCCATCCAGTTTGCCGCAGGCGCGCTGCCCGCCATCATGACCATCCTCGCGATTGTCGTCATGGCCAAGTACAAGTTGACCGACGCGTTCCACGCCCAGATCCTGGGCGAGATCAAGGCGCGCCGTTCCCTGGAAACATCCGGCGAGGAGCCATTTGGCGCGGAGTGCGCAGCCGCAACCCCGGCCGAGCGGGCCGCCGCGGAAACCGCCGCGGCAATCGCTGGGCCAGAAAAAATCTCGACGAAATAATACTGCAACCGGTTGCCAATAATTGTCATCCATCCTAAGATCGTCTTTACCCGCCCTGTGGTGCACGTCGCATCCGGGCCAGGCCAGCCCTCGATCAGCAACCCTGAAAGGACCAGCTGTGAAAATCATTGCTGCTGAAGTCTTCGTGACCAGCCCTACCCGGAACTTCGTGACCTTGCGGATCACCACCGAGGACGGCGTGACCGGCATCGGCGACGCGACCCTGAACGGCCGTGAACTCGCGGTGGCCGCGTACTTGAAGGAACACGTTGCGCAGCTGCTGATCGGCAAGGACCCGCACCGCATCGAGGACACCTGGCAGTTCCTGTACCGCAGCTCGTACTGGCGCCGCGGCCCGGTCACCATGGCCGCCATCGCCGCCGTCGACATGGCCCTGTGGGACATCAAGGGCAAGGTCGCCGGACTGCCGGTTTACCAGCTCCTGGGCGGCGCCTCCCGCAACGGGCTCCGCGCGTACGGCCACGCCTCGGGCGCGGACATCCCGTCCTTGTTCGACTCGGTCCGGGAGCACCTGGAGCTCGGTTACAAGTCGATCCGTATCCAGACCGCCATCCCGGGTATCAAGGCCGTCTATGGCGTGGCCGCCCAGGCGCAGGCTTCGGGTGAGCGCTACGACTACGAGCCCGCCGGCCGCGGTGCGTTCCCGCAGGAAGAGGACTGGGACACCCGCGCCTACTTGCGCCACCTGCCCACCGTCTTCGAAGCGGTGCGCAACGAATTCGGCCCGGAAATCCCGCTGCTGCACGATGGTCACCACCGCATGACCCCCATCCAGGCAGCCAAGCTTGGCAAAGCGCTGGAACCGTACGACCTGTTCTGGCTCGAAGACTGCACCCCGGCCGAAAACCAGGAAGGGCTCCGCCTTGTGCGCCAGCACACCACCACACCGCTCGCCATCGGCGAAATCTTCAACACGGTGTATGACTTCCAGACGCTCATCAAGGAACAGCTGATCGACTACGTCCGGGCCGCGTCCACGCACTTCGGCGGGATCTCGCCACTGAAAAAGGTCATGGACTTCGCCGCCCAGTACCAGATCAAGTCCGGTTTCCACGGCCCGACCGATATTTCCCCTGTCGGTTTCGCCGCGCAGCTGCACGTGGGCCTGGCGATCCACAACTACGGTATCCAGGAGTACATGCAGCACTCGGACAAGACCAACACGGTCTTCGAACAGTCCATGACCTTCACCGACGGTTACCTGCACCCGGGCGACAAGCCGGGTCTCGGCGTCGAATTCAACGAGGAAGCCGCCAACTCCTTCCCGTATCAGCAGGCCTACCTGCCCTACAACCGCCTCGTGGACGGCACCGTCCATGACTGGTAGGAACGTGGCCATGCCAGCCGATCTGAATACAGCTGTGGAAAAGCCACGCCGCATTGTGGTGATGGGCGTCTCCGGTTGCGGCAAGACAACCATCGGGGACCTCGTCGCCCGGGCGCTGGGAGTTCCGTTCCTCGACGGCGATTCGCTCCACCCCGTGGAAAACGTCGCCAAAATGGCCGCCGGAACCCCGCTCACCGATGAAGACCGCTGGCCATGGCTTGCGACGGTCGGCACCGAACTCGCCAACGCTGGCGACGGCGGGCTAGTTCTCGCCTGTTCCGCCCTCCGGCGCAGCTACCGGGATGCCATTCGTGAGAAAGCCCCGGACACCGTCTTCCTGCACCTGCACGGCAGCAAAGAGGTGCTTAGGGAAAGGACAGAAGGGCGTTCCGGCCACTTCATGCCGCCTGCCCTGCTGGATTCGCAGCTCGCCACCTTGGAACCGCTCGACGCCGACGAGGCCGGGTTCGTTGTGGACATCGCCGTCCCAGTCAGCGAGGTGGTCGCCGAAGCGCTGGCCGGGATTGCGGCCGTCGCAGGTTCCAAAGCTCAGGCGGGCATCAGCCCCGCCGGTACCGCGGGCACCCAGGCGCGGCAGTTCGACGTCGACCTCCAAGCGGCGCCGTTCAATCTCGACGACGACGCCGTTGCGTGGGTGGATTCCACCATCCGTGGCATGAGCCTCGAGGAAAAAATCGGGCAGCTCTTCATCAATCACAACAACGATTACTCCCCTGAGTACCTCGACGGTGTGCTGGAGAACTATCACGTTGGTGGCATGCGGTACCGGCCGGGCCCGTCCGCCGCTGTCCAAGAACACATCCGCTATGCCCAGTCCAAAACACGCATCCCGCTTCTGGTGGCCTCCAACCCGGAAATGGGAGGAGCGGGAAGCTGCGACGACGGAACATTCGTGTCGACCCACCTCCAGGCCGGTTCCCACCCGGACAAGTCCATCGCCCGGAAAATGGGTCAGGTGGCCGGTGTGGAAACCGCGGCTTTGGGCTGTAATTGGGCCTTCGCGCCGATCGTGGATATCCACTACAACTGGCGCAACACGGTCATCTCCACCCGGGCGTTCGGCAACACTCCGGAAATTGTGGTGGAGCGAGCCAAGGAGTACTTCGACGGCATCAGCGAATCGCCCACAGTCTGTGCCATCAAGCATTTCCCGGGCGACGGCGTGGACGAACGCGACCAGCACGTGGTCACTTCATACAACACGCTAGGGTACGCCGAGTGGAATGCGAGCTACGGCCACGTGTACCGGGAAATGATCGGCCACGGGGTCCAATCCATCATGGTCGGACACATCGGAGCGCCTGAGCTCACGCGGCATTTCCGTCCGGGAACGGAGGACAGGGACATCCTGCCTGCCACCCTCGCTCCGGAGCTTCTCCAGGACCTGCTTCGTGGCGAGCTCGGCTTCAACGGGCTGATCCTGACTGACGCATCCCAAATGGTCGGCCTCACCCAGGCCAAGAAGCGCAAGGACCTTGTTCCGGCCACCATCGCCGCGGGCTGCGACATGTTCCTGTTCTTCCGCAACCCGGCGGAGGACTTCCAGTACATGATGGACGGCTACAAATCCGGCGTGATCACCGATCAGCGCCTGCATGACGCACTGCGCCGGATTCTGGGGTTGAAGGCAAGCCTGGGGCTGCACAAAAAACTACCGGAAGAATTGACGCCGTCGCCGGAAGCGCTGCGGTTGATCGGCAGCGACGCGCACCTCGCCGTCGCCGCCGAAATCGCCGACAAGACCGTCACGTTGATCAAGGACACCGCCGGCAACCTGCCCATCACGCCGGAAACGCACAAGCGGATTCGCCTGTACGGCATCTCCGGTGGTTCCGATTTCACCCGGGCGGACCCGCTGGCCTACTTGGATACGGTCAAGGAGGAACTTGAAACCGCCGGTTTCGAGGTCCACCTCTTCAAGACGGCGGAGCAACGTGAGGCTGCGGGGGAGTCGGGCGTGAACTTCATGAGCGTCATCTCGGACGAAGCCACCGGCGATTATGCGGACAAGTACGATGCCGCGTTCGTTTTTGCTTGCGTCTTGGGCTTTGCCCAAGAGGCGGCGATCCGCATCAAGTGGTCCAGCCCTATGGCGGCCGAAATCCCGTGGTACGTCACGGAAGTCCCCACGGTGTTCGTTTCGCTGAACCAGCCGAACCACTTGATCGATGTACCGATGGTCAAGACGGCCATCAATGCCCACGCGGGGACCCGCGAGGCCATTCGGGCTACCATCCAGAAAATCCAGGGCAAGTCCGAGTTCCAAGGTACGTTCAACGAGAACGTGTTCTGCGACTCCTTCGACACCCGGCTTTAGCGCGGCTTTAGCCAGCGGCGGCTATTTCCCAACTACATGGGGGAATGGCCGTCGCATGCCCGGTGGCCGGAATGATGGAGCTATGGAGTTCGAATCTCCTGACCTCCATATTGTCGATGCCTCGCAGTAGTATTCGGGCATGCCTGACCAGCCCGAATACCCCGCGCCGTTGAATTCAGTCGGCGCCCCGCCTCCGCGGCAAACAGAACCGTTATCGACCGTTTCAAGGGTGCCCGTTATCGCCAAGCTCGTTTGGCCGAAGTACCTTCAATATGTTCCGGCCATGGTCACCCGGACGTCGGAAGGCAAGGTCCTGGTCCAGTGGTGGCCGAATCCCTTCGGATCGGCCACGAGAATGACGTGGCTAAAGGATACGGACGTGAGGGCAGAACTGCGCTACGAGCGTTGAGTCAGGCAGCCGGGTTCGCGACGTCCACCAACTTGGTGTTGTCTTCGACGAGTTCCACGGGCCTCATTGTCCACGCCGACGACAAGCCGTACGCCTCGCCCAGCACGGCGCCCAACAAGGCCTGGCCCCTGGTTTCCTTGGGGTCGATCCAATCGTCGATCATGTCCGCAGAGATCGGAACCGGAATCCGGTCATGCAAATTGTGGAGTCGCTCGTGAACGCCCTCAGGAGGGGAATCCATGGTCAGGATGGAGCAGGACAAACGCCATGCGCCGGGCGCGGACTTGTCCTCGATGCTCTCGTCGCGCCATGGCGCAAACAATCCCGCGAAGGTAATCAGCTCGTCCTTCGGTTCGACGATGTAGCGCTGCTTGGGATCCTTGCGGCCGGGACCCGATTTCTTCCACTCGTAGTAGGCAGAGGCCGGAACGACAGCCCGCCACTTGGGCAGGGACGCCCTGAAAGCGGGGATTGACCCGGCGGTTTCCGAGCGCGCATTCCAGGTGGGTACCTTCGAATCGAAGGACTTGGCGAATGTCGGAACCAAGCCCCACCGGCCGGCAGCGAGCTCGCGGCCGACCGAACCGTCCCCGGCCCGTCCCTGCAGAAAGACCACGGGGTCAGTCGGGTTGATCTGGAGCGTCGGCGAGGGGTAGTCGGTATCACCGCGCAGCACGGCACCGAGCTTCCTCGAGAGATAGTCTGCTTCGAAACCGACACTGAACCGACCGCACATATCGACATTCTCGCTTAGCGCTTGGGACAACGCCAGTCGTCGAAGCCCATACTGGAGCAAAGACGGAAGAACCTGCATCCTGACAACCCGGACATTTGGAGTGGCCCCATGAGCAACCCTCGCAGCGAGGACACGCGGCCGCCCGAGGGCAGCCCAGCCCGCATGACCGGTCCCGTGCTGGCAGGGGTGCTTCCGCACCAGCCCGTCGCGGTGATCGAGAAAGCCGCGGAAGTAGCGCTCAGCACCGGGTTGGAACTGGTCCTGGCCTTCGCTGATGTCACGAGCTTCCCGGCGGCAGGGGACCGGGATGGGCATCTGGCGGCCCAGCCGATCGATCCCGACGGAATCGACGACGACGCCGCGGCCATCTCGGAATCGCTCCGATCCCGCATCGCGGATCAACTCGACGGGACAGGCGTGCGGTGGACCTTCGTGACCCTCGCCGGAGAGCCCGCCCGGTCACTAGGCCGTTATGCGGCGAGTATCAACGCTTCCATGATCGTCGTGGGAACCAAGGAGCACGGCCTCGGCCCGAAGTTTGAAGGACTGGTCACCGGATCGGTAGCCTTGCATTTGGCACATCGCCAAAACTGCCCCGTGCTCATGGTTCCCTTGGGCCGTCACGACCCAAGCAGGGATCAATGAAGGAAAGCAGCACCGCCCCGCCGGGAGCCAAAGCCCAGACGGCGCCACCGGACCGGAACCCGCACCGCCCGCTCCACCTGCACGGGCGGTTCGTTCTGCTCGTCGCGGCCGGAGGCATCCTGGGCGCTTTGAGCCGCTACGGGTTCGGTATGGCCCTCCCGGCGCCAAATGCGTGGCCGCTCCCCACTCTGCTTATCAATCTGTCCGGCGCGCTGGCGCTTGGCTGGCTCCTCGAAGCGCTCGCCCGGAGCGGGCCCGACGCCGGTCTCCGCCGGATTGCCCGCTTGGGCATCGGAAGTGGTTTCCTCGGGGCGTACACCACTTACAGCACCTTGGCGTTGGACTCGGTGCATCTCTTCGGAGCAGGACGCGGGATGGACGCGATGTTGTACCTGGTAGCCAGCCTATTAGGCGGTGTCGCGGCCACCACCCTGGGAATTTGGCTAGGCGCGTTCAGGCACAAGTCCGCCCAACTGGGGCAGAAGGCCCGGCCATGACCCTCCTTCTCGTAGCGCTCGCCGGCGGCGCAGGCGCGGCCGCCCGTTTCGTGGTGGATGGGGTGGTCCGTTCCCGGGCCAGGACTGCGCTGCCGCTGGGCACCATCTTCATCAACCTCTCCGGGTCGCTGCTCATGGGGATCCTCGCGGGATTGGTCATGGCACATCAGGCTCCCGAATCCCTCCAGCTGATTCTCGGCACCGGTTTCCTTGGCGGATACACGACCTTCAGCACGGCGAGCCTGGAGACCGTCAGGCTTGTCCAAAGCGGCCGGACCGGTCTTGCCCTCCTCAACGGAGTGGGCACTATGGCGGCCTGCGTCGGAGCCGCCGCGGCCGGCGTCGGGCTGGTCTTGTTGTTCTGAGCCGCACACGTCCGAGAAATGATCCACACCCAGTGGCAACCAAACCCTGGGAAAACCCTCTGGAGAAACTATGTTTGAAACAGTCGTGCGAGACGGGGTCGTCTTGAAGCCTCTCGAGACATGGCACGCCGGCGAGTTTGCCGAGCATATGAGCAGGGCACGAGACCACATCCGGCCGTGGGTCGGACCGACCTTTGTCACCGACACCGTCGAGGGTGCCCGCGCTACCCTTCAGCGTTACGCCACAGCCACCGCGAATGATGGAGCGCGTATCTATGGCCTCTGGGACGACGGCAAGATCGTTGGAGGCGTGATGTTTGTCATGTTTGACCCCGTCTGGGGCATTTGCGAGATCGGCTGCTGGCTCGAACCCGATGCTGTCGGAGGCGGCCTCATCACCCGGTCGGTCGAACTGCTCATGGAGTGGGCGTTCGTAGAGCGGGGGATGTCCCGAGTTGAATGGCGGTGCCGCACCGACAACGACCGTAGCGTTGCTGTCGCGCAGCGACTGCGCATGCGTTCGGACGGCGTTCTTCGCAGTAGCTGGGTCTACGACGACAGGCGTTACGACAAGGAGGTATTTTCAATACTTCGGGCCGAATGGATGAACACACGACCTGGTGTCGCGCAATGACGGACGCGGTCCAGACGCCTTAGCGCTCTTCCGAACGCCAAACCGGCCACCGATAAAAAGAACCTCACTCTGCACGTACAACTCATGCCGGCCACGGGAGCACCGTCAGCGTGTGCCATTCCGTCCTCCAGCGTCTGGCCTTCGCCTCGTACACATCCTGAGGGGCGAGTATCGGGTTCGGCACAATCTTCCGGGCGAACAGGTCATCGTAGCCATGTGGGGCGTACGTTCTGAGGGCGCCGGCCTCGTCTGAGGTGACGGCGAAGCAGCAGGTCTTCGCCGCGAAATGATCCACCGCATCGGTGGTGCTGGTGAAGGGGATCGCCGGAACGCCGAAGTGCTCTTCGTACCAAAGGTGCACGCGGGCTTCGTTGCGGACTTCGACTCCCAGGTCCTTGAACAACTCAGGCCAGGAAGAGCTGCTCGTCATGGGTGGTCACGGGTCCATCGTGTCCCATCCTTCGTTCCACATTGTTGAGCTTCAGTGTTTCGCAGACTGTGGCCGCCGCGTCCTCGGCATCGAGTGTGACCGGGCGCCGGTGATCGGTGAGGTCCGGAAGGTTCGAAACGAACCGCGGCTGTGTCCTGGTCACTGCTTTGGGGTGGTCTTCTCGCGGATGAGGGGGGCTGCGAGTCCGGCGAGCAGGATGCTGATGCCCTGATCCAGTTCGGCCGCGCCGTCGTAGTCCGCAAGAACCGGGCCAAGCGCGCGGAGGCGGGGAAATTCTTTCGCCGGCAGACGATGGAGACCAAGGCGGAGCAGTGCTTCGTTTTCGTCCGGATCCACGATGAATTCCTGCAGCTCATTGAGGATGTGGCCGTAGAGGAACCCATAGTAAGCCCGGTAGACGTGCAGCGCGTCGGCCGGGGTGAACCCGGCGTCGATCAGCAACGAGAGGATCTGCTCAAGCGGGCGCAGCGTGCCCAGGGGGCGCAGGCCCAAAGGCGTCGACAGCGGGCGGGTCACGAGCAATGGCACGACGTTCGGGTGCCGCAGCGCCAACAGGCGCAGGTCATGGGCAATCTGCCGGAGCTGTGCCTGCCAATCCGGGCGGTCCGGGAAGATGGAAAGCTCCTTCAGGACCAGCTCCGTCACTCCGTCCAGGAGCGCAGCACGATTGGCCGCGTACCGGTAGAGACTCATCGGATCCCGGCCCAGTTCCTGCCCCAGACGGCGCATGGTGAGAGCGTCGAGTCCTTCTGCGTCCACCAATTCCAGGGCGGTGGACAGTACAAGGTCGCGGCTCAGCTTGGGTTTCTCTCCGACGGTCTTCTCGCCGGTAGTTGAAGAATTGATCGGACTCTTTGGGGGCGGCACGGGTTTCCATCCTTATCTGATCGCGTTACCGCTGGTTTCTGCGGAAAACCTTGCTTACTTTGTAGTCTACGCGTAAAGTCTACATCGTAGACAAGTTCCTACGCAGGTTTTACGAAGCGGATTTCGGCGCACGGCCACGGGCCGTGCGTACTGCTTCAGAAGCCCGTGACTGCGCACAACGCACAGACCGCCCGAACCGCAGAGTTCCAAAGAACCGGGCGACCGCTCCGGTGCCGTGTGCACGCATTGGGGCTTCGCTGCTATAGCCACATGGCAGCACACAACGCACCTGCAAAAAGGGCCCCATGGCTAATACGGCTAGTATCCAGTTCGACCAATTCCTTGAAGAAGCTACCATCAACACCAACGACCGGTCCGATTCTCCTCTCGGGCGGGATCGCTTTTACGGCCTATATACGAGCTGGTGTTTGCTGCAACAGTCCGTGCCGCAGCCCGAGAGCGCTTTTTTGGCGGAGTTGAGGACCAGAGGCATCCATCCCGCCGGCAACGGGCTCCGAATGACGGGCCCGGCCGCCGCCGACTACATTCTGGCAAGCTGCCCGGCCCTGGCCTGAACCGATGAGCGCCATCTCGAGCACCTACCTCCCGTTGGACGCCCACCAGCCCCGGGGCAAGCAGCCCTGGTGCGCAACCTGCGACACCGATCTGCACCTCGTCGTGGACTCCATCACCATCATGGACCGCCGCCGCGAAACCCTCGCCGTTGCCTTCAGCTGTGCTAAATGCGGCGGTGCCCGGGTCCTGTCCACAACAGCGGGCTTCGTCGCCGCAGTCCTGGCCCGGTGCGGCTTCCAAATGGAAAAACCGCACTGATCCACCCACTTACCCTCATTGGTAAGTATACTTAGTAACGAATGCCCTAGGCCGCCGGCCTGGGTACGCGAACAAACGAAGGAGACTCACATGTTGCTTTGGATAGCCATCATTATCGCCGTTCTCTGGCTTCTCGGCTTTATCGGCGGCATCGGCGGCGGGCTCATTCACCTGCTTTTGGTTGTTGCCGTCGTCGTTCTGATTTTCCACTTCATCCGCGGCAGGTCACGCGTATAACAACGAACTTTTACTCCGACGCCGGGACTCCTTATGTGACAAGGGGGTCCCGGCGTTGTCGTTCGGCGTCATCGCAGCCCTGGTTGGCCAGCCCAGCTCTCGCCGTAGGGCGTCCGTGAGGCAAGGCGCGCCGCCGACGGTCTTCCCGCGCAAGCCCAGACCGTCGAGAGTACGGGTGCTTGGTGCAGGGTTCGGTCCGCAGTTGAAGTCACGGCCACCGTCTGGGCGGAGGTCATTTCGCAATCTTATGGCCGGGCGCCTAGAGCCGCTGAGCAGTCCCGTTAGCCGGTCGCCTATGGGACACCTTCCTGTGGCGAGACGCTGACCAAAGCGGCCTGGATCTTCCGAATGATTGACCCAAGAAGGCCCGACGAGAGAAGTCCGGAACCGAGCGGGCCCGCTGAGTCCTCACCGAGTGGCGGCAACTGCTGAAGCGTCGCCCTCACTTGAGCATTCATGTGCTCGAGTTGCCAGGAGATCTCGTCGGAGATTGCCGTGGGCTGATCCCGAGCGGCCAGCCCGGCCGCTTTCGCGGCGTAGGCGGCTGCGCCGAGAGCGTGCGCGCCCATGTGTGCGACGCCGGCGGCTTGTCCAGCCGCCCGCGCGGCCGCCACAGCCGCAGGAGAGCTCACCGCGTTCGCGGCCCGACCAGCAACGAAGCGCCGGCGAATCTCGCCGGCGGCGTCGAGTTTACCGTGAGCAAACGCCCGAGTACGGGCGATGGCATCACGTGGCCGGCCATCTGTCGGGGCCTCCGTCTCGAACAAGATCAGGACCCGCTCAGCACAGTCCGCGGCCCAAGCTGCGACGAGGCGACGATCGGCCTCGCTCAGTGTTTGCGGGGAAGACATGCTTAGCTGCCCCCGGCCTCGACTTCTTCAAAAGGCGTCGAGTCTTCCACCCGGCCCAGGAGCGACAGGCGGCTCGCAATTCTTGCCAGATCAAAGGGCTGGGTGCTGGTCCGGTGGGCCGGATCCTGGGCCAGGTCCCAGTCCAAGGGGCCGTGGCCCACCAGGAAGAGCGTGATGTCCTGGTCGTACAGGACATCGACGACATTGTTGAACCGTTGCCAGGCCGGTGCGGACCCGGCAGTCGACTCGAGCGTTGGCGAGGGTACGCCGTCGATCACCCACGTTCCGTAGTCCTCCGCCAACGCCAGATAGTCGGCCGTCGACATGAGGCCGCCGCACAATTCCGTGAAACTGACCCAGAGCATGTCGTCAGCCGCTTTGACGGTGAGCCGTTGCGTCGTGGGGGTAAGGATCCGCTCTTGTGACTTCGCCGGCAGGAACAAACCGAAGGCTCCGAGTTGCGCCGGCGTTCCGGGAGTAATGATCTTGCCCCTGCTGAAGGCCTCCAGGCCAGGGGAGGCGCTGGGCTGTGGCGCAGCGGAACCAGCAACCGGCGAACGCCGGAAATCGGTGTCTCCGTCGATCTCCATGATGTCCATCATCTCCTTGATCACCCCGATGGTCGGCACGAAGTGATGGTGCCACAGAGGGCTCGGCAACAACTTATCCGGTGGATAGTTCGAAGTCACCATGAGCGGGACTCGCCGTTGGGCCGCTGTCCGGAGCAGCTTGGCGATGAACATCCCGTCAGCCACATCGTGCACGTGGAATTCGTCGAAACACAGGATGTCGACGCCGGACAGCAAGGCATCCACCGAACGCTGGATGGCCGTGCCATCCGCCTCGGGCCTCGCCCAGCGGAGCCAAAGAACACTAGAGCCAGTTCTTCCGTTTGAAGATGACATACATGACAAAGCCCGCGGCAACCATCATGCCGAGCGCCATCGGATAGCCGAACGGCCAATGGAGCTCAGGCATGATGTCGAAATTCATGCCGTAGAGCCCGGTGACGAATGCCGGTGCAAAGAAGATCGCGGCCCACGAGGAGATCTTCTTGGTTTGTTCGTTTTGTGCCGCACTCGCCTCGTTTTGCCGGTTCGCGGTCAAGGTCCCGTCGAGGGTCAGGGCATTTTGAAGCAGGTCTCGGAAGCCATTGGCGCGGGATATGACTTGTTCCACGTGGTCCTCCACATCGCGGAGTTTGCGCTGCAGTTCGATGTCGACTCCGTATTTCACGAACCCGCGCTTCAGGGAGGCCATCATTTCCGGCAGCGGATTGATTGCGCGCTGGAACTGGATGACCTCGCGGGCGAGTTCATAAATGCGCCGCGAAACCAGGGGATCGCCGCCGAAGAGCTGGTCCTCGATCTCGTCGATGTCGTTTTCCAGGCCCGAGATCACGGGGCCGTAGTCGTCCACTACTCGGTCCAACAGTGCGTACAGGACGGCTTCGGGACCATGGCGCAGAAGCTCCGGCTGTTGTTCCAGATCGCGACGGACCTTGGCCACCCCGGGCGTTTCCGCGTGCCGGACCGTGACCACGAAGTTCTTCCCCGTGAAGATGTGAAGCTCACCGAACTCCACGGTCTCTGTAGCGTCTACGTACCGCGCAGGCCGGAGCACGGTGAAGAGGTTGTTGTCGTAGCGTTCCAGCTTGGGCCGCTGGTGGGCGTTGACGGCGTCTTCGACGGCGAGCAGGTGGAGGCCGAACTCGGCAGCCACCCCCGCCATTTCCGTCTCGTCCGGCCGGTACAGTCCAATCCACACCATTCCGCCATGGGCGGCGAGTGTTTCGACGCTTTGCTCAAGGCTTTCCGGAGTCGCGGTCCGGATGCCGTTCACATAGACGGCATTGTCAATGATGGTCACGAGGTTATTCTCCTCCTGTTACTGCAACGCCCCGATGATTGACCCGGCGACAGTCATGGCCACGATGTCATGGCCGGAGTCGATGAGGGTCACGGCGGACGGCCTGCCTGCGAAACCGTTGTGGATGACGTGGCCGCCGACGCGGAAGACCACCGCAATCACTAGCGCAAAGAAACCGGCGTGCAAGCTTCCCTGCACGTCCAGCTTTCCGATGAGGACGGCCAACAGGATGCTTGTGAATGCTGCGGCCACCATCATGGGGATCCAGATTCCTGCGCCGCCGTCGATCTTTTTGAGGTCTTCCTCGGTCTTCCCGATAGCCTGCATCCACCGTCTGCCGAGGACCGCAGGCATGTACCAGACAAATCCGATGACCATGCTGGAAATGAAGGCCAGGAGTATGGCCAGCCAGTTGAGGTGCTGAAGAGAAGAGAGCCAATCCATTCTGGAATCCTAGTCGGCTTCCCTGACCGGCGAATCAGTGGAAACCTGCGTTTTGACGCGTTTCACGGCGCCGGCCGTTTCGGCGGCGTCCACGAGCCTGCCGATCAGCGGCTCTGTCCGGTAGGGGATATGGGTGTGCAGGGCAAGGACCGTTTCCGTGCGGATGACGCCCTTGGTTCTGAGGATGGAGCGAAGCGCGGTTTGCAGGTTGTGCGTGTCGGTGGCCACCACGCGGCATAAGAGATCGCCGCGCCCGGAAATTTCATGCACCTCAAGGACCTGGGGGATGCGGCGGAGGGCTCCGATCACGCCGTCGAGTTCCCGGTGGGTCACCTCCAGCGTCACGAAGCCGACGACGTCGTACCCCACCTTTTCGAGGTCGACCTCGCGGCCGCCGTCGTTCAGTACGCCCGAGCGGACCAAGCGGCGCATCCTCGATTGGGCGGTGTTGCGCGCAATCCCCAGGGACTCGCTCAGTTCGGCGATCTGAACCCTGGGATCACGGATCAACTCGAGCAGGATCTTCAGATCCGTTGGATCGAGGGTGTTCAAATCATCACTCCGGCTCATTTTTGGTCATTGGTGGATCTCAATATTGACTGTTCTGATCAATTCTTTCATGGACATCTGATCTATCCGGCAGCCTTGCGACATCCTGTTGCCATCAATATTTTTGGGCCGTCCAGTCCAGGCCCACAAGGCCAGGTTCCGTGATGGCCGCTGAGGCGAAGGCACGGAAATGACTGTCTTTAGCGAACTGCGCATGCGCCAGGCCACCGCCGGGCGCTCGGGCTGGGATGCTTCCACCACGGCACGGCTGGTCCTGGCCGGCGCCGTCATGTTCACACTGCTGGTCGGTGCCAACTTGGCGAGCCCGCTGTATCCGCTGCTTCAGGCGCAACTCGGAATCACTTCACTGGGCGTGACAATTGCCTTTGCGAGCTACGTCCTGGCACTCGTGGTTGTGCTGATGCTCGCAGGCCACTGGTCGGACCATATCGGCAGGCGTGCAGCGCTGGTGCTGGCGGTTCTGGTGGGCTTGGCGGGCGGCCTGGTTTTCGCCAACGCTGACAACCTCTTGATGCTCTCGGCCGGCCGGATGCTCCAGGGCGTTGCCGTGGGCCTCGCTACCGGAGCGAGCTCGGCTGCGTTGCGTGAATTGCTTCCGTCCCGGCCCGAGTGGGCCTCCCGCTTCACTCTGCTGTCTTCCTCCGGAGGGGTGGCCGCCGGTCCCGCCATCGGTGGGCTGCTTTCGCTGCTCCCGGGTGCCACGTCAACGCCGTTCTTCATCCACGCGGCCGTCCTGCTCCTCTTGCTGGTCCCGCTGTGGCTTCTCAAGGCACGTCCCGCGATTCGACCTGCCGAAGGCCCGCGTCCCTACACGGTGCTCGCCCCACGACGGCCTTCCGTTTCGCGGGAAGCCAGGGGAGCGTTTTGGCTGGCCTCGAGCGTCGGCTTCCTCAGCTTTGCCGTGTTCGGATTCTGCCTTTCGCTCGCGCCCGGCTACTTCGCCGTCGTCGTGCACGCCGATTCCCGCCCCATGACCGGCCTGCTCGCCGGACTGACGCTCGGAGCGTCCGCGCTCAGCCAATTGCTGAAGGTCCGTGGCCGTTTCGCCGTGCCCGCTGGGCTAGCGGTCCTGGGGGTTTCCATTGTGCTGGTCGGCGCTGCGGCCTCCCTGTCCAGTCCGGTGTTGCTGGTGGCAGCTAGCCTGTCCGCCGGGGTTGGGCAAGGGATCGCCTTCCGGCTGGTGTTCAACGACGTTGCCGGCAAAGTCGAAGCGTCCCGGCATGCCCAAATCATCAGCACCGTCTACGTCATCACCTACCTTGGCAGCGCTGTGCCGGTCATCGGACTGGGCCTGGCCGCTTCGTTCATCGGGCTGGGTGCCGCTGCAAGCTACTTCACTGTGGTGTGCGGGCTGGCAGCCGCGGTGCTCGCCGTCCTTTCTTTCCGCAGGGTGCTCCGCAAGGGCTGACCGGCGGTCTTTCCTGGAAGTCCAAGTTCGCAAAGATTGATTTGCAAAGAAAGTCTTGCAAAGATTTCTTTGCAAGAGTAGCGTTTCGGGCATGGACAAGGTTCAAGAGCCGGAATTCCCCGTCCGCAAGGTCGATACGGCATCCCTCAAAGCGCTCGCGCACCCCCTACGCGTTCAGATCCTCGAGATGCTGTCGCGTTATGGGCCACAGACCGCCTGCAGCCTGGCCGAACTCCTCGATGAATCCAGTGGCGCTACGAGCTACCACTTGAGGCAGCTCGCCAAGTTCGACTTCGTCCACGAAGTCCAAGGCAAGGGGACGGCGCGGGAGCGGTGGTGGGAGCGGCCCAGGGGAGCCATCCAGATCACGTCCCCCGAGTTGGCACATTCGCCGGCGACCCAGGAGGCATCTCGGCTGGTAACCCGTGAGTTCGAACGCAGCAGGCAGGCCGTCCTCGCCGACTTCATGGCGCACGGCATGGATTCCTTGGGCGAAGACTGGCTCGACGCGGCCATCGTCAACACCGCCAATGCCCGGATGTCAGCCGAGCAACTCGGCCGCTATGCCCGGTCCATGGAAGCGTTCGCCCGCAATCTTCTGGAGGAAATCCGGAACGAACCGGAGGCGGACGATGCCCGCCCGGTGCAGATCCATTTGAACGCATTCCCGATCCTCGGAGTCCCGGCATGGGCCGGAGACAAGAAATCCCGCGACGCGAAGTCGCACGCAGCAGCCACCGAAGGGAAAGAGTCATGAGCACTGCCACCGCATCATGCGGCACCTACCGCCGGCCCTCCATGCTGGAGTCGGCAGCCGCCGGAATCGGAACCGGCCTGGTTTCGTGGGCCGAGCGGAGGCGCTACATTCCTCCGGTCGACCTGGCCATGCAGCGAGCGGCGCTCACGCGCCGGCAGGAACTAGGTGATCTTCGCCAGGACGCCATGGGGGCCGCACACTCGGGCCTCGAACCACGTCACTGAACTGAACCGGGCACCAGCAGAATCACCCGCTAAGTCAACGCTATTCCGGCAGCGGCCCGTGGTTGCCCTGGATGTGGGCGAAGACCAAAGTGGTCTCGGTGTGTCCGACCACGGGGTCGGTCGCGAGGTTGTCCAGGACCCAGTCGCGGAGGTCGTCGGTGTTGGCGACCGCGATATGAAGCAAGTAGTCCACGGAGCCCGAAGTATGGAACGTGGAGATCACTGCAGGGAGAGCGGGAACCCGGGCCGTGAAGCGGTCGATCTGGTCGCGGTCATGGGCGCGCAGGCGCACCGCGATCAGGGCCTGGACCGATCGGCCGATTGCCGGGAGGCTGAGCACGGCTTCGAAACCCTCGATAATGCCGCGTTCGGAAAGTGACCGCGTGCGCATGAGCGCCGTCGACGGAGCAATTCCGACGAGTTCGGCCAGTTGCTTGTTGGAGATCCGGGCATCGTCAACCAAAGCCGCGAGGATGCGTTCGTCGATCGCATCCAGGGGTTCACTGATGCCGACGGGCCGAACGTTCTTCGGGGTGGTGGTCACGGATCCTCCTGAAAGTGCTGTGTATTCATCATAGGTGCCAGTTTCCGATCAATGCATTCATTTGCACTGTCAATTTCCGAATTATTGCCAGATACTGACCGAATTCAACGGTGAATAATTCAAGGAGAGCAGTGACAGCCATCGACACACTCGCAGTTCACGCGGGCCGGACAGGACTCACGGAGCAGGGCGTGCATGCCGTTCCCATCGACCTTTCAACCACTGCGCCTTTGCCTTCCGTTCACGACGGCGGCCTCGCCTACGAGCAGATGGCCACGGGCGGCGTGCCCCTCGACGGTCAGAGCACGGTGTACCAGCGTCTCTGGAATCCTACGGTAGCCAGGTTCGAAGACGGCGTAGCGGCGCTTGAAGGTGCAGCGCAAGCCGTCGGTTTTGCCTCGGGGATGGCCGCGTTCAGCGCAGTGCTGCTCGCCGCCCAATCAGAAGGCAAGACGCACGTGGTTGCGGTGCGGCCACTCTATGGCGGCACGGACCACGTCCTGGCCAGCGGACTGCTTGGCAACCAGGTCACCTTCGTCAAGGCCGACGGCGTGCGCGATGCCCTCCGCCCGGACACCGGGCTGGTGGTAGTGGAAACCCCCTCGAACCCGAGCCTGGACCTCGTCGACCTTAACTGCCTGGTGGCCGACGCCGGAGACGTTCCGGTCCTCGTGGACAACACTTTCGCAACGCCGATTCTCCAGCAGCCACTCAAACATGGCGTCGCGATGGTGCTCCACAGTGCAACCAAATTCCTGGGCGGCCACGGCGATGCCATGGGCGGCGTGGTGGCAACAAGTCCGGAGTGGGCCACGCGGCTGCGTCGGGTCCGTGCCGTGACCGGGGGCATCCTGACCCCGTGGCCCGCCTACCTGTTGCACCGGGGCCTGGCCACCCTTCCCATTCGGGTACGGGCCCAGCAGGACCACGCCCACAAGATCGCGGCGGCGCTCGCAAGTCACGAACTCGTCGCAAAGGTGTACTACCCGGGGCTTCCCGAGTGCGATCCTCTGCATTTGGTCGGTACGCAGATGGGCGGTCCGGGCTCGTTGATCTCGTTCGACCTTGAATCAGCCGAGCATGCGGAGCGCATTCCCGGCGCGGTCCGCCTCATCACGCACGCGGTGTCTCTGGGCGGAATCGACACGTTGATCCAACACCCCGCCGGATTGACACACCGCCCGGTTGCCCCGGAGGCCAAGCCCCAGGCGCGCATGCTCAGGCTTTCCATCGGCTTGGAAGATCCGGCCGACATCATCGATGACCTGGTCCAGGCCATCGAGTCGACCCGCTAGCGGCCGCTACTTTCCCTGTCCGGCCGGTTCCAAGGAGCCGACGACGCCGAGCTGCGGCGCCGGGGACCGGTGCACGACGGCGGTGATCACCGCCGTCGTGCACCCCAGTGCGATGACCACCCAGGCGAGTGCGGTCCAGCCGAACGCCTGGAAGGCGAGTCCGCCGGCCCAGCCGATAATGCTGGAACCCAGGTAGTAGGAGAGGTTGTACAGCGACGCGGCTTGCGCGCGGCCGCTCGTCGCGATGGTCCCGGTCCAGCCTGCTCCGATGCTGTGCGCGGCGAAGAAGCCGCCGGTGAAGACCACCAAGCCCGCCAAAACCGCGGCGATGTTGTCCCACAGAGTGAGCCCAAGGCCGGCCGTCATGGTCGCTATCCCGGCGAGCATGACTGTGCGGCGGCCGAAGCGCATGGACAATCCGGCACCCCAGCGGGAGCTCACGGTGCCGGACAAATAGGCCAGGAAAATCAGGCTGACCACGGTGGCCGGCAGTCCGAAGGGCGCGGCATGGAGGCGGAAGCCGAGGTAGTTGTAGACGGCCACGAAGCCGCCCATCAACAGGAACGCTTGAATATACAGAGCCAGCAGCCGCGGATTGGAAGAATGGCCCGCCAGCGTCTTCATGGCCCCACGGAAACCTCCGGCGGAACTTGGAGTGAAGCGGCGCGGCTTCGGAACCAGCAGCAGGAACAGGGCTGCCGATGCTGTCGCAAGGATGGAGACTGCGAAGGCGGCGGCCCGCCAACCCCACAATTCACCGATGGGTCCGGCGAGCAAACGCCCGGCAAGTCCGCCGAGGGTGGTTCCGGCTACGTAGCTGCCGGCAGCCAGTGCGGCGTGGACTTTGTTGACCTCTTCATTCAAGTAAGCGATGGCGATCGCTGGAATGCCGCCGAGGGCCATGCCCTCGAGCGCCCTCAAAGCCAGGACAAGCGGAAAGGTGGGGGCCAGGGGGACGAGCAGGCCCAGGACGGTGGCCGCCGCGATTCCGACCGCCATCGCACGTACCCGGCCGATCTTGTCGGCGACGAAGGACCAAGGCAACACCGTTGCCGCGAGGCCTACCGTGGCCAAGGAAATGGTGAGCGCTGCCTCTGCTGCCGTGATGTGCAGTTCGTTTGCCATGAGCGGCAAGACGGCTTGGGTGGAGTACAGCTGCGCGAAAGTGGCCACTCCGGCGAGGCCCAGACCGGCGAGGATCCGCCGGTACGCAATGGAGCCCTTCAGGTGGCCTTCCCAATCGGACTCGGCGGGGCTCGGGGATGCTGCGCTTGTACTCACCTTTCCACAGTAGGGCGAGCAGAAGTGATGATTCCAATGCATGATTCACCTAAGATTGATAGCGGTTTTGGATAATTTCGCTCGTAGTCGATCTGAGGATGGACAGATATGGACATCGAACACAAGCAACTGGTCCAACTGCTGCCGTTGCTCCCACTGCTGGCTGAGCTTGGCCGGACAGAACATGTCACTGAGACGGCCGAGCTGCTCGGAGTACCCCAATCGACGGTGAGCCGGGCGCTGGCCCGGGCTAGCGCCGTCGTCGGGACCGAACTCCTTATCCGTGAAGGCCGCGGCGTCCGCCTAACTCCGGCTGCGAAAACGCTGCTTCCCTACATCGAAGCGGCGCTCGCGGATTTCCAGGCGGGACTGGACGTGGTCCGGCACGAATCCGATGTTGTCCGCGGCCGAATCGCGGTGACCTTCCAGCACACTTTCGGCGAGGCCACGTTGCCGCTGCTCATGAGCGCGTTCCGGAGCCGGCACCCCGCCACGGCTTTCGAGCTCAGCCAAGGAGCGCGTGCCGCCTGCCTTGAATCGCTCGTTGCCGGTGACGCCGACTTCGCCTTGACGGCACCCGTGGCGGCTCCGGGCAGGAACCTGGGCTCTGCGGCGCTGTATCGCGAGCCGTTGCGGCTGGTGGTCCATCACCGCCATCCCGTTGCCCGGCGTGCCAGCGTGCGGCTTGCAGAGCTCAGACACGAGCCGTTCGTTTCCATGGGGCCAGGCTTCGGCCTGCGTTCGCTGACCGACGCGATCTTCCGGGATGCGGGCTTTCGCCCAAGGGTTGCTTTCGAGAGCCAGGACTCGCATACCATCCGCGGGCTCGTGTCTGCCGGATTGGGCTACAGCATCCTGCCGCCAGGAGGACTTGGGCCGGGACCTCAAGGGGTCCTGGATTCCACGGACCTGGGGTGGGTGGAGGTATCGCTCGACTCGGAGCTCGCATACCGGGAGATAGGGATTGCCTGGCGTGAACGGCGCAAGGAACCCGACCCCGTCAGGCTTTTCCGCGAAATGGTCCTTTCGGAAGGGCCGGGGCTGCTCGCAGGCCTTGTCAAAGCGCGATCCGCGACCCAATAGATCCACCCTGTGCGCCCACGCTAGGCTTTTGGACGTGGAGACTGCAGAAAACACGACCCCCCGGCCCGATGCAACGGTCATCGGGCTCGACATCGGTGGCACGAAGACCCGCGGTGTCCGCTTCGAGGACGGCAAGCCGGTCCGCGACGAAAGCACCGGCAGCTCCAACGTCCAGAACGTGAGCCGGGAGACGGCGGCCAGGAATCTCGCCGAGCTCTTCGCCATGATCGGTGGGCGCGACGTGGACCGCGTCCTCGCCGGGGCGGGCGGAATCGATACCGACGCCGATGCCCGCGCCCTCGCCGAGCTGATCGAACCCCATGTTCCGGGCGCGCAGGTCACGGTTGTCCACGATTCCCGCCTGCTGCTGGCGGCAGGCAGGGCCAGCACGGGAGTGGCTGTCATCGCGGGGACCGGATCCGCGGCCTGGGGGAAGAATGCCGAAGGGGAAGAAGCCCGTGCCGGCGGCTGGGGCTTTCTCCTGGGCGATGAGGGAAGCGGTTACTGGCTGGGCCGGGAGGCAGTGCGTCACAGCCTCCGGCGCATGAACAAAGGACTGGAACCCGATGGTCTCACAGCGGCCCTCTTGGAGTCCTGCGGGTTAGACGATCCCAACAAACTCATCGCACTGTTCCATTCGGAGGACACCGACCGGCGGTACTGGGCCCAGCGCGCAAGTGCGGTGGTGGAGACCGCCCGCGAGGGGCTCGAGATCAGCCGCCAACTGCTGGACCAGGCAGGACGGGATCTCGCGGAGCTGGCGGCGCAGGCTGTTCGCCAGCTTCGCCTCCCCGGACCGGTGATTCTTGGCGGCGGGCTCGGAATGAACGTCGAGCCCTTGCAGTCAGCTTTCCGGGCAGGACTGGCCGCGCACGGGATCACCGATGTGCGGGTCCTGGACCAGGAACCGGTTTTCGGTGTGCTGCGGATTGTCGCGGAGCTTCCGTAGCCGGACATTGCACTGACTCATTGGCGACGCGCAAATGACTGGCGGATACGGAGAAAGACCGGCGACCCTCGGATATCGGTGTCCTGAGTCCGGCGCGTGACGCCAAACTTTTTGGGTGTCGCGGGGCCTAGTCAGCAGCCCTGTTCCGGGACCTCGGCTTGAGCTGGACCCCCGGCATGGGGGGTGCGGGGATGCGCCCGGCTTCGGCTCCGGCGTCGGGACCGTGGCCATGGATCCAGCCGAACCGCGCGGTACGGGCGTCCTCGTCGTTCAGGAGCGCCTGGGCTTCCCAGTCTTCGCGGGCCTGCTCCACTTCCTCGTGCGTCCGGCCCACGAAGTTCCACCACATCAGGATGTCCTCTTCGAAGGGTTCACCGCCCAGAAGCATGAAGCGTGTTCCCGGAGCCGCCTCAAGGTGGAGCGATTCCCGGCCCATGCCGAGGAAGGCCAAGGGGCCGGGGTCGACTTCCTGGCCGTCGATCACCGCGGAGCCGTCCAGGACCAGGACCGCATGCTCGAATTCGGGGTTCAGCGGCAGCTCGATCGGGCCCGAGGCTGAGATTTCGACGCCGACAATCGGGCTGTACATGATCGCGGGGGAGCGCTGTCCGGCGAATTCGCCCACGAGCACCGTGGCCCTGAAACCGTCCGTGGCGACCACCGGCAGGTCGACGATCTGCTGGAACGACGGCGCCCGGTGCCTCACGGCGTCGGGCAAAGCAACCCACAACTGGAGGCCCCGGGACAGCGGCAGGAGGGCGCCGCCGTCGGGCGCGTCCGGGTGAAGTCCTGCCGGCAGCACGCCGAACTCCGAATGCGAAATGCCGCGGCCGGCCGTCATGATGTTCAACTGTCCGGGACGGACCACGACGTCGCTGCCTACGCTGTCGCGGTGCCGCACCTCGCCTTCGAGGGGCCACGTGACCGTCTGCAGTCCCATGTGCGGGTGGGGAAGAACGCTCATCGCGACGCGGTCCGGGCCGAAACTGTCCAGGAAGCACCAGGCTCCTACCGTCGGCATCCCGCGCTGGGGGAGGGTGCGGGAGACCGTCATGTTCCGGACGCCGCCCAGGGGAACTTCGCGCGCCGGCCAAAGCTGTACAAAGGGTCCTCGCCCGGGGTGTCCGGCGGGGCAGACTTCCTGTGACGGGGCCGTTTCCAAGTTGGTCACAATACAACTCCATGTGCTGAACAGTGTTCCTCCCAGCTTAGGCCTAGGCTGGCTCCATGAGCATCCAGTTCGACACCCGCCCGGCCGCGTACGGAGTGGTCATCCGCGACGGAGCAATCCTTTTAGCCTATTGGAAGCAAGACGGCAAAGAGGGCTGGACACTTCCCGGTGGAGGCCTGGACCTGGGGGAGCATCCCGTGGACGGTTGCCGCCGCGAGATCCAGGAGGAAACCGGGTACGACGCCGATATCGGAGCGATGCTCGGCATCGACGTCGGCCACTGGCCGGGTGAGGGGCGGCTTGACGGATCTGACCGTGATTTCCAGGCAATCCGGCTGGTCTACGAGGCAAGCATCACGGGCGGCGAATTGACCCACGAGATAGACGGCAGCACTACCCACGCCGCCTGGGTGCCGCTGGGCAAGGTTCCCGGACTGAACCGGGTGTCCTTGGTCGATATCGGCCTCCGCCTGCACAGTGAGCGGCCTCTCAACGGAAAACTGCCGACGTCCTGAGCATTGCCGATTCATTACGGTCTTCGCGCCTGCGCTGACATCGTCGGTGGTGCTGGTTAGGCTGTAGAACAAAGTTCACTGTTGATTGATTTCCATCGTTGATATTTGCGGCCCAAGAAGTTAGGTAAGCCCCGGAATGGCTGAAGCCATGATTGAGTTCCAGAGCGTCACCAAGCAGTATCAGGGCGGGCAACCCGCTGTTGATGGGTTGAGCATGTCCATCGACAAGGGTGCCATCACCGTATTCGTCGGACCCTCGGGCTGCGGAAAGACCACTTCCCTGCGGATGATCAACCGAATGGTAGAGCCCACCTCGGGCACTATCACCGTGGCAGGCAAAGATGTTTCGAACGAACCGGCCGCGCAGTTGCGCCGTTCCATGGGCTACGTCATGCAGTCTTCCGGACTTATGCCGCATCGTTCAGTGCTGGACAACATTGCCACCGTTCCGCGGCTCAACGGCGTTTCCAGGGCGGCAGCCCGCAAACGCGCGGAAGAGCTGCTCGACGTCGTCGGGCTGGCTTCGGTGCTCGGCAAACGGTACCCGTCCCAATTATCAGGCGGCCAGCAGCAGCGCGTCGGGGTAGCCCGCGCGCTCGCAGCGGACCCGCCTGTACTTCTCATGGATGAGCCCTTCAGCGCGGTGGACCCCGTGGTCCGCGACGAACTCCAGCAAGAACTCCTCCGGCTCCAGCGCGAACTGGCCAAGACCATTGTCTTCGTCACCCACGACATCGATGAGGCCACCGTGCTCGGCGACAAAGTGGCCGTTTTCGCCGTCGGGGGCAAACTGGCGCAATACGCGGCGCCCGAAGAGATCCTCCGGGCACCTGCCAATGACTTCGTGGCCTCTTTCGTGGGCCGCGACAGGGGCTTCCGGCACCTTGCCTTCAATGGCGCCGACGCTGTTCCGGTGCATCCCGTCAAGACGGTGGAAGCCCCGCACGTTGCCGCGGGCAGCGGCGAATGGGCCTTGGTGCTCGACGGCGACTCCCGGCCTATGGGGTGGGCCTCGCCGCGCGACGGCGCCGGGCTGATTCCCGGAGGTTCCTTGTTCCGGCGCGGGGATACGCTCCGCCGGGCCCTGGATGCCGCGCTGTCCTCACCTTCGGGCCTTGGCGTGGTGGTGGACGACGACGGCAGGCTCGCCGGCGTCCTCAAAGCCGATGAAGTGCTGGCGCTCATCGAACAGACCCGGCACAACAGGGAGGACGCCCCCTGATGGAATGGTTCCTGGCGAACAGCGGAATGGTCTTTGAGCGGGCCGGCGAGCACCTTATCCTGGCTCTGATTCCCATGGTTTTGGGTCTGCTCATCGCGGTGCCCTTGGGGCAATTGGCCCGGCGCAACCGTACCCTCAGGACCGCGGTCACCACGGCAAGTTCCCTGCTGTACACCATTCCTTCACTGGCACTTTTCATCATCCTGCCGCCGATCCTGGGAACCCGGATCCTGGATCCGCTCAACGTGGTGGTTGCCCTCACCATGTACGCGGTCGCCTTGCTGGTGCGGGCTGCCATGGACGCCTTCGATTCCGTGGACGACGACCTCCGGATGGCGGCCGTGTCCATGGGTTTCAAGCCGACCGCACGGTTCCTGCAAATCGACCTTCCGCTTTCCTTGCCCGTGCTCTTTGCGGGCCTGCGCGTGGTGTCCGTCAGCAATATCTCCCTCGTGAGCGTCGCCGCGCTCCTGGGGGTCGGGAACCTGGGGATGCTGTTCACCGACGGTCTGCAGCGGGCGTTCGTCACCGAGGTGGTGGTCGGCATCATTGCGATCCTCTTGCTGGCCCTCGTCATGGACACATTCTTGGTGCTCCTTGAGAAGCTACTGACGCCCTGGACTCGGGCCGGTGCCGTCACGGCCAAGCAAGAGGCCAAGGCAGGGGAGTTCATCGCAGATGCCAGGATGCACGCGGAGGCAAGCCGATGAGCAATATCTTCGTTGACACCCTCGCTTGGCTCACGGACCCGGCTCACTGGTCAGGAAGCGGCGGAATCGCCACGAGGCTCCTGGAACACCTGCAGTATTCCGCGCTGGTCCTGGTGATTGCCGCGGCCATCGCTGTGCCGGTGGGTCTCTTCATCGGGCACACGGGACACGGGCGCGTGGTTGCCGTGGCGTTCGCGGGCGCCTTGCGGGCCCTCCCGACACTCGGACTGCTCGTCCTCTTCGCCCTGTTGGCCGGAAGCGGTCTCATGCCTCCCGTCTGGGCCCTCGTCATCCTGACAGTGCCGCCCCTCCTGGCCGGGACCTACGCCGGGATTTCCAGCGTTGATCCAACGGTGGTTGACGGAGCCCGCGCCATGGGCATGACAGAACTGCAGATCCTGTTCCGCGTAGAGCTGCCCAACGGACTTCAGGTCATGTTCGGTGGCATCCGCACAGCGGTCCTCCAGGTCATCGCGACGGTTTCCGTGGTGGCGTACCTTCCGCTGGGAGGCCTGGGGCGTTATCTTTTTGACGGACTGGTCCTTCAGGACTTCCCCCGCATGCTCGGCGGGTCACTGCTCATCGCGGCGTTGGCAATCGCCGTCGACCTCATTCTGGCCATGGCGCAGAGGATCCTCCTCCCGCCCGGACTTTCCATCGATTCCAACGGCGGCCACAAGGCCGCCGGAGATCTCGCAGCCGCCGCACCAGCGGGGACTGCCGTTCAAGGAGGTACCGCATGAAGCAACCCGTCACCCTGACCCGCCGCGGGCTCGGCGGCCTGGCGGCCGGAGTCGGCATTGCGCTTGCACTGAGCGCATGTGGCGGCAGCCCGCTGTCTAGCCCGTCCACCAACGCTCCTTCCGGGGCCGGTGGCTCGCTCACTGTAGGCTCGGCAGATTTCCCCGAGAGCCAGGTCATCGCCGAAATCTACGCCGGAGCACTCAACGCCGCCGGCGTCACCGCTACGACGAAGCCCAATATCGGATCCCGCGAAATCTACTTCAAGGCCGTGCAAGACGGTTCGATCGACCTCGCCCCTGATTACTCCGGCAACCTGCTGTCCTACCTGGACACCAACGCCTCACAGGTGTCGGCCGACGACGTCTACAAGGCGCTGCCCGGGAAGCTTCCGAAGGGCCTGGGAGTGCTCGACCCCGCCAAGGCCGAAGACAAGGACGCCATGGTTGTCACAAAGGCCACGGCCGAGAAGTACCAGCTCAAGTCCATCGAAGACCTCGCTAAGAACTGCGGGGATTTCACGATTGCGGCACCGGCAACCTTTGAGACCCGCGCCTACGGGCTCCCGGGCCTCAAGTCCAACTACAACTGCGTGCTCAAGGGCCTGAAGCCGTTCAGCGATGGAGGCGGCAACCTCACACTGCAGGCACTGCTCTCCAACGACGTCCAAATTGCCGACATCTACACCACCACGCCGTCCATCCCGGACAACGCCCTGGTGGTGCTGGATGATCCTAAGAACAACTTCAAGGCCCAGCAGGTCCTCCCGCTGTACAACATGGCCAAGATGACGGACAAGGCGAAGGATGCGCTCAACAACGTCTCCAAGATCCTCACCACGGACGATCTCATCAGCCTTAACCGCGCAGTCAGCGGCAACCAAAAGCAGAATCCCAAGGATGCTGCAGCCGCTTGGCTCAAGGACAAAGGGATCGTGAAGTAAGTCCCCACCGCCTCCCTCGCCTCGCTCCGCTCGTCCAGGGAACCCTCGGCGGCGGAGGCCCCTGCCAAGGACGACGGCGGTGAGGAACCCTTTTTGGGGGCCTCGCCGCCGTCGTCGTTAATGTGAGTGATGTCTCAACGGAAGTACATCCCCGATATGGCATATTTGATGAATGGCAGAATTCAAGCAGTCCACCAAGCTTCATAATGTCCTTTACGACATCCGTGGACCGATTCTTCAGGCCGCCCAGCAGATGGAGGCAGAGGGTCACCGCATCCTCAAACTGAATATCGGAAACCCGGCACCGTTCGGATTCGAAGCGCCGGACGCGATCTTGGTGGACATGATCCGCCATCTGCCACATGCCCAGGGATACAGCGATTCGCGCGGAATTTTCTCGGCCCGCACGGCCGTCTCGCAGTACTACCAGACCCGCGGCATCCAAAACATCCACGTTGACGACATCTACCTTGGCAACGGCGTCAGCGAACTCATCACCATGTCTCTCATGGCCTTGCTGGAAGTGGGGGACGAGATTCTCATCCCCACGCCCGACTACCCGCTCTGGACCGCCTCGGTGGCGCTGGCCGGCGGCCGTCCGGTCCACTATCTGTGCGACGAAGAATCGGGCTGGCAGCCGGACCTTGAGGACATGGAATCGAAGATCACGCCTCAAACCAAGGGCATCGTGGTCATCAACCCCAACAACCCCACCGGTGCCGTGTACCCGGAGGAAACCCTCAAGAAGATCGTGGCCCTCGCCGAAAAGCATGACCTTGTAGTGTTCGCCGACGAGATCTACGAGAAGATCCTCTACGAAGACGCTGTCCACGTGAATCTTGCCGCACTCACCGGCGACGACGTGCTCTGCCTGACGTTCAGCGGGTTGTCCAAGGCCTACCGGGTGTGTGGCTACCGTGCCGGCTGGATGGCCATCTCCGGTCCCAAGAAAGACGCCGCGGACTACCTCGAAGGCATCAACCTGCTGGCCAACATGCGTCTGTGCGCCAACGTGCCGGCACAGCATGCCATTCAGACCGCCCTCGGTGGCCACCAAAGCATCAACGATCTCATCCTGCCCGGCGGCAGGCTCCTTGAACAGCGGAACAAGGCCTACGATCTGCTCAACGCCATCCCCGGCGTCAGCACACAACAGGCCCGGGGTGCGCTCTATCTGTTCCCGAAGTTGGACCCCGAGGTCTATCACATCCGCGACGACGAGAAGTTCGTCCTCGACCTTCTCAAGGAACAAAAGATCCTCGTCTCACATGGACGGGCCTTCAACTGGGTGCGTCCTGACCACTTCCGCATGGTGACTCTGCCGAACGTCAAGGATATTGAAGAAGCGATTGGCCGCATGGCGGACTTCCTCGGGCGGTATCAAGGCAACTAGCCTGTTGTGCAAGCCGCGACGCATGCGGCCGGACCAGAGGGGACGTCGAAATGGCCGGGACCAAGGAATTCACCAAGCAGGTATCCACGATCTTGAAGGCCGGGCCGGGATTCTCGCTGGACGCAGTAGACCCCGGATCGACGCCCGGCTACAAGGGAAAGAAGTCTGACGGCGTCGCTTTGCTGGCAGCGCAGGATGGTCGTTTGGACGTGCTGCAGGAGATGCTCTTTGCCGAGGGAAAATTCGGCAGCTCCAAACGGGTGCTGTTGATCCTGCAAGCCATGGACACCGCAGGCAAAGGCGGGATCGTTGAGCACGTCGTCGGATCAATGGATCCCCAAGGTGTCAAGGTTGCCCCGTTCAAGGCGCCGACTGATGAGGAGAAAACCCACGATTTCCTCTGGCGGATCGAGAGAGCCCTGCCCGACGCCGGGTTCGTCGGGGTTTTTGACCGATCCCACTACGAGGACGTGCTGATACACCGAGTGCACGGTTGGGCGAATGAAGCTGAACTGGAACGGCGCTATGCGGCCATCAACGAGTTCGAGGCACGCCTCGCCGAACAAGGTACGGCAATCGTCAAGGTCATGCTCAACATCAGCCGCGATGAACAAAAAGCGCGCCTGCTGTCACGATTGGATGACCCGTCCAAGCACTGGAAGTACAGCACGGGCGATCTCAAGGAACGCGCGTTTTGGGATTCCTATATGGACGCCTATCAGCGGGTCTTCGAGAAGACCTCAACCGAGGTGGCGCCGTGGTACGTGGTTCCGGCGAACAAGAAGTGGTTTGCGAGGATCGCTGTCCAGGAGCTTCTGCTCGAGGCCCTCGGGAAGCTGGACCTGAGCTGGCCGAAAGCAGACTTTGACGTGCCGGCGGAGCGGGCTCTGGCCGTCCAATCCTAGCTGGCCGCCGGGCCGTCCTCGCCGTTGCTTCGGGCCGCGGCCAGCCTCCTGCGGGCACCCTCCAGCCACTCTTCGCAGCGCTTCGCCAAAGCCTCGCCGCGTTCCCAGAGCGCGAGGGATTCCTCAAGGCTTGCTCCGCCGGCTTCAAGGCGGCCAACCACGGCCATGAGCTGCTCGCGGGCTTCCTCATAGCTGAGAGTGTCCAGGTCCTCAGGGGATCCCTTGGCCGCAGGGGATGTGTTTTCTGCTGTCATTTCTTAGTCCTCATTGCTGGTGCTTGCTGGGTTGTCCGGCTGCAGCGGGGGCTCCGGAAGATACGGCGGCAAGGCGGCCTTCCGCCAACCGGAGGGTCAGCTCCGTGCCGTCAGGGGCCTGGTCAGGGCTCCGGACGACGTCGTGGCCGACCCCATCCGCTCCCGCGACCTGGACGACGGCGTACCCGCGGTCCAACGTTTTTTGGGGCGACAATGCCCTTACCTGGGCGCGGAGATGGTGCACCTGATCAAGTGCGCGGATAACAGCGGAGCTCACCGCGGTGTGGGCATGTTTCCGGAGCCGTTCGACATCGTCCTCCCGTATCTTGACCATTACTTCGGGGGACGCCAGCACAGGACGCGATCTTAGGGCGTGGAGTCGATCCGTTTCGCGGTCCACCAGGCGTCCAACGCCGCGACGTAGCTGCTCGCGGGCCTGACGCACCCTCGCCAATTCCTCGACGACGTCAGGGACGATCCTCTTCGCGGCGTCGGTGGGTGTGGATGCGCGAAGGTCAGCGACATCGTCCAGGATGGGATGGTCGGCTTCATGGCCGATCGCGCTGACCACAGGGGTGGCGGCTGCGGATACTGCCCGGACCAGATCTTCGTTGCTGAACGGAAGCAGATCTTCCAGGGCTCCGCCACCACGGGCGATCACGATCACATCCACGTGCGGATCGGCGTCGAGTTCCTTGAGCGCAGCCAGGATCTGGCTGACTGCGGTAACTCCCTGGACTGCGACTTCCCGGACGGCGAATTCGACGGCGGGCCAGCGAAGCGCCGCGTTGCGCAGGACGTCTTTCTTGGCGTCGGAATCGCGACCGGTGATGAGCCCGATCCGGTGGGGGAGCAGAGGAAGCCGCTTCTTCCGCGAGTCTGAAAACAGCCCTTCGGCGCCAAGGGCCTGGCGCAAGCGCTCGATTCTCGCGAGGAGATCGCCGAGGCCGACCGGGCGAATGTCCTTGATCGACATGTTGAGCCGGCCGGTCTTGAGCCAGAATTCGGGTTTCACCAAGGCCACGACGCGTGAGCCACGCTCAAGTGGCATCTTCTGGCGGTCCAGGACGTTGGACCACAGCGATGCGGGCAAGGAGATTTCGGCGTCGGTGTCCCGCAGCGTCACGAATGCGCTGCCGCCTCGCCGGTTGAGTTCGATGACCTGGCCTTCGATCCACGCAGCCGGGGCCCGTTCTATGTGGGTCTTGAGCTTGCGGGATAGCAGCTGCAGCGGCCAAGGATTGTCGGGACTTGTCTCCGACGCCGTCGCGGGCAGGGTTGACTCTGCCTTCGTGGATTCTTCTCCGGAGGACCCTTCGCCCTGGGCTCCCGGGTTCGGGAGTCCTGAAATCGGCAACGCCTGTGGCGCGCCGCCGGGTACGGCATCATAGGACACGCGGGTAGCCTCCTGCTGGTGGCTGGTGCATGGTTCCGTCCTCGCTGGTACGTTGCTAAGGGGTGCCGGAAGCACTGCTGCTTTCAGTGCTACTGGATTTTTGCTACCGAAAAGATTTTGCTATCGAAAAGACGGTGCTATCGAAAAGACGGTGGCAGGCTTCCAACTCTATCCATACCTTGTAGCATGCATGACCGACATTTACTCGTCGTCGCCCCGACCGGAACTGCTGCAGTCCAAACTTGAGGAATCCATTGCGCACGTTCGTCTCTGCAATCGCAGTGATCTTTGCCCTTCTGCTCACAGGAATCGCCGTCCCGATGGCATGGACGGACGCCAACGTCGTCCGGGAAGACGGGTTTGTGGCTCTCACCTCTCCGATCGGGAAGGACCAGGCGTTCCAGGCGCGGCTGGCGGCTACCGCCGTCGCAAGCCTTGAATCCAAAATCAATCTACCGGCGCCCGTGGAACAACTTGGCGCTTCGTTCCTCAAGGACGCCGCCACCGCGATGTCAACGTGGCCTGAATACCCGCAAGCATGGGACGAAACCGTACGCCGGAGCCACCAACTGAATTTCGCAGGCACTGCCGGCCCCGGGAACTCGACCGCGGGGACGTCCTTGGTGCTCGACGTCGGGCCTCTGGTCAGGCTCGCCGCTGACCGGCTGCACGCGGCAACCGGCCTCCCCATTGCGACGCCGGAATCCACCCTGATCAACATCGGCGGCCCCGCTCAGCGCCAGCAGGTAGATGCCATCGCCGCGTACGCGCCAATGTGGTGGATTCCCGGCCTCGGCGCCGTCCTGCTGTTTGCCCTGGGCTTGCTTTCCGCGAAGCGCAGGGGAGTGCTTCTCTTGTTCACCGGATTGGGCTTGGCCGCAGTCGCTGCGCTGTGGCAAGTGGCCACGACGGTACTCAAGGGCGCAGGCGATGCAGGACTGGGCGGAACCGCCACGGGCGGCCTCTTTGCGCGGGAGTTGGTGGCAGCTTCCGTCGACAATTTCACCGGTTGGATCACCATCGCCTGGATTGCCGCGGGAGTGTTTGCACTTCTCGGCCTGCTCGGTGCGATCTTCTCGCGCAAAGCCAGGCCGAGCGTGCGGGCGAACGCTGCCGGTAGCATGGAGGGATGACCAGCTCAGCAGTTTCCATTCCGATGCCCTCTATCCCGCGTAGGCGTCGGACGCCGGAAGAGGTGCTGGCCGCCGCTCCGGTCTCCGGCCCCAAACGAGTCCTGCTCGCGGCCCCCCGCGGATATTGCGCAGGCGTCGACCGCGCAGTCATCGCGGTGGAGAAGGCACTGGAACACTACGGGCCGCCGGTATACGTCCGTAAGCAGATCGTGCATAACGTGCACGTGGTCACCTCGCTGGAAGAGAAGGGTGCCATCTTCGTCGAAGAGACGGACGAGGTACCCGAAGGCGCGCTCGTGATCTTCTCAGCCCATGGCGTGTCCCCGGCTGTCGTGCAGTCGGCCGAAGACCGCGGCCTGCGCACCATCGATGCCACCTGCCCCCTCGTCACGAAGGTGCACCGCGAAGCCGTCCGCTTCGCCAAGGAAGATTACGACATTCTCCTCATCGGCCATGACGGTCACGAGGAAGTGGAAGGAACGGCGGGCGAAGCCCCGGACCACATCCAGATCATCAATGGTCCGCACGAAGTGGACAAGGTCAAGGTGCGCAATCCGGAGAAGACGATCTGGCTTTCGCAGACCACCCTGAGCGTCGACGAGACCATGGAGACCGTCCGGATGCTTAAGGAGCGGTTCCCCACGTTGCAGGATCCGCCCAGCGACGACATTTGCTATGCCACAACCAACCGCCAAGTGGCCATTAAGAAGATTGCCCCGCAGGCTGACCTCGTGATCGTGGTGGGATCTGCGAATTCTTCCAACTCCGTACGGCTCGTCGAAGTGGCGCTCGAGTATGGCGCCAAGGCCTCCTACCGGGTCGATTTCGCGAACGAGGTCGACGAGAGCTGGTTCGAAGGCGTGGCCACCGTGGGCGTCACCTCCGGCGCTTCCGTTCCCGAAGTCCTGGTCCAGGACGTTCTCCGTTTACTGGCCGACTACGGCTACGGTGCGGTTGAAGAGGTGGTGACGGCGGAGGAAGACCTGCTGTTCTCCTTGCCGAAGGAACTGCGCGCCACCCTCAAAGAGGCCGGAGACGTCACACGCGCCTTGGGCGGACGCGGGAACCGGCCGACGTCGTAGTCCGGTCCGGGCCCGTTTTGCCGGGCCCGGTCCACTGCGGGGCCGGTCCTAGGCCGCCGACTCTCCTTCGATCAGTTCGGGTGCGGCAAGGGTCCGCGGCACTGCTTCCACTGCGGACGGTGACACCAGGCCGTCTGTGTCCATGGAGTTGAGCTTCCGCGCCGTCGGCAAAACGCGTGCTTCGAGCGTTCCCACGAGTGCGTTGTAGCGATCCACCGAGGTCTTCAACGACGAACCCAGCTTGCCCACGTTGTCACCGAGGGTTCCCATGCGTTCGTACAGCTGCCGGGCGAGCTCGAAGAGCTCCCGGGCGTTGTCCGTCAGGACGTCCTGGCGCCAGGTGAAGGCGACAGACTTAAGTACTGCCAACAATGTGCCGGGGGACGCGAGCACTACGTTCCGGGACAAGGCGTGATCCAAGAGCGCGGGGTCCGCTTCGAGCGCAGCGGCCAGGATGGATTCCGCTGGCAGGAAGCAGATCACCATCTCGGGCGAGTTGCCCGGGATGTCCCAGTACTTTTTCGACCCCAGGGCATCAACGTGGGATTTGAGGGCTTTTGCATGTGCGAGGAGCAAAGCATCCGCGCCATTGCCCACAGACTGAAGGCCGTTGATGCTCTGGGTAGAGCTGCCCTGTTCCTGGGCGGCGAGGTAGGAGGCCAACGGAACCTTTGCGTCAACCACGAGCTGTTTTCCACCCGGCAACTGGACCACAAGATCCGGCCGGATGGCGTTGTCGACGGAAGCGGAATGCACCTGCTCGTGAAAATCGACGTGGCGCAGCATCCCTGCGGCTTCGACAACCCGGCGCAGCTGGACTTCACCCCACTGGCCCCTCGCGCTGTTGGACCGAAGGGCAGAGGCCAAGGCATGGGTGGAGCGCAGAAGTTGTTCATCGGAGAGCCGCGCTTCCTGGAGCTGCTGGGCGAGCTGGCCGTACTGCTCCAAACGATCCCGCTCCAGAAGTGAGACCTGTTGTTGTACGGCCGTCAACTTCTCGGCAACCGGGGCGAGCGCTCGCAACACGCTGCCATCCTGGTTCCTGGACTCGTTCAGTTCGCGGTTCTGTGACAACAGAAGCCGCCGTTCGGCGTCGGCGGCGGCATACTGGGCGTTCACCGCGGCAAGCCGGGCGGAGACGCCGTCGAAATCTTCTTCAAGCGCGGCAGTGCGGCGCCTAAACAGGAGGAAGCCAGCCACCACCCCGGCGGACGCTCCCAGAAGAAGCATGAACAAAGCGAGTATTACTGCAAAACCATCCATGTCTCCAACCTTGGCATAGGGGTCGGACAATATAGCGAAGCCGGCTCATGGCACCCGGGCGTCCGGTCCTGGGTTCTCCCCGCAAAGCGGAGAAGGGCACTCAACGGGTAGAATCAATGCTCGTGGCTCTTACTATTGGCATCGTCGGACTGCCCAACGTCGGCAAATCAACTCTTTTCAACGCACTGACCCGCAACCAGGTGCTGGCCGCGAACTACCCGTTCGCCACCATCGAGCCAAACGTCGGCGTCGTCAACCTCCCGGACCCGCGCCTGCAGAAGTTGGCGGAGGTCTTCGGATCGCAGCGCCTCCTGCCCGCCGTCGTCTCGTTCGTTGACATCGCCGGAATCGTCAAGGGCGCCTCGGAAGGCGAAGGCCTGGGCAACAAGTTCCTTGCGAACATCCGCGAAGCGGAAGCCATCGCCCAGGTCATCCGCGTCTTCGACGACCCCGACGTTGTCCACGTCGACGGCAAAGTCGATCCGCGCTCGGACATCGAGACGATCAACACCGAGCTGATTCTGGCCGATCTCCAAACGATCGAAAAGGCCATTCCCCGGATCGAAAAAGAAGTCAAGATCAAGAAGCGGGAAGCCGCGGAACTCGCAGCAATCCTGGCTGCCCAGGCTGTGCTGGAACGTGGCGACACGATCTTCTCCTCGGTCAAGAGCGACAAGCTCGAAATGGAGCACCTCAAGGAGCTCAGCCTCCTCACGGCCAAGCCCTTCATCTACGTCTTCAACTCGGACGAAGGCATCCTGGGCAACCCGGAAAAGCAAGAGGAACTGCGCGCAATGGTGGCGCCGGCGGATTGCATTTTCCTTGACGCCAAGCTGGAATCGGATCTCGTCGAACTCGACGAGGAAGAAGCCCGCGAGATGCTCGAGATGAACGGCCAGGACGAATCCGGCCTCGACCAGCTGGCACGCGTAGGTTTCCATACGCTCGGACTGCAGACCTACCTCACGGCCGGTCCCAAGGAAGCCCGTGCGTGGACCATCCACCGAGGCGACACCGCGCCGCAGGCCGCAGGGGTCATCCACACGGATTTCCAGCGCGGATTCATCAAGGCCGAAGTTGTCTCCTTCGATGACCTCATCGCCGCCGGATCCATGGCCGAGGCCAAGTCCCGCGGCAAGGTCCGCATTGAAGGCAAGGAATACGTCATGGCCGACGGCGACGTGGTGGAATTTAGATTTAATGTCTAGTTTCTGATCTCCCTGAAACGTTTTGCGATAGCCGCTAAGAACACGTGTTCTTAGCGGCTGTCCGTTTTTATGACCGCCCGCCTGGTCGAAAATGATGCTTCCTCTGACCTGGGTCCCTGTCACGGTGCGGGGTACTGGCGGCGGGCCCGGTGCCGTTGCGGCCCATCAGGTGCCCGCGCTCGTCAGATCGGTCCGGTTCCGTCCGGATGGACCTCATCCCCGAAAACCCATCAAGGACGTGTCTTCGTCCGCCGACTCCCTGCGTAGGATATCCTCCCCTGAGTGCCACCCGACAGAGGGGCATATCAGGGGGAGGATCACGCGTGCGCGCTATTCGGTTCCACAATCGGAGGACGGCCCGTATCCTCCTGTCTGCGTTAACCGCTAGTGCGGTCATCTGGGGTGGCGTGACGCCCCTCGCGGTCGCCGCGTCGTCACCCTCAGCGACAATCCCACCGACACAATCGCCGGCCGCAACCACGCCGCCGGCCCCACCCGTGAGCCCTGCGTCTTCTCCGGCCGCCGCTGGAACCACGACGCCCACATCCACCCCTCCGCTGTCGACGACGTCCGCCGCTTCAGCGCCGGACCTAACATTGACGACTTCCGCGCCGGCGGGTTTCGTGGTCTGCAGCGTTTTCGGGACGTGGTACTCGACTTCAGCCGCCGCGGGCTACGGTCAGCCCATCGCGGAACAAGTTTGCCCGACGGTCGATTTCTGCTCGCAGGAATTCCAGAACGGGACCGCGTATTGGCAGCCGAGTTTCGGACCTCACGGAGTCCTCAAATCGTCTCCTGTCGGTTTGAAATATTTCGCCGACGGCGGGTATGCAACATACGGGATGCCAGACCGTGACAACATCCACTTTGACGGGGCCTCCTCCATCGGAATTCCGGAGTCGGACCAGCAAGGCTTCGAAAACGCGATCATCGTGGTGCCGAACGGCGCGGCCGCATTCACCCTGAGTCGCCATACAGAGATCGTTATGAGCCTCGACTCCCAGGGCAGTTCCCCGAGCCCTCAATGGGTCTCCCCGATCACGTGCGGCCTGCCCCCCAAAGGAGGCTGCGCGGCACAAACTCTGGCCGCACCAAACGACCCCTCAGCACCCGTCGTCCGCCGTAACTATGAATACCCCGCCATGAACCTCAGCCACATCGACCTCCCCGGCCAAGTCTGGAAGCGTTGGAACGCCCTCGGAGCCGAAAACAGCTGGCTGGGTGCCCCGCAGAGCGTCGGATGTTCCTGGCAACTACCGGCCGGTTATTGCGAGACGCCGTTCCAGAACGGGGTCATGCTCGCGAACGCATCGAGCGCCGTCACCATGAGAGGTGCGATCCTCCAGTGGTGGAAAATGTCAATCGGCCCCAACAGCGTGGGGATACCGCTCGGCGACGAGCGGTGCGGGCTCGCGCAAAACGGGTGCCAACAGGATTTCCCCGGCCTCAGCCTGACGTGGACCGCTGGCCTCGGAATCCAGACCGTCAAGGGGGCAATACGGGACAAGTGGCGGTACATGGGAGCGGAGGCGAGTCGTCTCGGCTACCCGACGGGACCCGAGACATGCTTTTCGTGGATCGTCGACAACGTCGACAAATCGGGCTGTTATCAGTGGTTCCAAGGTGGGATCATCTGGTGGTCCCCGACCTCGGGAACTCACGTCGTGTGGGGCGCGATCATGCGCGCCTACGAGCGCGCCAACTGGGTGTGGCGGGACTACAACTCGTCCGGCTACCCCATGCAGATGATCGGCTACCCGATCAGCGACGAAAATTGCACAGGGCCCGGAGGCGGGTGTTACCAGTGGTTCGAGAATGGCATCATCTGGTGGTCTCCCACCACCGGCGCCCAGCGCCTCATGAATGGCGACAAGAAGGTATATGAGTCGCTCAACTGGGCATGGGGACGCCTTGGGTACCCGACGACCGAAGAGCTCTGGTGGAACGATTACACCGCCTACCCGAGGTACTACTGGGGCACCCGCCAGTACTTCGAGCACGGCTACCTCACCTGGACCAGCGGCTATGGCACAACGGTCACGTACTACTGAGATTTTCTCATCGGGTTCCTCGTACTGCCGGTGAGCGCCGAACGCCCGTGCCGGTGAAGCGAGGAGACTTTTACAGACGAGCCCAGATGTAGGTGACCCACCATCCCGTCGGCGTCCAGTGGATCACGCCGCCCTCGTAGTTCTGGGCTACAGCACCTCCCGGGCCGGTCGCGTACTCATTGCTGGTCGGGTACCCGAGGGTGCCGTTCTCGAAACCGGTGGAGCCCCAGATGGAGCGGGTCCCGCCGGAGGAGACGAAGCCACCGGTCGCGGGGGACCAGATGATCGCCCCTTTCTGGTAGTTCTGGTACACGCCGCCGTTCCGAAGCCCGGCGATCTCGTCGGTGACCGGGCAGCCCAGGCGCCCGTTCTCGAATCCGGTTTCAGCCCATTTGCTGCGGATGGCACCCATGGTCAGGTGCGCCCCGGAAGCTGGGGAGTACAGGATGCAGCCGACCTGGTAGCACTGGAAGGAGCCGCCGTACTTGAGCCCGGAAACCTCCGGGCTGGTCGCGGTCCCGATCGAACCGTTGTACGAGGCAGCCTTGGCCCCGATCGGGGACTTCGACGCCGGCGCGGCAGGAGGGTTGGTCATCGGCGAATCGACCCCCGCCCCAAGCCGAGCGCTCCATGCCGGCCCAATTCCCTTAGAACAGCGGCCAGGGCACCGCTGACATCTCGCCGCTCGGAGCCGGAAACCGCCCTGCCAAGCGCAACCGGGCGCAGCGCGCGGCTAGGGATGCGATTTCTTCGGCGCTGAGCAATTCCGCCAGGTTTCGGCCCAGCCTGCCGTGGAGTCCTTCGCTGACACGATCGATGCCCTCGCATTCCTCGGGGGTCAGGGGGTCTCCCAGCCATCCCCACAGCACCGTGCGCAGCTTGTGGTCACGGTGAAAGGTGAGCCCATGGTCCACGCCGTGCCGGTGTCCGTCCGTCATGGCAAGAATGTGGTCCCCCTTGCGGTCGGCGTTGTTGACGACCGTGTCGAACACCGCCATGCGTCTGAGCGCTGGCGAGTCTTCGTGAACGAGGGCGACCATCCGTCCGTTCTCATCTCGTCCCTCGAGAACGTGTTTCCAGCCCGTCTCGGGCACGTGGTCTGTCGCGACCAGGTTCACGGCATTTTGGGCGGGGTCTTGCTCCTGCCAGAGCTGCACCATTCCTTCGCCCATCGGACCATCGCGCAGCCAGGTGTGCGGCACGATGTCCCAGCCGAAGGCCTGCGAGACAAGGTAGGCGGCCACCTCCCGGTGTGCCAGGGTGCCGTGGGGAAAGTCCCACAGCGGAGTTTCGCCTGCTATCGGCTTATAGACGACCACCACGTCGCCGATGCGGCCCAGAAATGTAGCGTTTGAAGCCGTCGTGATGCGGCCGGTGAGCGTCAGCTCGGCGGTCACTAGGTCCGGCGTTGGCATCAGACCTCGGGAAGGGTGCAGATGTGCCCGTCGGCGTCTATGGGGTAACCGCAGAGCGGGCACGTCGGACGCCCGGCGCCCACGATCTCACGGGTGCGCTTGGCGAATGCGCGGGCGGTGCCGACCGGCATTCGCACGAGCAGCATTTCGGACTCGTTAGCGCCGTCCTCATCAAGAGATGCGTCGTTGTCATCAGCATCGACATCGGTGATGGGGTAGGCCTCAAGTACGACCTGGGCGGTGGACGGGTCCCAACCCAAGCTCATGGCACCGGTGCGGAACTGCTCCTGAACGGCGTCGAGCTGGTCATTGTCGACAAGTTCAATGGGGGTACCCGTGGGAACGCTGAAAGGGTTGCCCTCGACGGTGATCAGCTGGTCGAGAATTTCGTCGATCTTCTCCGCGAGCAGGGCCGACTGCTGTTTCTCCAGGGCGACACTCACGATCTGCGTCCCTGCGCGCACCTGCAGGTAGAACGTGCGCGCCCCCGGAAGGCCAATGGTGCCGACGACGACCCGATCAGGCCAGGCAAACTCGTGAACACGTGTAGGCATGTCAGTATTCTAGGCACATGAGGTTCAGGGCGCCTTTTGCCCTGCACCGCCGCCCACCGGCGCATCGCCGGTGGGGATGCCGTTCGACAGCCACGACAGATCACCCGCGTCGGTGTTGGTTGCGTAGACGCTCGGCCGGCTAGCGCCGTAGCGCACGATCGATACGGAGCCGGGGCCTACGGTAATACGCTGGAACAGGTCAAGGTGCATGCCGAGCGCGTCGGCAAGGATTGACTTGATGATGTCACCGTGACTCACCGCCACCCACACCGCCCCTGGCCCGTACTCGGCTTCGAAGGCTGCATCGTGGCGTCGAATCGCTGCCACCGACCGAGCCTGCATCGCGGCCATGGATTCACCGCCGGGAAAGACGACGGCGGACGGTTGGGACTGCACCACCGGCCACAGTTCCTCGGTCGCGAGATCACTGAGCGTGCGGCCCTGCCACTGGCCGTAATCGCACTCGGTGAGATCGGGATCGACCGGCGCGTACGGCGTGCCAAACTGGCGATCGAGGATGAGCTGGGCGGTCTGCTGACAACGCTCAAGCGGGCTCGACACCACCGCGACCAAGGGCACGGCCGCGAGTCGGTCTCCGGTCAGAGCCGCCTGGTCGCGCCCGACCTGGTCCAGGCTGACGGCGACCGCCCGCCCGGCCAGCAGCCCGGTGGCATTGGCTGTAGTGCGGCCGTGCCGCACGAGGATAACTGTTGCCATCCACCCAGCCTAACCACCCGCTCGCTGCGGTGGAGCCGATATTTACGCCGTCCTATCCGGCACGGGGTAGACCAGTGCGACTTCGCCGACCGGACGCCTGCTGCCCACGGCGAGCACGGCGTTTACATCCTGGTCAGGTGCCCGGTCCTTCGTCGATGGCCGAGCCCCAGCATTCAGCAGGCGGGGAATCGGGGGCTCGGATGGTCCACAGCGAACCGCTTCCTCCTCCGGATCTTGCGCGCAGCCCAACGTCGTGCCGAGACGCTTCCCTGTGACGGAACGAGGTGGGGCTCCGATTTAACGTCTAGCGTTATTAACGCTGTGCGTTATATCCTGATGTCATGATCGGGTCGTTCGGGAGCGAAGACACCGAACGACTGTGGCGTCGTGAGCATGTGGCTTCGATGGATTCACGGATCCTTCGGTCCGCCCTCCGCAAGCTTCGCCAGGTGGGTTCCGCGGAGTCGATCGAGGATCTCCGCGTTCCGCCGGGGAACCGGCTCGAAGCACTGAAAGGTGACCGGGCCGGTCAATACAGCATCAGGATCAACGACCAGTGGCGGATCTGCTTCAGGTGGACAGACGCTGGACCAGAGGAGGTGGAGATCGTTGACTACCATTGACTATCTTGCGCCGATTCACCCAGGTGAAGTTCTCATGGAGGATTTCATTGAGGGTTTCGGCATCACGCAGAACAAGCTCGCCGTGGCGATCCATGTGCCGCCGCGCCGAATCAATGAGATAGTGCACGGCAAGCGTGCGATCACAGCCGACACGGCACTACGTCTCGGCAAGTATTTTGGAACGTCGGCTCAGTTCTGGCTCAACCTGCAGACGCATTACGATCTCGACGTTGCCGAAGATCGTGCGGCTGGGCAGATCGCGGCCATCACGCCTCTCAAGGTCGCGTGAACAAATCGGTGCGGCTGGTCATCGACATGCCGGTACAGTTCATCTCGCGAGTTATCCACATAACGCAACTCAGCCGTCCTGCGCAGCTTGCGCTTTGGCAATACTTGGTGAATGGGAATCAGATATTACGCATATGCATTCGACGGCGACCTCACTGAACAGGTGCTTTCCGACCCGATGACCTTCGTGTCGGTCGATCCGCTTGCTGATGCTTGGGGCCTTGACCCTGGTGTCGGGACCAGTGGTACCACCTTCGAGCAATTGATATCTGAGCGCGACATGCTCTATCTGGACAAGGCATGGCGGCATCTGCAGGTTCTCACGGCCCCATTGGGGGCGGCCATGGCGGCGCGACCCGCTTTTCGTATGTTTGAAGGCAACGTGACCATGCATGGCGAAGGTTGGGATCCGTGGGTAAGGGCCTTGACTCCGTCCGAGGTTTTGGCGATTGCTCAGGACTTGGACGATATCTCTGATGCGGAGGTGAGGCTGCGGTTGCCGGATTCGCCATGTGTCGATCGGGACCTTGACGTCGAGTATGCCGTTGGCTATCTTCGACGGGCTCGGGTCTTCGCCACCAATCTCGCCGACGAGGGGCGCGGCATGGTCTACCTGATCGGGTAACGATCATCCTGTCTTAACCCCAACGGGCGACATCCTGGCTCAGAATATCGGGCCAGGTTTCGACATCTCGCGGGGTGCGGGCCACCGTCAGTGTTGCTTGGGGGAGCAGAGCGGCAAGGGATTCCGCGGTTGACAGCGGGTGGCCCGGATCATCGACCCACGCCAGGATTGTCGTCGGTACGTCGATTCGCGCGACGACCCCAGGGGCAGGAAGATCGCTGAGTGCCGCGCCTCGAAACACTGAAGGCAATAGGGTGTCGTCGACGTCGGGCCCCGTCTCCGGCGCACCGATTGTGGCCGGCGGCGGAGTTGCTCCGCGGGTGGTGGCGAGGAACGCCTCGACACCAGCAGACTCGATGAGCGCCGCGGCAACCCGGTAGTTTGCGGCCTGTGCAGCCCGGGTTTCCCACGCCGTGGGTGGCACCATGAGCGTGAGCCCGGTAAAGCGGTCTGGCTCGCGGGAAGCGGCGTGCAAGAGTGTGCCTGTGCCCATGGAGGGACCGACTCCGTGGACACGTTCGCCAGGGAACCAGTGATCGAGGAGTCGCAGGAGGTCGTCGGCTAGGTTTTGCCATTGATATTCGTCGGGAACCTTCCGCCCCGTGGACCGGCCATGGCCGCGTGCGTCGTACCGCAGCAGTCGAGTTCCACTAAGCCCTCGGCCGAGGTCAAGGTTGAGCAGCCGATCGTGCGCCCGGCTTGAGGTGAGGCCATGCAGTTGGACAACCGGGTGTCCGCCTTCGTCGCTCAACGCAACCGAAAGCTCGGCTCCGGGAACCTCGAAAGTGGGCATCAGGCTCCTCGTTTCGTGACTGACCGCGTCCTGTCGAGCAGTCGCGTTGAACATTCAGGCTATCTGGGGCGATAGGATACTGCCATGCGGCTGACCAACGTCACGCACCTGCGCCTACCATTCGGACGACTTTGGGGCTACGACGTCAGTGTGTCTGCGCTCGGCCGACGTCTTCCAGTGTCCTTTGACCAGCGGCTCCATGTGGGAGCGGGCTCCCGGCCCGGCTCCTGGATGGCAATGTCCTTTCGCCTGCCTACGCCAACTCGTCGCGAGTCGATTGCCGAAGCCTGGCTGGCTGTCATCGCCCGTCACGGCACACTGCGAACCGCCTTCGTGCCCGGTGCGGATGGTGATCCGGAGCTTCACGAAATTGATATTGCTCCTGGAACCTGGGTGGAGCATCAGGTGTCTCCTGGCCAGGCGGTCAATGACGCGGTGCGGGACATTCTCGATGCCGCATGTTCGCCATACCAACAGCCCTCACACCGGCTGTGCGTATTGGAGACTGCTGCCGGACTCACGGTGGTGATTGCAGCCGACCACGCCCACGTCGATATGTGGTCGATGCTGGTGATCGCGCGGGACCTGCTGTCGGCCCTCGATGCTGGGAAGGCAGGCCGTGAACCGTTGCCCGGGCCAGTGCCGGCCTTTGTCGAACACACCCAAGCACTGCTGGATCGGAATACCGCGCCGGACCACGTGCGTCACCGATGGGAAGACATCATCGGGGACAGCGGCGGCGTCATGCCGCAATTCCCCCTGCCCCTGGGTGCGTCCGATCCGCAGCGCGAGCGTGTAGAGGTCCGCGATGTGTTCGATCTCGACGACGGTGCCGCCTTTGCCGCACAGGCCCGCAACGACGGTGTCTCGACGCTCGCGCTCGCTGTCGTTGCGATGACAGCGGTGACCCGCGAGTTAGCCGGAACCCCGCTGCGAGCCGTTTTTCCCGTGCACAGCCGCTTCGACGATAACTGGCATGACTCAGTCGGCTGGTTCATTACCAATTCGGTACTTGAGTCCGGGGTCGCCGAGCCGCGCGCTGCAGCTGCCGCGGTAAAAGAGGCTGTGCAGCTTGGCTCGTGGCCGCTCGCGGACGTGCTGGCTCCATGGGGCGGCATGCCCGTAGCTCCTGGTATGTTCGCGATCTCCTGGCTGGACCTGCGCAGACTACCGGTGCGAATCGACTCCGTGGGACTCGACGCCCAGTATGTGAGCGCGACAATCGACACCGACGGCGTCATGCTTTGGTTCATCCTGGACGAGTCCGGTCTGCACCTGAGATGCCGTTATCCCGACACTGTTGAGGCTCGAGCCAACGTCGGCGGATGGCTTGATCTGCTGGTCGCTCGGTTGCAGGCAGATGCGCGATCCTCGGTTCGAGGACTGCTGCGTCTGGCGGGCCGGACCTTCAGGCTGGAACGGGCGAGCCGCGATGATGTTGAGGCCATCGCCGCCCTGCTGTCGGATGATCAGTTCGGTCCCGATCGTGAGTGCGTCGAGCTCGAACGATACGAAGCGGCCTATAACCTGGTTGTTCGCGACAACTCCAACTATCTGGGGGTTGTCCGCGATGATTCCGATTGCATCGTTGCCACGATGCAATTGACCGTCATTCCAGGTCTTTCCCGGGGTGGTTCTTCCCGGCTTCAGATCGAGGGACTGCGAGTTGCGGCTGCGGAGCGTTCACATGGATTGGGCACCGCGATGCTTGAGTGGGCACACGATTTTGGGCGTGCGCGTGGCGCGCAACTGGCACAGGTGACCACCGACGAAGCACGGGAACGGGCTCGAGCTTTCTACACACGCCTCGGATATCGGACCGCCCACGTAGGGCTGAAACGGCGCCTGTAGGCACCTTCTCAGCGCCTCCGCCTCGTCGGTGAGTTTCGAGTAGGCATGGGTCCAGCCCTACGACTGACGGCAGCGTCTTTAGACATTCCAGTGATAGTGGCCGTTTTTGTCGGCGCCTTTGCCTCCGCAGACGTAAGTCCGGCCGTTTGCGGCAACTCCTTGCATGCCGACGTCGGCATTCGGGCAAAAGGCTCCAGGGATGATTCCTTGGACGGTGGTCGGCGCTGGGGGTTGCGGAGCAGCGGGGACAGGGTCCGCTGGTGCGGCTGGTACAACCGGCTCCGGCGCCTGTACTGCGGGTGCCGGTGCCGCCGGGGCTGGTGCGGCGGGAGCTGGTACGACGGCGACCGGCGCCGCCGACGGCGGAGCAGCGGCTGCCGTCGTGGGGGCCTGAGCAGAAGGCGACGGCGAAGAAAAAGTCGGACTGGCGCTGAAGCTTGGCGACGCGGTGGACGTAATCACCGCTGTTTGGCTTGGTAAGTTTCGTACTTCTGAAGCCGGTGCGCCGCACGCGGCAAGCGCCAAGCCGACGGCTACCCCGATAAAGGCACGCCGAATGAAGCGGGTTGAGACCATGATTCCCCCAAATAGACCAGTGAATTGATGACAGACTAAGCCTGCGTGCGGGGGAAAGCGAGACTAACCGGGTTAGTCGGTTTTCGGGTACCAGACGACGGTCGCGGGCTCGCCGTCATCGGACTCGATAGCAGGTTCGTCGGTTATCGGTTGGCCGTGCGCCAAACCAGACCATTGGTACTCTCCGCCGGGGTGAATCTCCGGGAAGTCCGATACCTCGCCCTCGCTGCGTTCTTTGTCGCGGGGACCGCCCTCATACGTGAATTTTTCGCCCATAAACCCCAAAGTAGACCCCAAGCCGATGCGTGGATACCACTGGACCATGCAAGCGGCTCGTGAACCCCGTCGGGGTCTATTCGGTCACCCGATGCAAATGCCCGACGCCGGGCTGCAGCTTTGTTGCCGTGGCGCCTCGTCAAACTGGGCTACCAGGGCAACTTTGGAATATGGTTTGCCAAGAATGGCTTGACGAGAGCAATCGTGCCGCCATTTTGCAGGCTGCGCGACGAAGCTCGAGCCGGCCGGAATGATCCGAAAAATCAAATAGGGGGACAACTTCATGAAGCTGAAATCGACAGTAATCGCTGCGGCAGTCACGTTAGCGCTGGCGCTCGTCGGGTCGGAAGCGCAGGCAGCGCCTCCGCAATCCGTCGAAGCGTCACGTAATGCCCAGGTGGCCGCATCTATCTACGGCCCGAGCGGCGCCATTGGAGACTACTGGAACACGAACTCGGGCTGGTACTGGTACGGTCAGCCGACAAACTCCGAGTACGGCGCCTGGGACGGAAGCGGCTGGAGCGCCCAGGACTTCGAGCAGGGCACGATCGTCTGGAGCCCGCGGTTCGGGACGTACGGCGTGCGGGGAGCCATTTACCAGGACTGGAGTGGGGATGGAGGCGCCTACTTTGCTCACGCAGGCCTGCCGAAGACCGAGGAGCACGACGTTCCTGGCGGCCGCGTCCAGGACTTCACCAGTGGCTGGATCCTTTGGTCGCCATGGTCGGGCGCCCACCCGGTCCGCGGTGGCATCGCCGGTTCATGGTGGAATGCGGGCGGTCCATCGTCAGCCCTCGGCTATCCCCTGGAAGCAGAAGGCTACGCATACCGCAACGGCGCGAGCCAGAAGTTCCAGCGGGGATATTACTACTGGTCTGCCGGAACAGGAACACATTCAGTGCGCGGTGGCATCCTCGGACGCTGGGACGCCATGGGCGGCGTCTACCAGTACGGATATCCGCGGACCGAAGAAATCTGGGCCCCCGGTGGCACCTACCAGCTTTTCGAGGCCGGAACTGTCGTTTGGAACGGTGCGGTGGGCAACTCGTTCGGTGTTGACGGTGGCATCGGCTCTGCATGGTGGAACAACGGCGGGCCTAACGGACGGTTGGGACTGCCTCGAACGGGCGAATATTATTCCGGATTCGGAGTCTGGGCCCAATCTTTTGACCATGGGACCGTTTATTGGTCCTCAACCCGAGGGACCTGGATCGGCTAGCGCAGCAGGCGGCCCCGGGCCGGAGCTCGCGCCAAACACGCTTCAGTGATGGGGAATTAACTGACAAGAGCCCCGATTCGCCGTCAATCGGGGCTCTTCTCATATTGGCGCGGATCACGGAACCACTAGGACGTCCTTCAATGATTGCATCTCGATAACAAACTTTACCGGCGGGAAACTTTAGACCCAAAGATCCGTTCCGGGCGCTAGGCTACTGCTCATGTGAGACGAGCCACAAGCCTGCTGAGGGGGTTGTGGCAGTCTGCCGGAGTCAACAGCGCCGGCTTTTTCCACTCAAAAAAATAGGAGGCGGAATGCGTTTCGGACGTACTTCCAAAGCAGTGGGTATTGCGGCAATCGCCGCGATCGCACTGAGCGCCTGTGCCGGCAATTCCGGTGGCAATACCCCATCCACCGGAGCAGCCAAGACGGGTGGCACGGCCACTGTGGTCGAGGTCAACGCTTTCAACACGTTCAACCCCAACACAGCCGACGGCAACACTGACATCAACTCCAAGGTCAGTTACGCAACGCACTCGGGCTTCTACTACATCGACAACAAGCTGAACGTCGTTCACAACGACAAGTTCGGCAAGATGGAGAAGGTCTCGGACAACCCGCTGACCGTCAAGTACACCATCAACGATGGTGTGAAGTGGTCTGACGGCACCCCGGTCTCCGCAGCTGACCTCCTCCTCCAGTGGGCGGCCTTCTCCGGCTACTACGACGACGCCGATCCCAAGGCAAAGACGGGTACGTCCTATTTCTCCTACGCTGGTGACAACACGGGCCTCAGCCTGACGGACTTCCCGGAGATCAGCAACAACAACAAGACCCTCACGCTCAAGTACTCCAAGCCGTTCGCTGACTGGGAGATCGTGCTTGGTGGTCCCGGCATTGACGTTCCTGCCCACGTCCTCGCGCAGAAGGCCGGCCTGAAGGACACCCAGGCCTTGATTGACTTCTTCAAGAGCAAGCCGCGCGGAGACTCCAAGGCCCCGCTTCCCGCCGACGCGAAGCTGAAGGCAATGTCGGACATGTGGAACACCGGCTTCGACACGAAGACGCTTCCCGCTGACCCGACCCTGTTCCTCTCAAACGGTCCTTACATCGTCAAGAGCATGAACCAGGACCAGTCCCTCACGATGGTCCGCAACAAGGACTACAACTGGGGACCGACTCCAAACCTTGACGAAATCACCGTCAGGTACATCGGTTCGGCACCGGCCCAAGTGCAGGCCCTCAAGAACGGCGAGGCGGACATCATTGCCCCGCAGGCTTCCGCGGACACTCTCGAACAGTTGAAGGCACTCTCCAGCCAGGGCGTCACTGTCGATCAGGGCAACCAGCTGGCCTTCGACCACTTGGACTTGAACTTCTCGGGTCCGCTGGCCGACCAAAACGTACGTACCGCCTTCATGAAGACGGTGCCCCGCAAGGACATCGTCAGCAAGATCATCGGCAAGCTTGACCCGAACGCGAAGCCGCTGGACTCGCAGATCTTCGTTCCCCAGCAGGCTGCCTACGCTGACTCCGCCAAGAACAATGGCTCCTCGGCCTACCAGGACGTGGACATTGATGGAGCCAAGAAGCTCCTGAACGGCGCTACTCCGGAAATCCGCATCATGTACAACAAGGACAACCCCAACCGTGTTGACGCTTTCTCGCTGATCCGCGAATCCGCCACCAAGGCGGGCTTCAAGATCGTCGACGGCGGCCTGGGCAAGTCCGACTGGGGCAAGGCCTTGGGCAAGGGCGGCTACGATGCCACCATCTTCGGTTGGATCAACCCGGGCGTCGGTGTCTCCGGCGTTCCGCAGATCTTCAAGACCGCTGGTGGCAACAACTTCAACCAGTTCAGCAACACTGACGCTGACAAGTTGATGGAAGAGCTCGTGGTCACCACCGACCGCAGCAAGCAGGACGATCTCCAAAAGCAGATCGACAAGAAGATCTGGGACAGCTCTTACGGTGTGCCGCTCTTCCAGTCCGTGAACGTGGACGCCTACAGCGACCGCATTACCGGTGTGAAGCTCATGCCGAACCAGACTGGCGTTTGGTGGAACTTCTGGGAGTGGGCTCAGAAGTAAGGCTCAACTAGCGCGCAATATCGCCAGCCGAGGCGCCGGGACCGACGTACCATGGTCCCGGCGCCTTCGGGTTGGCGGACCGGCACATTGTCTGCTTCCCCACCGACCTCAAGCAGGGAAGGGGCACGATTCTGCGATAGGCGCCGGAGATCCCGGGCCTGGATTTCGAGGTTCTTCACCATGGTGACCTATATCGTCCGGCGGCTCGTAACCGCCGCATTCATACTCCTTGGAGCATCCTTCCTGGTGTATCTCCTGACGGCGTTGTCCGGAGACCCCTTGGAAGAGCTCCGCACCAGCAGCGCGCCGAACCGGCAAGCACTGATGGACGCGCGAATCAATCTGCTAGATCTCGACACACCGGCGCCGCTGCGCTATTTCAAGTGGTTGGGAGGCGCCGCCCAGTGTCTGGTTCCCTTCGGCAACGCCTGCAATCTCGGTAAGAACATCGCCGGACAGCCAATCACGGAGGCGCTCGGCTTCGCGCTGGTCCAAACCCTGACACTCGTTACCGGTGCGACAATTCTTGCGATCCTCATCGGCATTTCGCTCGGCATCGTGACGGCACTCCGCCAGTACAGCGCGTTGGACTACGGGGTAACCTTCATGGCGTTCCTGTTCTTCTCCTTGCCGATCTTCTGGGTAGCCGTTCTCCTCAAGGAATTCGGTGCCATCGGCTTTAATGACTTCCTGCGAAATCCGGAAATACCGCCGGTCGTGGCTCTTGGAATCGGGGCCGTCCTGGGCATCATCGGGGCCGTCGTCGTCGGCGGTGCGGTGAAGCGTCGACTGATCGTCGGAGGCTCGGTCTTTGCGGCCGTTTCGCTTATTCTCTTCTACTTCTCGCTGACCCAATGGTTCCGCAATCCGGGTCTGGGGCCGGTCATCATCGCCATCATGGGCGTGGGAATCGCCTTCGGAATCACGATATTGGTTTCCGGACTCAAAAACCGCAAGGCCCTGCAATCGAGCCTGATCGTGGTGGGCATCGGCGTGGTTGCCTACTTCGCTGTGCAGCCGCTGCTCAATGACGCGACCGGGCTCATGATCTTCCTCCTGGCAATCGCCACCATCTTGGTTGGCGTCGCGGTGGGGTACTTTATGGGCGGTTACGACCGCGGCCAGTCCATGCGCGCGGCAGGACTGACCGCCTTCCTGGTCGGGTTCCTGGTGGTCGTGGACAAATTCATGCAGGCTTGGCCGTCCTACTTCAACAACAGCCGGGTGCGCGGGCGTCCGATCGCCACGATCGGGGCCGGAACCCCGAACATCCAGGGCGATTTCTGGATCATGTCGACAGACACCTTGACCCACCTCATCTTGCCGACGATTGCCCTCATCCTTGTGTCGCTGGCCAGCTACACCCGGTTCACACGCTCGTCGATGCTCGAAATCATGAACATGGACTACATCCGGACTGCGCGGGCAAAGGGCCTGAGCGAACGTTCCGTGATCATGGGCCACGCCTTCCGGAACGCCCTGATCCCGATTGCAACGATCGTCGCCTTTGACATCGGTGCGTTGATCGGTGGTGCCGTGATCACGGAAACGGTCTTCTCCGTTCGGGGCATGGGTTTCCTGTTCATCGACGGATTGCTGCACACTGACCCGAACCCGGTCATGGGCGTGTTCCTTTGTGTTGCAATCACCGCCATGGTCTTCAACCTGATAGCGGACCTCGCGTACTCCGCGCTCGACCCACGCGTAAGGATCAAAGCATGAGCCAGCCAACCCAAGAGGAAGAACTCCTCGCGCAACAGGCGCTTGCCGAAGCTGCAGCCACCCACGCAAGCAGCGAAGTTACCAGCGGCCTGAGCCAGGGCCAGATTGTCCGCAAGAGGTTTTTCGGCCACACCGGCGCCCTGATCGGGCTCGCGGTTTTTGCAGTGATCTTCCTGCTTGCTTTCACCTCGGTGGGCGCATTCGGGATTCCCGGATGGTGGAAGTACAACCATGTGGATGTTTCACCTTTGGTCAATGACGGCGTCCCCACCTCCTCGTTTTGGCCGCTCGCTTGGGGAGAGCACCCCTTTGGCCAGGACCGCATTGGACGCGATCTGTTTGCCATGACCATGCGCGGTGCGCAACAGTCCATTACGGTCATGGTCCTGATCGGCGGCATCGCGGGCGCGGTCGGCGCAATCGTCGGGGGACTCGCCGGCTATTTCCGCGGCTGGGTCGAAGCCATCCTCATGCGCCTCACCGATGTCATCATCATCATTCCGTTGCTGCTCCTCGCGGCCGTTGTTGGCCAGATAGCCAACCGCAGGGATGAGGGAAGCTGGCTGACCGGATTTGCCGCCAACAACGGCGTCGTCGTCCTCGGCATCTTTCTCGGCTTTGTGAGCTGGGTGGGCCTCGCCCGCCTGGTCCGCGGTGAGTTCCTGACCCTGCGCGAGCGGGAGTTCGTAGACGCAGCCAGGATCTCCGGAGCGTCCAACGCAAGGATCATCTTCAAGCACATCCTCCCCAACGCCGTCGGTGTGCTGATCGTCAACGTGACGCTGACCATGTCCGCGGCGATCCTGCTCGAGACGGCCCTCAGTTACTTGGGCCTCGGCGTGAAGGCTCCCGACACCTCGCTCGGCCTGCTGGTTGCCCAGAACCAAGAAGCGTTCGCCACGAGGCCGTGGCTGTTCTGGTTCCCAGGCCTATTCATCATCCTCATCTGCTTGAGCATCAACTTCATCGGAGACGGCCTGCGGGACGCCTTCGATCCGCGGCAGAAGAAGTTCAAAGCCAAGACCGCCGTCGAAACCACGCGCCACTCGAGCACGACGGCGCCGGTTGCCGACGCCTCGAAAGGCGGCTGAGTGCTACCCGTCCAGGGAAACCTCCTAAAGGAAGACCGCCCAGTAACTGGCCGCGGCCAGGACTACCGTGGCTGCTATCCGGAACCATCCGATGGCAACGGTCACCGAAGCGTCTTCAGCCCGGCCGGGTTCCACGCGTCCGGCCTCTACGAGGTCCTGCCAACGGGTGCGCACGAGGATCGCCGCGGCGCCGGAATCGGTGTTCTTGAGATCACCGGGGCGAACCGAGCTGCTGGGGCCGTAGGTGGTGCCCGGGAGTCCTTTGAGGTGCTCTGGGCGGGCATTGCGCCCACCCCAGATTCCCGGCGCGGGAGCAGCCCACGCCGGATACTTCTTGCGGGGTGTCACCAGCGTGAGGGCGTAGCGGGTATCAACCTGCACCAGGGCATCCCACGGAACATCGATGGTCCGGAAGGGATTCTCCAGCGCGACGCCGGAATCGCGGACCACCACAACCGGGCGCCAGAAGAGCAACCAGCCAAGAAACGCTACGAAGAGCAGGGGAGTGGCTCCGGGAAGGGCTCGCGGTCCGGCTGCCACGAGCGTAACGACCACTCCGAAAACGGCAACTGCCCAGCAGATCCAAGCAAACATCTTGCTGGTGCGGGCCTTGAAGATTTCTACATTTCCGGCATACGGCACTCTGCTCATGCCCCTAATAATTCAGGATTCCGGGCTACTTCACTAATCACCCCTTGGAGGGTGGCCCGGTCGGAAGGGAAGACCCAACATGACTGACAACGCCAGCCCCGAACCGGAGGCCACCCACCTCGAGACCGAGTCGGATAAGAGCGCGCGCGGGGCCATGGTCCTGGAAGTACGAGATCTCAGCGTCGACTTCGGTGTGGACAAGAAATGGGTCCCTGCCGCCATTGGACTGAACTACGAGGTCCGGGCCGGCGAGGTCCTCGCGATCGTCGGTGAGTCGGGTTCCGGCAAGAGCGCAAGCTCCATGGCACTGCTTGGCTTGCTGCCCAGCAACAGCCGTGTTCGGGGGAGCGTCAAGCTCTCGGGCAAGGAGCTGCTGGGTGAGAAGTCAGGCAACATCCGGGAAGTCCGGGGCAAGGATGTCGCGGTCATCTTCCAGGAGCCCATGACCGCGCTCAACCCTGTGTACACCGTGGGTACACAGATAGTGGAGACGATCAGGCTGCACAACTCGATTTCCCCCGATGAAGCCAGGCAGCGGGCCTTGCGCATGCTCGAGCTGGTGGAGCTGCCGGACCCGGAGAAGGCCTTCAAGTCGTATCCGCACCAGCTCTCCGGCGGCCAGCGGCAGCGAGCCATGATCGCGCAGTCATTGTCCTGCGATCCCAAACTCCTGATCGCAGACGAACCCACCACTGCCTTGGATGTGACTGTCCAGGCTGAAATCCTGGATCTGATGCGGAACCTGCGCAACAAGCTGGACAGCGCCATCGTCCTGATCACGCACGACATGGGCGTTGTGGCCGACCTCGCCGATCGAATTGCCGTGATGCGCCAGGGCGTCATCGTGGAGAGCGGCACTGCCCAGCAGATCTTCAGTAACCCGCAGCACGAATACACGCAGGCTCTTCTCGCTGCTGTTCCCCACTTGGGACAGGGTGCTGACAGCGCCGACGTCGACGTCACCGCGGCATTGGCTGCCGCTACCCACGCTGAGCTGGAATCGGTCGATCACGATGAGCTGGTCCGCCGGGAACTCGAGAACCAGGCTGCTTTGAAGGCAGCGGCGGAAGAAGCAGCCAAGCCCAAGGGCCAGCCCGTGCTTGAACTGATCGACGTGGCCATCGAGTACCCCAAACAGGGCCGGGTTCCCGCGTTCCGAGCCGTCGAGGGGGCCAACCTCGTGATCTACCCCGGCCAGGTGGTAGGCCTTGTCGGCGAGTCCGGGTCGGGCAAAACAACCATTGGACGCGCCGCCGTCGGGCTCTTGCCTGTAGCCGCGGGCAGCATGCGTGTGGTGGGGCAGGACATTTCCGCCGCGAAGCGGAACGGAAAGCAACTGCACGAGGTGCGGCGGGACATCGGCATGGTGTTCCAGGATCCGTCGTCGTCGTTGAACCCGCGGCTGCCCATCGGCGAAAGCATCGGCGAACCGATGTACCTCGCCGGGGTCGCCAAGGGCGTCGATCTGCAGAAACGGATTGAGACCCTCCTGGACCAGGTGGAACTGCCGCGTGGCTACCGCAACCGGTATCCGCATGAATTGTCAGGTGGCCAGAAGCAGCGCGTCGGCATTGCCCGGGCGCTGTCCCTGCAGCCCAAGCTCATGGTCGCGGATGAGCCGACGTCGGCGCTCGACGTTTCGGTGCAGGCAAAGGTCCTGGAACTCTTCCAGAACCTGCAGAGGGAGCTCGGATTCGCGTGCCTGTTCGTCACGCACGACCTCGCCGTGGTTGATGTGCTCGCAGACCGGATCTGCGTGATGCAGCGGGGCCGGATCGTGGAACAGGGGACCCGGGAGCAGATCCTTCGCAATCCGCAGGAGCCGTACACGCAGAGGCTGCTGGCAGCGGTGCCGCTTCCGGACCCTGAGAAGCAGCGTGAGCGTCGGGAACTGCGCGCCCAGCTCATGGCCGCCGGGATCGAGTAGCAACCCGGAGCAGTTCGCGGCTGCTGCCGCAACCGCAAAAGAGTCCCTGTGGCCATTGGCCGGCGGGGGCTCTTTTTCGTGGTTGTTTGAGGCGCCGGGTGTGTCTATTGTACCCCTTTGGGGTGCCAGAAATAACCCTACATTCCGGGGAAAGATAGGGGACAGGCATGTCGAGTCTAGCAAGGGAACACCCATTGCGTGAAATGACTGCTTCATTTACTTGAAATGACTGCTTCATTACTAAAACTGTCAAGTGCACACTTCGCTGTTCATGCCAATGGGATTCCATATTTCGGACAAGGTGTGGTTAGGATTACACATCCATGTAGGCCGCGTCACAGGATAATTCTGTGTCCGGCCCCGGGGGCAGCTATGAGTTGCCCCGACCCATCCCCCTGAATCCATAGGAGGCGGAATGCGTTTTTCGCGCACTTCCAAAGCTCTTGGCTTGCTGGCAGTCGCCGCACTTGCCCTCACCGGATGCGGCAGCTCTGGCTCCGGAAGCAGTGGCCCGACCGCTGCCGGCGATCCGAACAAAATCATCACCGCATACAGCAATGAACCCCAGCACCCCCTGATCCCTTCCAACACCAACGAGGTGTACGGTGGCCGCGTTGTCGACCTGCTGTTCGAAGGCCTGACCAGCTACGACGCCAATGGCAAGTCCGTGAACGCACTCGCGGAATCCATTAACACGAGCGACGGCCAGAACTACACCATCAAGGTCAAGAAGGGCGCCAAGTTCACTAACGGCGAGGCGGTCACCGCCAAGAGCTTCGTTGATGCTTGGAACTTCGCCGCACTGAGCACGAACGCCCAGTCCAGCAGCAGCTTCTTCGAATCCATCGAAGGCTACGACGCAGTCAGCGCCGTAACGAAGACCAAGGGCGCGGACGGAAAGTCAACGTCGACTCCCGCACCGACCGCCCAGACCATGTCCGGCCTGGTGCTGAAGGACGACTCGACCATCACGGTCAAGCTGGCCCAGCCGGAGGCCGACTGGCCGCAGCGCCTCGGCTACTCCGCCTTCATGCCGCTTCCGGCCGACGCCCTCAAGGACCCGAAGGCCTTCGGCGAAAACCCGATCGGCAACGGCCCGTACAAGATGGCAGCCAAGGGTGCCTGGCAGCACGACAGCCAGATCGCCCTCGTCAAGAACCCGGACTACCAGGGCACGCGTATGGCCAAGAACGGCGGCGTGACCTTCAAGTTCTACACCGACCCGGCTCCGGCTTACACGGACGTCCAGGCCAACAACCTTGACGTTACCGACGTCCTGCCGACGAACGCGCTGAAGACCTACACCACGGACTTCCCGGACCACAGTCTCAACAAGGCTTACGCCGGCAACGCAACCCTGAACATCCCGAACTACCTGCCTGAGTTCCAGGGACCCGCCGGCCAGCTGCGCCGCCAGGCCATCTCGATGGCGATCAACCGCGATGAGATCACCAAGGTTGTCTTCAACGGCACCCGCATTCCTGCGAAGGACTTCACGTCCCCGTCCATCGATGGCTACAACGCCAACGTGACCGGCTCCGACGTTCTGAAGTTCGACGCCGCGAAGGCCAAGGACCTCTGGACCAAGGCAAACGCCATGAGCCCGTGGCCCGCCGACAAGGTTCTTCAGCTCGCGTACAACACCGATGGTGGCAACAAGGAATGGATTGACGCCGTTGCCAACAACCTCAAGAACAACCTCGGCATCAAGGCAGAAGGCCAGCCGTTCGCCAAGTTCGCCGAGATCCTGAACCTCCGCACGGCCAAGACCCTTCCGGGCTTCACCCGCGCCGGTTGGCAGGCAGACTACCCGTCGCTGTTCAACTTCCTCGGCCCGCTGCTGAAGACCGGAGCCAGCGCCAACTACGAGGGTTACAGCAACCCTGAGTTCGACAAGCTGCTGACCGAGGGCCTGGCTTCCAAGTCCACGGACGACGCCAACAAGAAGTTCACCCAGGCGCAGGAAATCCTCTTCAAAGACCTTCCGAACCTGCCCCTGTGGTACCAGGCACGCCAGGCTGTATGGAGCCAGAACGTTAGCAACGTTGACTCCGGCTGGAACGGCGTCCTGCTGTACTACAACATCACCGCAAAGTAGTCCTACTGGACTTGTTCCAAGCTCGTTAGCGTATGGGGGTCCGGCCAAAAACCGGGCCCCCATGCCTTGATTCGGCACGAAAGCTGTCCCTAATGAATCCCCACATTTTCATGAGCGCTAAGGAACCGTTGCTGTGACCCAGTACATCCTCCGGCGTTTGCTGCAGGTCATTCCCGTGTTCCTGGGAACCACCCTGCTCGTGTACTTCATGGTCTTTGCCCTCCCGGGCGACCCCATCCGCGCCCTGTTCGGCGACCGACCGCCCAGCGAGTCCGTCATTGCCGCGCTGCGCCAGCAATACAACCTCGACCAGCCGTTCTGGGTCCAGTACGGCCTGTTCCTCAAGAACCTCTTCACGTTCAACCTCGGGGTGGACTTCACCGGCCAGCCAATCGCAGCCACCCTTGGCCGCGTTTTCCCGGTCACCGCCATGCTCGCCGTCGAGGCCCTGGCCATCCAGGCTGTCTTCGGTGTGGCCTTCGGCCTGATTGCCGGCCTGCGCAAGGGGAAGATCTTCGACTCCACCGTGCTGGTCGCCTCCCTCGTGGTCATTGCCGTCCCGACGTTCGTCCTGGGCTTCGTCCTTCAGCTCGTCGTTGGCGTACAGCTCGGCTGGGCGAAGCCGACCGTTGGATCCAACGCGGATTGGGGCACCCTGATCCTTCCGGCCACGGTCCTTGGCCTCGTTTCCTTTGCCTACGTGCTGCGCCTGACCCGCGCCTCGGTCATTGAAAACATGAACGCCGACTACGTCCGGACCGCAACCGCGAAAGGCCTCTCGCGCCCCCGCGTGGTCCTGGCCCACATCCTGCGAAACTCCATGATTCCCGTGGTCACCTACCTGGGCGCGAACCTAGGTGGCTTGATGGGCGGCGCGATCGTCACCGAAGGCATTTTCAACGTGCCCGGCGTCGGCCAGAAGCTCTACCAAGCAGTGATCCGCAGCGAAGGCCCCACCGTCGTCGCCATTGTGAGCGTGCTGGTACTGGTCTTCGTTGCCGCCAACCTGTTGGTGGATCTCCTTTACGCCTGGCTTGACCCGAGGATCCGTTATGAAAAGTAACCGTCAGATCGAGCACTTTGTTGCCCCCATCGACGAGACACCGCTGCTGGCGACCGATACCCTCAAGGTGGACGCAGCACCCCTGAGCCTGTGGGCGGATGCTTGGCGGAAGCTCCGCCGTCGGCCGCTCTTCATCATCTCGGCGCTCATGATTCTGCTGCTCCTCGTGGTCGCGTTCTTCCCCGGCCTGTTCACGCAGACAGCACCGAACGACAACTGCCAGCTGGGCGACTCCCTCGCGGGCCCCTCGGCCGGCCACCCCCTGGGATTCACCTTCCAGGGCTGTGACATCTACTCCCGCGTCATCCACGGCACGCAGGCATCTTTGACTGTCGGCGTCGTCTCCGTCATCTTCGTCCTGATCATCGGGGTCACCCTCGGCGCGCTGGCAGGCTTCTTCGGCGGCTGGGTTGACACCATCATTGCCCGCATCGGCGACATCTTCTTCGCGTTGCCTTTGGTCCTCGGTGCGCTGGTTGTTACCCAGCTCCCCTTCTTCCGCGAGAACAAGAGCGTGTTCACGGTGGTCATGGTCATCGTGATGCTCGGCTGGCCGCAAATGGCCCGCATTACCCGCGGTGCCGTGATCGAGGTCCGCAACGCGGATTTCGTCACCGCCGCACGCTCGCTCGGTGTCTCCAAGATCGGCACGCTGGTCCGGCACGTCGTTCCGAACGCGCTCGCGCCGATCATCGTCCTGGCCACCATGGAGCTTGGCGTCTTTATCGTGACGGAAGCAACGCTTTCCTTCCTTGGCATCGGGCTGCCCGGCAGCATCATGTCCTGGGGTAACGACATTTCCGCGGCGAAAGACACGTTGCGCACCAACCCCGAGGTGCTGATGTTCCCCGCAACAGCACTGTCCATCACGGTCCTGAGCTTCATCATGCTTGGCGACGCGCTGCGTGACGCCCTTGATCCCAAGAGCCGCAAGCGATGAAGGAGGCAATCATGACAACGTCCAACATCACCATCGACGAAGCCGGATCCGAAGAGCGTCCGCTCCTGGAAATCCGCGATCTCGCCATCTCCTTCCAGACTGCGAGCGGCGAATTCCAGGCCGTCAAGAACGCCCACCTGACCATCATGCCCGGTGAGACTGTCGCCATTGTGGGCGAGTCCGGTTCGGGCAAGTCGACGACGGCGCTTGCAGCCATTGGTCTCCTCCCGGAGAACGGCAGAGTTTCCGGCGGCCAGATCCTGCTCGACGGCGAGGACATCTCGCATGCTCCGGAACGGCGCATGATCGAGCTGCGCGGCAACACGATCGGCATGGTTCCGCAGGATCCGATGTCCAACCTCAACCCGGTCTGGAAGATCGGCTACCAGGTCCGCGAGACACTGCGCGCCAACGGCAAGCCCAGCGGTCCTGCCGACGTCGCCCGCGTCCTCGGGGAAGCCGGCCTGCCGGACTCCGCACGTCGTGCCAAGCAGTACCCGCACGAATTCTCCGGCGGCATGCGCCAGCGGGCCCTGATCGCCATCGGCCTGTCTTGCCAGCCGCGGCTCCTAATCGCCGACGAGCCGACGTCGGCCCTGGACGTCACGGTGCAGCGGCAGATCCTGGACCACCTCGAAACCATGACGGCGGAGCTCGGCACGGCGGTCTTGCTCATCACCCACGATCTTGGCCTGGCTGCCGAGCGTGCGGACAAAGTGGTGGTCATGTACCGCGGCAACGTGGTGGAGGCGGGCCCTTCGCTCGAATTGCTCCGTAACCCTCAGCACCCGTACACCCAGCGGTTGGTCGCCTCGGCGCCATCCCTCGCTTCCCGGAGGATCCAGGCCGCCAAGGCTGAAGGAATCCAGACGGAAGAACTCCTGGCGCCCACCGAAGCTGTGGTCGAAAAGGCATTGGCAGACGACGTTCTGAAGGTCGAGAGCCTCAGCAAGGTCTTCAAGCTGCGCTCCGGAATCGGCAAGGCAACGGACTTCAAAGCGGTGGACAACGTCTCGTTCAACGTCAAACGCGGGACGACGACGGCGATCGTGGGGGAGTCGGGTTCCGGCAAGTCAACAGTGGCCCAGATGGTCCTCAACCTGCTCGCGCCGACGTCGGGGCGGATCGTGTTCGACGGTGTGGACACCTCGACCCTGAACAGCCGGGAGATCTTCAAGTTCCGGCGCCGCGTCCAGCCGATTTTCCAGGACCCGTACGGTTCACTCGACCCGATGTACAACATCTTCAGGACCATCGAGGAACCACTCCGGACCCACAAGATCGGTGACAAGGCCAGCCGCGAAAAGAAGGTCCGGGAACTACTGGACCAGGTGGCGCTGCCGCAGTCCACGATGCAGCGGTACCCGAACGAGCTCTCCGGCGGGCAGAGGCAGCGCGTCGCGATCGCGCGGGCCCTGGCCCTCGACCCCGAAGTGATCATCTGCGACGAGGCGGTTTCCGCCCTGGACGTTTTGGTGCAGGCCCAGGTACTGAACCTCCTGGCCGACCTCCAGTCCAATCTTGGACTGACGTACTTGTTCATCACGCACGACCTCGCCGTCGTGCGGCAGATCGCCGACCATGTCTGCGTGATGCAGAAGGGCAAGCTCGTGGAAACGGGCAGCACTGATGACGTGTTCGATTCGCCGCAGCAGGACTACACCAAGGCCCTGCTTCAGGCGATCCCGGGTGCCAGCCTGATGCTGCCGCCTGTGGTGGCTTGACGGGCTTGACGCCCGTCCGCTGAGTGCCAGCTTGGCGGGCAGAAGAGCCGGTACCACTTCCGTGGGGGGAAGTGGTCCCGGCTCTTTTGCTGTTCCCGGCTCGTCCCGGAGTTCGCTGCCGATTGTGATGAAGGGCACAATTCGGCGGCCTGGAGGGTGATTTTTAGGCCAATAAATACCACAGCGCTTAGACTCTAGGAAGGTGCCCTGTGTCAAAGGGGCTAATCCGTCGTGCGTTCCGGTTGGAAATGTCGCGATACAACAGCTGACTTCACCACTGAATCGAGCCATTACGCATGTCTGAAACCACCACCAACACCGCCGCGGCCACTGCATCGCGCAGTGATCTGCGCAACGTCGCGATTGTGGCCCACGTTGACCACGGCAAGACCACCCTGGTCGACGCCATGCTCAAGCAGACCAACTCCTTCGCCGAGCACAACCACCTGGAAGACCGCGTCATGGACTCCGGTGACCTGGAGCGCGAAAAGGGCATCACCATCCTCGCCAAGAACACCACGGTTGCCTACAACGGCCCGTCGTCCAACGGCGAAACCATCACCATCAACGTGATCGACACCCCCGGCCACGCCGACTTCGGTGGCGAGGTGGAGCGAGGCCTGTCCATGGTTGACGGCGTGGTCCTCCTCGTCGACGCTTCCGAAGGTCCGCTGCCGCAGACCCGCTTCGTGCTGCGCAAGGCCCTTGCCGCACACCTGCCCGTCATCCTGCTGGTCAACAAGACCGACCGCCCCGACGCCCGCATCGAAGAGGTTGTCCACGAGTCCATGGACCTGCTCCTTGGCCTGGCCTCCGACCTCGCGGACGAAGTTCCGGACCTGGACCTGGACAAGATCCTGGAAGTTCCCGTCGTCTACGCCGCAGCCAAGGTCGGGCGTGCGTCCCTGGACCAGCCGGCTGATGGCTCGGCACCGGACAACGAAGATCTCGAACCTCTCTTCAAGACGATCATCGAGCACATCCCTGCGCCGACCTACAACCCGAACGGTGTCCTGCAGGCGCACGTCACCAACCTGGACGCTTCCCCGTTCCTCGGCCGCCTCGCCCTCCTGCGCATCTACAATGGCACCCTCCGCAAGGGCCAGACCGTCGCTTGGGCGCGCGCCAACGGCGAACTGAAGAACGTGAAGATCACCGAGCTCCTCGCCACCAAGGCCCTCGACCGAGTTCCGACCGACTCGGCCGGCCCGGGCGAGATCGTTGCTGTTGCCGGCATCGAGGAAATCACCATTGGTGAGACCCTGACCGACGCCGAGAACCCGCAGCCGCTGCCCCTCATCACGGTGGATGACCCCGCGATCTCCATGACCATCGGTATCAACACCTCCCCGCTGGCCGGCAAGGTCAAGGGCGCCAAGGTCACGGCCCGCCAGGTGAAGGATCGCCTGGACAAGGAACTGATCGGTAACGTCTCCATCAAGGTTCTGCCCACCGAGCGTCCGGATGCTTGGGAAGTCCAAGGCCGTGGCGAGCTTGCGCTGGCCATCCTCGTGGAGCAGATGCGACGCGAAGGCTTCGAACTGACTGTCGGCAAGCCGCAGGTTGTCACCCGCACCATAGATGGCAAGATCCACGAGCCGATGGAACACATGACCATCGACGTGCCTGAAGAGTACCTCGGTGCGGTCACGCAGCTCATGGCCGCCCGCAAGGGCCGCATGACCAACATGGCCAACCACGGTACGGGCTGGTGCCGCATGGAATTCATCGTTCCGGCACGTGGCCTCATCGGCTTCCGCACCAAGTTCCTCACGGACACCCGTGGCGCGGGCATCGCTTCCTCGATCTCGGAAGGCTACGAGCCGTGGGCCGGCCCCATCGAATACCGCACCAACGGTTCGATGGTTGCCGACCGCGCCGGCGTCGTCACCCCCTTCGCCATGATCAACCTGCAGGAACGCGGCTCCTTCTTCGTGAAGCCCACGTCCGAGGTCTACGAAGGCATGATCGTCGGCGAGAACTCGCGCGCCGACGACATGGACGTCAACATCACGAAGGAAAAGAAGCTCACCAACATGCGTGCCGCTTCCTCCGACACCTTCGAGAACTTGACGCCGCCGCGCGACCTGACCCTCGAAGAGTCCCTCGAATTCGCCCGTGAAGACGAGTGCGTTGAGGTGACCCCGGAGTCCATCCGTATCCGCAAGCTGATCCTGGACGCCAACGAGCGCGCCAAGGCTACCCGCGCACGCGCCAAAGTCTGATCCTGCGCTGATCGCGTACTGACGCGCTGAACGGACAACGCATTGAATAAGGGAGCCACCGGAACAGCACGCGGCATTGCCGTTGCTGTTCCGGTGGCTCTTTTTGCTGCCCTTGCGGGCACCGCACTGCACCGGCAGGCGCTCCTCATTGCCGGCGTCGACGTCTATTGGGGCACCGCAGCGGCATTGCTCCTGCTCGCATCGCTCCAGCTTCTGCTGGGTGCGTGGTCGCGGTCTTTGATCCCGACGGCGGTACTGGGCATTGTTTGTTACGCCACCATAGGCCTGCTCTCGACGGGCGGAACGGGCAAGCAGCTGATCGTCGCGGATGTGCCTGGAAATGTCTGGGTCTACGGGAGTGCGGGCATTACCTTCGTGATGCTCTTGTGGTGCCGGCGCTACGGGCGTCCACCGCGCGGCTAGCTAGTCTGCGCTCGGGTCCCGGTGGTGGGCGATCAAGAGCGAGGTGGCCTCGCCGTCGTCGTCTGCCGGAAGGCGCATGTATTCCTCGACGACCGCCCGCAGCTTGCCCATCATCTCCTGCTGCCGTGCAGCATTGAACTTCACGCCAAGCCGCCAGACGTCGATGTCCTCGGGCGCGAGCCCGCGGGTTTCCTGGACGAATGTTTCGATCAGGACCGGGGAAATATCGTCCACGGGAGTGCTCCACGAGGTGCGGGTGGCGATATATGGCACCTCCTTGGCGCCCCTTTTCCCCTTCCGGCCTTCCTGCGGCACGAGAAAACCGGTGCGCACCAGGGTCCTCACATGGTGCAGGCTCGACGCCGGGTTGATGCCCAACAGCCCGGCAATCTCTTTGTTGGTGCGCGCGTGGTGCAGGCAGAGCCGGAGAATCCTCAGGCGCAGAGGTGAGCTCAAGGCGCGGCCCTTGGCCACCAGGTCACTGTCCTCCCGCTCGTGTGCCGTCATGGTGGCCAGTGTAGCCATCCCCGAGTGATTGACATATACCAATCACTGAAGGAAACTGGGCGGGTGAATGCCGGGACCACAGACAATGCTCAGCAGACTGAGCCAGCCCAGCAATCGGGCTCGCTGTGGCGGGACCGGAACTTCATCACCTTTTGGTCGGGCCAAGCCGTCAGCCAGCTCGGGGCGCAGCTGGGGCAATTGGCGTTTCCCGTCCTCGCGGTAACTTTGCTGGGCGCCAGCGAGTTCGAAGTCGGGGCACTCAATGCCGCAGGCCTTGCTGCCTTCCTGCTGATCGGTCTGCCGGCGGGAGCGTGGGTTGACCGCTGGCTCAAGCGCCGCACCATGATTGTGGCGGACCTGGTCCGGACCGCGGCGATGGCTACCGTACCAATCCTCTGGTGGTCCGGCATCCTGCAGATCTGGCACCTGTACGCCGTGTCCGCCGTCGTCGGGGCCGCAACGGTCTTCTTCGACGTTTCCTATCAGAGCTACGTGCCTGTTCTCGTGGATGCGCCGAAAGTGCCGCAGGCCAACTCCAAGCTGGAAGCCACCTCCCAGATCGCGCGGATCGGGGGTCCTGCCGCGGGCGGTGGGTTGCTCACTGTTGTGTCGGCCCCGGTGCTTTTCGTCGGGGAAGCGATCGGGTATCTGCTGTCGGCCCTTTTCCTGCTCAGGACACGCGATGCGGAACGGCCCGTGCCCGCGAAGGATCGGCAGCCGCTGGCGAGCGAAATCAAGGAAGGCCTGGTCTTCGTGGTCAGGCATCCGTTGATCAGCAGGATTGTGGCGTGCACGGGCGGGGTCAACTTCTTCACCACGCTTGCCTTTACTCTGATGCCGGTGTTGGTGCTTCGTGAATTGCAACTCGGTCCAGAGGGCATGGGCCTCATCATGGCGGTCGGTGCGGTCGGCGGACTGATCGGGGCGATTGCCGCGCCCAGGTTCGCGGCCTGGATCGGCGAGGGGACTGTCATTCCCGTGGCGTCGATCATCAGCTCGCTTTTCCTCCTCCTGGTTCCGCTGTGCGTGCTCGCCCCGGAACGATGGATGTCCCTCGTGATGCTCATCGTCTCCGAGTTCGGGTTCGCTTTCGGAGTACTGGTGTACAACATCATGCAGTTGAGCATGAGGCAGCGCGTGTGTCCGCCCCGGCTCCTGGGGCGCATGAATGCGTCCATTCGCTTCGTGGTGTGGGGAGTCATGCCGATCGCAGCCCTTGCCTCGGGTCTCCTAGCCGAGAACTTTGGCCTCGTCCCGACACTCTGGATCGGCTTGGGTGGAAGCATTGTTTTTGTTGCGCCTGTGCTCTTCTCCCCGCTGTGGGGAATGCGCAGGCTACCGGACGAGGTGCACGGCTCCTGACCCTCCCTGGACATGCCCCGCCTTGGCCCGAAGCACTGGACATAATGGCAACATGCTCATTCCTTGGTCCCAACGTGGCGCATGCTCTGCGGTGCTGGGGGCGCATGTCCAATGTTCGACCGCAAGGGTGGACCGGATGTTTTCCACATAGCGAATGTTTGCCCTTCCGCACCTCCCGCTTTCGCCGGAACGATGGGGCGCATGGTGAACATCAGTGACGTCATTTCAGCGTACGACGGCGTGGCGCGGGCCAAGCATCTCGCTGCGGCTGGGGTGTCGCATTTCCAGTTGAAGTCGGCGTTGGCGAGCGGGCGGATTCTCCGCGTGGCCCGAGGGGTCTATGCGGTGCCGGGTGCCGATCCCGGCTTCTCACGGGCCTGCGCCGCCGAGGGACATGCTCTGCCCTGAGAACCAGAAATGGGCATATTGGCATTATGTCCAGTGGTTCGAGTGGGCAGGGGGCATGTCCAGTGGGGGCGCAGGCAGGGGAGCGCGGGGTTACTCGCGGGATGCGCGAGTACCCCGGCGTGGGGGCGGAGGGGGGACCTCCTTTGCCGCCACTACAAGGGCCAGCGGGATCTCGACGTCGGACTGTCGGGTGCGGATGGTGCACGCACCGTTGCTGACGGAGAGCAGGTAGCCGAGGGCATCGGTGAAGCCGTCGTCCAGGCGGTATCGGACAACTACCCGTGTTCCGGGTACGGTATTGAGCAGGAAATCCTGGGGCCGGGGCAGATTCACCAGTTCATAGTAAGACGCCCGGCTAGGTTGCTGAGTTCCGGCTGGTGGATAATAGGCTCAGAATTCGATGTACCGGCCACAGGGCCGGTGGTACTACCCGGAAATTGTCCGGGACAACTGTGGAGAGGCAAGGGACGTGACCTACGTAATCGCGCAGCCGTGTGTGGACGTCAAGGACAAGGCATGTATTGAAGAATGCCCTGTTGACTGCATCTACGAAGGCGAACGTTCCCTTTATATCCACCCGGATGAGTGCGTGGACTGCGGAGCTTGCGAACCCGTGTGCCCGGTGGAAGCGATCTACTACGAGGACGACACCCCGGAGGAATGGGCCGACTACTACAAGGCCAACGTCGAGTTCTTCGATGACCTTGGTTCCCCGGGCGGAGCTGCCAAGATCGGCAACACCGGCAAGGACCACCCGTTCATCGCCGCGCTGCCTCCACAGAACCAAGACCACTAAGAACGGTTGCTTCCTTTGATTTCTGCGGCCCCCGCTTTCGGCCTCAACCTGCCCGACTACCCGTGGGAAGCTATGGCGCCGTACGTGGCCAAGGCTTCGGAACACCCGGGCGGGGCAGTCAACCTCTCCATCGGAACCCCTGTGGATCCTACGCCGCAGCTGATCCGTGAGGCGCTCGCCGGGGCAGCGGACGCCCACGGTTACCCAACGGTCCACGGCACGGAAGCTCTTCGCGAGGCCGTATCCAACTGGTTCGCCAGCCGCCGCGGGGTCCTGGGGATCGATCCGAGGGATGTCATGCCGACGGTCGGCTCGAAGGAACTAGTGGCCTGGTTGCCGTTCCTGCTGGGACTGGGCGCAGGGGACGTCGTGGTTCGCCCCACCGTGGCCTATCCGACCTACGACATCGGCGCCATGCTTTCCGGGGCAACTGCTATCGCCGCGGACAGCCTGGACGAACTGGATTCCGCAACCCGCTCCAGGGTCCGGCTCATCTGGATCAATTCGCCGGGCAACCCCACGGGCAGCGTCCGTGACGTCGAGTCCCTCAGGCAGATAGTGGCCCAGGCGCGCGAGATCGGCGCAGTCGTGGCGTCGGACGAATGCTACGCCGAACTCGGCTGGGGTGAATGGGATGCCCAGGATGGCGGCGAGCCAGTGCCGAGCGTCCTTGACCCGCGTGTCACGGGAGGGTCCACGGATGGCCTGTTGTGCGTCTACTCCCTCAGCAAGCAGTCGAACCTCGCCGGCTACCGTGCTGCTTTCGTGGCGGGCGACTCGTCGATCGTTGCGAATCTGGTCAACAGCCGCAAGCACGCCGGCATGATCGTGCCCTACCCGGTCCAGGAGGCCATGCGGGTCGCGCTGGGCGATGCCGGCCATGTGCTCGCCCAGAAGGATCTCTACCGCGGCCGCCGTGAGCGACTCCTGCCGGCACTGCAAAACTTCGGCCTGGAGATCCAGGAGTCCAAAGCAGGCCTGTACTTATGGTCCACCGCAGGGGAGGCGACGTGGGACACGGTCCAGCGTTTCGCTGACCTGGGGATCGTCGTCGGGCCCGGAGTGTTCTATGGAGACGCCGGCAATGGTTTTATCCGGGTGGCGCTCACGGGCACGGACGAACGCATCGATGCGGCCGTGGAACGCTTGAACACCGCTCGGTAACAATCCTGTGACTTGCCGCACAGGGTGCGTCATTCCGCCAGTAATCGTAGCTTGTGGATTAGTTTGTCCCGCTTACTGGCGGTAGCTTTTAACTGACTATCAATGGTGGCTTTCTCCACGAAGGCAGTTCGGCCGATGGTGTCTGCACCTGCAGACTCCTGGCTGGAGTCACCAGATGTTGGTTGGATCAAGCTTTCGACCGAGGCCAAGAGCCTCATGAAGGGGACTCCATGACTGAGACCACCAGTGCTACCCTGCGCCATGCCGGCGGAGAGCTCGAGCTCCCGCGGATAAAGGTTGTAGAAGGGAACGAAGGATACGACGTTTCGAAGCTGCTGAAGCAGACGGGCGCCGTCGCCTATGACCCCGGCTTCATGAACACCGCCGCCACTACATCGGCGATCACTTACATCGATGGCGACGCCGGTATCCTGCGGTACCGCGGCTACCCGATCGAGCAGCTTGCCCAGCACTCAAGCTTCCTGGAAGTTTCCTACCTGCTGATCTACGGCAACCTTCCCACGCCCACCGAGCTGGACGCGTTTGACCAGCGGATCCGCCACCACACGTTGCTCCACGAAGAGCTCAAGGGCTTCTTCGGCGGTTTCCCGCGCGACGCGCACCCCATGCCGGTGCTTTCCTCGGCTGTCTCCGCGCTGTCCACGTTCTATCAGGACTCCTTGGACCCCTTCAACCCGGAGCACGTGGAAGTTTCCACTATCCGCCTCATGGCGAAGCTCCCGGTCATCGCGGCCTACGCCCACAAGAAGTCCATCGGTCAGCCCATGCTGTACCCGGACAACTCAATGAACCTCGTGGAGAATTTCCTGCGCCTGAGCTTCGGTCTGCCGGCAGAGCAGTACGAGCTGGACCCCGTCGTCGTCAAGGCGTTGGACCTCCTGCTCATCCTGCACGCCGACCACGAGCAGAACTGCTCGACGTCGACCGTCCGCCTTGTGGGCTCCTCGAACGCGAACCTGTTCGCTTCCGTTTCCGCAGGCATCAACGCCCTCTTCGGTCCTGCCCACGGTGGCGCCAACGAGGCCGTGCTGAAGATGCTGCGCCAGATCCAGGCCGACGGCATCAAGCCCGAGGAATACATGGAGAAGGTCAAGAACAAGGAGGACGGCGTCCGCCTCATGGGCTTCGGACACCGGGTCTACAAGAACTACGACCCCCGCGCGAAGATCATCAAGGCGACGGCACACGAGATCCTCGGCAAGCTCGGCGGCAACGACGAGCTCCTGGACATCGCGATGCGCCTCGAAGAGAAGGCCCTCGCTGACGACTACTTCATCCAGCGCAAGCTCTACCCGAACGTCGACTTCTACACCGGCCTGATCTACAAGGCCATGGGCTTCCCGGAGAAGATGTTCACCGTGCTGTTCGCGATCGGCCGACTCCCCGGCTGGATCGCCCAATGGCGCGAAATGATCAACGATCCCCAGACGAAGATCGGCCGTCCGCGGCAGCTTTACACAGGAGAGCCGGAGCGCGACTACCCGGCGATCTAAGCCAACGCGGGGTCACTTACGGTCCGTCCCAAGGGACATCATGGGCCGTAAGTGACCCCGCGTTGCTTTTAAGAGCTGTAGCCGAGCGGGTTGTTTTTCTGCCAGCGCCAGTGGTCTTCACACATCTGGTCCACGGTCTTCGTGGTGGACCAGCTCAGGTCAGCGAGGGCGGAGGAGGCATCGGCCCAGAACGCGGGCAGGTCTCCGGCGCGGCGTCCCGTGATCTCGTACGGCAGCGGGTGGCCCACGGCTTGTTCGAAGGCGTGGAGCATCTCCAGCACGGACGTGCCCTTTCCGGAGCCAAGGTTCCAGCGGTGCACGCCGGGGCGTTCGGCAACGTAGTCCAGGGCGGCGACGTGGCCATCGGCGAGGTCGACGACGTGGATGTAGTCCCGCAGGCAGGTGCCGTCCGGGGTGTCGTAGTCTCCACCGAAGACCATGAGCTTTTCGCGGCGGCCGACGGCAACCTGGGCGATGTACGGAACCAGGTTGTTGGGGATGCCCTGCGGGTCCTCGCCGATCCTGCCGGAGGGGTGTGCGCCCACCGGGTTGAAGTAGCGCAACAAGGCGATGTGCCAGCGCTCGTCGGCGGCTCCCAGGTCCGTGAGGATGTCCTCGATCTGCTCCTTGGTGCGGCCGTAGGGGTTGTTCGCCCCGATCTCCATCTTCTCGATGTACGGGATGGGATTGTGCTCGCCGTATACCGTTGCGGAGGAACTGAAAACGATCGAGCGGACTCCGTGCTTGTCCATGGCCCGCAGCAGGTTCAACGTGCCCACGATGTTGTTGTAGTAGTAGTTCAGGGGTTCCTGGACGGATTCCCCAACCGCCTTGAGCCCGGCGAAATGGATGACGGCGTCGATGCTGTGCTGGTCGAACACGGCCTCAAGCGCGGCCTCGTCCACCAGGTCCACCTGATGGAACGCTGCGGTCTTTCCCGCCAATTCACCAACGCGGCGCAGGGATTCTTCGCTTGAATTCACGAGGTTGTCCACCACGACCACTTCGTGTCCGGTTTCCAACAGGGACAGGACGGTGTGCGATCCGATGTAGCCGGTGCCACCCGTGACAAGAATTCTCATGCAAGCAACGCTATCCGAACTTGGTCCCTGCCCGCTCAGTGTTGCGTACGCCACAGTCACGTGGTTCCCGTGCGCCGGACGGAACGGTTCAAGCACGTTTGTGCTAAAAAGACTTGTGCCCAAGATTGTTGATGCCGAAGCCCGGCGCCAGGAAGTAGTCGAAGCCGTCTTCAGGATCATCGCCTCGGATGGCCTGGAACGCGCCTCCTTGCGGGAGGTGGCCGACGAAGCCGCTCTCGCCGTTGGCTCGGTCCGCCACTACTTTGCCAGCAGCGACGAACTGCTGGTCCATTCCTTTGCGGTGGTCATCGACAGGATCGCCGGGCGGCTTGAGGAAGCGTTCGCCGTCGTCGAATGCTTGGATCCGGGCTCCGCGGAACACGATGCCGCCGTGTTAACCCTGCTGGGCCAATTCCTGCCGCTCGACGAGGAACTGGCCGTCGACGCCTGCGTGTGGATGGCATTCCGGCACGCGGCCCGGATCCGGCCGGTACTCGAACACGAGGCCGCGCGCAGCCACCGAGCCGTGGCCGCCGTCGTCGGCCGCCTGGTGATGCGGCTGATCCCCGACGGCGGATCCGGCCAGGAGCGTCTGGTGACCGAAGCCGAGCGCCTCCTGGCGACCCTCGACGGGCTGTGCATGCATGCCCTCCTGCAGCCCGAGTGGATGACGGTGGAGGTCTGCCGCGACGTACTGACGGCGCATCTGAATACTCTTGTTGCGCTCCCGTCCAACCGTTAACGTCAAGGCTCATCGGGAATAGACTGGAACTCTGAGTGGGCACCTGCCAAGGGAGGCAATCGGATGCATGACACAGGCGGTCAGGGGTGGCGGATCACAATGGACACCTCCGGACCGATGCTCATTGCCTTGTATCTGAGAGACGTTGCTGGATTGGACGGAGCCGGTACGCCGACGTTGTCCCACGCCACACCCAAAGTCAGACAGGCGGACCACACGCATCTCACCGCCGAGGTAGGCGGGGTGCCGGCACTCAAGACAGAGTGGGAGGCATGGTGGGAGCAGCTGTTGAGGGCATATCCGGATTCCGCTCCGGAGCTTTCACCCCCGGGATTCAATGCCTTCGGCAACTCGCCTGCCCTCCGGCGGGTACTCCAGGCCCACTTCGGGTCCGCCCTCACGTGGGCCCGTGAACGCCTCGAAGAGTACGAAAAACTGGAGGCTGAACGCGAAGCGAGCGGCGCCACATTGCTTCTGGGGGACATGGTGGAGGACCGGCTGCTGGAAGTCGGACGGAGCTCCCGGGACTTCCAGCTGAGCATCATAGAACTGCCGCTCAACGAGCCACGAGCCTGGTACCTCGAGCCGGACAAGATGATCATGAGCCACAGGCTCTTGTCCGAGCCGGAGATATTCCGCAGCTACGTCCAGCCGGTGGTTGAACTACTGGTCTGACGCACGCGGTATGCGGCCCGCAGGCTGACGCCGCAGGTCCGAACCCCAGCCAGGGACTACGTCTTCGGAGCCGAAACAGTAATGGTCACGGTTCCCGATGCCGCCGCTGAATCCTGCCAGCCCTTGTGGTCCTGCCGGTTCCAGGTGGCGCCGGCCGCGTCGACCTGCGTCACGGAGAGGTCCTTGGCATTCGCCACGGCCCACTGGGCTACAGCCCACGCCTGCGCACCCGTCGCGTTCAACTGGACCGCGCGTCCCTGCGCCGCGGCCGGCAGGGACCCGAACGTCGTCGTCATGGCCGCTACAACGGCGTTCGGGTCACCGGCAGTGTCCGCGGCCCGGAGCGTGCAGTCGAGTGCCCGTTCGGAATGTCCAGTCAGCGCCGAGGCATACGCCCGGCCCATGGGTTCCTGCTGCGCGTATGCCTGCGGGTATGCGGAATGCTGGACCGCTTGCGCGGCATCAGTGATCGCCATGGTTTCGTAGCCGGGTATTTTCACAAGGTGGTCATAGAAAGCGTTTGTCGCGTAGACGGGATCCATGACCTCGGCTTCGGTGCCCCAGCCCTGGGAGGGGCGCTGCTGGAACAGTCCCCTCGAATCGGGGCCGACTTCGTCACCGTGGCCGATATTGCGAAGCTTGGATTCCTGCATGGCGGTGGCCACAGCGATCGTGGCTGCGCGCGGAGGCAGCCCCCGCTGTACCGCAATGGCGGTGATGAGGGCGGCGTTCGTGGCCTGGTCCGTCGCCAGCTCGTAGGAGTCGGAGCCGACGACGGCGACGCAGCGCTCCGTAACCAAGGTTTCGGAGCGCTGCAGTACGGTCACCACGGCGTAGATTGCGCCGGCCACCAAGGCAAGCGCCAGCAACAAGATGATGGTGCGTCGGAGACGGCGCATCCAGGTATCAGCTAGTTGGCGTGGAGGGCTTCGTTGAGTTCCACCGTCTGGCCCTTGCGGGGGAGGACCTCGACTTCACCAGTGGTGGAGTTGCGGCGGAACAGCAGGTTCGGCACGCCGGAGAGTTCAACAGCCTTGATGATGCTGCTGGTGTCCTCACCGTTGTCGTCCTTCGGGCCCGGGATGCGCACGCGGGTTCCAGCCGTGACATAGAGGCCTGCTTCAACCACGGAGTCGTCGCCGATGCTAATGCCGACGCCGGAGTTGGCGCCCAGGAGCACGCGCTCACCCAGGGCGATCTTTTCCTTGCCGCCGCCGGAGAGGGTGCCCATGATGGACGCGCCGCCACCGACGTCGGTGCCGTCACCGGCAACGACGCCCGCCGAGATGCGGCCTTCCACCATGGACGTGCCGAGCGTGCCGGCGTTGAAGTTCACGAAGCCCTCGTGCATGACCGTGGTGCCTTCGGAGAGGTAGGCGCCCAAGCGGACCCGGTCGGCGTCGGCGATCCTGACGCCGGTGGGGACGACGTAGTCCACCATGCGCGGGAACTTGTCTACTCCGTAGACCGTGACGGCGCCGCGCTTGCGCAGACGTGCACGGGTCAGTTCGAAGCCGTCCACTGCGGCGGGGCCGAAGTTCGTCCACACAACGTTGGGGAGCTTGCCGAAGATGCCGTCAAGGTTGATGCTGTTGGGCTTGACCAGCCGGTGCGAAAGCAAATGCAGGCGCAGGTAGGCGTCAACCGTGTCCGCGGGGGCCTCGTCCAGGTTGATCTGGGCAAAGACCACCTTCTGTTCGGTCCGGCGGTCGGGGTCGTGGCTTTCAGCCGCGAGAGCGGTCAGCGACTCGTCGGCGTGCTCCACCGTCCGCACGGATGCGGCAGCTTCGCCCAGCGCCGGTGCCGGAAACCATACGTCCAGCACTGTCGCTTCGCCGGCGTCGGAGGTGGCGATGGTGGCCAGGCCAAAGCCATGGGCGGAGCGATCGTTGTCAGAAGCGCTATCGAGAGCGGCAGAGGCAGCGGTTTCAGTCATGGCGCAAGTCTATCGAGAGCCACTGCTTCCCTTGAAACCGTGCGTGGACCGAGGAGTCGCAATTCGCTCGGGATACAGTGGAGAGGTGACCGTTGAAACTACTCCAATCCTTCTTGACATCAGGCAAGACGTTGCGCTGCTGACCGCCGCGCTGATGGACATCAACAGCGTGTCCGGCAACGAAGCCGCGCTTGCAGACGCCGTTGAATCCGCCCTTCGCACCATCCCGGGCCTGCAGCTTGTGCGGGACGGCGACGCCATCATTGCCCGGACCGAGCTCGGACGCCCTGAGCGGGTGATCCTGGCCGGCCACCTCGACACCGTGCCGTTGCCCACTGTGGAAGGTTCACTCGGCACCGTGCCGTCCACATGGGAGTCCGGCGTCCCCGGGACGGGAAACCTCTATGGCCGCGGAGCCACGGACATGAAGGGTGGGGTCGCGGTTCAGCTTGCGCTCGCCGCGACAATGTTCGACGGCGGCGCCGAGCCGGGCAAAGACGTCACCTTCGTCTTCTACGACCATGAGGAAGTTGAAGCGGTCAAGAGCGGCCTCGGCCGATTGGTCCGGAACCATGGCCATCTCCTGGAGGGGGACTTCGCGATCCTGCTCGAACCCACCGACGGTACGGTGGAAGGCGGGTGCAACGGCACCAGCCGCTTCGAGGCCACAACCACCGGTGAAGCTGCGCACTCCGCCCGGGCATGGATGGGCAGCAACGCCATTCACGCAGCCGCACCCATCCTGGGTCGCTTGGCAGCCTACGAACCGCGCACAGTCAACGTGGACGGGCTGGACTACAGGGAAAGCCTCAATGCCGTGAAGATCAACGGCGGCACCGCGGGCAACGTGATCCCGGACCGCTGCGTCGTGGAGATCAACTACCGCTTCGCGCCGGACAAGACCCCGGACCAGGCCGAAGCCCATGTCCGCGAACTGTTGGACGGCTTCGACGTCGTCCGCACCGATGCTGCCGCTGGAGCGCGGCCAGGCCTCAATCACCCGGCTGCGGCGTCGTTCGTTGCCGCCGTCGGTGCTGAGCCCAAACCCAAATACGGTTGGACCGACGTCGCGCGCTTCAGCGAGCTGGGCGTTCCCGCGGTCAACTTCGGGCCGGGCGATCCGCTTCTGGCGCACAAAGACAACGAACACGTCGACGCCGACGCCATCCGTGAATGCCTCCGCGCGCTGCGGTCGTGGCTGGCTGACTAGGTGGAGTGACCTTATTTTTGCTTGAGAACGTGGGTGTGGCCCGTGGGCTTGGTTCCAGAACCAAGCCCACGGGCCACACCCATGTTTCCGGCGTTCTTGCGACTAGCCCTCGATTGCCACAATTTCCGACTTGACCACCTTTGCCACTTTGACGCTGCGGCGCATCCGGCTTTCAAGCCATTTGGCGATTCCAGCCAGGATCAGGCACATTCCGACGTACAGGACACCGGCGATGATCGCGGAAGGAATGATGGGCGAACCGTACTGGGCCTGGCTTCCGAAGTACTTCGCCTGGAAGAGGATCTCGTTGTAGGTCACGATGAAGCCCAACGCCGTGTCCTTGAGGATGACCACGAGCTGGGAGATGATCACCGGGAGCATCGAGCGGACCGCCTGCGGAAGCAGGATGTTCGTCATGACCGCACTCTTCGGCAAACCGATGGCATAACCGGCCTCGCTCTGGCCACGGGGAAGCGATTCGATGCCGGCACGGAAGACTTCCGCGAGCACGGATCCGTTGTAGAGCACCAGGCCCGCAACGACTGCCGTGAAGGGCGTGATCCCCTGGACGCCGAGCGGAGGAAGCCCGTAGTAGAAGATCATCATGAGGATCAGCAAAGGAATGGCACGGAAGAGTTCCGTGAATCCATAGCAGGGCAAGCTGATCCACTTACGGTCGGAGAGCCTGCCGAAGGCCAGGAAGACACCCAGCACGAGGCTGAACACGGCTGCCGTCGCAAAAGCTGAAAGCGTGGCACCCACCGATTGGACGATGGTCTGCTGGACCAGCGGGAACGTGAACAAGTGCCACTTCTTCTCATCGAACTGCCCGCTTTGGGCGAAGCGAAGGACGATGAATCCGACGATGGCGATAATGACCAGGGCGGTCACGACGCCGAGAATCCGGTAGCGCGCGCGGGCCTTCGGGCCCGCAGCGTCAAAAAGGACCGAGCTCATCGGGCCACCTTCCATTTCTTTTCAAGCTTCCGCTGGACAAAGGAAAGAATGAAAACGAGCAGAACGAAGATCAGTGCGATCCAGAGCAGCCCGGCCATGGCCGGCTCGCCGCGCTCGGAAAGATTCGATCTGATCGCTCCCGCTTCGGCGACCGAGAAGCCTGCAGCCACTGTGGTGTTCTTGAGCAATGCAATGAACACGCTGAACATGGGCGGGATGACGGCGCGGAATGCCTGGGGGAGGATCACCAGCGTCAGGGTTTGCGTGAACGGCAGCCCGATGGCCCGCGCGGCCTCGGCCTGACCGACAGGCACCGTGTTGATGCCGGAGCGCACGGCTTCCGCCACGTAAGTAGCGGTGTACAGGCTGAGGCCGACGGTTGCGGCGGTCATGAAATCAATTTCCACGAGGCCGAGCTTCGGGTAGCCCAAAGCAAAAAAGAACAGGACCAACGTCAACGGGGTGTTGCGGACAACGTTGATATACAACGTCGCGGCGGCGCGCATCGCAGGGATCGGGGAGACACGCAGTGTCGCCACGATGGTGCCCAGGATCAGCGCAAAGATGCCGGCAACAACGAAAAGTATGAGGGTGTTCCGGAACCCTGTGATGAACAGGTCCGAATTATTCAGCAGCGTATTCACAGAATGGTCGCTTTCAGCCGATATCCGAGGGGGCGGCCAATGGCCGCCCCCTCAACATGGGTTTAGTAGTTGTCCACTGCGGGCTGGGTGACCTTGGTGCCGGACTGTCCCAGCGTGGAGTCGTAGATCTTCTGCCACACGGAGCCGCCGTCGGTGAACATCTTGTTCACGAACTTGCGGAAGGCGGTGTCGCCCTTCTTCAAGCCCACACCGTACTTCTCAGTGGTAAACGGCTGGCCGACCACCTTGAGGTTGTCGGTGTCCTGGGACGCGTAGCCGATCAGGATTGCCTGGTCGGTAGTCACTGCATCGACCTGGCCGCTCTTGAGGGCCTCGACACACTGTGAGTACGTGTCGAACTCAGTGGTCTTGGTGCCGGGGAAGTTTGCCTTGATGTTCTGGATGGGGGTTGAACCCGTGGCTGAACAGACGTTCTTCCCGCTCAGGTCCTTCTCGCTGTTGATGGTCTTGTTGTCCTTCTTGACCAGCAGGCCTTGACCCGTCACGAAGTAGGGGCCGGCGAAATCAATCAGCTGCTTGCGCTTGTCGGTAATGGAGTAGGTCCCGACGTAATAGTCGATGTCGCCGTTGGTAATGGCAGACTCGCGGTTGGCCGAAGGAATGGGCTTGTACTCGATCTTGTCCTTGGAGTAACCGAGGGAAGCCGCAATCCACTGGGCAACCTGGATGTCGAAACCGCTGTACTCGCCGGTCGCGGCGTCCTTGAAGCCCAGGCCAGGCTGGTCCTGCTTGACGCCGATCCTGATCTTTCCATTCGATTTGATCGTGTCGAACGTGGGGCTGCCCGTAATGGACACGTTCTGGGCCACCGTGAACGGCGCCGACTCGGTGCTTGGCGCGGTGGTGGAACCCCCGCCGCCACCGCATGCGCTCAGCGAAAGGGCGAGCGCCGCGCTTGCAGCGACCAGGAGTGATTTCCTCCGGGTGATAAAAGTCTTCATGATATTCCTTTCATTGTGCGGCCACCCCCGCGGCCTGGGTGCGGTCAGTGTCAGTGAGTCAGGAGTTTGGAGAGGAAATCCTTGGCGCGGTTGCTCTGGGGGTTGGTGAAGAATTCCTCCGGCTTGGCGTCTTCCACGATCTGGCCGTCGGCCATGAAGACAACGCGGTCGGCAGCTTTGCGCGCAAAGCCCATCTCGTGGGTGACCACGATCATGGTCATGCCTTCCTTGGCCAGCTGAACCATGACATCCAGGACCTCGTTGATCATTTCCGGATCAAGTGCCGAGGTCGGCTCATCGAACAGCATGACCTTCGGCTTCATCGCGAGCGCCCGGGCAATTGCCACACGCTGTTGTTGGCCACCGGACAGCTGTGCAGGCATCTTGGGTGCCTGTTGCCCGACGCCGACCCGCTCCAACAACGCCATGGCGTCCTTGTCCGCGGTTGCTTTGTCCTGTTTCTTCACCTTGATCGGTCCCAGCGTGACGTTTTCGAGGATCGTCTTGTGGGCGAACAGGTTGAAGGATTGGAAGACCATACCGACGTCGGCCCGGAGGAGTGCAAGTTCCTTGCCTTCCTCGGGCAGTTTCTTGCCATCGATCGAAATCTCGCCCGTGTCGATGGTTTCCAAGCGGTTGATGGCCCGGCACAGCGTGGACTTGCCCGAGCCCGAGGGCCCGATGACAACCACAACCTCACCTTTTTTCACCTGGAGGTTGATGTCCTTCAGGACATGCAGTTGACCAAAGTGCTTATTGACGCCATTCAGGGAGACGAGTGCATCGCTGGCGGCTTGAATAGTCATGAGACGAATCTAGCGAACAAATGATTCAAGTTGAGCCAGGTCACAGTTACTTCCGCGGATCGTGATTCAACAGATACCTGCTTTGCAGCTATCTGACAGCAATTGGTGGGCAGGGAACTCAACACCGCAAACAACAGGGACACGCCGGAACGGCTGCAGCGCCCATCCGCGCTAGCCTAGGTCAATGAGTACCAGCCAGCCCCAAGTTCCAAGTCCAGACGCCAATGGAAAGGCGATGAGCAACGGATCGGCAGCGTCAGCTCCGGCCGTAGCCGCGGAGCCGCCAGCCAAGCACAAAGGACCCTTGGAGCTTCGGCGCAAACAGGCCGCCATGCCGATGTCGGACCAGCGGCTCCTGGACACCAGGGGAGCCGAGCACTTCATTCACACCGACCCGTGGCGGGTCCTGCGGATCCAGAGTGAATTCGTTGAAGGCTTCGGTGCGCTCGCTGAGCTCGGCCCTGCCGTCAGTGTCTTTGGCTCCGCCCGCACCAAGCCGGGCACAGGCTATTACGACATGGGCGTTCAGGTCGGCCGCCACCTCGCCGAAGCCGGCGTCGCCGTCATCACCGGCGGTGGCCCGGGATCCATGGAAGCCGCCAACCGGGGGGCCGTTGAAGGCAACGGTGTTTCCGTGGGACTGGGAATCGAGCTGCCCTTCGAACAAGGCCTCAACCGCTGGGTGGACCTTGGCATCAACTTCAGGTACTTCTTCGCCCGCAAGACCATGTTCGTCAAGTACGCGCAAGGGTTCATCGTCCTTCCGGGCGGCCTGGGAACCCTTGACGAACTGTTTGAAGCCATGGTCCTGGTGCAGACCCGCAAGGTGACATCGTTCCCCATCGTTCTTCTGGGGGTCGACTTCTGGAGCCCGATGATCGAATGGATCAAGGGGACCCTCGTGGCCGAAGGAATGGTCTCCGCCAAGGACCTGGACCTTATCCAGCTTGTGGACGATCCTGCGGACGCCGTTCACCGCGTCCTGCACGGAATCCCGCGGCCACCCTCGACCAACGGAGACCAGCGCCCGGAGTAGCCTTGCCGGAACTGAGCTCTCAGCTGAGTCTGGCACGATGGTTGTTGTGAGCTTTTTTCTGGTCTTTCTCGCCATTGTCATTATCGGTGCCGTGTTGTTCCTCGGCGCCGGAATGGCGAAATCCAGCCGCGACCCCGGCGCCGGGTTGGATGAACCCGTTCCGAACCTGCCGCCCGTTCTGTTACCGGCCGGAGCCAAGGCGTCCGACGTCGACCGCGTGCGCTTTGCCCTCGGGCTGCGGGGCTACCGGATGGACCAAGTGGATGAGGTCCTCGATGAGCTGAGGGACCAGCTCACCTGGCAGGAGAGGGAAATCGAACGGCTGAAACTGGCCCTTGAAGCAGCCGGGACCCAGGAAGCACCAAAAGAGTGACCCCGTCAGTCGAATCGCGGTCCTCGACGGGATTCCTGGCCCGAAGACTGAGCCGCGCCGGAGCCCACGCAGCGAGCTGGCCGTGGTGGATCCAGGTCGCCCTCATCTACATCGCCTCGAGGCTCGTCAGCGCTTGTATTTTCATGGCTGCCGCATTGCAGCAAGGCGTCAATCCGTGGTTTCCGCCAGCACCCGACTACTGGAACTTCATCACGATCTGGGATGGGCGCTGGTACTCCGAAGCCGCAAACAACGGTTACCCGTCTGTTTTGCCGGTCAATGCGGACGGCGGCGTCGCGGAAAATTCCTGGGCGTTCTATCCACTGTTTCCGTACCTTGCCCGCGCCGTCGGTGCACTCACCGGATTGGCGACGCTGCCGGCCCTGACGGTCGTCGCCATGGTTGCCGGGCTTGGGGCGGCCCTGGTGGTCTACAAACTGTTCCGGGAATTCGCCGGGCGAACAACTGCGCTGTGGGCACTGACCTTCTTCTCGATGTTCCCCGTCTCGGCCATCCTGCAGGTCCCCTATGCGGAATCCCTCAATACCCTTCTCTTGGCCGGTTCGCTTCTACTTGTGGTGCGACGTAAGTATCTTGGCGCGATGCCCGTGGTCTTGCTCATGTGCCTATCACGGCCCACCGGAGTGCCCTTCGCGGCCATGGCGGGCCTGTTGCTGCTCCACCACCTGTGGAAGAGGTTCGGACGCCGCTCCGGCGCCGGATCCATTCCGGACTCCGTGCCAACAGCCGCCGTACCGACGCTCCGGGAACTCATATCGTTGGCCGCGCTCGTGGTCGTCAGCGTGGCAGGGGCTTTCGCCTGGCCGGCCATTGCCTGGGCGGTCACGGGGGATCCGCTGGCCTACACCAAGACCGAAACTGTTTGGCGCGGCGCTGACCTCGTTCCGTTCAAGCCGTGGTTCGAGACCGGTCAAATGCTCTTCGGACCGGTACTCGGTATTCTGGCGCCGTTTGTCTTCGTGGCGCTCTTTGCCCTGCTGATGATGAGCAAACCTGTCCGGGCACTGGGCACCGAAATGAGGCTGTGGTGCGCGTGCTACATGGGCTACCTCCTGGTCTTCCTGCACCCCCAGACGAGCACGTTCCGGATGCTCCTGCCCTTGTTCCCCTTGGCGCTCAGTGCAGCCTGGTTGTCCCGCTCGAAGGCCTACCGCGGCACCGTGGTGGTCATGTTCTTCCTCCTCCAGATCGTATGGATAGTCTGGCTGTGGGCGTGGGCGCAGTTGCCGGGCGGCGGCGACTACCCTCCGTGACGCTGCGCGTCGTTTCGGCTGTTCAAGCGCGATCACGGCCCGCCGGGAAAAGTCCATCAATTAGCTACGGGCGGGTAATTACGAGATAATGGACACAAGCAAGGACAAAGGCACTCTCGGGTGCCCGGCGACGACGACTGAACTGCCATGACTGTCGACGCCGTATATTCCACGCGGAGCCAACCCGGCCGGGTTGGCGGGATTTGGGACAACTGGAGGGGATTTTCCTAATGGCGGCTATGAAACCACGTACTGGCGACGGCCCTATGGAAGTAACCAAAGAGGGCCGCAGCCTGATCATGCGTGTGCCGCTCGAAGGCGGAGGACGGCTGGTGGTCGAGCTCAACGCAGCAGAGGCGGCGAACCTCAAGGAATGCCTTGTTGGCGTTACCGAATAGATTCACTGGGCAGGGCCCGGCAGAAGAGCCGGCGCCCTGCTTTCATGTTTAAGGCTGAAAGCGAAGGCTGGCCGGTTACTTCTTGACCGCTACCAGCAAGCCGTCGCCGGTAGGAAGCATCGCCGAAGAGAGTCGCTCGTCGTCGCGGATGGCTTTGCCGATCTGGCGCAACACCACGGTGGTGCTGTCCCTGGCAGCCGGGTTGGAAACCTTGTCCTTGTCCAGGGCGTCATTGATGACCAGTGTTCCGCCCGACTTGAGCAGCCTGATGGCCTGCTCGACATAACGGGGGAAGTTGGGCTTGTCTGCGTCGATGAAGACGAGGTCGTAAGCGGAGTCGGTGAGCCGCGGCAAGACGTCGGCTGCACGGCCGGAGATGGTCCGGGTCCGGTTCGCGGGGCTGCCGGATTCCAGGAAGGCCTCACGGGCGGCCTTGAGGTGCTCGACGTCGACGTCGATAGTGGTCAGCACAGCCTGCGGGCTGAGGCCGCGCAGCAGGCACACGCCGGAGACGCCAGCTCCGGATCCGACCTCCACAACCGTCTGGGCCTTCGATGCCGCGGCGAGGACTGTCAGGACAGCTCCAACGCCGGGGCTCACGGGAGTAACGCCCAGCTCGAAAGAGCGTTCACGGGCGCGAAGCAACACGTCGTCCTCGGCAGGCAGATCTTCTGCGTAGGACCAGCTGGTTGACTTGTCGGCACTCATGGGGGTTCGCTTTCCAGGCAGAGGGGTATTGCTTCCAGACTACTGGCTACGGGGCGTCCGGCCCGGACGCCCGCGGCCCGCAATTCTGTGTCTTTCCGGGTGTCTTCCCGCGTGTCCTCCGGACAATGTTCGCTCTGCGGGAAAAGCCTGCCTGTGATCAGCAAAATCTCAGGCAAGACTGGGATGATGTATATCCAGCCATCCAAGCGAGGGCCGGCAACGAACTCCTGAGTGACCGGCAGGATGACAAACAGTTTGAGGGGAGCGGACGATGCGGGCATCAAGTGCTGCGCCAGTCCAGACAACGGCAGCAGTCCTGGGTTCCACCGACACGGCCCCTACGGCCGAAGAGTGGGTCAGGCCAAGCTGGGAAGAAGTGGTGGAGAACCACTCCGCCAAGGTCTTCCGCCTTGCCTACCGGCTCACTGGAAACAAGTTCGACGCCGAAGACCTCACCCAGGAAGTCTTCGTCAGGGTCTTCCGTTCGCTCGAAAACTTCAAGCCAGGCACACTCGACGGCTGGCTGCACCGCATCACCACCAACCTCTTCCTTGATACGGCGCGTCGGAAGAGCCGCATACGCTTCGATGCCTTGGCCGAAGACGCCGAATCCCGGTTGCCGGGGCATGAACCCGGGCCCGAGCAGAGCTTCGAGCTGAACAACCTCGATCTCGACGTCCAGCGCGCCCTGGAAGAACTCCCCCCGGACTTCCGCGCCGCCGTCGTGCTTTGCGATCTGGAAGGCCTTTCGTACGACGAAGTCGCCGAAGCACTTGACGTGAAGCTGGGGACCGTCAGGTCCCGCATCCACCGCGGACGGACAATGCTTCGTGAAAAGCTGGCGCACAGGGATCCGCGTCCCGTCCAAGCCCGCAAGCCGCGGCTAAAGATGCCGCGCATCGCCGGTCTCCTTTAGTCGCCGATGGGTCTGCTGAAAGGACGACGCGGTGGTTTGACCCGGGGAAGTATCCGGCACAGCCGCGCCCCGGGCCACCTGCAGGAATGCTCTGAATGCCACGCCGCGGTCCTGTGGGAGCGCCAGTACCTGGAACGGCTTCGCCGTGCCGCGGTTCCGGAGGCGAGCCAGGATTTCACCAACAGGCTGATCGAACACACCCAGCGGTTGGCGCAATCCGATTTTCCTGAGCGCCCTGTGCCCCAGCGAAGCGTGTGGCACGGTATCCGGCTTGCCAGCGCCGCGGCCGGCGGACTCGCCGTGAGCGCCGGAATCCTGGCGGTTGCAGCCTACGCGGTCGGCGGTGAAGTTACGCCGCAGGCCTCCAACCGCGGAGAGCAGGAAGTCCGGACGCTGGTCAGTTCAACCGTGCCCGCAAACGTCGGAGAGCAGCTCCCCGTGACTGGTGCGCAGTTGAGTCTGCCCGCGAGCGTGGCCGGGACGGTGAGCCTGAGCGAGCAGCAGTTGTCCGAACTGCGGCGAGACGGCTGGGCATGTCCCGAAATGGCGAGCATGGGATACCACGTGGTTTCCGCCCGGGCCTTGATACAGGACGGGCATCCCGCCGTTGAGCTGCACCTCAGCGACGGTGACCACCACGCCACCCTGGTGGAGCAGCACTTGGAGGGCAGCGGCACTTCAGGAACCCAACTGTCCATCACCCAAGGGGCCCCGTGGCAGGCCGTCTATTCCTCGCCGGTGGCCGTGCTGCGATATTCCTCCGACATGCCTGCCAATCAGGCTGCGGGAGCCGTTCCTGAGCTCGTGAAGGCGGGCGATTCGCTGGTGGTGGCCCGGCCCGCCGAAAACAGCGCCGAGACCTGGAACGAACGGCTGCAACGGGGACTCCATGCCCTGGCGGGCCTCGCGGGTTTCTGAGCGGACCAACGGACAAGGTAATCTTCGATACGTGTTTGGAATCAATGGCTCGGAGTTTCTCATCCTGCTGATCATCGGCGTCATCGTGATCGGCCCCAGCCGTTTGCCTGAATACACGCGGAAGCTGACGAACCTGGTCAAGGAGCTGCGGCGCATGGCGTCCGGTGCCCGCGAGCAGATCAAGGAAGAAGTCGGCATCGACATCGATGAAGTCGACTGGAAGAAGTATGACCCGCGCCAGTACGATCCGCGCCGGATCATCAAGGAAGCACTGCTCGACGACGACACGAAGCCTGTCAGCGACGGTGCGCCTGTCGCCGTGGACACCCCCACGAAGGTTCCCGAGCGCGTTGTTGAACGGCTTTCCATTGGTGAAAAGGCGCCCTTCGACGCCGAGGCCACCTAAAAAAGCTATTTCGGCTGGATCCCGAGGGACATTCCGGCGAGGCCGCGCGGCTTGGCGTTGAGCTTTCCAGCGATGCCCTGAAGTGCCTGTGCGGCGGCCGTCTCCGGAGCCGTCAACACCAAGGGACGGCCCGCGTCTCCGCCTTCGCGCAGACGGATGTCCAAGGGGATCTGTCCCAACAGCGGAACGTCGGCGCCGACGGCGGCGCTCAACCGCTCAGCCAGCACCCGCCCGCCGCCGCTTCCGAACAATTCCATCCTGCCGCCGTCGGGCATTTCGAGGAAGGACATGTTCTCGACGACTCCGGCAAGCTTCTGGCCGGTCTGCGTTGCGATGGTTCCGGCTCTCTCGGCAACATCCGCCGCTGCGGCCTGCGGGGTGGTCACCACGAGGATTTCCGCGTTGGGAAGCAACTGCGCCACCGAGATGGCGATATCGCCCGTGCCTGGCGGAAGATCCAGGAACAGGGCATCCAGATCGCCGAAATAGACATCCGTGAGGAATTGCTCCAGCGCACGGTGCAGCATGGGTCCCCGCCAGGCCACCGCCTTGTTCCCGGAAACAAACATGCCAATGGAGATCACCTTTACGCCGAAGGCCACGGGCGGAAGGATCATGTCGTCCACCCGTGTGGGCTGCTGCGTGATTCCCATGAGCGCCGGGACGGAGAAGCCGTGGACGTCGGCGTCGACGATTCCCACGCGCAGCCCCTGCGCCGCAAGTGCGCACGCAAGGTTGACCGTCACCGAGGACTTTCCCACACCGCCCTTGCCGCTGGCCACGGCGAAGACTTTCGTTAGGGAGCCCGGCTCGTTGAAGGGGATTCCACGTTGCCCCCCTGCGCCTCTCAACTGTTCCTTGAGTGCGTCGCGCTGCGCTTGTGTCATGACCTTGAGCTCGACCTCGACGCCCGTCACGCCCGGAACCCTCGTCAGGGCAGCCGTGGCGTCGGCCGTGATCGTCTCACGCAGGGGGCAGCCGGCGATGGTCAGCAGCACCACAACCCGGACGGTTCCGTCCGGACTGGCCTCTACTGAATCCAGCATCCCCAACTCAGTGATGGGACGGCGGAGTTCGGGATCGATAACGGTTGCCAAGGCAGCGTTGAGGGCCTCGACAGATGGTGTGCTCATGGGGTGGATGTTCAGCTTTCGGGCTGGGCGGGAGGACTTGAGTGACGCGCCGGCGAAGTGCCGACTGCCGAGAGGTCGGGGGCAGGCTGCTCCGCGTTCGAATGCGCCGGATGGACCTTGGGAATCTGTTGTGTGGGGGGATTGCGCTGTTTATTGCGCTTGTCCTTGATTTTGTCCTTGGCTTTCTCGCCGTTGTTTGAGCCGCCGGAATTGTTCGGACCCAACTCCTCCTGCGCTTCGAGCAGATCCGACAGCAGCGAGCGGAGTTCTGCACGTACGTAGTCCCTGGTAGCGACCTCACGCAAGGCGATGCGAAGAGCCGCGACCTCACGGGTCAGGTATTCGGTGTCAGCCAGATTGCGCTCGTCACGGGCGCGGTCCTGCTCGATTGTCACGCGGTCCCTGTCGTCCTGGCGGTTCTGGGCCAACAGGATCAGGGGTGCGGCGTAGGAGGCCTGCGTGGAGAAGAAAAGATTCAGGAGGATGAACGGGTACGGATCCCACTGGAAGCCGAACAAGCCAATAACGTTGAACGCAATCCAGACGATCACGAAGATCGTCATGTAGAACAGGAAATTCGCCGTACCCATGTAGCGGGCGAAGCGCTCGGCAAATCGGCCGAAGGCATCGGGATCGCTGCCGAAGTTCGGCAGCATGCGGGAACGTAGCTCGAGCGGGGTGTCCAGTCCTCCGCTGGTGGGCTTCTCAGCCAATTCGGCCTCCTAGTTTCCTGATCGGGGCTCCGTCTTCGTGGGTTCGCCAGTCGTCCGGGAGCAAATGGTCCAAGAGGTCGTCAACAGTCACCGCCCCTACGAGGCGACCGGCGCTATTCACGACCGGGAGGGAGTTGAGGTTGTAGGAGGCCATGGTATGGCTGACCTCGCTGACGCTGGCGTGATCGGAAACCGGCTCCAGGTTCTTGTCCACGATGCTGCCCAGCTGTTCGGGCGGGGCGCTGCGGAGCAATTGCTGGATATGCACGACGCCGAGGAATCGTCCCGTGGGGGTCTCCAGCGGCGGGCGGCAGATAAAGATGGCCGAGGCCAGGGCAGGGGAGAGCTCCTCGCTGCGCACATGGGCAAGCGCTTCAGCGACCGTGGCTTCCGGGGGCAGGATGACGGGAACCGGGGTCATGAGCCCGCCGGCGGTGTCTTCGTCATACTGCAGGAGCCTGCGGACGTCGTCAGCCTCGTCGGGCTCCATCAGGAGCAGCAGTTCCTCGGCCTTTGCGGAAGGCAGGTCTGCCAACAGGTCTGCGGCGTCGTCCGGGTCCATCTCTTCCAGTACGTCGGCTGCGCGTTCGTTGTCCAAGGCGGACAGGAGGGTTACCTGGTCCTCTTCCGGCAATTCCTGGAGCACGTCGGCGAGGCGTTCGTCCTGGAGCTCGCTGGCCACTTCGATCCGTCGCTTGTCCGACATCTCCTGGAGTGCGTCGGCAAAGTCGGCCGGTTTGAGGTCCTCGTGGGTGGCAACGAAGTGACTGGCGCCTTGGGGGTCGTTCTCGGAGCCCTGCAGCGTGTCCGCCCAGTCCACCAGGAGGGTGTGACCGCGGCGCAGCCCTCGCAGCCTGGAGGTAGACGTGCCGCGTCGAATGAAAAGCTTGGAGACCAGCCAGTCACCGTTGCGCTGCTGGTCCATGGCGATGTCTTCGATGATGGCATCGCCGCTGCCGTCCTTGAGGGTCACCTTGCGATCAAAGAGCTCGCCGACCACCAGCTGTTCGGCACCGCGTTGCTGGAAGCGGCGCAGATTGACCAGTCCGGTGCAGATGATCTGGCTCTGGTCCATGGACGTCAGCCTGGTCATGGGAACGAAGACGCGCTTCTTGCCCGGAACTTCGACGACGATACCCACTGCGTGCGGGGCCCCGCGCAGGCCCCGCGAGAGCACCACGACGTCGCGCAGCCGGCCCAGGCGATCGCCGAGGGGGTCGAAAACGTCGAGGCCGAGCAAGCGCGCAACAAAGATGCGTGAAGGATTTGTGCTCACCCTTACAGGCTACCGAGTCTGCTCTCTTTTAGCTGAATTTCAGCCGGTTCACATGTGTATGGGACAGAATGGGGGTATGGCGAACATTTTCGGTGCCCCTAAGGCCACGGAGGAATCCCGCAGCGTCCCCAAGGGCGACACCGTGGGCTCTTATACTTCCTATCTCGATGCCCAGAAGGCGGTGGATTATCTTGCCGACCAGCAGTTCCCCGTCCAGCATGTCTCCATTGTCGGAAACGACCTCAAAATGGTGGAGCGGGTAACGGGACGGCTCAGCTACCCGCGGGTCGCTTTGTCCGGCGCCCTGAGCGGTATGTGGTTCGGCCTGTTCGTGGGCGTCATGCTTTCGTTCTTTACCCCTGCCGGGGGACCCTTCTCGATTGTGACGTCGGTCCTGATGGGCGCGGCATTCTTCATGCTCTTCGGGATCGTCACCTACGCTGCTCAGCGCGGGAAGCGGGACTTCACCTCCACCAGCCAGGTAGTAGCGACGAACTATGACGTCATTGTGGCGTTGGAAGCATCGCAGGAAGCCCGCCGTCTCCTTCACCAGTTGCCGATGAATCCCTCCGAAGCAGCCTTCGGCCGACCGCCGCAGGCATACACGCCGCAGGACTACCGGAACCCGCCGGTCCATCCGGGTGCGCCACAGGGCCCGGCTCCGGAACGTCCAGCGTCCTGGCAGGACCCCTATGGCCAGCGTGGACCCGAAGCCGGACAGGGCACGGCCGCCGAGCCCGCCCAGCCTGTTGCGGATGCCCCGGCCCCAGCCCCGGCCCCGACCGCCGGCGTCCGCTACCCGGATCTTCCCGACGGCCGTCCGCAGTACGGTGTGCGGGTGAACGAACCCGGAAGCGGCGAGCAGGCCGCCAACGGTGAGGATCCGGCGAAGCAGTAGCTATCGCTGGGCCACGATCCGCAGGGCCTCCCACGCTGCCGGATTCGCCGCTACTCAGCCCTCAAGGCAGCTACCGGCTTTATTCGAGCCGCCCTGCGGCTCGGTCCTATCGCCGCAAGGCATAACGCCGTCAGGGTGACAATTGCGATTCCACTGAATGCCAGGACGGAAACAGTCGGGCTCAGCGTCACTCCGAGTGCCCCGGCGACAAGCTGGGTCAGCACCCCCCCAGCCAGCTGACCAACGAGAAGACCCCCTGCCAAGGCTGCAATTCCGAGCAAAATCGCATCAACGGCAACTAGCCTCGTTATGTCGCCCCGGGTGGCGCCAATCGCGCGCAGCATCCCGAACTCTTTCTCCCGACGAGCGACGCCGACTGAGAGCAGGCCGGCGGCGCCGACCGCGCCGAGACTGAGTGCAAGCACCACGATGCCGAAGGCAGCTCCGGCATATGAACCGAGTTCTGATTCTGCGCGATCCTTCATTTTGGCGGCCGTGATCACCGAGACCCCAGGGATGTCGGCAACAGAATCAGCGATCTGGTCCCGTAGCGCTGTGACGTCGACGCCCGGCTTCGCTTCTACATTCCAGCCGTTGGATCCAGTGATTCCGAGCTCGGCAGCCGCGTCACGACTCATCACCACTTGGTTCCCTGTTGCCAAGGACGCAAACGTCCCGACCAGCCGAAGCGAGAGGGTTTTGCCTGCCCGATCTAATCTGACGGTGTCGCCCAAGGAAATATCGCGGCTCACGGCGAGAGCTTCAGGAATGATGACCGCGCCTCCCTTTTCCAGGGCAAGGGGCGCTGTCCCGTCATTTCCCCGGCGCCATGGAAGCTGGGCTGTGGCGAAATAGCTGTTTGGATCGACAGCAAGGATTGCAATCTGGCTCGAGGTCCCCTGGAACTGCAATGCTCCGCGGTCCCAAACAGTGTCTGAAACCCTGTTGATCATTTCAATGGACCCCAAGCGTTTGTCCAGTTTCTCGGTGATAGGCGTCGTGGAGGATATTTGAATGTCGGCCCCGAATTGGCGAACAATCTGCTCCGTCATGGCGCTCTTCACAGATCCGACCCCGATCACGAGGGCTGCACCCAGGCAGACGACAACGCCCATGATGGCCGTCGTAGAGTCGAGCGATGCGTGTTTGCGGAGGCGCTGGGCCGCGGCCTTGCCTGTCCACCCCTTGAAGATCTGTAGCCTGGTGGCGGCTGCGAGAATAAACGGAGCAAGGAAACCCGCGGCGGCCAGCGACAGGACGAAGCCAACGAGCTTCACGACAACGGAGCCAAGCCAGTAGCTGGCGACTCCGAATGCGAGGAGCATGATGCCGACGGCGACGCGGAGTCTCTGCCCAGACCTGCGCTCCGCACCTTCAGGCGAGATGGCCGTAAGAGGGGCCTGGCGTAGCACTTTCACTATGGCCCGAGCGGCCCCGGCGCAACCCGCGGCGACCCCGCTCAGGATGGCAAGCAGAACTTGCCAAAGTTCGGCCGCCACGGTTGCTGCAGGTATGTTGCCGATCGACGATAGCCCTTGGTTGAGGATCCAGCTGACGCCAAACCCAAGCCCCAACCCGGCCACCGAGCACGCGAACGCGAGCATCAGTGCCTCACATAAGACGGCGCCTGCCAGCCAGGAACCGCGGGCGCCGACGGCTCTCATGACTCCGTAAGTCAGCCGGCGGGCGTTCACGACGGCTTGGAAGGCCGTCGCTGATAGGAGGATCGAAATGCCGAGAACGGTGCAGGAGGCGATCATCAAGATGAGTGAAACAACGGTGATGAGGGGACCGAGGGTCGAATTGAGGGCAGAAGTGTCCTGCACTTTGAACTGAGAAGGCAGGCTGGACGAATATTCGCTCTGCCAGCGTTCCGCGGAGTGTCCGGCCGTCAGCTGGATGTCAACTCTTGATACTTGGCCCTGTTGGTTGAATATCATCTGGGCGTAGGACAAATCGACAAAGATGTTGTCGTATGCCAACGGCCCAAGAACCTTGCCATTGAACACGCCGACGACGCGCAATTGCGTGGTCCCATCGCTCGACGCGACCACCAGCGAATCGCCTAAATCCACACCTAAGCGCGAAGCGACGTCAGCCGGAACCAGGGCCTCGGGCTTGTTTACGGCAGGGAGCCCGCCCCTAAGCTCGAGCCTCCTAAGTTGAAGCTCTGTGTTGAGCGTGGTGGGGTAACCGGTAACCGTCAGGGGGTGGCCGGTGCCAGAGGTTCCCGAGGGCCGGACGCTCGAATTCCGAGCCAGAGTCGGGATCGGCGTCGCAACCCCAGGGAGATCCGCAATTGCCCTCACTGCGCTCTCGGGGGCCGTCGTCCCGGGAGTAGCAGGGACCACGGCGACGTCGCCAATGCCTGATAGCGAGCCAACTCCTTGCGAGAGCTGGTCGTTGATGCTTTTCGATGTGAGGAGAGTGCCGAAAATGAGCGCTACGCCGAACACCAGCGCAACCGCTGCGACTCCATATCGCGGAAAATCAAAGCGAAGTTGCCGAAAACCACGAGCGAACGCGTTCATTATGGTGAGCATCTCCCTCCTGATGTGGTGCGTTGAGGTCAAGTTGATCAATGATCGTCCCGTCCCTCAGCGCAATGATCCGGTCGGCATAACTCGCAGCATATGGATCATGGGTGACCATCAGCCCGCTGGTACGACGATCGCCGCCAATCGCGTCGCGAATCAGACGGAGAACAATATCTCTGCTCCTCGAGTCGAGGCTTCCTGTCGACTCATCGGCGAGGACGATGCTAGGAGCCCCGAATAGCGCTCGAGCTACGGCGACCCGCTGACGTTGTCCGCCTGACAACTGGTCGGGGAATCTATCGGCATATTCAAACAGTCCCAGCTGTTCGAGCAGCACCAGTGCATCTGCTCGCCAACGCAAGCCTTTTTGGCCGGAAACAATCGATGACAACGCAGTGTTCTCCACTACCGTCATGCTTGGAACAAGATGAAATGCCTGGAAAATGAATCCGACATTCTCCCGCCGGAAGATTGTCTTCTGTTTTTCGTCCATTCCGGAGACACGGAGTCCTGCTACATCGATACGTCCTGCAGTCGGCGAATCGATTCCTCCGACCAACTGGAGCAGGGTTGACTTGCCGGATCCAGATGGGCCAATGACGGCAACAAGTTCACCCGGCTGGATCTCCAGTTCAGCAATATCTAGTGCAGCCTTCTCGTTTCCGGCACCGTCGTCATAGTGGCGACGAACGCTTTTGAGGGAAATGGCGGGAAAGTTGTTGGTCATGTTTCGACTGCCCCGACTTGGGGGAGCATCCACTCAAATTCGAACCACATTTCCCATTCTCCGACGTCGCTGGTGAGAAACTCAGACTCAATGACATCCCGATCGGCCACGACGGATCGGTGACGTTCTTGCTATCTCACTTGGTTCGTTGGTGGCGATACACAAGCCCCGCCACCAACGAACCGAGCGTGGCAACAGCACCAAACGGGGGATCGACTATCGGTGCTGCGCCTAGGAGGAGGGTACAAGTGCCGAAGGGCGTCTCCGTGTGGATTTCGCCAATCTCAGTGGTCAAAACGGCAAATCTCAGTGTAAAAAAGCCGAAATTCAGTGGACGGAAGCCGGCGTCTACGTGCTTGAACTCCTGCAGGACGTGGCATAGGAGCTCGTCATCATCGCAGCCGGCCACCACTACTAGGACGGCGCAAAGCAAAAGAGGAGGGCTACCGGATCTTCAAGATCCGGTAGCCCTCCTCGTGTTTTTTGCCTCAGTGGTTACGCTTCGGCGTCCTGGTAGATGCCCGCCATCCAGGACTCGACGTCGTCGGCCTTGCGGGGGAGGGCGGCGCTGAGGTTGACGGGACCGTCTGCCGTCATCAGGATGTCGTCCTCGATCCGGACTCCGATTCCGCGGTATTCCTCCGGAATGGCGAGGTCCTCGTCCTTGAAGTAGAGCCCGGGTTCGATGGTGAACACCATGCCCTCGGTGAGTACGCCGTCCAGGTAGAGATCACGCTTGGCCTGAGCACAGTCGTGGACGTCCAGCCCAAGGTGGTGGCTGGTGCCGTGTGGCATCCAGCGGCGGTGCTGCTGGCCTTCGGTGCTGATGGCTTCCTCCACGGAGACCGGCAGCAGTCCCCACTCGGCAAGGCGCTCTGCGAGGACCGTGGTGGCGGCGGTGTGGATGTCGCGGAACTTCACGCCCGGCTGGGCTGCGGCGAATCCGGCGTCGGCGGCGTCAAGGACGGCTTCATAGACCTTGCGCTGGACGTCCGAGAACTTTCCGTTGGCGGGAATGGTACGCGTTACGTCGGCTGTGTAGAGGGAATCTGCCTCCACACCGGCGTCGAGCAGCACGAGTTCCCCGGCGTTGACCTTGCCGGTGTTCCGGGTCCAGTGCAGCACCGTGGCATTGTTTCCTGCGGCCGCGATGGTGTCGTAGCCGAGCTCGTTGCCTTCCTCACGGGCACGTGCGAAGAAGGCGCCTTCGATGACGCGTTCGCCGCGGTGGTGGGTCATGGCGCGGGGGAGGGCGAGGACCACCTCTGCGAAACCCTCCACGGTGGCCGCTACAGCGGTCTTCATCTGCTCGACTTCCCAGTCGTCCTTGAGCAAGCGCAACTCGGAGAGCGCCTCGCTGAGCAGTTCGTCCAAGGCATCGAGCTCGCCGAGGTCCAGGTTCTCCGGATCCTTCGCTGTGTTGTAGCGGGCGGTGTCCACGAGGGCATCGATGTTCTCGTCGACTTTGCGGACCAGTCGGATGGAGATGCCGCCGATTTCCGGGGCACCCACGTTCTTGGTGATGGCCATCTCGAGTTCGTCGAGATGCGCCGTCCTGAGTCCGAGGCGCGCTTCGAATTCGGCGAGCGTCGGACGCGCGCCGATCCAGAACTCACCAGAACGCGAGTCGGCGTAGAACTGTTCAGTGTCCCGGCCGGCGAGCGGACGGAAGTAGAGCGTCGCGAGGTGGTTGCCGCCGTCGTCGCCGGTTCCCTCCTCGACAGGTTCCAGGACCAGCACGGCATCGGGCTCGTGGTCCAGGCCCAAGCCCGTGAGGTGGGCGAAGCCGGAATGGGGCCGGAAGCGGTAGTCGGTATCGTTCGAGCGGACCTTGGGCGGACCGGCAGGTACAACGAGGCGCAGGCCCGCGAACTTGTCGGAGATGGCCCGACGACGCGTCGCGGCATGGTCTGCGACGGCGTCGCGCGCAGGGGTCACCTGCGGCGCAGGCGCCCAATTGCTGGCCATGAACGCCTTGAAGGCATCGGATGTGGGCCGCTGGGAGCGGTTGTTGACGCGCTCCTCCAGGGGCTGGGAGGCTGTGGTTTCACCGTTTTGGGTGTTATCTGCATCGTTCACCGTCCAATAGTCCCATCAAGGCCGACACTAGGCCAACGCCGAAACGGTCCAAGCCGTCCCCAATCAAATACGCTTGGAAAGTGAAGATCGACCTGCACGCGCACTCCAATGTTTCCGACGGGACCGAGGCTCCCGCGGGAGTGATCGCTTCCGCATCAGCTGCGGGTCTGGATGTGGTGGCCTTGACCGACCACGATTCCACTGACGGATGGGAGCAGGCCTCGGTCGCAGCCCGCGAATTCGGAGTGGCTTTCGTGCCAGGGATAGAGATCTCGTGCCGCACCCGGGAGGGGATCAGCGTCCATCTGCTCAGCTATCTCCACGATCCCGCACATCCCGGCCTGCTCGAGGAAATCACCAAGGCGAAAGACGCGAGGCTCACCCGCGCTAAAAGGATGGTCACGCTCCTGGCCGAGGACTACCCCTTGAGCTGGGACGATGTCATCCATCATGTGGCTCCGGGTGCCACTGTGGGCCGGCCCCACATCGCCGACGCCCTCGTGGCGGCCGGTGCGGTGGCGAGCCGCTCCGAGGCGTTCACGGCGATCCTGACTTCGCACTCGCGCTATTTCGTGCAGCACTACGCACCGGACCCGGCGCTCGCCGTCGAGCTCGTCCGGTCGGCGGGCGGTGTCCCCGTCTTCGCGCACCCGGTGGCCTCGGCCCGCGGCCGGGTGGTCGGGGAGCGGACTTACCGGGAAATGATCGACGCCGGCCTTCTGGGGCTGGAAGTGGACCACCGCGACAATCCCGAGGAAGGCCGCGTGTTCCTGCGGCGCATGGCTGCCGAGCACGGGTTGTTCATGACCGGATCGTCCGACTACCACGGGACCGGCAAGCCCAATCTGCTCGGGGAGAACCTGACGTCACCCGATGTCCTGGCCCGCATCGAGGAGCTGGGCACGGGAAGTTCAGTGGTTCGCTAGTTGGGGTAGAAGGTGGCCTTGCCGTCCAGGCGCTTGCGCATCACGTCGATGGCCGGGGCGTTCTGGTCCACGCACACGAACCTTCGCTCGAGCTTCGCCGCGACCGAACCAAGGGTTCCTGAGCCCGCGAAGAAGTCCAGGCACCAGTCTCCTGGCCGGCTCGATGCCGTGACGATGCGCCGGACCAGGCCTTCCGGCTTCTGCGTCGGGTAGCCGGTCTTTTCCTTGCCTGTCGGGGAAACGATGGTGTGCCACCAGACGTCCGTGGGAAGCTTCCCGAGTTCGCGTTTGGCCGGCGTTACAAGGCCCGGCGCCATGTACGGCTCACGGTCGACCTCGGCGTTGTCGAAGTGGTACTTGGCAGGGTTCTTGACGTACACGAGGATGTTGTCGTGTTTGGTGGGCCAGCGGTTCTTGGCGCGTGCGCCGTAGTCGTAGGCCCAGATGATTTCGTTCAGGAAGCACTCGCGGCCGAAGATCGAGTCCAGCATGACCTTGGCGTAGTGCACTTCGCGGTAGTCCAGATGCAGGTACAGGGTGCCGTCGTCGGCGAGCAGGCGCCAGGCCTCCACGAGCCGGGGTTCCAGGAAGGACCAGTAGTCGCTGAAGGCGTCGTCGTACTTGTGCAGGGCGCCCTTGATGGTGTCATAGGAGCGTCCCTTGAAGCCGACGCGGTCGCCGTCGCCGTCGGCGTTGCGGACCATGCGCGTTTCCTGGCGGCTCTGGACCCGGCCCGTATTGAAGGGCGGGTCCACGTAAATCAGTGTGAAGGCGCCGTCCGGCAGCGTCGGGAGGAAATCCGCGTTGTCCGCGTGAACCACCAAATTGCTGCCGTCCGGCGCCCAAACAATGTCACTCATTGAGGCCGTTAAGCCTCGGTGTTCTCGCCGGACGCACCGGAAGCCGAGACCACTTCGCCGTTGCGGCGGCGGGTGCGGGAACGGCGTGCGCGGGAAGGCTTGTCCGCGCCTTCGCCGGACTGTGCCTGCCCGGATTGGGGCTCGGCAGACTGAACTGAACCTCCAACGGGGGCTGCTTCGCCTTCGGACGTACGACGGCGGCGGGTGCGGTTGCGTCCGCCCTCACCGTCTCCTTCGCGGGACGGAGCATCGCTGGACTTTGTACCGCGGCGTGCACCTTCACGGCCACCTTCACGCCCGGCGTCGCGTCCCGTGCGTCCACGCCCGGAATCGCCGCCTGAACGGGAGTTCTTCTTGCCGGTCTCGCCCAGATCTTCCAGGACCTCAGCGTCGACGCCGGCGAGGGTGCGCTTGTCGCGGGGCAGGCGGCCCTTGGTGCCCGCGGGGATGTCCAGTTCCTCGAAAAGGTGCGGCGACGAGGAGTAGGTTTCCACGGGCTCCGGGTAGCTCAGGCCCAGCGCCTTGTTGATCAGGCCCCAGCGCGGCATGTCGTCCCAATCGACGAACGTCACGGCCGTGCCCTTGTTGCCTGCGCGGCCGGTGCGGCCAACGCGGTGCAAGTAGATCTTTTCGTCTTCGACGCACTGGTAGTTGATCACGTGCGTGACGTCATCGACGTCGATGCCGCGGGCGGCGACGTCGGTGGCCACGAGGACGTCCACCTTGTTGTTGCGGAAGGCGCGGAGAGCCTGCTCGCGGGCGCCCTGGCCCAAGTCACCGTGGATGGCGGCGGCTGCGAAGCCGCGGTCCACGAGTTCCTCGGCAACCTTGGCTGCGGTGCGCTTGGTCTTGGTGAAGATGATGGTCCGGCCGCGGCCGCGGGCCTGCAGAATGCGGGCGACGACCTCGACCTTGTCCATGCTGTGGGCACGGTAGATGAGCTGGCGGATGTCGCGCTTGGTCAGGCCTTCGTCGTCCGGGTCGGCGGCACGGATGTGCGTGGGCTGCGTCATGTAGCGGCGCGCCATGGCGATGACCGGGCCAGGCATGGTGGCCGAGAAGAGCAGGGTCTGGCGGACGGCGGGTGTGCCGGCAATCAGGGTCTCGACGTCCGGAAGGAAGCCGAGGTCAAGCATCTCGTCTGCTTCGTCGAGAATCACCATGCGAACGTTCTTGAGGTTCAGGTGCTTCTGCTTGTAGAGGTCGATCAGACGGCCGGGAGTGCCGACAACAACCTCGACGCCCTTTTGCAGGGCTTCGATCTGGGGCTCGTATGCGCGGCCGCCATAGATGGTGGCGATGCGGGCGTTGCGCTTCCGGGACGCCGTCTGGAGATCGTTGGCCACCTGAACGGCGAGTTCGCGGGTAGGAACAATCACGAGGGCCTGGGGTGCACCCGGGACAGCGAGCTTGTCGTGCCCGGCGTCGTCCGGTCCGACGACGCGCTGCAGTGCCGGAATGCCGAATCCGAGAGTCTTGCCGGTACCGGTCTTGGCCTGGCCGATGATGTCGTGACCGCCTAGGGCGACCGGGAGCGTCATGGACTGGATGGGGAACGGGTGGGTGATTCCGGCGTCGGCGAGGGATTCAACGATGTCGGCGCGGACGTTGTAGTCGGCGAAGGTCTTTTCTGCGATCTCGTGGGGTGTTTCGTCCGAGGAAATGGTTTCCTCGGGTTCGATCGTTTCGGTTCCGTCGGTCAGAACTTCATGGGTGTGCAATTCACTCACAGTGGAGTTTTCCTTATTCATTTGGGCTGCGCTGCGTGCTCAACGGTTGTGGCAGGGCCGTTCCGGAGCACGGATGGGCGCAAGCAAATCCAGTGGAAGCCGATCGCGGGCTATCTAAATACTGGCACTGGGGACCAGTTGGTGTATCTCAAGATCGCGTAGGGGCGGGCTTGTTGATGTCAAAAAATTAACTGAATCAACGACCGGGCATCCATTACTACTCACCCAGTCTAGCGTCTGGGCGCGATAATCCCCGGATCCCGGTCCCGGGCCTGCGAACGGATGGCGCTACGGGATCAGTTCGAAGGTGATCTGGCGGGTGGCAATGTCCGCGTCAAGCAGTTTCACGCGGACCTTCGTGCCCGACTCCATTTCGCCGTCGCAACGAGCGGTGACCGCCGGCTCGGCGATCTGGACGATGCCGTAGGGGCCGTGCGGGGCTCCGTTCCCATTGCCATTACCGTTGTTGCCATTGGCGCTGTTCCCGTTGCCGTTTCCGTTGTTCTTGGCGGGCTTCGATCCGGAAATCACTACGGCGTCGAATTCCTGTCCGATGTGGTTCACCAGGAGCGCTGCCTCCACCGTGTCCAAGGCCAGGCGTTCCATTTTGGCGGCAAGCTGGTCGGAAGACGCCATGATCACCGGCAGGGTCGGCAAAGCATTCCGGGCCCATGCAGGGATCTCTGTTCCATTACTCAGTGCTTCGCAGATGACCAGCACAAAACGATCGACAAGCCGGCGCAACGGCGCGGTGGTGTGGGCATAGGGTGCCCCGATGGCTGACTGCATGACGCTGCCCGGTACCTCGCCGTCGAAGGGCGTGTAGCCGGCACCACGGAAAAGCAGCCCCGCTGAATGGAGGATGGCCAGTTGCCGGGGGTCCTTGGCGTCGAGGGTCCGCAGGTACGCTCCATAGTTCGTCCCCTCGGTCCAGGGCTTGCCGAGCGCCCCCGTTTGCCGTTTGAAATGGAGCAGCGAGCGCTCATCGGGGGCCGGCATGGTGCGCAAAATCCCCACTTTGCCGTCGAGCATCAGCTGGGCGGCGGCCATCCCGGTCATGAGCGAAATCTGGGCGTTCCAGTCCTCAACCGGCAGCGAGGGAGCTGCGACGATCCTGTACCCCCCGCCGTCGGGCAGTTGGACGATTTCCTGCTCAGGCATGTTCAGGCTTGCTCCGCCGCGGCGGCGTTCGAGTTCCACCCGCTTGAGCCCGACCTCCTTGAGCAGCTGCAGGACGGGATCAGCCGTTCCGGAATCGATCTCCGCCTGCACGCCCTTGTAGCTGAGCTTGGCGCGGCTCCGTACGCTTGCCCGACGGACGGAGACGGTGCGGAAGTCCGCCTCGGCATCGAGTTCGAAGTCCCACACGAACGCGCCGCACGTCTGGCCGGCCAGCAGGCTTCCGGCATGCTCGCTGATGATCTCGGGGTGCAGCGGGATGCGGCCATCCGGGGCATAGTACGTTTGCCCGCGGTGGCGGGTCTCGGCGTCGAGCGCTCCTCCCGGGGGCACAAAGGAGGGCACATCGGAGATGGCGTAGAGAACCCTGTAACCATCCCCGGACCTGTCAATGAAGAGAGCCTGGTCGAGATCCGTGGAGGAGGCCGGGTCGATCGTGATGAAAGGAACGTCCGTGAGATCCTGCGCCGGCAGCGTGTGTCCGGAAACCGCGGTTTCAGCGTCGCGCAGCGCTTCAATGGGATAACCTGCGGGCAGCTCGAGTTCAGTCCGAAGCGCCGCCAGCGCTTCCGCGAGGTGGTTCGACGTTTCACTGACATTCGGGGCTAACCGCTGATGTGACACGAAAATCAGGGTAACTCCAAAATCTTCCGGCGTCTCGCTAGGCCGCCGCTGCGTCCAGGGCAGCCAGGAGCGCCTGGGCAGCTGCCGTCGGATCCTGCGCTTCGGTGATTGCGCGCACCACCACGATGCGGCTGGCGCCGGCCCTAACTACCTCTTCCACGTTGCCGAGATCGATCCCGCCGATCGCAAACCAGGGGAGCACGACGCCCCCGACGGTCTCTTCGTCTGCCTGCTTCACCGCGTTGGCAGCGTACTTCACCAGATCGAGCCCGACGGCGGAGCGTCCCGGCTTCGTGGGGGTGGCCCACACCGGCCCGACGCAGAAGTAGTCCAGGCCGCTGCGGCCAGGCGACGCGGCGATGGCGGCGTCAATCTGTTCCGGCGTGTGCGTGGAGAGGCCGATGATGGTGGGGTCGTGGAGCAATTTCCGGGCAGAGCGCAGCGGAATGTCCTTTTGGCCGATATGGAACACCGGTGCGCCGGAGAGGGATGCTACGTCCGCGCGGTCGTTGACTGCCCAGAGACGGCCGTGACGATGGGCCACGGATTGCAGGATCTCCAGGAGTTCGAGTTCTTCCGCCGCTTCAATCGACTTGTCACGCAGCTGGATGATGTCCACGCCGCCCTCGAATGCGGCATCGACAAACTGCTCAAAATCACCCTGTTCCTTGCGGGCGTCGGTGCAAAGGTAAAGGCGGGCGGTGGTGTGGACATCGTGCTGGGTCATGGAAACAGAGTAGTTCCTCTAAACTGGGCTGGTACCGCGGGAGCCGCGGCGGCAGTCACAATCGCCGCGCGGCTGAGAGGGCTTCAGCGCCGACCGCTTGACCTGATCCGGCTAGTACCGGCGTAGGGAAGGACTCCATGAACGAAGTAAACGCCCAGCACGAACCCCTGCGCGCGGATGTCGCGGTGATCGGGGGCGGTGTCATTGGCCTCGGCATCGCGTGGGAAGCCCGCAGATCCGGCCGTTCGGTTGCCCTCATCGATCCCGCACCAGCCAGCGGCGCTACGTTCGCGGCGGCGGGAATGCTGGCGCCGGTCAGCGAATTGCACTACCAGGAAGAGGACCTCCTGGAGCTAATGCTCGAATCGTCGGCGTTGTGGCCGGACTTCGAACGCAATGTGACCGGCTCGAGCATCGGCCGCAGCACGGGTTACCGTACGACGCCGACGCTCGCCGTCGGCGCGGACGCTGCGGACCGCCGGGCGCTCGCCGATCTCCGGGATGTCCAGCTGGCCAACGGCCTGGTGGTGGAATCCGTGCGGTTGCGCGAGGCGCGGGAGCGTGAGCCGCTTCTGAGCCCGCAGATTTCCTGCGCCTTCGACATCCCGGGCGACCACCAAGTGGATCCACGCCGGCTTTCGGCCGCGATTCTGGGTGCGCTGGCAGACCACCAGTCCGGCAATTCCAGCTGGATTCCGGGGGCCGATGACGGTTTTGCGGTCCACGACACTGCAGCGGGCCTCCTGTGGGAGGACGGGCGCGTCGTCGGGGCCGTGCTCGGCTCAGGAATCGAAGTGCTCGCCACGGAAACAGTGGTAGCCAACGGACTGGATGCCGCCCGCTTGAGCGGCCTGCCGGATGGATTGTCACTCCCGTTGCGTCCGGTGTATGGCGACATACTGCGGTTGCGCGTCCCGGCGCACCTGCAACCCCTGGTCACCGCCACGGTCCGGGGAATGGTGCGCGGAGTGCCCGTCTATATCGTGCCCCGCGACGACGGGACGGTGGTGATCGGCGCGACGCAACGTGAAGACGGCTTGTCGGCGTCCGGGGGATCGGCCAACCCGGTGTCAGCCGGTGGCGTGTACCAATTGCTCCGCGACGCCCAGGTACTTGTCCCGGCTGTGGCCGAACTGGAACTTCTGGAAGCAACTGCCCGAGCGCGCCCGGGCACTCCGGACAATGCACCGCTGCTGGGCCGCGTGGAAGGGCGCGAAAGAACCGTGCCCGGCCTCATCGTGGCCAGCGGCTTCTTCCGCCACGGCGTACTCCTCACTCCGGCAGCGGCGAAGATCTGCGTCGGACTCATGGACGGCACCGCGGATCCCCGGTGGAACAAATTCCGCCCGGACCGCTTCTCCCACCAGCTCTCAGCGGCACGGGCCTCAACAGACGGCCCATTGGCCGGTACCTCATATCCCCTTCCGAAGGACCACGCATGAACATCAAATTGAACGGCGCAGACCACACACTGAGCGACGACGCGTCTGTCACCACCCTCGTCAGCCACGTCACCGGACGTGTTGTGGACTCCAGCGGCCAGACGGCTGACGGACGCAAGATCGGCGTCGCCGTCGCACGCAATTCCGAAGTGGTCCCGCGCAGCCAGTGGGCTGCCACCGCGCTCGCAGAGGGCGACGAACTCGAAATCGTTACCGCAGTACAGGGAGGCTGAACCATGACCACAGCAAGCACACACGAAGCAAGCACCCGAACCGACGCCCTGGTGATCGATGGTGTCGAATTCGGCTCGCGCCTCATCATGGGCACCGGCGGAGCCCCGAGCCTGGACGGACTGGGGGCGGCGTTGCTGGCCTCCGGCACCGAACTCACCACCGTTGCCATGCGGAGGTACTCGCCGACCGAAACAGGTTCGCTCTTCCAGTTGCTCGTGGACCATGGCATCCGTGTCTTGCCCAACACGGCCGGCTGTTTTACCGCCAAGGACGCTGTCATGACAGCCGAGCTTGCCCGGGAGGCGCTGGAAACGGATTGGGTGAAGCTCGAGGTCATCGCCGACGAACAGACGCTGCTGCCTGACGCAGTGGAGCTCGTGGACGCAACGGAGAAGCTGGTGGACCGCGGCTTCAAGGTCTTCGCCTACACCAACGACGACCCCGTGCTGGCGCTTCGATTGGAAAACCTTGGAGCCGCAGCGGTGATGCCCTTGGGCGCGCCTATCGGCACCGGCCTGGGCATCCTGAATCCCCACAACATCGAACTCATTGTGTCCCGGGCTTCTGTGCCGGTAGTACTCGACGCCGGCATCGGAACCGCGTCCGACGCCGCACTCGCCATGGAGCTCGGTTGCGACGCAGTGCTGCTGGCAACCGCGGTGACCCGGGCCCAGAACCCGGTGCAGATGGGTGAAGCCTTCAAACACGCTGTCATCGCCGGTAGGCTGGCGAAGCAGGCCGGCCGCATCCCGCGCCGGGAACACGCCCTGGCCTCTTCGGCGATGGAAGGCCGGGCAGAGTTCCTCTAGTGGCCTACGCGGGCCGCTCCGGGGATTCCTGCGAATACCACGTCAGCGAAGGAGCCCCGGATGGCCGGCAAAGATGACATCCTCACCAAGTCCGCGATCGACGACGCCCTGGCGGAGCTGCCGGACTGGCGGTACCGCCTGGGCGGACTCGCCACCGTCTACAAATGCCCGACGTCGGCTGCCGCACTGGAGCTGATTGCCGCCGTCGGGCGCATCGCCGAACAGCAGAACCATCATCCGGACCTGGACTGGCGGTACAACCGGGTGTTCATCCGCTACACCTCCCATGACGCCGGGAGCGAGGTGACCCGACGCGACATCCGGGCGGCCACGAGCGCCAGCGAAGCAGCCGCGGAAGTGGGGGCAGTGGCCAAACCGGAAGCCCTACCGGACAGTTGAAGTCGGAATCGACGCCCCGGATCCGGAAGAGATCTCGGAAGTCTGGATGCGACACCCAGGTTTGTCCGTGACACGCAAACAGCTAGGCGACGCCCGGATATGAGTGTCGCCGGCCCGTTCGCGCAGCGCCAGCTAGAGTCGCAGCGCCGCGGTCAGCTGGGCGGTGTCGTGCCGGGTCCGATGACGGCCCAAGAAGTAGGAGGCCGCCGCGGCCGCCACGGTTCCCAGAATGATCGGCAGGACCCACGGGATCCACGTCACGCCAGGCTGGTAGCCAAAGCCAAGTTGGATGAAGATCATCCAACTCAGCATGGCGACGGCGACGGAAACACCAGCGGGCAGGGCGATTCCGTACGTGCCACGGTGTTTGTCAGTTCCCCAGACGATGAAGCCTGAGGCGATGGTGGCTAGCGCCACGATGACAAGTGAGAGCATGCGGACTCCTGGCTCGCTGGTGTTCTTGCGTATCGCTTAGAGGGCGCCGAAGCCGACCCGGCGCACTTCCTCGGCGCCGATCTCCACGTATCCGAGGACATTGCCGGGAACGATGACCTGGCGGCCCTTTTCGTCGGTCAGGCGCAGGTCCGTGCCGTTGGCAATGGCCTCGCTTACGATCTTGGCAACAGCCTCGGCATCGAGAGCGGACTCAAGCGCGATCTCACGGCCAACGTTCTGAATGCCGATCTTTACTTCCACAGCGGGGCCTCCCAGCCAATCAAGAAATTACTCAGTCCTCTATTTGTAGTCTAGGACTCTTTCGGGAAGCGACTGATTCCGCGCCAAGCTAAACGGTAGATCAGATCGCTGGCGACATCGAGGTCCAGATCGCCGTCGGTTTCGAGCCAATACCGGGCGCTGACCTGCGCCATTCCGGCCAGGCCCCGGCCGAGCAGCTGGGCCTCCAGCGGGGGCAGCTTGGTGTCTTCGGCGATGACCTTGGCGACGGCGTCGGCGAAGGTGCGGTTGAAAGTCTCCAGTCGCGAGCTGACATCCGGGTCATTGATGAGATCGGATTCGAAGACGAGCCGGTGGGCTTGGTCATCGCCCGCGATGAAACGGTAGTAGGCGCGCATGACGGCCTGGACGCGTTCCTTGTTGTCCGACGTCGAATTCAGCGCCGTGAGCATCTGGTCCGTGAGCATGGCCAGGTGGCTGTCGAGGAGGGCCATGTAAAGCTCCCGCTTGGACGGGAAGTGCTGGTACAGCACCGGCTTGCTGACATGGGCGGTCTCGGCGATTTCGTCCATCGCTGCACCGTGGAAGCCGTTGGCAACGAAGACTTCCAATGCGGCGTTCAGGAGCTGGGCCCGGCGCTCATCTCGTGGCAGCCTCGCCGAGCGTGGGGAACCGGTCCGATCTTGCCTGACCTGTGCCTCCTGTTTGATACGTGCACTCTCAGCCACTTGTCTGCCGCCTTTCCTTTGCAGTTATGACCACAATACTGCGCAGTAATATGACCGGGCGGCAGCGGCAGGCATACTTTGGAGTATGGCCACTATTTTTGCTGCCCAAACGTTGCCGCCTTCTCCTTCTTCAACACTGCCGCCACTTGTGGAACCGGCCGCGGAGCTGACCACCGAAGAGGTCGAACGGTACTCGCGCCACCTCATTATTCCCGAAATCGGAGCGGCCGGTCAGCGCCGGCTCAAGAACGCAAAAGTCCTCGTGATCGGTGCGGGCGGACTGGGCTCTCCGGCGTTGCTGTACCTGGCCGCCGCCGGCGTGGGGACGCTCGGAATTGTGGACGACGACGACGTCGACCTCAGCAACCTGCAACGCCAGATCATCCACGGCGTGGGCGATGTGGGACGGCCGAAGATCGAATCGGCACGTGACGCCATCAAGGAACTCAATCCGCTGGTCAACGTGCAGCTGCACAACGTGCGCCTGGACTCCTCCAACGCTTTGGAGATTTTCTCCGGCTACGACCTCATCCTGGATGGCGCAGACAATTTCGCCACCCGATACCTGGTCAACGATGCTGCCGCGATCCTCGGCAAACCGTACGTCTGGGGATCCATTTTCCGCTTCGACGGCCAGGTCAGCGTGTTCTGGGAGAAGCATGGACCCAGCTACCGCGATCTCTATCCAGAGGCCCCTCCTGCAGGCTCCGTCCCGTCCTGCGGCGAAGGCGGCGTGTTCGGCATGCTGTGCGCTGCTGTCGGCTCGCTCATGGTGACGGAGGCAGTCAAGCTGATCACCGGCGTCGGGCGCTCCATGCTGGGACGTGTGGCGCTCTTCGACGCGCTCGGCGGCAGCTGGCGCGAAATCAAAGTTTCGAAAGACCCGCAGGCCGAGCCGATCACTGAATTGACCGACTACGAAGCCTTCTGCGGCATCACCCCGGCCCCCGCAGGCGACTCGGTTCCGACCGTCACGGCCACCGAACTTTCCGGGATGCTCGAGGCCCGCGCGGCGGGGCAACGCGACTTTGAACTGGTGGATGTCCGCGAGATCGGTGAACACGAGATTGTGAGCATCGACGGATCGGTGCTCATCCCGCAGGGACGTATCCTCGCGGGGGAGGCCTGGACGGAACTGCCGCAAGACAAAGAGATCGTGTTCCACTGCAAGGGCGGTACCCGTTCCGCTGCGGTGCTCGCGGCCGCACAGCGCGCTGGCTACACGCGCGTGAGCCACCTCGACGGCGGGATCCTGGCCTGGGTGCATGACGTCGAGCCGGGCAAACCGGTTTACTGAACCCACTGTGCTGTTGAACACGCCGTGCCGTTGAACACGCGGTGCCGTTGAACACGAAAGGTCCCGATATGAGTGAGGAATCCATGACCACACCGCAACACCCCATCGGATCGGGATTCGGCCACGGCTCCAAGGCATCGGAGGTTGTGGCGGGAGTGGACCTCCGCGGCAAGACGGCAATCGTCACGGGAGGCTATTCCGGGCTCGGCCTGGAAACGGTGCGGGCCTTGTCCTTCGCTGGTGCCGCGGTCACGGTTCCCGCCCGCCGTCCGGAACACGCTAGGGAAGTCCTCGCCGCGGCCGGCCTGGCCCCGGAGCAAGTGACCGTGGAAGCCTTGGATCTGGCCGACCAGCAGGCTGTGAAGGATTTCGCGGCACGCTTCCTGGCGTCGAACCCAACCCTGGACATCCTGATCAACAACGCCGCCATCATGGCGAGCCCGGAACAACGCGTGGGCCCGGGGTGGGAATCCCAGTTCGCCACCAACCATCTGGGCCACTTCACGCTTCTCAACACTCTGTGGCCTGCGCTGGCCGCCGCCGGTTCGGCACGCGTCGTGTCCTTGTCCTCTACGGGACACAAACTCTCGCCGATCCGTTTCGAGGACATCAATTTCGAGACCGGTTACGACAAATGGAAGGCTTACGGCCAGGCCAAGACGGCCAACGCGTTGTTCGCGGTCGAACTGGACCGCCTGGGTAAATCCGCTGGGGTGCGGGCCTTCGCGGTCCACCCCGGAGGCATCATGACCGAGCTCCAGCGCTACCTTCCGCGTGAAGAGATGGTCGCGGCGGGTTGGATGGACGACGCAGGCAACGTCCGGGAGGGTTTCAAGACTCCGGAGCAGGGGGCTGCCACGTCCACGTGGGCAGCCACGTCCTCGGCTCTGGCGGGCATGGGCGGGGTGTATTGCGAAGACTGCGACATCGCCAAGCCCACGGACCCGGCCTCGCCGCTCGCGCGATACCAGGGAGTGGATGCGCACGCAATCGATCCGGAAGCCGCAACAAGGCTGTGGGCGGTGTCTGCAGAAATGACGGGCGTCAACGCCTTCGCATAGGAATCCGCGATTCTCGAACCGGCACAGCGATTCTCAAACCGCCACTACAAGGGACATGCTCATTCTTGGTCATTGCTGCTGGACATAGTCCTGTTATGTCCGGTCCCGGTGACCAAGGGAGGGCATGCTCTGAGGGGAGTTGCAGGATGGACCTAGCAGTCACGGTCGCGTGGGCTAGGCGCTTTCAGCCTGCTGGGATGCCTGTTGGTGGTCCACAGGGCATTCAGCTGCTGGAGCCGCGGCAACCGGCGGCTCCACCTGGATGCCATATAAGGCCTCGAGGGCTGCCACATAATCGTCTTGCTGGCCGTTGGCGGCAAGTTCGCGCGCGCGGACCGTGGGGATGTGGAGCAATTGCTTGACCATGCGGCGGAGCGCGAACTCGACTTCTTCAGCCGCAGCGGTGCAGCCGTGCCGGGCCCGGACTTTTTCCATCTCGGCGTCGAGCACGTTCATGGTGTGGCGGCGCAGTGCCACAATGGCCGAGTCGACTGACCGCGCTTCGCGCTCCTGCTCGAAGGCGTCTGCCGCACCGGAAACAATGGTGCTCGCTTGCGCCAGCGACTCCGCTTGTTCCTGGGGCGCCGCGAGCCGCACGGATTCGAGCGTCAGGAGCTCGACGCCGTCGAGCTCGCCCACCGCGGGGTCGAAGTCGTGGGTGAGCGCGAGGTCGATCGCAATGAGCGTCTGGGTGGACAGTGCACGGACCTTGGCGAGCTCTTCGGCCTCAACGCGGGTGTCCGATCCGCTGCAACCGATCATGACATCGGCGGCAGCGACGGCGGCAGGAAGGGTTTCGGCGTCGAGCGCGGTTCCGCCGCGGGTCGCCACGAAAGCCTCGGCCCGGCCGGAAGACGAGTAAACGGAGACGTCGGTGCAGCCGCGATCGCGAAGCAGCGACATAGTGGCCCCGGCGTAGGCCCCGGTCCCGAAGACAACTACCTTCTTGGTGCTCCAGTCGGCGTTCTCTGAGAGGTCCGTGGCGAGGTCCAGGGCAACTGAAACTATGGACAGGCCCCGCGAACCGAGCGCGGTCTGGGCCCCGACGTCCTTTGCCGTCTTGGAGGCAGCCTGGAACAAGCGGACCAGCCCGGAACTCGCGGTTCCTTCGTGCTGGGCAGTGATGAGGGCACGGCGCACTTGGCCGGCGATTTCGCGTTCGCCGACGACGGCGGAGTCCAGTCCGGCGCTGACGGCGAAGAGGTGCCTGCTGACCTCAGGGCCGGTGCGGGTGCTGAAGGCGCGCGAGACGAGTTGTTCGTTGAGTCCGCTCAAGCCACTGATCTGCGTGACGAGCGCCGAGCGGGCAGCTTCAAGGTTCTCGGCATGCGGCGTTTCGCCGTAGATTTCGTAGCGGTTGCAGGTGGCCAGGACCACGGCGCCGGAGACAAGTTGGGAATCGGCCAAAGCGGACGAGGCAACCTCGGATGAACCGTTGCTCAACTGAGCGACGGTTTCAAGATCGATGTCGGCGTGTGTAGCCACCAATGAGAAAAGAACCACAGCAAAGCAATCATAGCTTTTTCGGCGCCACGTAGAACAACGCGCGTCAGTGGTTCTCCGCACTGTCCGGAGTGACGCCCGTCACCTCGCAATGTGCGGGACAGGCTGTCGTTATCTTTTGATCCCGATCTTCGGCACAATCGAAGGCATGACTTCCAGTTCCGCACTGCCTCATTCTGTGTCGGCCAACGGCGTTTCCGGCACCGCCGCCTCGAGCCTTGATGCAAGCCACCCGCTCATGGATGGCCGCACCGCAGACTCCCCGCTGATCCAGGCGTACCGTGGAGGCAAGCCGTCCCGCCGTCCCGTGTGGTTCATGCGCCAGGCCGGCCGCTCGTTGCCGGAGTACCTCAAAGTCCGTGAAGGCGTGGCGATGCTGGACTCCTGCCTGCGTCCCGAGCTCGCCTCCGAGATCACTTTGCAGCCGGTCCGCCGCCACGACGTTGATGCAGCCATCTTCTTCTCGGATATCGTCATTCCCCTCAAGCTGGCGGGCGTCGGCGTGGACATCGTTCCCGGCGTCGGTCCTGTCCTGGACAAGCCCGTCCGCACGGCCGCTGACGTGGCCGCCTTGCCGCAACTGACATGGGAAGCCCTCGAGCCGATCCGCGAGGCCGTGCGCCTGACGGTGGCGGAGCTCGGCACCACACCCCTGATCGGTTTCGCGGGCGCGCCGTTCACGCTCGCCGCGTACATGGTGGAAGGCAAGCCTTCCCGCGACCACCTTGGTCCGCGCACCATGATGCACGCCGATCCGGAAACCTGGACCGCCCTGGCCAACTGGGCAGCCGACGCTTCCGGCATGTTCCTGCGGGCGCAACTGGAAGCGGGCGCCTCTGCAGGGCAACTGTTCGACTCTTGGGCCGGTTCCCTTGGCCTGGCCGACTACGCCAAGTACGTTGCCCCGGCCTCGAGCCGCGCCCTCGACCACGTCCGCCACCTCGGTGCGCCGCTTGTCCACTTCGGTACGGGAACGTCCGAGTTGCTCGTCGCGATGCGCGACGTCGGCGTGGACGTCGTAGGGGTGGACTACCGGCTGCCGCTTGACGAGGCAAACCGGCGCCTAGGTGGAACCGTGCCCCTGCAGGGCAACATTGACCCCGCGCTGCTTTCGGCGCCGTGGGAGGTCCTGGAAGCCCATGTCCGCGAGGTAATCGCCGCCGGTTCCGCAGCCCCAGGCCACGTCCTCAACCTCGGCCACGGCGTGCCTCCGGAGACGGACCCCGCGGTCCTGACCCGGGTAGTGGAACTCATCCACTCGATCCCGGCAGGGTAGCCGGCATGCGCGGCGGTCACCCGCATCCCGAACACACCAAGCCCAAACACGCACTTCCCGGTGATTCAGCAGCTGGCTTGACGGCCGTCGTCGTGGGCGGCGGCATTTCCGGCTTGCTCGCCGCCCGTGGACTGGCCAAAGCGGGCATCGCTGTCACCGTGCTCGAAGCGGGCGACTCATGGGGCGGTTGCGTGGGAAGCCACGAGGTTGGCGGCCTTGAGCTGGACAGTGGAGCGGAGTCCTTCGCCACGCGCTCCACTGCCGTGGCCGATCTCGCCCGCGATCTCGGGCTTGGCGACAACATCGTGGCGCCCCATCCTGGAGGAGCCTGGGTGCAGTTGCCCGACGGTCCGCAGGAACTGCCCAAGACCGGAGTGCTCGGAATTCCGGCGAATCCCTGGGACCCCGAGGTCCGCCGGTCCTTGGGCTTCGCAGGCTCCTTGCGGGCTTCGCTTGACCGCTATTTGCCCGCATCGGTGGGCACCTCCGCCGAGGTCACGAGTGTCTCCTCGCTGGTCCGGGCACGGATGGGCAAGCGGGTGCTCGAACGGCTCGTGGCACCCGTCGTCGGGGGAGTGCACTCTGCCGATCCCGGACTGCTCGACGTCGACATGGTGGCCCCGGGACTACGCGCAGCACTGCGGAAGCACGGTTCGTTGGCCGCCGCGGTGGCCAGCCAGCGCAAGGCCGCCTCGGGGTCGGCCGCTTCGGGCCAAGCCGGGAGCGGAGCGGCGAAGGCCGGATCCGCCGTCGGCGGCTTGAAAGGCGGAATGAACACCTTGGTTTCCGCCCTCGTGGCGGAGCTGCGTTCGGAGGGAGTCGCCCTCGTCTCCGGCGCCCGGGTGGATTCGATCACCCGCACTGAAAGCGGTTGGCAGGCCACCGCGGCGGGCACAACGTACGACGCCGGGCGGCTCGTGGTGGCGCTCGATGGTCCGGCCGCCGTCGGGCTGCTGGAGGAGGCGCTTCCGGAGCTGTCCGCGCTGCGTCCCGCCGCAGGCCCCTTGGTGAGCCTCGTGACCTTGGTGGTCGACGTGCCTGAACTGGACCGCCGTCCCCGTGGCACCGGGATTCTCGTCGCTCCGCAGACCGAGGGGATCGAGGCGAAAGCGCTCACGCATGCCACGGCAAAGTGGGACTGGCTGGCGGAAGAAGCCGGCCCTGGCACGCACGTGCTGCGCCTGTCCTATGGGCGGGGCGAGGGAGCGGACGCCCCTGAATCGGCGGCCGCGCTGGATAACGATGCCCTGTTTGAGGCTGCGCTCCGCGACGCCTCGACCTTGCTGACGGTGCCCATTGTCCGCGACGACGTGCTCGATTGGGACGTTGTCCGCTGGGCCGGTGCCTTGCCGTTCGCCGCCGTCGGTCATAAACAGCGCGCTGCCGAGGTGCGGCGCATCTGTGCCGAAGCAGAGGGTCTGTCGGTTGTGGGCGGCTGGCTTGCCGGAAACGGCCTGGCTGCCGTGGTAGCCGACACCCCTGCGCAAATCGCCACAATTTTGTGAAATGCACCACTTCTACACATTGTAGAAGTGGTGCATTTCGACTTAGCGGCATCCACGGGGCAGACTTGTACCATGAGCCACACTTCTGCCGAATCTGTCACTAAAACTGCCGAATCCGAAGAGCAGTTCTTTACGCTGTGGACCGTCTTCAAGCGGTCGGGCGATGTCATGCGCAGCGCCGATGCTGTCCAGGATTTCGAGCAGCTGGCTGCCAAGCTCGCCGAGGACGGCGTTGTCCTCCGCGGAAGCTACGACGTCTCCGCCATGCGTTCCGACGCCGACATCATGGTGTGGCTCCACGGAGCCAAGCCCGAGGCCCTGCAACAGGCCGTCCGTGACATCCGCCGCAGCGCGCTGTTCGCCGGCACGGAGCTCGTCTGGTCCGCCATGGGCGTCCACCGCGAAGCCGAATTCGCCAAGAACCACGTTCCGGCCTACGCCCGCGGCGTCGAGCCCAGCACCTGGCTCTGCGTCTACCCGTTCGTGCGCTCCTACGAGTGGTACATCCTGCCGGCCGAAGAGCGTGGAAAGATGCTGCGCGACCACGGCATGCTGGGCCGCGACTTCCCCCAGGTCATCTCCAACACCGTGTCCTCGTTCGCCTTGGGCGACTGGGAGTGGATCCTTGGCCTGGAAGCACCCGAACTCGTTGACCTGGTCGACCTCATGCGCCACCTGCGGGCCACGGACGCCCGCAACCACGTCCGCGAGGAAATCCCGTTCTACACCGGCCGCCGCATCACCGCCGCGGAGATCGCCGAGGTCCTCGCGTGAGCGGCCGCCACTCCGCCGGTCCGGCCAGCCTCACCGAGGTCAATGACGTCACCGAGGCCGGACGCATGGCCCCCAAAGAGTACGACGCCGTCCTCCTCGCCTCGTTCGGCGGACCCGAAGGCCAGGACGACGTCATTCCCTTCCTGCGCAATGTGACCCGTGGCCGCGGCATCCCGGATGAGCGTCTTGAAGAGGTGTCCCACCACTACCGCGCCTTTGGCGGGATCAGCCCCATCAACCAGCAAAACAGGAACCTCAAGGCCGCCCTCGAGGCAGAGCTTGCGGCACGCGGCATCAGCCTGCCTGTGCTGTGGGGCAACCGCAACTGGGATCCCTACATCCCGCAAACGCTCCAGGAAGCCTACGACGCCGGCCACCGCAAGCTGCTGATGGTCACCACCAGTGCTTACTCCTGTTACTCCAGCTGCCGCCAATACCGCGAGGACATCGGCATTGCGCTGACGGAGACCGGCCTTGACGGCAAACTCGAGGTGGACAAGGTCCGCCAGTACTTCGACCACCCCGGCTTCGTCGAACCATTCGTGGAAGGAACGGCTGCGGGACTTGCGGAGGTCAAGGAGAAACTGGCCGCGGCCGGTCTCCAGGACGCTCCGGTCCACATCCTGTTTGCAACGCACTCCATTCCTACCCGCGACGCTGAGGCCGCCGGGCGTTCGGACGCCGAGCCCCGCGAGTTCGAGCAGGACTCGGCTTACGTGGCCCAACACCTGGCCGCCGGCGCCGAGGTTGTTCGGCGGGTTGAAGCCGAATCCGGACTCACCGCGCCATGGTCCTTGGTGTACCAGTCCCGTTCGGGCGCACCAAGTGTTCCATGGCTTGAGCCGGACATCAACGATGCCATCGAGGAACTGGCCGGCCAAGGGATCAAGGGCGTCGTGATCGTTCCGCTCGGCTTCGTCTCCGACCACATGGAAGTGGCCTGGGACCTGGACACCGAGGCCTTGGAAACGTGCAAGAACCTCGGGCTCAGCGCGACCCGCGTCCCCACGCCGGGAACCCACCGCAAGTTCGTTTCCGGTTTGGTGGACCTCATTTGCGAGCGGACCGCAGCCAACAACATCGCCGATCGCCCCGCGATGACCGGGCTGGGACCGTGGTACGACATCTGCCGTCCCGGCTGCTGCGCCAACTTCCGTGGAGAGAAGCCCACGATTGCGGGCGCGGACACCACAGTAGGCACCGGACATGATGCCTACCCCGTAGGAGAAAGCGCGAAATGACCGTACGGATCGGCACCCGCGCGAGCAAGCTCGCGCTCACCCAGAGCCAGCAGGCCGCGGACCAGCTGGCCGCCGTCGGTGGCTTTCCCGTTGAACTGGTGCGCATCAAGACCGAAGGCGATGTCCGGACGGGTTCGCTGTCCCAGATGGGCGGCACCGGAGTGTTCGTCGCCGCGCTTCGCGACGCGCTGTTGGAGAACGCGTGCGACGTCGCGGTGCACTCTCTGAAGGATCTCCCCACGGGTGCGGCACCGGGGCTCACCATTGCCGCAACGCCCAAACGCGTCGACGTCCGGGACGCCTTGTGCGCCCGTGACGGGCTCAAGCTCGCGGACCTTCCGGCAGGCGCAAAGGTCGGTACCGGATCGCCGCGCCGCGCTGCCCAGCTGCGCGCCGCCCGCCGGGATCTCGACGTCGTGGACATCCGCGGCAACGTGGACACCCGGCTGGGCCGCGTTCCCAGGCTCGCCGGCAACGCAGAAGATTCACCCGGCGACCTCGACGCCGTCGTCCTCGCCGCGGCGGGACTGGAACGCATCAGCAGGCTCGACGTCGTGACGGAGTTCTTCGAGACCGACGTCATGCTTCCTGCCCCCGGTCAGGGCTCACTTGCGATCGAGTGCCGCACGGTTGACGCTCCCGGACAGTCCGGCTCGGCCGAAGGTTCCCAGGGCGCTCTAGCCCAGGCCCTGGCCGCGCTCAATGATGACGACACCAGGCTGGCCGTGACCGCGGAGCGGGCCGTCCTGGCCCGCCTCGAAGCCGGCTGTGCAGCGCCCGTGGGCGCCTACGCTTACCGCAAGGGCAGCATGCTGTACCTGGAAGCCGTTGTCTGCGCCGTGGACGGGAGCAAGTCTGTACGCGAGAAGAAGGCCACGGACGGGCTCACTGAGGTGGGCGCCACGCTGCTGGGCATCGAAGTCGCCGAGCTCCTGCTTGCCGCGGGTGCTGCGGACATCGCGGATCTTGCAGCTTCCCGATAACCGGAGCCAACAGGAGACTATGGGACGGCACAGCGCGGTGAAGTCGGGGGAGGCCCGGGTCCTTGAAGGCGCCCGGGTTCTTGTGACGCGTAGCCCTGATCGTGCCGCCCCGCTCGTCAGCGCCCTGCGGGAAGCCGGCGCGGAGCCGCTCTTGTTGCCCTTGATCGACTTTGAGCGTGCCCGCGACCAGCATTCCCTCGAGGTCGCCTTGGACGCCCTCCTCGCGGGAGCCTACGGCTGGCTGGTGGTCAGCAGTATCACGACGGTGCGCGCCCTGAAGGAGAAAGCGGCCGAGCGTCGTTTGGAGTTGAAGGACCTGATTCCGGATTCCGTCCGGATCGCAACGATCGGCCCGTCGAGCCGGCGGGTCCTCGCAGCGGAGGGCATTCCCGTGGACCTCGCGCCGGAAGACGTCCAGTCGGCCGCGGGACTCGTGGCCGTCTGGCCGACTGGCCCGGCCAATGTGCTGTTGCCGCAAGCGGACATTGCCGACGCCGTGTTGGCGGAGGGGATCGAAGCCAAGGGAGCCGCGGTCCAGCCAGTGACGGCCTACCACACCGTGGACTACCCCGCCGCCCCCGAACGCAGGCTGACTGCTGCCTTGGTAGCGGCGAACGGCTGGAAGACAGGGGCGGGATCCGGGGCGCCGGAGCTCACCCCCGAAGCCGCCAAGGCCGAACTTTCCGGCGGCCGGCTCCACGCCGTCGTCGCCGCTTCACCCAGTGCGGCACGCCGCATCCACGCCTCGCTGGGGCCGCTGCAGGATTGCCGCTTTATTGCGATCGGGCGCTCGACGGCGGCAGAGGCTGCCGCTCTCGGCATCCCGGTCGCGGCAACCGCCAAAGAACCCACGCCCGACGGCATCGTGACCGCCCTACGCACCGTATTCGCCACCGAAGGGAACGAAAGTTGAGCTTTCCAAACCACCGGCCCCGCCGGCTCCGCACCACCCCCGCCATGCGCCGGATGACCGCCGAACACCGGTTGGCTCCCGCGGATCTCATCCTGCCCGCCTTTATTCGCGAAGGACTCAGCGAACCGGCTCCGATCAGCTCGATGCCCGGTGTTGTGCAGCACACCACCGACTCGCTCAAGCGCGCCGCTGCGGAAGCCGTGGAACTCGGTGTCAGCGGCATCATGCTGTTCGGTGTCCCGGCCGTCCGCGATGCCCGAGGAACCGCCTCCCTGGATCCGGACGGCGTGCTGAACAAAGCCATCCGCGACGTCAGGGCGGAAGTTGGCGATGACCTGGTTGTCATGGGCGACGTGTGCCTCGACGAATTCACCGACCACGGCCACTGCGGCGTCCTGGACGCCAACGGCTACGTGGACAACGACGCCACCCTCGAAATCTACGCTCAAATGGCCGTAGCCCAGGCCGACGCCGGTGCCCACGTCCTGGGGCCGTCCGGGATGATGGATGGCCAGATCGCCGTGATTCGTCAGGCCCTTGAAGAGGCCGGACACCAGAATACCGCTCTCCTGGCCTACGCGGCGAAGTACGCCTCCGCCTTCTACGGCCCTTTCCGCGAAGCCGTGGACTCGCAGCTCAAGGGTGACCGCCGGACGTACCAGATGGATGCCGCCAACCGCCGCGAAGCCATCATCGAGGTGGAACTCGACCTCGAAGAGGGCGCCGACATGGTGATGGTCAAGCCGGCCATGAGCTACCTCGACATCCTCGCCGACGTCGCCGCCATGAGCCCGGTTCCCGTGGCGGCCTACCAAATCTCCGGCGAATACGCCATGATCGAAGCGGCTGCCGCGAACGGCTGGATCGATCGCCGCGGCGCCATCACAGAATCCGTGCTCGGCATCAAGCGGGCCGGCGCCGACATGGTGCTGACGTACTGGGCCTCCGAGCTTGCCGGCTGGCTTAAGGAGTCCTGATGACAGATACCGCTTCCACTCCCACGGCCCCTGTCGGAGCTACGGAGATCCTCCTCGGACTGAATACTTTCGGTGACGCCGGGGTGGACGCCGGCGGCAACCCGAAACCGCATGCACAGGTTTTGCGGGAGCTGCTGGCGGAAGCGGAACTGGCGGACGCCGTCGGGCTTCATGCCTTTGGGGTGGGGGAGCACCACCGCCGCGACTTCGCTGTCTCGGCGCCCGAAGTGTTCCTGGCGGCCGCCGCCGCCCGGACATCGCAGATCAAACTCGGTTCGGCGGTCACCGTGCTCAGCTCCGACGACCCCATCAGGGTCTTCCAGCGCTTCTCGACCGTTGACGCGATCTCCAACGGTCGTGCGGAAGTGATGCTGGGCCGCGGCTCCTTCGTGGAATCATTCCCCCTGTTCGGCCTGGATCTGGCAGACTACGAAGTCCTGTTCGAGGAGAAGCTGGAACTCTTCGACAAGGTCCGGGCGCAGAAGCCCGTGCATTGGGAAGGCCGTACCCGGCCGAACGTGAACGGAATGAGCGTTTTTCCGCCGCTGGAACACCACTTGCTGCCAACGTGGATCGGTGTGGGTGGAACCCCCGAGTCGGTGCTGCGCTGCGCCCAATACGGCTATCCGATTATCTTCGCAATCATCGGCGGGGAGCCGCGCCGTTTTGCCCCCTTGGTCGACCTGTACCGCGAGGCAATGGGGAAATACGGACACAACATGCAGCAGATTGCCACCCACTCGCCCGGCTACGTCGCTCCCACCGACGAGCAGGCCCGGGAGGAACTGTTCCCGCATTGGCTGGCCCAGCGCAACCGCATCGGCGCGGAACGCGGCTGGGGACCGGCGAGCAGGGGCGAGTTCGACGCCATGTGCGGACCTGAGGGAGCACTTTACGTGGGTTCCCCGGAAACGGTCGCCCGGAAGATCGTTTTGCTGAAGCGGAACCTCGGCGTTGACCGTTTCGACCTCAAATACAGCAATGGAACCCTGCCGCACGAATCCATGATGCGCTGCATAGAACTCTTCGGCACCGTGGTGGCCCCACTGGTGGCCAAGAAGCTTGCCGACGCCTGAACGCGCCTGAACCGCCTTTGCCGACGCCTGAACCGTCCCGAATCCCTGAAAGAATGGACACCATGACTTCAAACACCCCTGTCTCCGACCAGCTGTTCGACCGCGCCCGTTCCCTGATGCCTGGCGGCGTCAACTCTCCGGTGCGCGCCTTCGGTTCCGTTGGCGGGACCCCGAAGTTCATGGTTTCGGCGCAGGGTCCGTACCTGACCGACGCGGATGGCCGCGAATACGTAGACCTCGTCTGCTCATGGGGTCCGGCGCTGCTGGGTCACGCGCACCCGGCCGTCCTCGAAGCCGTCCACGCCGCCGTCGACCGCGGCTTGTCCTTCGGCGCCTCTACGCCCGATGAGGCAAACCTCGCCGCGATCGTCAAGGAACGCGTCTCCGCCGTCGAACGCATCCGCATGGTGTCCACGGGCACCGAGGCCACCATGACCGCCGTACGCCTGGCTCGCGGGTTCACTGGCCGCAACCTGATTGTGAAGTTCGCGGGCTGCTACCACGGCCACCTCGATGGACTGCTCGCCGCCGCTGGCTCGGGCCTTGCGACCATGGCACTGCCCGGTTCGGCCGGTGTCACTGAAGCTGCCGCCGCTGAAACCCTCGTCCTGCCGTACAACGACCTCGGTGCGGTGGAAGCCGCTTTCGCTGCGCACGGCAACAACATCGCTGCCGTCATCACCGAAGCCGCTCCCGCCAACATGGGCGTCGTCACCCCGGACGAAGGCTTCAACGCAGGGCTGTCCCGCATCACCCGCGAACACGGCGCGCTGTTGATCCTGGACGAGGTGCTCACCGGCTTCCGCACGGGCTATGCGGGCTACTGGGGCCTCACTGGCCGCCAGGAAGGCTGGATGCCGGACCTGCTGACCTTCGGCAAGGTCATCGGCGGCGGCATGCCGACGGCGGCCCTCGGCGGGCGTGCTGACGTCATGGATTACCTTGCGCCCCTTGGTCCGGTGTACCAGGCAGGAACCTTGTCCGGGAACCCGGTGGCAATGGCCGCAGGCGTCGCCACCCTGACGCTCGCGACCCCGGAGGTCTACAGCTTCGTGGATGCCCGCTCGCTGGAACTTTCGGCGGCACTCTCGTCGGCGCTGGACACTGCCGGCGTGGACCACTCGATCCAGCGCGCAGGGAACCTCTTCTCCGTGGCGTTCGGCACTTCGGCCAACGGCGTCCACAACTACGCCGACGCCCAGGCCCAGGACGTCTTCCGCTACGCACCGTTCTTCCACTCCATGCTGGACTCCGGCGTCTACCTGCCGCCCTCGGTCTTCGAGGCATGGTTCCTGTCCGCTGCCCACGACGACGTCGCCATGAACCGGATTTTTGACGCGCTCCCTGCAGCAGCCAAAGCGGCCGCGGAGGCCACCGCCCTGTAACGCCACTTTCCCGATGCTGCGCAGCCTGCTCCTTGCACGCCCCGCCGGGCCGGGAGCAGGCTGTGGGCAACGATCGAATCTACAAGGCGATGATTCATCTGCTCAAGCCGTCCAGAATTTCAGTGCTCATCCTCTTCGCCCTGATGGCCGGGGCATTTGCCGGCATTGCGCATGCCGACGCCCCTGACCGGGGGTTCCCGGCCGTCGGAGACCCGCCCCCGGCGCCAGGCACGCCCCGGGCCGCCCCAACGCCTCGGTTTTCCAACTCTCCGTCCGCGGGATCGCCGAGTGCTTCTGCAACGCCGGCCGGTCCTACTGAGCTGCCGCCGCCACCGCACCCGACGCCGGAACAGCGGCTTGCGGGCCTGAGTCTGGAACAAAGGGTAGGGCAATTGTTCATGGTGGCGGCCAAGGCCGACGGAAGCGATTCGGGCGCAGTGGCCGATCTCCTGAACAACCACGTCGGCAATATCTATTTGGCCGGACGCAGCCAGGCCGGCGTCGCGGCGACGGCATCGGTTGTGGAAAAGCTGAGGGCGGCGATTTCGCCGGCCTCAAGCCGTGGCTTGCCTCTGTCCGTCGCGACGGACCAGGAGGGCGGCTCCGTCCAAGTCCTCCGGGGACCTGGATTCCTGCCTATTCCCGCAGCCTTGGACCAAGGCAACTCAAGCCCTGAACAACTACGCGCCGACGCCCGGAACTGGGGTGCCGAACTCTTGCAGGCCGGGGTGAATGTTGACCTGGCGCCGGTACTGGATACGGTTCCCAGCCCCGAATTTGCGCCCTCGAACAAGCCCATTGGGGCGTTCAAGCGTGAATACGGCTTCACCCCGGCCTCGGTGTCCGAGCACGGGAACGCGATGGCGGCCGGACTGCGGGACGCGGGGGTGGCGCCCGTGGTCAAGCATTTCCCAGGAATGGGGCGCGTCAGCCTGAACACTGACGTCAGCGCGAACGTCCACGACGCCGAAACCACCCGGACGGATCCGTACCTGATGCCGTTCAAAGCCGCGATCGACAGCGGACTTCGGTGGGTCATGATTTCGAACGCCTACTACGACAAGATCGATCCCGACCATGTGGCCCCGTTTTCGTCGGTGATCATGCGCACCATGTTGCGGACGGACACGGGGTTCACCGGCATCATCGTGTCTGATGACCTTTGCAACGCCGTGCAGCTGTCGCCCTGGAGCATGGGGGACAGGGCAACGAACTTCATCGGGGCAGGCGGCACCATGGTTCTGTGCGCAGACACCGCTTCAGTTCCGGCGATGTACGCCCAGGTCCTGCAACGTGCGCAGGCCGATCCTGAATTCCGCAAATCAGTCGATGCCGCTGCTTTGACTGTTCTTCAAGTGAAGGCAGGGCAGTAGCCCCGGTTACGGGCCGGGGCGGACGTGAAAAATCCCCGGTTTCCGGACGATTCACCACTGTGGGTGGTTCGTCTGGAAACCGGGGATCTTCGTTGTGAAGGCCTAGCGCACGTCCGAAAGGAAGCCCTTCAGGCGATCGGTCCGCGGCTCGGTGAAGAGTTGTTCCGGCGATCCGGTCTCTACGACGACGCCTGCGTCCATGAACGTCACGGTGTCGGACACGTTCCTTGAGAAGCCCATTTCGTGGGTTACCACCACCATGGTCATGCCGCCCTTGGCCAGATCGGTCATGAGTGCTAGAACGCCCTTGACCAGTTCAGGGTCCAGGGCCGATGTTGCTTCGTCGAAGAACATCACCTCGGGCTTCATGGCGAGCGCTCGGGCAATGGCCACTCGCTGCTGTTGCCCGCCGGAGAGGTTGGCTGGCCGGGCGTCGGCCTTGTGCTTGAGTCCTACGAGGTCCAGTTGGGCCAGGGCATCCTCCCGTGCCTGCTCCTTGGACATGCCACGGAGCTTCCGCAGTGCGAGGGAGACATTTTCCGCTACGGTCTTGTGCGGGAAGAGGTTGAACTGTTGGAAAACCATGCCGATCCGCCGGCGCAGTTCATCCGGGTTGTCCTTGAGCACCGAACGGCCATCGAGCAAAATGTCACCCTGCTCGGGTTCGATGAGCCGGTTCATGACCCGCAGGAGCGTGGATTTCCCCGAGCCGGAAGGACCGATCACGGAAGCCGTGGTGCCCTTCTCGACGTGCAGGTCGATGCCGCGCAGGACATGGTTGGACCCGAAGGACAAATGGATGTTTTTAGCCGTCAGTGTTCCTGAAGCGAACTCGCTCATGCCTGGGCTCCCTTCCCGACGACGGCGGCCGCCTCGTCCGGTTCTTTCTTTTCCGGTCGCCCCGAACGCAGGCGGCGGTCCAGCCAGTTCACGAAATGCGTGAGCGGAATCGTCATGACCAGGTAGAACAGGCCCGCCGCCACGTAGGGGGACAGATTGCCGCTCGTAGACGCAAAGTCCTTGCCGATCTGGAAGACTTCCCGTTCAGAGGCGAGGAGACCCAGGACGAACACGAGGGAGGACTCCTTGATCAGCGCAATGAACTGGTTCACGAGCGCGGGCAGCACTCGGCGTACACCCTGGGGAACCACCACAAGCCGCATGGCAGGGCCGTAGCCGAACCCCAGTGCTCGTGTTGCCTCGAGCTGCCCCTTGTCGACGCTCTGGATGCCCGAGCGGAAGATCTCGCCGATGTACGCCGCCGACATCAGGGACAGAGCCGCGACAGCCAACGGGTACGGGCTTGTTGAGCCCGTCAAATGCCGGATGATGGGTCCGAAACCGAGGCCGATCACGAGGATCGTGAGCACTGCCGGGAGCCCGCGGAGGACATCCGTGTAGATCCTGGCAATCCACCGGGCGACAGGATTCCGGGAGATCCCCATGAGGGCGAGCAACATCCCGAGCAGCGTTCCTATGATGCCGGAGGTGACGGCGAGGACGAGCGTGTTCGGCAAGCCGACCGCGAACATCTTGGGGATGACTTCGCCCATCGCCTTCCAGTCGAGGAAGGTCTCGCCGAGCTGTTTGAGGATTTCCTGGAGATCCATGGAATGCCTGGGTTACTTGGCCGGGATCTGGACGGCCTTGCTGCCCGGCTTCCAGCCCTGCGGGGTCTGCTCTGCCGTCGTCGGGCGGTCCTTGTACCACTCGGCAGTCAGCTTGGTCCAGGTACCGTCCGCGATCACGGCGTCAAGGCCGGAGTTGAGGGCATCGAGCAGAGGCTGGTTGTCCTTGTTCACGGCCCAGGCGGTGAAGTTCTGGGTGTTGACGACCTTTTCGGCGATCTTGGTGTTATCGCCGTCCTTGACCTGGCCGGTTGCCTGCTGCGACGGGGCGACCCAGGCGTCAACCTGGCCGCTCTTCACGTTGGCGTAAACCGTGTTGTAGTCCGGGAAGCGGACGGGCTCAAGCTTGAGCGTGTTGGTGACGTAGTCGTCCTGGACGGTGCCCTGAACGACGCCGATGCGGACGTCGGACTTGAGGTCCGCGAAGCCCTTGATCTTGGAGTCGGACTTGGTCACGACAGCCATGTAGCCAAAGTCGTAGCCATTCGTGAACCCGACCGACTCGCGGCGCTTGTCCGTGGTGGAGATCGAGGAGGATCCGACGTCGAACTGCTTGTTCTTGACCTGGGAGAGCAGTGCGGAGAAGTCAGTGGAGGCGAACTCGACCTTGAGGCCCAGCTTGGCTCCAACCGCGCGCAGCAGCTCATTGTCATAGCCGGTGAACTTGCCCGAGGGATCGATGAAGATGTTCGGCGGGGCGTCCGAGAGGGTGCCGACGCGCAGGGTGCCGTCGGTGATGAGGCCCAGCTTGGACTTGTCGATCTTGTCCAGCGGGGTGACGTCCTTGGTGGTGTACTTGTCCAGAGTCTTCTGGTCGCTGCCTTGGAGGGCATCGGTCGGCGAGGCGCTGCTGGTGCTGCCCGCTCCGCCACCACACGCGGCCAGGGAGACGGCCAGGATTGCAGCCACGGGGACAGCAGAGAACCACTTCAGGGCTTTGATTTTCATCAAGCAAATCACTTTCATCGGGGAACACGCGTTCGTATCGAGACGGGCGGGGAACGCAGCCAAAGCAGGTTTGGGCCGCAATATCAGGACTCGACCCGCCAAACTTAATTATGTCATCCGCCCATTCAGCGATAAATTGACGGCGATAAGACGTGGGATTCCCGGAAACTCCGAATTAAATTCAAGATCGAATGGAAATTGCGCTTGAAGTGCCGCGCCCCTTAGGCGTCGAGGGGAATTCGTGACTGACGTCCAGCTGGCTTTCAGGCAATAAGCGCCATGTGACGTGCGTCCCATCATGCGGACTCTGGAAAAGCGTCCGGTACGTGGACGGGCGCTATGAAAGTCCGGCCGCTTTAGAAGTCTCCCCGGCTGGCATCTTCCGGGGGAAGGACCGGCCAATTGCCTTCGATGACGGCTGTCGGTTTGGTCTTGCGCAGGTAGCTCTGGAAATCGGCGGCCTGTGCAGCCGCCCAATCGACCTGGAGGTGGTGCAGCTTGGAAGCGGGCATTTGCAGTTTCGGGAACTTGCCGGCCATGGCATCGAGGACGCGCAGCGTGGCGAGGGCGTCTGCAGCGGAGGTGTGGGCGTTATCGAGGTTCACACCGTACTCCTCGCACAAAGCAGTCAGGGTCCGCTTGCCCTTGCGGTACCGGTCGACCTGCTTGTTCATGACGTAGGGGTCAAGCACGGGGAAACGGCTAAGTTGCGGCACACCGTAGCGGGCGGATTCGGCCGCCAGGACCGTGAAGTCATAGCTGGCGTTGAATGCAATGACCGGCACGCCGTCGTCGAAAAGTTCCTGGAGCGCTGCCGCGAGTTCGCGCGTCACTTCTGCCGCGGGACGGCCCTCGGCCCTCGCCTTTTCCGTGGTGATGCCGTGGATCTCGCTGGCCTCCAGGGGGATCTCCACTCCAGGGTCCGCCAACCATTCGAGTTCCTTGACGATGCCGCCGTCGTCGTCCACTACCGTGACGGAAGCGGTGACGATCCTCGCGGAACGGGAGTTCCGTCCCGTGGTCTCAAGGTCGAACGCGGCGCGGGGGAGGGTGTTCCAGGAGCTCATGCTTCAACGCTACCGGCGCCCTCCGACAAGAACCGGAGCGACACTCCTTCTGCGCCGATCCGGCGGCGCATGCCGATAGGCTGGTGGCATGCGGATGGAGTTTGTGACGGCGGTACTGGCCGTCGTGGATCTCATGCCGCCCGGCGTTGCCGTGTCGTATGGGGATGTTGCCGAGCTTCTGGGCTCAGGCGGTCCCCGGCAGATCGGATCGGTCATGAGCCACCATGGGAGCACAGTGGCTTGGTGGCGCGTACTGCGTGCAAGCGGGGAAGCGCCCCCAGGACTTGAGTCGGAAGCGCTACATCACTACTTGGATGAGGGAACGCCGCTGCACGGCGCCTACGCGGAGTATCTGCGGACCGGCGAGGGCCGCTGGCGGGTTGACCTGTCCCTGGCCCGGTGGGCTCCGACGGACCGCGATTTCGACAGTATCGACGTGATCTCAGGCCAACTCGAGCGTCAGCTCCATAAATTGTCGGTACCCGATGATGAAATGACCGTGTGAGTCCAACACCAACACCTCAAGCAACAACACAGGAAGCAACACAGGCACAACCGCGGCAGGCACAGTCGCGGCAAGCGCCCGCCCGGTTGCGCCTGCTTCCCCCGCGCGAGGTCCACTACGCAGCGCCGGAGTTGTCAGCCGACCAGGCCGCCGTCGTCGGGCTCCCGCACGGATCCGGGCCGGTCCTGATACCGGGGGCGCCGGGCACCGGAAAATCCACTGTGCTGGTGGAAACCGCCGTCCGCCGGGTTCAGCGTGACGGCGTGGATCCGGAACGGATCCTGATTCTCGCACCCGGCCGGCATGCGGCGTCGGCGTTGCGGGACACCTTTACAGGGCGGCTGGACCGCAGCTTGAGTACGACGCCGGCGCGCACCTGGGCGTCATACGCTTTCGATCTGATCCGGCGAGCCAAGGCCGAGGGCGTGCTGCCGCTGCAGCGGCCGCCCAAATTGCTCTCGGGGCCGGAACAGGACCTCATCATCAAGGAACTGCTGGAGGGGCACGCCCGGCCGGGCTTCGAACTTCCCTGGCCGCAGGACTTGTCGGCCGCGTTGCCAACTCGGGGTTTCCGGCAGGAGATCCGGCAACTCTTCGACCGGATCATCGAATCCGGCCGCACTGCGGACGATCTCACGTCGCTTGCCTATGAATGCGGCAGACCGGACTGGATCGCTGCCGCAGACCTCTATTCGGAGTACCGGGATGTCCTGGACCTGCGCATGCCGGAGGCCTTTGACCCGGCAGGAATCATTACCGCCGCGCGCCAAATCTTCCAGGACTCGCCCGGATTCCTGGCGGCAGAGCGCGAGCGGCTGCAGTTGATCTTGGTGGACGACGTCCAAGAGGCAAACCCCGCCGTGTTTGAACTGCTCGCGGACATCGCGGAAGGAAAGGACGTTTTGGTGGCGTCCTCCCCGGACACCGTCGTCCAGGGGTTCCGCGGCGCACGACCGGACCTTGTCGCAGAACTGCCGCGGCTTCTCGGAGGCCTTGCGGGTACCGTGCGGGAGCTTCCGCTATGGCACACACACCGGCACCTCCCCGACGTCGCAAAAGCGTGGACGGGCGTGGCTGCGCGCATCTCGCAGCGTGCGGGAGGCCAGTTGGCCCGGCGTCTGGACCCACTTCCTGCATCGGCAGAGGAGACTCGTTCCGGAGGTAGCCAGGCCATGGGTCGGGTGGAAGCACATATCCTTCCGTCTACAGTCCACGAATTGCGCTACGTGGCACAACGCATCCTTGAAGCACAGCTGCGCGAAAACCACGAGTTCGGCGACATCGCAGTGATTGTGCGCAACGGTGGGCAATTGGCGCAGCTCCAGCGCTATCTGAGCGGTCAGGGAATCCCGGTCCGCGTCCCCGTCGCGGACTCGGCTGTCCGCGACGAAGTGGCTGTCCGTCCCCTGCTTGAGGTGTACGGCGTGGTGCTGGATGCTGCCAAGCTGACGCCTGAGTCTGCCGTCTCGCTTCTCACGTCGAGGATCGGCGGGGCTACCGCCATCGAGTTGCGCCGCCTGCGGCAATCCCTGCGCCGTGAGGAACTGTTGGGCGGTGGTGGACGGTCCAGCGATGCGTTGCTGGTTGAAGCGTTGCTGGAGCCTGGGGCACTGGGTTCTTTGGGCATCGAGGGTAATTCGGCCCGCCGTTTGGCCCGCATGATCGCGGCGGGACGTTCGGCGGCCGCCGAACCCGGAGCTAACGCGGAGACGGTGTTGTGGGCGTTGTGGCAAGCCACCGGCTTGGCTTCGCGCTGGACGGAAATGGCGCTCGACGGCGGCGCGGCCGGCGCCCGGGCGGACCGGCACCTTGACGCCATGATGGCACTGTTCCACACCGCCGAGCGCTATGTCGACCAACTCCCCGGCTCCGGTCCCGAACAGTTCCTCGAGTATCTGCTCAGCCAGGAACTCCCCATGGACACCCTTGCCGCCAGGGCACAGTTGGAGGAAGCAGTGGAGCTCATGACGCCGGCCAGCGCGGCCGGGCGGGAGTGGGCCGTGGTCATCGTGGCGGGTCTACAGGAGGGCGTCTGGCCCAATACGAGGCTCCGTGGTGAACTCCTCGGGAGTACTTTGTTCGCCGATGCCGTGGAGCATGGAGTCGAACATGCCCTGCAACGCGGGCCCCTCAGCAGGCTGCGCGATATCCGCTACGACGAACTGCGCAGCTTCTCCACAGCAGTTTCGCGGGCCCGGGAAGTCCTCATCTGCACCGCGGTTTCTTCCGAAGACGAGCAGCAGTCTGCCTTTCTCGACTACGTGGCCCCGTTGGAACCGGGACAGTACCAACGTGAGTACACACCGGTTGGCCGGCCCATGACGCTGCGTGCCTTGGTGGCAGAGCTGAGGCAGCGCGTTCAGCCGGACGACGCCGCGCTTGCCCGCCCGGGCGTCGCCGAGGATGCGGCTGAAGCTGCGCGCGTGCTGGCACACCTTGCCACCGCAGAGCCCGCAGTGCCGGGCGCGCATCCGGATTCCTGGTGGGGTCTGGCACCGCTTAGCAGCGAGGCACCGGTGGTCCCGGCGGAAGGCACGGTGTTCGTTTCTCCTTCGAAGGTGGAAACTGTGCACGGATCGCCGTTGGATTGGTTTGTCCAGGCGGCCGGGGGCGAAGCCGCTACCGACTTTGCCCGCAGCCTGGGCACCTTGGTTCATGCGATTGCCCAGGAGTTGCCCGATGGTTCCGGCGCGGAATATGTCGCGGAGCTCGTGCGTCGCTGGCCGACCCTGGGCATGAAGGACAACTGGGAGGGCAAGCTGGACTTCCAACGGGCAGAGCAGATGGTCCGGAAACTCGCCCAATACGTCCTTGTCGTGCGGGGCGAAGGCCGAAGCCTGGCCGGGGTGGAAGTGGACTTCGAGGTTCCTCTTCCGGAGGTGCGTCTGGGCCACGTTGCCGAGGATTCCGATGTTGTCCGGAACGCCGTCCTTCGGGGACAAGTGGATCGTTTGGAAATAGATGCAGAGGGCAGGCTAGTGATTGTCGACCTCAAGACGGGCAAACGCCAGCCGGGCAAAGCCGAACTCGCCAGGCACCCCCAGCTCGGTGCGTATCAGGCGGCGGTACTGCACGGGGCGTTCCAGGATCTGCCTGTTCCGGGGCTTGTTCCCGGCGGTGCCGTGCTGGCACAGCTGGGGACCAAGACAAAAACGCCTGCGGTCCAAGTGCAGGAGCCCCTGGACCCGGGAGATAACTGGGCACAGGACCTTGTCAGCGAGGCCGCCGTGCTCATGGCCGGAGCAAGCTTCGAAGCACGTCACGATCCCTCGAAAGGCAGCCATGGAGGCCACGGCTGCCGACTGCCCGATATTTGCCCGTTGTGCGCCAGGGGAAAGCAGGTCACGGAATGACCGTCCAGACACTCGCGGGAATTGAGGCCGGAGACGCCGCCGAAGATGCGGCGATCCTGCCGGAACCTCGATTTTCGCCCGGCGAATTGGCCGATATCCTCGGCGAGCGGAACCGTCCCACGGACGAACAATCCGCGATTATTGCGTCATCGTTGACCCCCCGGCTGGTCATCGCCGGCGCCGGATCGGGGAAGACCGCAACCATGGCGGACCGTGTGGTGTGGCTCGTCGCGAACGGATGGGTTCGCCCCGAAGAGGTCCTTGGCGTCACCTTCACCCGTAAAGCCGCAGGGGAGCTTTCCAGCCGTATCCGCGCGAAATTGGCCACCCTGCAGCGCATCGCGGCCTCGGACAACGGGCAGTACGGCTTCCCGGAGGGCGTTGCAGGCTCCGATGAGCTTGAACCCAAAGTGTCTACGTACCATTCCTACGCCAGCGGGATCGTATCCGACTACGGCCTGCGCCTGGGCATCGAGCGCGATGTGGTGCTGCTCGGCGGCGCCCAGGCCTGGCAGCTCGCGAGTGAAGTGGTCGAAGCGTACGACGGCGACTACGAGCACTTCACTGCTGCCAAGTCCACATTGGTCAACGCCGTGATGCAGTTGGCCGGCGAGTGCGCCGAACACTTGCGAGAACCAGCCGAGGTCCAGCGCTGGTTGATGGACCGGGTGTCCGAATTCGCGCAATTGCCCTATGTGTCCGCGGCGAAAAAGAACCCGAGCCAAGCTGCCGGTGATCTCGGCGCCATGTTGCGTACCAGGGCCAGCGTCGCGGACATGGTGGGGCGATACCAAGAGGCCAAGAGGAATCGCGGCGTCCTCGACTTCGGCGACCTCGTTGCGCTCGCCGCGAAGATCGCCCAGGACATACCCTTGGCCGCTGCCACCGAACGGGCCCGCTACAAGGTGGTGCTGTTGGATGAATTCCAGGACACCTCGCACGCGCAACTGGTCCTGTTCTCCCGCCTGTTCGGGGGAGGGCACGCTGTGACGGCGGTGGGGGACCCGAACCAGTCCATCTATGGGTTCAGGGGTGCTTCCGCCGGCCAACTGTTCCACTTTGTCCAGGAATTTCCCGTCCGGGTGGAAGACGGTTTTGGAACGGCATCCCTGACAACTGCACCCACCTCGTACCTGACCACTGCGTGGCGGAACGGGCGCAACATCCTGGCCGCCGCCAACGTCATTTCCGCCCCTCTGAACAAGGCCGCCGCGAATGACGGAGCCCCGGGCTCCAGGGCGGACGACGGTTCCGTCGCAGTGCCTCCGCTGCAGCCGAGCCCGGCAGCCGTGGACGGCAACGTCGTTCTCGGACGATTTGCCACCGACGAAGACGAAGCCGCAGCGATTGGGCGGGACGTCCGGCGCTACCGGCGCACAGTCTTTGAAACCGCGGCCGACGGTACGCCGGTTTCTCCCACCATGGCGGTGCTATGCCGCCGCCGGGCGCAGATGGAGTGCTTGCGGCGGGAATTCGAGGTCCAGGGGATCCCCTACGAAATAGTCGGCCTCGGCGGGCTCCTCGACACCCCTGAAGTAGTGGACCTCGTTGCCGCGCTCCGGGTCCTCGCCGATCCCGGCCGTTCCGATGCCCTGATGCGTTTGCTGGCAGGCGCCCGGTGGAGGATCGGAACGGCTGATCTGATGGCATTCCGCGACTGGTCCCAGTTCCTCGCAAGGCGGCGATCCCACGGCGGCGCGGGGGATCGCGGCGCCGCAAACGATGCGTCAATCGCGGACGAAAGCCCGATGGAGACGGTCGTGGAGAGCGACATTACTGATGCGGCCAGTCTCGTGGAAGCGCTGGACTTCCTGCCACGCCCGGGGTGGACTTCCGGCCACGGACGCTCGCTCAGCGCGGAGGCTTTGGACCGTCTTGGCCGGCTGTCTGCGGAACTTCGGAACCTGCGGGGGTTCATCGGAGACGATCTGACCACGCTGATCGGCGAGGTGGAACGTGCCATGCTGCTGGACATTGAGGTCGCTGCGAAGCCCGGCACGAGTATCCACCAGGCCCGCCGGAACCTGGACGCATTCCACGATGCCGCGGCGGGTTTCCTGCAGACTTCGCAGCGCGTGGACCTTCTGGCTTTCCTGGGCTGGCTTGAAGCGGCCGCATCGGAAGAAGGCGGACTGGACATGGCCGACGCCGAGGTGAACCACGAAGCCGTGCAATTGCTGACAGTCCACGCCTCCAAAGGATTGGAATGGGACGTTGTTTTCGTCCCCGGTCTCAACGCCGGAGCCTTTCCGAGCAACCGGGACTCCCGGTGGAGCAGCGGTACCGCTGCCTTGCCATGGCCCCTTCGTGGCGACCGGGCGGATCTCCCTCAATGGGATCTGGACCAGCCGGACCAAAAGGGCTGGCTGGACGCCGAAAAGGACTTCAAATCGGAAGTCCAGCACCACGGCGAAGCCGAAGAGCGGCGACTCGCCTACGTTGCCTATACCCGCGCAAAGTTCGTCCTGTGGGCATCGAGCGCCGCGTGGAATGGTTCCCGGGCAGGCATTGCCGAGACGTCACCTTTCCTTGCAGAGCTGGCCGGCCTTGCCCGTGAGGCAGGAGACAGCGCGGGCGGAGCATCCGCTGCCATTCACCCGCAGTCCCTCAGCGAAGACGCGCTGCCCACTGAGAGTCCCTTGACAGTCGGCACCGAGGTGGCGATCTTCCCCTATGATCCGCTCGAAGGTCCAAGCGACCCTCGCACAGGGGAACGGCTCCGCTTGGTACCGGGGCGGCGGGCCGCCATGGAGGCGGCAGCAACCCGGGTCAGGGGGGCCATCGAGGGACTGCGGACGGATTCGCCGCTGGTCGTCGATGCCTCGCGGACCTCCCTCCGCGGTGCCGCAGCGGGCTGGGCCGCCGAAGCGGAGTTGTTGTTGGAACGGCAGTTGCGGCGGAAGCCCGTCCAGGACGTCCATTTGCCCGGACACATCTCGGCATCGATGTTCGTTGACCTGGGAGACGACCCCAGCGCGGTCCTGGCCCAGCTCCGGCGCCCGGTGCCCCGGCAACCCGGGATCTCGGCACGCAAAGGCACCGCTTTCCATTCCTGGGTGGAGGAATACTACGGAACCACCGGCATGCTGGATATCGACGAAGCCCCCGGCTCTGACTCCCACATTGACGAAGCCTATGGACTTGACGACATGGTGGCGACGTTCAGCAATTCAGAATGGGCACACCGGTCCCCGGCCTTCGTTGAAGTTCCCGTGGAAACAAGGATCGGGGACGTCGTGGTTCGCGGACGGATTGACGCAGTTTTCCGCGGCGCGGACGGCATATGGGAACTGGTGGACTGGAAAACGGGCAAGCGCCCGGCCGGCAGTCAACTCAAGACGCGTGCGGTGCAACTGGCCGTCTACCGGCTGGCATGGGCGCGCCTCAAGGGTGTGCCGTTGGATCACGTCAGTGCAGCGTTCTACTACGTTGCCGATGACGCTGTCGTGAGGCCCCATGACCTGGGCACGGCTGAAGAACTGGAGAAGATCATCGCTTCCGCGCTGGGTAGCCGAACCGATAGGTAGCCGAACCGATAGGCAGCCGAAACCACGGCAGCCAAGCCGGGAAGGACTAGTGGTCCTTGGCGTCTTGGAGGGGCGCGGGCTCCACTATCTGGAGGGCCGTCGTCGAGGTGTCGTCAGCTTCGGACGGCGCCTCCGGCGTCGGGTCGATCCCGTCTGCTGAATCTCCCGAAGGCTCCGGGATAGCTGTAACGCTCACCGTGGGCTTCGCGGAGTCGCCCTCCGGGGCCTTCTCTTCCGAAGCCATAACGACTGCCGGTGCTGCCGGCCCTTCCGCGGCGGAAAGCTCTGAAGCGGAAAGCTCTGCAGCGGCGGCCTCGGCCTCCTCGGCTGCCAACGCGTTCTGCTCCTCGATGTCGTCGGCGAGGGATTTGAGCATCGCCTCGGCTTCTGCCGTCATCTCGCTGTGACCGGCCGCCAGGGCCTTGACGAGATACTGGGCCAGGGCGAATTCGGCGAGAAGTGCCGAGCGTCGCAGCAGGTGGACATCGGGCGTGTCCCGCCGGGCTTCCGTGTAGTGCCGGAGGACGGACTCAACAAACTTCTGTTCGTTTGACGCCACGAGCCAGGCGAAGTCATCGGCGGGATCGCCAATGCGCAGATCGGTCCACCCCGTCACGGCCGTCACGCTGTCGCCGTCGACCAGCAGATTGTCTTCATGGAGATCGCCGTGCACGACGCACGGGTTGAAGCGCCACAGCGCCACGTCCTCGAGTGCGTGCTCCCAGCGACGCAACAGCGCGGGCGGAATCTTGCCCGTGGTGGCGGCCTGGTCCAGCTCGTTCAACTTACGCTGGCGGAATTCGTTGGCCGTGTAGCTGGGAAGATCGGCGTTGTTGACGAGCGATTGGGGGAGATCGTGGACGGCGGCCAGTGCCACACCGATCTCCTTGGCCAAGGCATCACTGCAGGTCGACAACTCTTCGATGCTGCGCGTGGCACCAGCCAAGTGGGCGTACACAAATGTGCTCAGCGCACCTTGGCGAACGGTTCCGGCCACAGTGGGCATCAGAAAAGGCAGCTCGGCCCGGATCGCCGGAGCGAAAGCCCGCAGAATCATGAATTCGGTTTCCAGCCGGGTGCTGGCTTCCGGATGGCGCGGCGAACGGACACGCCACCGTTTGCCCTCGGAATCCAGAAGAAGCGCCGAATCGAAATCGGCAGCATCATCCGGGGCGGTGGCGGCAGCCATCGGCGTCAGGCCGGGCACCGCGGCAGTAGCTACAGCGGCCAGTTCGAACGGTGTTCTTCTCACGCCTTCCACGGTAGATTGACAAGGGCTTCTGGCAGCGATGCAGTGCGGCGAGTCTTGAGATCCGCTGGAAAACAGCATCCAGGGGCGTGGATCGCTGAAAGATCCAAATGTCAATTGTCGGTGCGAGTCAGTACGGTAGGTACATGAGTTTCACCGAGTTCCAGGCGCCGGCAAACCACCTTATCGATACCGTTCTTCCAGTGCGCCCTGCCATGGTTGACCGCGGATCTGCCGAGCGCCTGAAGCCAGGCATGCTTGACGAAGTGATCTCCTCAGGATCGGCCAAGGCCATGGTGGTGTCGCAGCGTCAGGCCCTCGTGGTGGGTGACAAGCTGTGGCTGGGCGACGCCGCGCCGCTCTTCGAAAACCTTAAAGCCGCCGGCGGACCGCTCACTGCCATTTATCTCGGCCGGACGCTCGCTGCTTCCTCTGTCCCGGAGCAAACACCAATCGTCCTCTTTGTGCCCACCGAGCCGGTTTCGCCTGGGGCCGCGGGCCTTCCGGCCGACGGCTCCTGGGCGGGATTCCGGGAGGTCGCCGCGCGCCTCGGTGCCATGGACACAGCCTTGTTTGTTGAGGCCAGCGCCATTTCCAATTGGCATGCCACCCATACCCACTGCCCGCAGTGTGGAACTCCAACGGAAATCGAAGCCGGCGGCTGGGTTCGCAGGTGCCCGCGGGACAAATCGGAACACTATCCGAGGACCGATCCGGCCATCATCGTCACCGTGGTCGGTTCCGACGGCAGGCTGCTCCTGGGCGGGGGAGGGCCGCTTGACGCCAAGAACTACTCCACGCTCGCCGGCTTCGTTGAGCCCGGGGAATCGCTCGAACAGGCCGTGGTTCGCGAAATCGGGGAAGAAGTGGGTGTGCGGGTCACCGCTTGCCAGTACCTTGGCTCGCAGTCGTGGCCGTTTCCGGCCTCGCTTATGCTCGGGTTCACCGCAACGACGGACGACGTCGAGGCCCGGCCCGACGGCGTAGAGGTCACCCGGGCACGCTGGTTCAGCCGTGCGGAACTCCAGGCAGCAGTACTCAGCGGCGAGATCACGATCTCCACAAGGCTTTCGATTGCCCGTTCCCTGATCGAGCACTGGTACGGCGGCGTCATCGAGGATCTCCAGCAGTGACAGAGGGTATTTTCAGCGACACCGCTTCACTCGAGGACCGGATTCTCGGCGGACTTGATGCCGAGCAACGGGAAGTCGCCAGCAACCTCACTGGTCCCATGTGCGTCCTCGCGGGAGCGGGTACGGGAAAAACCCGGGCCATTACGCACCGCATCGCCTATGGTGTCCACTCCGGCGTTTACAGCCCTCAGCGCCTCTTGGCCGTCACCTTCACCTCCCGGGCCGCCGCCGAGATGCGCAGCCGGCTGCGGGATCTCGGCGTCGGCAACGTCCAAGCCCGCACCTTCCACGCCGCCGCGCTAAGGCAATTGCAGTTCTTCTGGCCGCAGGCGGTCGGTGGCGTCCTGCCAAACTTGCTGGACCACAAGGCGAACATGATCGCCGAAGCCGCGCGGCGGCTCCGGCTGAGTACCGATCGCGCTTCCATCCGTGACCTTGCGGCGGAGATCGAGTGGGCCAAGGTTTCCATGCTGACGCCAGCCAACTACCTTGAGAACGCGCACGGACGGGGCACTCCAGGAGGTTTCGACCTCACCGCCGTCGCGCGGGTTTTCCAGTCTTACGAGGACGTGAAGACGGACCGCAACGTGATCGATTTCGAGGACGTCTTGTTGATCACGGTGGGCATCCTTCAGGAGGACCCGAAAGTCGCAGCGACGGTCCGCGAGCAGTACCGGCACTTTGTGGTGGACGAGTACCAGGACGTTTCCCCGCTACAGCAGCGGCTTCTTGAGCTGTGGCTTGGCGGCCGCGATGAACTCTGCGTGGTGGGCGACTCCAGCCAGACCATCTACTCCTTCACGGGAGCCTCCCCCAAGCACCTCCTTGGATTCAAGGGCAATTACCCTTCGGCGACGGTGGTCAAACTCGTTCGCGACTACCGTTCCACGCCTCAAGTGGTGAAGCTCGCCAACGATCTCCTCGGATCCCGCCGCAGTGGTGGAACGGTTGCCGACGCAGCCTGGGCCAAACCCCTGCAGTTGGTAGCCCAGCGCCCGGCCGGACCGGAGCCGCGGTTCATGGAATGCCCCGACGACGAGGCCGAGGCGGCGGTGGTCGCAGGCAGGATCCGGGAATTGATCGACGCCGGCACCAAGGCGAGCGAGATTGCCGTGCTGTTCCGCACCAACGGCCAATCGGAAGCGTACGAACAAGCCCTTGCTTCGGCGGGTATCGGCTACCAGCTGCGGGGCGGTGAGCGGTTCTTCGCGCGCAAGGAAGTCCGGGACGCCATCCTGCAGTTGCGCGCCGCCACGCGGGCGGTAGCCGAGGATTCCGCCAAGGAGGCGCTCGGCCAACTGGTCCGGGACATCGTGGCCTCGCTCGGTTACACGGATGCCGCCCCGCATAGCGGCGGCGCACTCCGCGAACGCTGGGAGTCGCTGGCCGCGCTCGTGGCCCTCGCGGACGAACTCGCCATTAGCCGTGGGCCGGAATTCACTTTGATGGAATTCGTCAACGAACTCCAGGAACGTTCGGTGGCGCAGCACGCCCCGACAGTCCAGGGCGTGACCCTCGCATCGCTGCACGCAGCGAAGGGCCTGGAATGGGACGCCGTGTTCCTGGTGGGCTTGAGCGAGGGACTTATGCCCATTTCCTTCGCCGACACTCCCGAGAGCGTGGACGAGGAACGCCGCCTCCTCTACGTCGGGATCACGCGGGCACGCGAGCACTTGAACTTGTCCTGGTCCACGGCCCGCACGCCTGGTGGCCGTGCCAACCGCAAGCCTTCGCGCTTCCTCGACGGGCTCCGCCCCGACTCGGTGCTCGGAGCCAGCGCGCGCAGCCGCCCCACGCCACGGCGCAAGGCGGCAGCACCGGCGTCGTGCAGGGTCTGTGGCACGATGCTCGCCACTGGCGCCGAACGCAAAGTGGGTCGCTGCAGCCAGTGCCCGCCCACCTACGAGGACCAGACCTTCGAGGCCTTGCGGCAATGGCGCAAGGAGGAGGCCCTGAGCAACGAAGTTCCCGCGTATGTGGTCTTCACGGACGCGACATTGACGGCCATCGCCGAGGCCCGGCCGGAGTCCCTTGAGGAACTGGCGAAACTCGCCGGCGTCGGACCTTCCAAACTGGAAAAGTACGGCGAAGCCGTGCTGGCAGTTCTGGTCGAGAACGGGTCTGCCTAGTGCCCCGGGTAGCAGGCCAGCCCGATCTGCCGCTGACCACCGATGACGGCATACCCGTCGTCGTTCGCCGCTCTGCCCGCCGGCGTCGTACCGTGGCGGCTTTCTGGGAGGACGGGAACGCCGTTGTTGCGATCCCTGCCCACTTCACGAAGGCGCAAGAAGGCGAATGGGTCCGGCGGATGCTGGACAAGCTCAAGCGCCAAGGGCAGAGAGGCGCCCAGGGCGCCGGCAGGCGGAAACCCGCGAGCGATGCAGCCCTTGCCGGTCATGCCGCGGAATTGTCTTCAAAGTATCTGGGCGGGCGAGCCATCCCGACGTCGGTCCGCTGGGTCAGCAACCAGAAGTCACGGTGGGGCTCGGCAACTCCGGCGGACGGGACCATCCGGCTTTCCGACCAGCTCCAGTCGATGCCGCAATGGGTGATCGACTACGTGTTGCTCCACGAACTCGCGCATTTGCTGGTGGCCGGGCACAACGCCGCGTTTTGGCGCTTGCTGGAGGCGTACCCCGAAACACAGCGGGCGAAGGCCTTCCTGGAGGGCGTCGCCTTTGCGACGTCCCGTGGGCTTGGACCGGATGAAGAAGGCGCCGGCGCTCCAGCCGGAAGCTGGGACGCCGACGCCGACTAGGCGTTCACGGAGCGGCTAAGCCTTCGGCTCGCCGGGCTCCGTGTTGTCAGGGGAGTCTCCGTCTTCAGGCTTCGGAGCCTCCGGGCTCCCCTCTGTGTTCTCCTCATCCTTCGGAGCGTCGTAGCCACCTTCAAGGAGCTTCTGCAGCGCATCGTCCACCTCGGTGTCGCTGGCTTCAGCCAGGCGGCGCCGTTCGGTGAAGCCCGCCGGGTCGTCGAGGTCATTCGCCGTGGGGAGCAAATCGGGGTGCTGCCAGATGGCATCGCGGCCGGCGATTCCCCGCTCGTCCTTCAGCGCAGCCCACAGCGTGGCGGCTTCGCGCAGGCGTCGCGGACGCAGCTCGAGTCCCACCAGCGACGAGAACGCGTGTTCAGCGGGTCCTCCCGTGGCGCGGCGCCTCCGCACCGTCTCGCGGAGTGCGACGGCGGATGGCAGCACGTTCCCGGTGGCCGCAGCCGTGAGTTCGTCCACCCAGCCCTCAACCAGCGCCAGTGCGGTTTCGAGTTTCTCCAATGCAGCCGATTGTTCGGGAGTGCGCTCAGGCGTGAACACCCCTTGGGAGAGGGCTTCTTGAATGCCCTCGGGGTTGCCGGGATCCAGGTCCCGGGCGAGGTCCTCGACGCGGGACAGGTCGATGTGGATGCCTCGGGCATAAGCTTCGATCGCTCCGAGGAGATGGCCGCGCAGCCATGGAACCTGCACAAAGAGGCGGGCATGCGCGGCTTCGCGGACGGCGAGGAACAACCGGACGTCATTCTCAGGGACGCTCAGGCCTTCGCCGAATTTCGCCACATTGGCCGGTAGCAATGCCATCTCGAGATCAGCGAGCGGAACGCCGATGTCGGTAGAGCTGACCACCTCGGCTGACAGGGCGCCGATCGCCTGGCCCAGCTGCATGCCGAAGATTGCTCCGCCCATGTTCTGCAACATGGACGAGGTGCCACCCATCATGGCCTTCATTTCTTCCGGCATTTGCTGGGTCAGGGCGTCCGACAGGGCGTTGGCGATGCTGTTGGCCACCGGCTCCGTGAGCCGTTTCCACGTAGCGAGGGTGGCTTCCACCCATTCAGCGCGGGACCACGCGCGGCCGATGAGGCCCGTTGCCTGAAGATCGGTGACCGGATCCAACCAGAGTTCCGCGAGCCGGAGCGCCTCGTCGACTTCGCGGGCCTGCACGGCATTCACGGACGGATCCGTGCCGGCAGCGGCAACACGGCGTGCATTCTCGTGGGCGAGCTGCCAATTGACGGGACCCTCTGAAGTGGAGCTCATCATGGCCTGCACTTGGGCGAACATTTGCTGCAGCATATTGGGGTCGTTCGGTAGCCCTGCGGCCTTTGCCAGTTCGGCGGGGTCGATATTGCCCATGCCTTGCCCGCCCATCAGGTTCTTCAGCATTTCTGCCAAGGGATCCACGGGTGAATCGTCTCCGTTGGGAGGGGTATTGGGGTTGGAGGTCATGGTGCCGCCGATCGTCGGTGTGACTGGTGATCACTTTCAAGGTACCGCGATGCCCCGGGGCTGTCTGCCTCAGGAACGCGTCGTTCGCTCTAGGCAAAGCACCTCAGGCGGGCACAGCAAAGTAGGGTGGATCGTTGGTATGTTTACTGGCCTCCACCATGAGGGGGTCGAAACGGTAGTGCTGGGCACACGGTTCCCGGCGCGGAGAGGTCTTCCATTGACTAGTTTGCCGAGCCCCGGAGCTGCCGGGGAACCCGGACAGCCTCTCGGCCCCTCCAACTCCCAGGACGTCCCGACGTCGGACGGCCATTTCCCGGAGCGGGACACCGCACAAACGCAGGAACCAGGCCAGGACCCGGGGGAGGAACCGCCCCACGCACCCCAAGCGGCGCAGCGCCGTGACGGCCGGTACGTCGCGATGCTCGTCTCCGGCGCCCTGACCATTGTGTTGGGAATCGCCGCGGCTGTCCTCCCTGTTCCTTACGTCGTGGAATCTCCCGGACCGACGTTCAACACCTTGGGCACGGACCACGACAAGCCGGTCATTAGCATCTCCGGGCACGCGACGTATCCTGCCAAAGGAAATCTGGACCTGACCACCGTCTACATCAACGGCGGCCCCAACGGACCCGTCAATATTTTCGAGGCCTTCCAAGCCTGGCTGGATGGTTCCAAGGCCGTATACCCCGAAGAACTTCTCTATCCCAAGGGCGTCACCAAGCAGCAATCCGAACAGGAAAGCGCGCTCGCCATGACTACCTCCCAAGAGAACGCAGTTGCTTCTGCCCTTAAGGAAGAGAACATTCCGTACGGGCAGAAGCTTGCAGTCGCAGGGTTGTCCGATGGCTCGGCCTCGGCGGGCAAACTCCAAACAGGGGATGTCTTCACGTCGATCAACGGCAGGGCGGTCACGTCCCTGAACGTCGTCCAAACCGCACTCGCCGACGGCGCGGGCGCGCCTGCTGCCGTCGTCGTCGATCGGAACGGCAAGCCTGTGACGGTGAGCATCACCCCGGGCAAGGGCTCGAACGGCAAGTACATCCTGGGCGTACTGCTTCAGTACAAGTTCACCTTCCCGTTCGACGTCAAGATCTCCCTGGACCAGGTGGGCGGACCGAGCGCCGGCATGATGTTCGCACTTGGCATCATCGACAGCATCACCCCGGGCGACCTCACGGGGGGCAAACATGTGGCCGGCACCGGCACCATTTCGCCGGACGGCACCGTGGGACCCATTGGTGGAATCGCCCAGAAAATGCGCGGAGCCCGCAACGGCGGCGCCACGCTTTTCCTCGCGCCTGCCGCCAATTGCGACGAGGTCGTTGGGCACGTTCCGGACGGGCTGCAGGTAGTCAAAGTGGACACTCTGGCGGACGCAAAATCAGCCGTCGAGCGACTCGCCTCGGGCCAGAATGTGTCCCGCCTCCCGACATGCTCCAACAACTAGACTGATGATGGAACTTAGCTCCACTGCCACTCGTGGCACTAATGACGGCCTCCGCCATTAGCACCCGGCACCGGGGCCGACGAACACACGCACTGATGACCGTTAACTGAAGACCAGCGATGAGGTATCGAGTTTGTCCCGTCCAGCCAGCACCAGCCCGCCCGGAAGACCGCAGCGGAGACGGGGTGCACTCACTCCAACTCTGATCATCGTCGCCGTCGCCGTGGTGGGATTCATTTTCTTCGCCAATGTGTGGACAGACGTCCTCTGGTATCAGCAGTTGGGCTTCTTCGAAGTGTATTTCAGGGAGAACCTGGCCCGGATCCTGATCTTCCTCGCCGGCTTCGTCCTGATGTTCGTGCCGGTCTTCTACGCAATCCGCGTTGCCTACCACGCACGGCCCGTTTACGCTCCGGACTCCGAGGTCAGGGACAATCTGAACCGGTACCAGGCCCAACTCGAACCCGTGCGACGCGTGGTCATGATCGGCATCCCCGTGCTGTTCGGCCTCTTTGCAGGCAGCGCGGCCGCGAGCCAGTGGCAATCGGTGCTTTTGTTCTTCAACCAGGTACCCTTCGGGCAGGCCGATCCGCAGTTTGGCCTGGACATCAGCTTCTATCTCATGACCTTGCCGTTCCTCGGTTTTGTCACGGGCTTCCTCATGAGCGTTGTGGTGATTGCCGGAATCGCGGGAATCCTCACCCACTACCTCTATGGCAGCATCCGGCTCATGGAACGCGGCATCTTCACCAGCCGTGCCGCCCAAATCCACCTGGCCGTGACCGGGGCCGTTTTCCTGCTGCTGCTCGGAGCCAACTTCTGGCTTGACGTCTACAGCACCGTCCAGAACAACGGCGGCCACTGGGCAGGTGCCCTCTACACGGACGTCAACGCCGTGATCCCGACGAAGACCATCCTGGCCGTTGCCGCAGGTCTGGTGGCCATCCTCTTCATTGTGGCCGCCGTGATTGGCCGTTGGCGTTTGCCCGTCATCGGCACGGCCATGCTGATCATCACGTCCATCCTCGCGGGCGGTGTCTATCCCTGGGTCATCCAGCAGTTCCAAGTCCGCCCCTCGGAGCAGACGCTGGAAAATAAGTACATTGACCGCAACATTGCCATGACCCGGTCCGCCTATGGTTTGGACAAGATCAAGGTTTCTCCCTACAACGCCACCACGGACGCCAAGACCGGGGCGCTTGCCAAGGATGCCCAGACTGCCGCCAACATCCGGCTGCTGGACCCGAACCTGGTTTCCTCGGCGTTCTCCCAACTGGAGCAGTACCGTCCGTATTACCAGTTCCCCAAGGCTCTGAACGTCGACCGTTACACCGTGAACGGCAAGACCCAGGACACCGTGATCGCTGTCCGGGAGTTGAACCAGGACGGCCTGAACGCCAGCCAGCAGACCTGGGTCAACCGGCATATCGTCTACACCCACGGTTACGGCGTCGTGGCCGCCAAGGGCAATACCTTCACGGTTGATGGCAAGCCGGACTTCCTGCTGTCCGGAATTCCATCCATGGGTACCCTTGGCAGCGACGCGAGCTACCAACCCCGCATCTACTTCGGTGAAGATTCGCCGGACTACTCGGTGGTCGGCGCCCCGGACGGCGCCGCGCACCGCGAGCAGGACCGTCCCGCCGGCAAGGACACTTCCACCGAAACGCAGTACACCTTTACCGGCAACGGCGGCCCCAACGTGGGCAACTGGTTCAACCGCCTCTTGTACTCGATCAAGTTCCAGTCCTCGGACTTGCTGCTGTCCGACGGTGTCAACGAGAAGTCCCAGATCCTTTACGACCGCACTCCGCGTGAGCGCGTGCAAAAGGTTGCTCCCTACCTGACGGTGGACGGAAGCGCATATCCCGCAGTGGTCGACGGCCGGGTGAAGTGGATCGTGGACGGTTACACCACCAGCCAGTACTTCCCCTACTCGCAGCAGCAGCAACTGGGAAACGCTACGGCCGATTCGCAGACGACCTCCGGGCGCACAGCGGCTCTGCCGAACAGCGCTGTCAACTACATCAGGAACTCGGTGAAGGCCACTGTTGACGCCTACGACGGCTCGGTCACGCTGTACGCCTGGGATGACCAGGACCCCATCCTGAAAGCGTGGGAGAAGATCTTCCCGACCACCGTCAAGCCATACTCGGAGATGTCGGGACAACTGATGAGCCACGTCCGCTACCCGGAGGACCTGTTCAAGGTCCAGCGCGAGTTGCTTGGGCGCTACCACGTGACCAACGCGGACAGCTTCTACCAGAACAACGACGCGTGGAGCGTTCCGAACGACCCCACGGTCACGGATCCCGTCCGGCAGCCTCCGTTCTACATGTCCCTGCAGATGCCTGACCAGACCAAGCCGGCCTTCCAGCTGACGTCTTCCTTCATTCCACAGGTGGTCAACGGCGCCGCCCGGAACATCCTGTACGGCTTCCTCGCAGCCGATTCCGACGCCGGTAGCCAGAAGGGGGTGAAGGCGGACACGTACGGCCAGTTGCGATTACTCCAATTGCCAACGGACACCCAAGTTCCAGGTCCCGGCCAGGCCCAGAACAAGTTCAACTCCGATCCTGAAGTGTCGCGGGAACTCAACCTGCTCAGGCAGGGTGCATCCGATGTGCTCAACGGCAACCTTTTGACATTGCCGGTGGGCGGAGGCCTGCTCTATGTCCAACCGGTATATCTGAAGTCCACCGGTGAGACGTCTTATCCGACCCTTCAGCGTGTGCTCGTGGCCTTTGGCGACAAGGTCGGCTTTGCCCCCACGCTTGACGGTGCGTTGAAGATCCTCTTCGGCGGTGACTCAGGGGCCTCGGCGGGAGACTCGGCAAATAACGGCCAGACCCCCACTCCGCCGGGGACAACGACGCCACCCGCCGCAGCGGATGCGCAGGCCCAGCTGAAGGCTGCACTGGATCAGGCCAACAAGGCCATCCAGGATGGCCAGGCCGCGCTGGCCAAGGGCGATTTCGCCGGATACGGCGCCCAGCAGAGCCTCCTGTCAGCGGCGATACAGAAGGCGCTCGACGCCGAGTCCCGGCTTGGTGTCACCCCGGCTCCGTCGGCAAGTGCCAGCCCCTCGGCGAGCCCGTCGGCCTCGTCGTCGCCTTCGCCGTCGCCAAGCAAATAGCTGACCCCAGCTGGCCGATTCCGGCTTAGCTGGGGGTTTTGCAAGACCGGGCCAGCCCTCACCAGGGCTGGCCCGGTCTTCCTTTTGATCTGGCGGCCCGTGCATGGTGGCCGCCCGGCGGGGGAGACCGAGGTCACGTCGTTTCGATTTGGCCTGACATTCACCTGCAGGTAAAGTAGTTCTTGCGACGCGGGGTGGAGCAGTTCGGTAGCTCGCTGGGCTCATAACCCAGAGGTCACAGGTTCAAATCCTGTCCCCGCAACTGGAGAAAAGATCCGGCACAGTGGAAACACTGTGCCGGATCTTTTTTCGTTTTCCGCCGATTTGCGGGTGGGGGAGTGCTGGATGGGTAGAACGTGTCCCCGGTACGTCCGTCCCGGGATCGTCTTCGCTCGGATGTCGGATTCTGCTCAATCATTCGAATGGGCGCATTCCGGGCCCGCGGAATCATGGGACCGGCAACTTCGGCGAAGAGAATGATCCAGCAGAATCCGACGGTGCCTTCGTTTAACCCCCATTTTCGCCGCGCTCTCGATCCTGAGGTAGGCGCAGCGGAGACGGCCGCCCCCACTTCCCCAGGGCGGTCTTGGACACGGTCTTAGACGGCTATCTGGGCCGATCCGGGTGAAACGTTTTTTCACACGCAGAAGCGCCGAGATCCACACTGAGATTGCCGAAAAACACACTGATTTTTGGCAAATCTGCACGGAGTTTGGCCACTTCGACCACTGAGAGGCGAAATATCGCGCTAGTTTCGTGGGCGGGGGAACAGACACTCATCACTGGATTTCCCCTCAGCCAGTTCAAGAAAATAGGAGGAAACCGATGCAAAAACTCTCAACGCTATTGCCCAACAGTGAATGAACCATTGAAATCTGTGGATTTCACCTGCAGGGTCGTGGAGCTCGGAAAGGACTATGGAACGGTACAAGCGGTGCGGGACATCTCGTTCGAGCTGGTACCCGGAGAAGTCTTCGGACTCCTCGGCCCGAACGGGTCCGGAAAATCAACCACCCTTCACTCTTTCAAACGTTCTGACTGAAGGAGGAAATGCCATCGCAGCGATTTCCTCAGCAGCGATTTGGATCATCGTGCCGTGCGTCATCGGTGTCTGGCGCAATCGAACGCGGGATGTAGTTTAATCGCATGATCTTGACAACGGAGTGAAACAATGGACTCAAACCTCAAGCAGGATATTGTGTACGCCCTCAGGAAAAAGGGCGTAGCAGAAACCGAGATACCGCGCCTCCTCGACGAAGCGATGGAACAACGCCGGACAGCAGTTGATCGATTCAGCGTTGCCGATTTTGTGGCTAGTACCCCACGCGGGACCAGCATCTCCAGGGGCATACGGATCGGGTGCGTCGCCGCCGTGTTTTTGGTGCTTTGCATTGGCGTTCAGCTGCTCCTTAGCGGCATGTTTAGCGTTCACTTGGGCATTCCTGGCCTCCTGTTCTACTACGGTGCAGCTCTCCTTGGACTGGTGGCCCTTGTGTTCTCCGCCTACTACGTAGACCGCAGGGTTCCCGTCAAATAGCCTGAAGCTGATCGCCTAACCTCAATCTTTTGCGAAGGGCGGCTTCGACCGGGTCAAGACTTGCCGGCTGTCTGATGTCTGCAGCGACAAGTTGGGCTCGCCCCCTGGTTCAGACCCAAATGAAAGGGCATAGCATCAGGGAATGCCGAACGACCACAACCCCTACGCAAATTCTGCTGGGCAATTGGGGGGGCGTTGGGGGGTTCTGATAGCTGTAGCACTGGTCGCACTCACCGGCGGTATCTCGGCTACTTGGCTGGACTAAGACCTAGAGCGGCACATGAAGGGCGAGGCTCTGGGAACGACACGGCCATGGAGCACATGAAACTGGACGATGGCCCGCCTGGGCGATAGCTCAGGGTGGCGTCAGCCCCGGCGTCCGTTTGGCTTTCTCTTCCTCGAAAATGCCGCAGGCCACCCTGCCAAAGGACGCTTTCGTCCGATCGATTCAGTTGAATTCTCGGGAGATCCGGCAGCGGTTACGTGGGTTGCCCCTGCGGCTGCTTTACGGCACGCGTCCTCGCGGATTAGCCGATGAGGTGGGTGTCGTGCGCCTAGGCAAGTTTGGCGAAGTTTTCCGGATCGATTCCGGCATCGTGTGCCATAGTAGTTACTGCCTGATTCGCTTCAAGCAGCCCCGTCAAGAGGCCCGCCCAACTGAGTACTGGGAAGGTCAAGGCCTCATCCACTTACGCCCTGCATGGGATCGCTTTCAAACGACCTAGCGAACCGCCGTATGCGAGGCCCGCACGTACGGTGGTGTGAGAGGTGGGGCGGGAAACCCGACCCACCTACTCGATTTTGCCACCGGTTTGGGGTGGGGGAGCGGGCAAGGGTTAGACGTGTGCCCGGTGCGGCCGTGTTCGCTACCTCCTGACCTTCTTTGAGCCGTCTCGACACCCAAATGACGCGACTCGTCGTGTCGCAAGCGCTTTCCCAAATCAAAGAAGGTCAAGACGGCGCCAGGTCCCGGCGAGAATAGGCCCTCCTCTGAGGTGCTGTTGCGCCGGCCCGAAGGTTCCCTTTGGATCCTGAGTTCCCCATCGTGCCGCAGCGCACACCGGAATGGTCAGGGGCGCCCCTGAATGTGCGGTAGAGTTGATTCTGCGACGCGGGGTGGAGCAGTTCGGTAGCTCGCTGGGCTCATAACCCAGAGGTCACAGGTTCAAATCCTGTCCCCGCAACCAAATAAACGAAAGAGTCCGCCCGTCTGGGCGGACTCTTTCGTTTAACCCTATTTCCGCTACCCCTTCTCGATCGTGAGGTACGCGCAGCGGAGACATCCGCTCCTACTTCCCGAGGGAGATCCTGGACACGGTCTCAGGCGGCTGCTCCGGCCCCTCAGTGTGAAACGTCCATTAACACGTAGAGCAGCCGAGATCCACACTGAGATTGCCGAAAAACACACTGATTTTTGGCAAATCTGCACGGAGTTTGACCACTTCGACCACTGAGAGGCGAAATATCGCGCTAGTTTCTTGGGCGGGGGAACAAAGCTGAATTTCCCCTCAGCCAGTTCAAGAAAATAGGAGGAAATCGATGCAAAAACGCTCAACGCTATTGCTCACGGCTCCCACACTGATCCCGCAACTGGCCGCTGACGCGATGGCCCGTCGTCAGAACGACGTCGGATTTCTGATCGTGATCCCGATTGCAGCCATCATCTTCATGGGCTTCGTTGCCGCCTGGTTCTGGTATTGCCGGCAGCGTGGCGCCTGGCCGGCAATGGATATGCCGAGCTGGGAATCCGGGGGAACGTGGAAGTTGTACTGCCGAAGCTAGATCAACGCAACGGTGAATGAACCATTGAAATCTGTGCATTTCACCTGCAGGGTCGAGGAGCTCGGAAAAGACTATGGAACGGTACAAGCGGTGCGGGATATCTCGTTCGAGCTGGTACCCGGAGAAGTCTTCGGACTCCTCGGCCCGAACGGGTCCGGAAAATCAACCACCCTTCATATCCTGACTGGTTTGCTTGAGGCGAGCCGGGGGAGTGTTGAAGTCAACGGCGTTCCTGTTGGCCACAAGGAGTCGAGGCAATGGATCGGGTTCGCGCCCGATGACTTGCCGTTGCCTTTGTCCTTGACGGGCACTGAATACCTTGATCTCCATCACCGGCTCCGGAAGCGTGACGACCGGGACGTTGCCGCCCAGTTGGCCGACGTGCTTGGTTTGAGGACAGCCTTGGGACGATCCATCGGTGGGTACTCCCATGGCATGAAGCGGAAGCTGCAGCTGGTCGTCGCCGTCATGCATTCCCCGGAACTCCTCGTACTCGACGAACCGTTTCGCGGGCTCGATCCGGAAGCTGCGGCCGTGCTTCGGGATTTGCTGGCGATGTTCGCCGGGGCTGGCGGTTCGGTGCTGATAGCCACACATGACATGCTTCGGGCCGAGCTCGACTGTGATCGGGTGATGATTCTCAACAACGGGGAACAGGCGGCAATGGGCAGCCCCGCCGGACTCCGCGAAGACTACGGAGGGCTCGCGTCGCTCGAAGCGGTGTTCCTTCAGGCAACGAAACTTGACGAGTTCCAGGCGGAGCGCCGGGAACAACTACAGGCGGCGCTCCGCGTTGGCCGGCTCGAGGAGGGACCTCAATGAACACGATGTCGAAAATAGTTGGCGCAGCCCTCGGCGGCGTGGTCGGGGGATTGGCCCTGGTGTTCATTCTGTGCGTGGCCACGAGCGTGATCGCCATTTCGACGGGCTCCCCTGCGACCCTGCCAGGTCTGTTCACGGCGACTGCCGGAACCGAAAACGGAGCGCTGGCCTTGGAATTCCAGCCGAACTTCGCCGGAATCGTCGTGGTCATAGCGTTGTCGGTGCTTGTCAGCGTGGTGATGGCAGTGCGAAGCAGCAACGCATCCCCGGGACCCTCAGGACAGAACTAGTGGGCGCCGCAGCGACGGTCGCCCGCACCGCCCTCACAGCTTGGACGCGAGAGACGGCGGGACAGCTCCGGCTCTCTGTAACCGCGATCAGGGCTTTTACGTTGACCGCTGTTGTCACCGCCATGGCCTTCGGTACGATCCTGGCTTTGTTGGTCGGGGGCACGGAAACGACACAACAGATCACGCTGACGCCCGGATTGCTTTCCTTCATGTTGGGCGGCTCGTTCCTGACGATCGCGTTTCTTACCGCTTTGTTCTCGATACTGGGCCCGTCCCGTAACTCCCTCGCGACTGTGCTGGAGATGCTCCCGGTTTCCCGGAGGGCGGTCTTCGCAGGGCTGCAGATGCCCGTACTGGCATTGTCTTACATTTTGGCCTTCAGCCTCTGTATCCCTTCACTCGCCGCCCTTTGGCGCACCAGTGTCGATTGTTGGGCTGCCGCGGTTTCGTCGATTCTGCTTATGGTTTTCCTTGCCTCCGCCCAGTTGCTGGTCTTGGCCCTGTTCCAAACCCTCGGTTACGCGTACCGGCGTTGGCTGAGGCTACCGCGCTACTACGCTTTGACCTTCGCCGGGGTTTCTTGCTTCATCATCAGCACGCTGCTCGTCTGGACGGATATCCTGCCGCTGCCGGAGAGCATGGCCGATACGGTCGAGGGGCCACGCAACGTCGCCATGCACCGTGTCTGGGGGCGTGCACTGGCGCCGTTGTGGACTGGCGCCCCTACTCCGTGGCAGGACCTCGTGACGAGTGTGATCTGGCTGGCGATTCCGATTGGCCTGATGTTCCTTGTGGCCCGCGTGGACATCGACAACCAGGAGGACGTGACGCTCCGGCTCTTCGCCAACGCCCCGCTTCCCCGGAACCGGCTGCTTGCTGCTGCGTACATCGATGGGATGCAACTCTTGCGTAGCCATCAGTTCACCGTGTTGGTCTTCCTGTTGGCGATAGGGCTTGGCGGTGTCGTTGCCTTGTCGAGTCATCCTGAGTTCGGGTTCCTCGCAGCGGCCATAGCACCCAGCTTGGCTGTGGCACCTTGTATCGTCGGTATGCAATCCTACGGGCTGACAAGCAGGAGCCACTGGGTCCAGCGTCACCTCACTGGACGCGCCACTGCCTGGGTTGCACCCAAACTCATCGCCTGCGCCATGATCTCGTTGGTGATTGGTGCTGTTTTCGTCGCATCGATGGTCGCTGCGGGTCTCCTCACCGCGGATCATTGGGCCCGACTTATTCCGGATGCCGTCCTGGCCTGGGTTGCAGGCATGATTGGTGGAGTGCTCGTGCCGTTCAGCCGCGAGCAGCCATTGGCCAGCGGTGCCACTGGCTTCACGGTCTTCCTGATCTATGGCGCCTCCTCTTCGGCGGCGCGCTGGACCGGAACCGAGCTCGGGAAGCTTTTCGGCGATGCTTCGTATCTCGGGGAGATGCTCTCCACCGCAGTCTTGGCTATCTTCCTTGCATCGGCACTTGGTCTCCTTGTACTCCGGGTGTCGAAAGATGGTTGACGAAGCGGCCAGAGGAGCCGAACTTTTTCCGGTTGAGGGTATTGTCCAGCAGAACGGGAGATGGGCCTACGCTCCGCTGGGGATATCCATCGTGGCTCCGCCGCCGATTATCAGACCAGACGACGGCCCCGAAGACTTTGTGCGTGCGCGCGAGGCCCTCGATGCCGGGCTGGCTTCAGCCCGGCACGTCGGGCACCGAAGTTTCCTCAACAAACTGCAGTGCGCTGCTCCCTTGCCTGCCACTGAATCGGCAGCTCTGCTACCGGGCAGGGCGCGTGCCCAAGCCCAAGCCTTGACGATGATGTTCAGAAGGCTGGGGTGGCCCTTGGCGCTCGTCGCTGGAGCTTGGTGGGGGACGGAATCCACTGGCCTGCTTATCCTTGGCCTTCTCAGCGCGATGGTCTTCCTCGTCCTGGTGTCGTTGATTCTCCACGAACTGGGACACGTGGCCGTCTTCAGGATCTTTGCCCCATCCGCGCCGGCTTTGTTCAGTGTCCGTTCAGGGAGGTTCCGGCTAGTTCGTTGCTGCCTGCCAAAACATCAGGACCTTGCCGTCACTATTGCCGGTCCCGCTGCACCGCTCCTTCTCCCGGTGGTTCTGTGGCTCTTCTATGCATCGTTGCCCGTCCTGGCCTGGACCTCAGCGGTAGTCGCAGGAGCGCATCTTGTCTTGCTGCTTCGCGATGACGGCGACGGGCGCATGCTCCGCGTGGCGCTGAGACAAGTCCGGCCGCGTGACCCACGCCGATCCGAACGCTTGAAGCGTTGACAGTCCAGCTCCTGGAGGACGACACTTGGGCCGAATGGCCCGTTCATCCTGACCGAACGGGCCGGCCTGAGGAGGTCCTGATGATCAATGCAACGATGGTCGTGGCGACAATTCCGGTCACGGATCTGGAACGGGCGAAAGAGTTCTACGGCGGCATCCTGGGGCTGACCTTCCTCTGGGAGACTCCGGTAGGCGTACGGTACCGGTGCGGCCCCGTCAGTGAGATCTCGGTCTTCAAGCGTCCGCCTACCACTACGGAGCACACCCTTGCCCACTTCGAAGTGGACGACATCGAGGCGGTCGTCCAAGACTTGGCCGCCAAGGGCGTGGAGTTCCTCGACTACACCGAGGGTCCCCTTGCCACAACAGGGCACATCGCCCAGCTCGGCCCCGCCCGTGGCGCATGGTTCCGTGATCCCGACGGGAACACCCTCGGCATTCGCCAGGGCTAGATCGATCGCTTCGAAAGAAGCCATGCAATATGCCGCCGGGCCGAATCCCCATGCCCGGCGCGAAAAATCCCGGCAGAATCAATAGGAGTTCCAAGCATTCCTTCCCTCGCTCCATGGTAAATACTAGGAGTTCCTAGTATTCTCGATTCCAAGCGTCAGCCATTTGCATCGAGGGAGCTGTTGAATGAAGATCGTCGTGCTCGTCAAACAAGTGCCGGATACGGCCGAGGAACGGAAGCTCGACCTGGCAACGGGCCGGCTCGACCGTGAGGCCGCCGACTCCGTGGTCGATGAAATCAACGAGCGCGCCCTCGAAGCCGCGTTGCGCATCAAGGATGCCAACAAAGGCACCGAAGTAGTGGCAATGACCATGGGTCCTGATGACGCCACCCAGTCCTTGCGCAAGGCCCTATCCATGGGAGCCGATTCCGGGGTTCACATTGTGGATGATTCCCTGGCCGGCGCCGACACCGGCCGAACGGCCGCAACGCTGGCGGCTGCACTGAGGTCGACCGGGTTCGACGTGGTGATGGCCGGCAACGAATCGACGGATGGCCGCGCCGGCGTCGTGCCCGCCATGGTTGCCGAACATCTCCAGTTGCCACTGTTGGGTTCATTGATCTCCGCGGAAATCGCCGACGACGGCGTGAGCGGCGTTCGCCAGGGCGAGGGCGGAACCCTCAATGTCCGTGCCGGACTGCCCGCCATCATCACTGTGACCGAGCGTTTCCCGGAGGCCCGGTTTCCCAACTTCAAGGGCATCTTGACGGCCAAGCGCAAACCCGTCACCACGTTGTCCACCGCCGAGCTTGGCGTCCCGACGGGCGCCAGCCGCACTGTAGTGGTCTCCACCGTTGAGCGGCCGCCGCGCGCGGCCGGACGAAAACTCATCGATGACGGGACCGCGGCCGACGAGCTCGCCGAGTTCCTCGTTGCGAACCGCCTGGTCTGAGGGAGGAAAAGAAATGTCGAACGTCTTGGTGCTCATTGAAATTTCCCACCGCGGCGAGATTGCCGCATCCGCCCGCGGGCTGCTGGCTGCCGCAGCCACGCTGGGCTCACCGGCCGCCGTCGTCGTGTCCTCGGCACCGCTGGCGGACGACGACGTCGCGCGCCTGGGTGAGCTGGGCGCGGCAAGGATCTACTCGGTTGTGACAGCTGCCGCCGGCACTGTTTTGGTGGCACCCGCCGTGGATGCCCTGAGCGGGGCCGTCGAAGCCTACGGGCCGGCTGCCGTCCTCACCGCGAATTCGGTGGACGGCCGCGAAGCTGCCGCCCGGCTTGCTGTCCGGGTCGGCGGGAGCATGCTCGCCGACGTCGTGCAGGTGCGCAGCGACAACGGAACCGTTGTTGCCCAGCATTCGGTGTTTGGCGGGGCCTACACCGTCGAGTCCGTGGTGGAAGGCGGGCTGCCCATCCTCACCATCCGGCAGGGGGCGATCGAAGGCCAGGCTCCTGCAGCAACGGCAGACCTGCAGACGGTGTCCCTCGATGCCAGAGAAGAAGGCGCCGCCATCATTGACCGGTTCAACGACGATGCCGCCGTCTCGGCCCGGCCCGAGCTTCGGACTGCGTCGACGGTGGTTTCCGGGGGACGGGGTTTGGGCTCGCCCGAGAACTTCGTGCTGGTGGAACAGCTCGCCGACACCTTGGGCGCGGCGATCGGTGCGTCACGCGCAGCCGTCGACGCCGGGTACATTGCCCAGACGGCCCAGGTGGGCCAGACCGGTGTGAGCGTGTCCCCGCAGCTGTACATCGCATTGGGAATATCCGGAGCCATCCAGCACCGCGCAGGCATGCAGACCGCCAAGACCATTGTGGCCATCAACAAAGACGAGGACGCGCCCATTTTCGAGGTGGCCGACTTCGGAATCGTGGGCGATATTTTCACGGTGGTCCCGAAACTCATCGAGGCCGTCAAGGCCCGTTCAAACTGACGGCGTAACAGGCTTTGGCCGCTTCGGTCCAAAGCCTGTTAGCTTGATGCGTCCCTGTTGCAAAGTTCTTCCGAGAGGTGCCTGAGAAGATGTCCACCCCCGCCAAAAAGTCGACAGCAGCCAAAAGCAAATGGTCCCAACCCCTTTGGGTGGTTCCAGGCGTGCTGCTCGTACTTTTGCTCATCGTCTTGTTTGCCAAATGGTTGACGGGCCTGTCGGGTGTGCAGTCGTTCTTGCACGAGTTCCCAGGCGCATCCAGCCTCCCGGCGAACGCCCCTGTAGGTTTCCCGGCATGGCTGGGGTGGCAGCATTTCCTGAACGTCTTCTTCATGGTGCTCATCGTTCGATCCGGTTGGCAGGTCCGCACAGCCAAGAGGCCTCCGGCCCAATGGACCCGAAACAACAAAGGATTCATCCGGACCAAGAACGCGCCAACCAAGATCAGCCTGGACCTGTGGTTCCACCTGACCCTGGATGCCCTGTGGGTGTTGAACGGCATCATCTTCATCATCGTGATCTTTGCCACCGGGCAATGGATGCGGATCATTCCCACCAGCTGGGATGTATTCCCGAACGCCCTTTCGGCCGCCCTCCAGTACGCATCGTTGAACTGGCCCACTGAGGACGGCTGGGTGAACTACAACGCCCTTCAATTGCTGACCTACTTCGTCACGGTCTTCATCGCCGCCCCGCTTGCCATCATCACCGGCCTGCGAACGTCCTCTGCATGGCCGAAGAAGGCCGGCACGGTGAACAAGATCTATCCCATCGAACTGGCCCGGGCGGTGCATTTCCCGGTGATGGTGTACTTCGTGCTCTTCACCATCGTGCACGTCACCCTGGTGCTCGCCACCGGGGCGCTGCGCAACCTGAACCACATGTATGGCGGCAGCGACGATATCAACTGGGTTGGTTTCGGCATTTTCGCCGTATCCCTCCTGGTGATTGTGGGCGCGTGGTTCCTCGCGAGGCCGCTGTTCCTTCGCCCTGTCGCTTCGCTGATGGGCAAAGTCAGCAAGTAAACGCACCGAATAGCCAGAAATACCGGACAACCCGGAGAACTGGGAAGAACTGCAAAGGAGTGCCAATGTTTGAGCTCACGGAGGACCAGCAAGCGGTGGTGGAGATGGTGCGCGACTTCGCCACAACGGCCATTGCGCCGCACGCCGCGGAATGGGACGAGACCAAGCATTTCCCTGTGGATGTCCTGCGCGAAGCGGGCACCCTCGGCATGGGAGGCATCTATGTCCGGGAAGAGTTCGGCGGCTCGGGGCTTTCCCGCACGGATGCTGCGCTGATCTTTGAGGAGCTTTCCAAGGCAGACCCCACCATCGCGGCCTATATCTCGATCCACAACATGGTGGTGTGGATGATCGATGCTTTCGGCAACGATGAGCAGCGGGCCCAATGGGTGCCGCAGCTTGCGTCCATGGAAGCACTGGGCAGCTATTGCCTCACGGAGCCGGGAGCAGGCTCGGACGCCGCTGCCCTGAGCACCAAAGCAGTGCTCGACGGCGACAGTTACGTTCTTAACGGCACCAAACAGTTCATTTCGGGCGCAGGAGTTTCCAGCGTCTATGTGGTCATGGCACGGACTGCCGACACGGGGAGCCAGGGCATCACCGCGATCGTTGTGCCCTCGGACGCGCCGGGCCTGTCCTTCGGCCCGAATGAAAAGAAGATGGGATGGAATGCCCAGCCCACGCGTCAGGTCATCTTCGAGGACGTACGGGTCCCGGTGGCGAACCGGCTTGGCGAGGAAGGCAGCGGATTCGGCATCGCCATGAAGGGCCTCAACGGAGGCCGGGTCAATATGGGCGCTTGTTCCTTGGGAGGCGGCCAGGCGGCCCTGGAGAAGTCCATCGCCTACCTCAAGTCACGTTCGGCTTTCGGTGGCCCGCTCATCAACCAGCAGTCCTTGCTGTTTGAAATCGCCGACATGGATACGGAACTCGAAACTGCCAGGACCTTGATCCTCCGTGCCGCAGACGCCTTGGACCGCGGCGCCCCGGACACCGTGAGGTTGTGCGCAATGGCGAAGCGCGTCGCCACGGACGCCGGGTTCAATGTCGCAAACAAGGCCATCCAACTCCATGGCGGCTACGGATACCTGTCGGAATACGGCCTCGAGAAGATTGCCAGGGACCTGCGCGTCCACCAGATCCTGGAAGGCAGCAACGAAATCATGCGGCTCATCATTGGACGACTCGCTGTAGGCGCATAAAGCACGCAGCAAGCACGAAGGGCCGGACCCCATGAGGTCCGGCCCTTCGTTTGGTGGGACTAGAGCTTGTCGAAGTCGGCTTCGTCCACAGTGTCATCTGCCGGAGCGGTGGCGCCGGCTCCGATCGCAGCCTTCGAACCGCCCGACTTCAACGCAGCCAGGCGGGCCTCGATTTCCGTCTGCTCTCCGAGGTCCTCAAGTTGGTTGAACTGTGCGTCCAGGCTGGAGGCCGCAAGTTCCTGCTGGCCGAGGACTTTGGCCTCTTCGCGGCGGATCTTCTCTTCGAAGCGGCCCACCTCGCTGGTGGGGTCCATGATGTCGATGCTCTTGAGGGCGTCGTGCACCTGGGTCTGGGCAGCAACCGTCTTGGAGCGGGCAACCAGCTCATTGCGCTTGCTGGTGAGCTCGTTGAGCTTGCCTTTCATCTGGTCGAGACCGCTCTTGAGCTTGTCCACGACCTCCGACTGGGACGAGATGTTGGGCTCGGCGGCCTTGGCCTCGTTCTCGGCCGACATCTGGCGCTGGATGGCCACCTTGGCAAGGTTGTCGAACTTCACGGCGTCGGAGGCGTTGCCGGCCGCGCGGTACTCGTCGGCCTTGCGGGAGGCTGCGAGGGCCTTGTTGCCCCAGTCCTGGGCGTTCTTGATGTCCTCGTTGTAGTCGGCCTGCAGCATGCGGAGGTTGCCGATGGTCTGCGCCACGGCGGACTCGGCCTCGGCGATGTTGTTCGAGTAGTCGCGGACCATCTGGTCCAGCATCTTCTGCGGGTCCTCAGCCTGGTCGAGCAAGGCATTGATATTCGCCTTGGCGAGCTGTGCGATCCGCCCGAAAATGGACTGCTTAACCATGGTGTTGCCTTTCGTCCTGCTCAGTGGTGCCCACTGAATCCAGTGATCAGTTTTTGTATCCTTCTACGTGGGGGAGAGGCCCCTCACCTAGTCTTCGTGAGCTAGAAGCTGCCGGAGTCGCCGCCGCCGAAGTCTCCTCCGCCGCCGCCGTCGCCGCCGAAGAAGCCTCCGCCCCCACCGCCGTCGCCACCGAAGAAGCCACCGCCTCCGCCGTCGTTGTTTCCACCGCCCCAGCCGCCTCCGCCGCCGTGGAGGATGGAATTGATGAGGATGCCGCCGAGGATCGCTCCGCCGAGGCCACCACCGTTGCCGCCACCGCCGAACATGCCGCCGCGGCCGTAGCCTTGGTTGGCGAAGCCGCCGAATTGATCGACGTCGGACTGGGCCAGTTGCGCGGCTTGTGCAGCGAGCGACTGGGCCTGCTGGGCGTACGTCAGCGCGGTGACCGGGTCGTTGCGGGAAATGGACAGGGCGTAGTCGAGATTCCGTTGGGCTTCGGCCAGCCGGGTACGCGCCTCGGTGCCCACGCCGCCGCGTCGCGCCGCTATATAGTCCGAGGTGGCGCTGATCTGGGACTGGGCAGCCATGATGGTCTGCTGGAGCGCGGCCTGCGCACGCCTTGCCTGTTCCTGCTGGTCACGGATGCCCGAGAGGGACTGGTCCAAGGCCTGGTGCGCCTTCTCCACGCGGTCCAAGGTGGCAATGGGATCGATTTTTTCGCCCTGGATTTCAATTTTGACCTGCGCCAGTGCGGCTTCGACTCCTGCAACCGGGCCAACCAGCTCCGGGTGTTCGCCGGACTGGATCATCGCTTTGGCTTGTGCCAGGTCCTGGCTGGTCTCCACCACGGCGCCCTCCAGCGAATTCCGGGCTTCGTCGAGGCTGCCCGCCACCTTGGAGATCGCGTCGATCAGAACGTTGGTCTGGTGCAGGCCCTCCTCCGCAGCGCGGACTGCTACTGCGGCAAGGCTGCTCTCACCGGCGGCGAGCTTTTCCTGGGCCGTCGTTGTCGCGTTGTGGACGAACGCGAGCCGGTCCTTGGCCTGGGTGATGTTGTCGCTCACGTGGCCAAGTGCGCTGTCTGCGTACTTCTCGCGCAATCCGTTGAGCGATTGCTCCGCGCTGCTGATCTTTGCCTCGGCTTCGTTGGCGCCGGCGGCAACAGTGGCCAAAGCCTGCGGCGCGTTCTTCTCGAGTTCGCGCAGGGAATCGAAATCGGCCTTCTGCTCGCGCAGCGACTCGAGCGCTGCCTCCGAGCGTCGGATGATTTCGCCGAGCCAACTGCGCTGCTGCTCTTCGGTGTCCGGGATGTGATCATCGAGCTGTTGCTGCAGCTTGAAGGATTCGGTCATGTGGTTCTTGGCTTCCAGCAATGCCTTGGTGAAGTTCCCGACGGCGGCATCGCCGTATTGCGCCTGGGCGAAGCCGAGTTCCTGTTCGCTGGATTTGATGGTGTCATCCGCTTCGATGAGCAGGGAACCGGCTTTTCGCCGCAAGTCCGGGATGCTCAACGAGGCCAGGGGATCGAGCTGTTCTCCCTGCGGGCCGTAGCTCGTTCCGGATGCCTGGACCTTCTTGCGGCGGTTACGGAAGTACAAGTACGTGCCCACACCGCCCGCCGCAACAACACCCGCGCCGATCAAAACGGCTGCACCCGAGTTGCCGCTCGGAACCGTGCCGCTGCCCCCACCGGCGGCGTCGCCGACGGCGGCCGCAGTGTCGATGGCTGCCTGGGCAAAGTCCCGCTTGCCTGCGCCCAGGTTGGCCGCGATGGCATTGGACGAAATGGTTGACCTCTTGGAATAGATCGCGCTTGCAGAGTTGGGTGCGAAATAGTACTGACCGGCCGTGGAGATGGCCAGAATGACGTCAGCCTTGCCCATACCCTTCTTGTTGGCCACTGCCGTGGCCCAGGCTGCGGGCGATGAGGGGTTGTCGAAGGAATCCACCGTGACCACATACAAGTTGTATTTGTGGTCCTTCAGGAGCTTCTGGATGGCATCCTGGACCTCGCCCTTGCGGTTGCCCAGAACATTCGCGTTGTCCACGATGTTCTGGCCGGACGGGATGGTCACGGGGTCCGCGGCCCAGGCTGCGGTTGCCGGGAGGACCAGCATTCCGGCCAGGCCGATGACGGCGAGTACACGTTTCAACATTGACCGCATGTGCAACCCTTCAGCACGTCTGCGATTGGTCCGGGCCGGAACAATCGAAACAGAATGCGTCAGCGCCCCCACGCATGGTTGTCAAGCGGCAGGTCGCTGTGGCAATTCCACTTGATACTATGGTGCACCTTTTGGAGCGTCCACAGCGGTAAATATGCCGCCAGCGAAACGGGGAGAGATCCTCCCTTCTCCAGCGTTGAGGGGCTAGTCGGCGCCATTCGAGGGCACAGGGCCATTCCGATGACGGCGTTCAGCAAGCTCCCAGCGAACGTCGACTCTTGATCCAGTAAGAGCGACGATAGTTAAGGGGACGAGGAAGAAAGGAAGTCCCATGACGGAGAACCCAGCACAGGGCGCCGCGCCTGAGAACAATGGCCCCGAGAACCATGGTCCTGAGGGCGCCGGCCAGGCGGAGGCGGACAAGCAAGCCAATTCCCAGCCTACGGCCCCGCTGCCGGCATACCAGCCGGGTCAGGATTTCACTGCGAAGCCCGAATACACTGCGAAGCCCGAATACACTGCCCAGCCGGATCACACGGCGCAGCCGGCTCACACAGCGCAGGGCCCGGCAGCTCCGGCACCCTGGGCCCAGGGTCCGGCCGAAAACGCCACCGAGCAGATCCAGGCACAGCACAGCGCTCCGGAGAACGGCGCGCCTCAACACGGCGCGCCCCAACACGAAGCGCCACAGCACAGCGCGGGACCACAGCACCCGTACCCGCAGCACCAGCCTTTCTATGGCGGACCGAACCCTGCGCCGCACTATCCCACGCAGCAGTTCCCGGCCCACCCCGGCGGTCCGGCGGCTAGCCCGAAACGCAAGCCGGTCTTCGGCGTCGGGACCTTGGTGGCCTGCATCCTGGCAGCCGGTCTCGTGGGCGGAGGCGTGGTGGCCGCCAGTGATCAATTGCTAAGCAGCCGGACCCCGGCGGCGGCCACTAGCGGCCAGACGGGAACCGTGATTGTCAACAACACGGACAACGTCAACGCCATCACCGCGGCGGCGGCCAAGGCTTCACCGAGCGTCGTGACCATCATGGCTTCGAGCGGAAGCACGGGCGGCACCGGTTCGGGCATCATCCTCGACGACCAGGGCCACATCCTGACGAACACCCACGTGGTGACCCTTGACGGTGCCAGCGCCAACGCCGCCATTGAAGTGCGGCTGAGCGATGGACGCGTGCTGAAGGCGACGGTAGTGGGTACGGACCCGCTTTCGGACCTCGCCATCATCAAGGTGGACAACGCCTCCGGCCTCGTGCCGGCCACCCTGGGTGATTCCAGCAAGATCAACGTCGGGGACAACGCCATCGCCATCGGCGCTCCGCTCGGCCTGCCCGGCACGGTCACCGACGGCATCGTGTCCACGCTCAACCGCACCATCAGCGTGGCGTCCTCGGCTGTTCCCAACGGTGGCTCGGACAATTCGCAAAACGGCGGCCAGGGGTTCCAATTCGCCCCTCCAGGCGGTGGCCAGAGCCAGAGCAGTGCGGGCCAGGGCACCGTTTCGCTCAACGTGATCCAGACCGACGCGCCGATCAACCCGGGCAACTCCGGTGGAGCGCTCGTCAACACCAAGGGCGAGATCATCGGCGTCAACGTGGCAATCGCTTCTGCCGGCAGCAGCAGTTCCTCCTCTTCCTCGAGCGGCAACATCGGTGTGGGCTTCAGCATCCCGATCAACAACGCGAAGCGTATTGCGCAGGAACTCATCAAGAACGGCAAAGCCACCCACGGTCAGTTCGGCGTCAGCGTGCAGCCTAAGTCGGCAACAGGCAGCAGCTCCGGGTTCTCGGTGGGCGCGCAGGTTGCGGCTGTTACCAAGGGCTCGGCAGCTGAGAAGGCCGGACTCAAGGTGGGCGACGTCGTGACAAAGTTCGCCGGTATAGACATCACCGATCCAGAGCAGCTCACTGCGGCCGTCCGGGAGCAGCCGGCAGGCGCAACGGTCAAGGTGACCGTCCAGCGCAGCGGCCAGTCGCAGGAGCTCGACGTGACACTGGATGCTGCGCCGTAACAGCTGCGCTGTAGCAGCGGATTCCAGCACGGAAACCAACAATCAGTCGACGACGGCGGGCGGCACCACAAGCGGTGCGGCCCGCCGTCGTTGTGTGCGCTTGCCGCCGTAAGCGGGGCGATCCACGAAACAGGAGTTAACGCGGCGCCGTTGTCCGACTTGTTCCGCAATATGCTTAGCTAGGACGAGCCCGTACGCCGGGCACTCTTGGCCATGCGCCTAGTTGCTGGCCATCCCCGAGTATGGAAGGCTGCCTCGAACACAGTGGGAGATACATTGAAGATTGTTGTTCTGGTCAAGCACGTCCCGGACGCGCAGTTCGACCGACACCTCACCGGCCCAGGCAACACCACGGACCGCGACGAGAGCATTCTGTCCGAACTGGACGAATATGCGCTTGAAGCCGCGCTGCAGCTGAGCGAAGCGCGCGGAGGTGCCAAGGCCGGCAACGAGGTGATCGCCTTGAGCATGGGTCCCGCCGGTGCCGTGAACGCCGTCAAGAAGTCCTTGCAGATCGGTGCCTCCTCGGGAGCGCATTTGAGCGATGACGCGTTGGCCGGTTCCGATGCCGCCGCCACCTCGCTGGCTCTCGCCGCGGCGATCCGGTATCTTGGGGCCGATTCGCCCGTGGACCTCGTCCTGACGGGCATGGCCTCGACCGACGGCGAAACGTCCTTGGTTCCGGCCCAGCTCGCTGAGCGGCTCGGACTCCCGCAAGTCACTTTCGCTTCCTCCCTGGAGGTCAACGGCGAACGCATCGTAGCGCGCCGTGACGGTGACGCCCACGCGGACACCGTGGAGGCGAGCTTGCCCGCACTGGTGTCCGTGACGGACCAGATCAACGAGCCGCGATACCCCAACTTCAAGGGCATCCTTGCAGCCAAGAAGAAGAAAATCACCACACTCACGCTGGCCGATATCGGCGTCGATGCCGCGCAGGTGGGCGCAGTGGGTTCGCTGACCGCCGTCGAAACCGCTGAGGCGCGGCCGCCGCGCACTGCCGGCACCATCATCACCGACGAAGGCGACGCCGGCATCAAGCTGGTTGAGTTCCTGGCCGCCCAGAAGCTGCTCTAAGAGGATTCCGACACATGGCAAAAGCACTTGTATTCATTGACAACCCCGGCGCGGCGCTCAAGAAGAGCAGCCTGGAACTCCTGACGATCGCACGTTCCCTCGGGGAAGCAGTGGTTGCCTTCAACGGCGAACTGCACGACGACGTCGCGGCCGCCCTGGGTGCTCAAGGAGTTTCGGCTCTTTACCGCCCGTCCGCGACGGACCTGGACGATTACCTGGTTGCGCCGAAAGCCGCATATCTTGCCGCAGTCGTTGCGGCCTCCGGGGCCGGGACCGTCCTGCTGGAGAACACCGCCGACGGCAAGGAAATCGCGGCCCGTCTTGGTGTGAAGCTCAACGCCGGGGTCATCACCGATGTCGTGGGCGTCGACGCCGACGGCACGGCCCACAAGTCGGTCCTGGCAGGCTCGTACACCACCACGGCCAAGGCGCGCACTGCCGTCGCCGTGCTCACAGTCAAGCCGAACAGCGTCGACGTCGGGGCCCCGGCCGCGGCAAGCACGCCCGAAACCGTCACTATCGACGTCCCGGCCGATGCCACCGCGAATGCCGCACGGGTCACCGGGCGTGCAGAAAAGCCGGTCAGCGGCCGTCCCGAGCTCACCGAAGCCCGGATCGTGGTTGCCGGCGGACGCGGGGTCGACGGCGACTTCGGTCCTTTGGAAGAACTGGCCGACGCGCTGGGCGGAGCACTCGGGGCTTCCCGCGCCGCCACGGATGCAGGCTGGATCGGTCATGACTACCAGGTTGGCCAGACGGGCAAGACCGTGTCCCCGCAGCTCTACATTTCGGCGGGCATCTCCGGAGCGATCCAGCAGAAGGCCGGGATGCAGACCTCCAAGGTCATCGTCGCGATCAACAAGGATGCTGAATCGCCGATCTTCGAAATCGCGGACTTCGGCATCATCGGTGACCTCTTCAAGGTTGTTCCGCAGGCCACCGAAGAGATCAAAAAGCGGAAAGGCTGATCCCTTTGTCTTCTGACGCCACGTCAGCAAAGAGCCCGTTCAACGCCTCCGCAGAGCGCGTCGAGCGGGTGCTTTGTTTTACCGCCCATCCGGACGACATTGACTTCGGCGCGGCCGGCACCATCGCTGCCTGGACCGCTGCCGGCGTCGAGGTCAGCTACTGCGTCATGACCGACGGCGACGCCGGGGGTTTCGATCCTGCGCACCGCGAAGAGATCATTTCCATGCGCGCAGAGGAACAGAGACAAGCCGCTGCCCTCGTCGGCGTGACGGATGTGCACTACCTCCATGAGCGCGATGGATACCTGGAACCGACGCATGGGGTCATCAAGCAAGTGGTGAAGCTCATCCGCGAAATCCGCCCCGACATCGTCCTTGCCATGCACCCGGAACGCAATTGGGACAGGATCCAGAAGAGCCATCCCGACCACCTCGCTGCGGGGGAGATCGTGACCCGGGCGGTGTACCCCGCGGTGGAGAACCCCTTCGCCTACCCGGAACTGGCGGAAGCCGGCCTCGAGGCCTTCAAACTGCCATGGCTGTGGCTCTTTGCCGGTCCCGAATCCCGTGAGAACTATTTCGTGGATGTCACCGACCACATCGACGCGAAACTAGCGGCGATCCGGATCCACGCGAGCCAGCACCCCGATCTGGAGGGCATGGAACGGGGTGTCCGGGGCATGCTCCGGCACAATGCCTCGCGCGCCGGAATGCCCGGCGGGCGCAGCGCCGAGGCGTTCCATGTCGTGGAAGTCAACGGGTCCCAAACGATCGCCGGTTTCTGAAATTGCTGATGTGTAACCTGTGTCATATGCTTAGTCTCGTTTAAATCATATTTAATTGAGAGAGGCAGACTTTGATGGCGAAGACTGCACAACAACCGGTATTGGTGATCATGGGTGTCTCCGGTTCCGGTAAATCGACAGTGGCCGGCGTATTGGCCGGCCGGCTGGGGTGGGACCTCGCCGAAGGCGACGACCTGCACCCGGAAGCGAACGTGGCAAAGATGCAGGCGGGGCACGCACTCAGCGATGAGGACCGTTGGCCCTGGCTGGACATCATTGCCGATTGGATCAAGGAACGTACGGCAGCAGGAAAGCCGGGCATCATCACGTGCTCGGCCTTGAAGAAGCAGTACCGGGATGTCCTGCGCGGCGAGGGCGTCGTGTTCGTTTTCCTCCAAGGGAGCAAGGACAAGATTTCCGACAGGCTGGCTTCGCGCCACGGGCACTTCATGCCTGCCTCCCTGCTGGAATCCCAGTTCGATGCACTTGAGGCACCCACCGAGGAAGAGAACCACATCTCGCTGTGCGTCTCCGCTTCCCCGGCTGAAGAAGCAGACGAAATCATCGAACGGCTCGGCCTTGCGGCACAGACCGCACACACAACCGGAGATGCAGCGTGAACTGGACCGGGCACGATACCCAACTCCTTGTGGTCGCGGCCATCGGCATTGCGCTGATCGTCCTGCTGATCGCCAAATTCAAGGTCCACCCGTTCTTGTCCCTCGTGCTTGGTTCGGCCTTCGTCGGCCTGGCATCGGGAGTCGGCCTCGACAAGGTGGTCAGCAACTTCGAAGACGGCGTGGGCGGCGTCCTCAAAGAGGTCGGGCTTCTGATTGCCCTCGGCGCCATGCTGGGCAAGCTCCTGGCGGACTCCGGCGGCGCAAACCGGGTGGTGGACACCTTGCTTGAGAAAGCCAGCGGCAACAAGGTGGTCTGGATGATCACCTTGGTTGCTGTCATCATCGGCCTCCCAATGTTCTTCGAGATTGGCCTCGTCCTGCTCCTTCCGGTGATCGTCCTGGTCACCCAGCGCTCGCAGATGAAGCTCATGCGCATTGCCATTCCGGCGCTCGCGGGTTTGTCCGTGTTGCACGGCCTGGTCCCGCCGCACCCCGGCCCACTCATCGCCATCAGCGCCGTGAAGGCTGAACTAGGAACCACCCTGGCTCTTGGGCTCCTGGTGGCCGTCCCCACAGTGATCATTTGTGGACCGTTGTTTTCCCGTTTGGCCGCGCGTTGGGTTCCCGTGGATGCCCCCGCGGTGGCGGGCGGTATCGACACCAAGCACGCCGTCGATCTCAGCGACGTCAAGCGCCAACCGACCTTCCTTGTCACTTTGCTGACGATCATTTTCCCGGTGGTGCTCATGCTCCTGAAGGCCGTTGCGGACATTGTCTGGCCTGACGCCGCCCATGCCCCGATGATCCGGACCGTCCTGGACTTCATTGGCCAGCCCCTCGTTGCGATGACTTTGGCTGTGCTCGCCGCCATGGTGACCTTCGGCTACGCCGTCGGCTTCACCGGAAGCAAGATCACTGCGAAGCTCGGCAACAGCCTCGGGCCGATTGCCGCGATCCTGCTGATCGTGGGCGCGGGCGGCGGTTTCAAGCAGACCCTCATCGGTGCCGGCGTCGGTGACGCGGTCAAGAAATGGGCCGAAGGCGCCAACATGTCCGTGCTGGTCCTGGGCTTCCTTGTGGCTGTGGCGCTTCGGCTGGCCACGGGCTCGGCGACAGTTGCCACCGTGACGGCTGCAGGGATCGTGGCTCCGTTGGCAAGCAGCCTGAGTCCGACGCATGCCGCGCTCCTTGCCTTGGCCATCGGTGCAGGCTCGCTCTTCCTGTCCCACGTCAACGACGCAGGGTTCTGGCTCGTGAAGGAACTCTTCGGCCTGACGGTCGGGCAGACGTTCAAGACGTGGTCGGTGATGGAGACGCTCATCTCGGTGGTCGGCTTCGGCTTCATCATGGTGCTCTCGCTGGTCATTTAGCGTCGGCTGCTTGGCAGCCGGTACGACGGCGGCCCGTCCCCTGTGTTCCATGGGGGACGGGCCGCCGTCGTGCTTTTCTTGAGGAATGCCCTAACTGAGCATTGCTGCCGCGTAGACCCTGATGCCTTCCAGTAGGTAGGGCGCCAGGCCGACCCGGACCTTGTCGTAATTGGCGGTGAACCGGGGGTCGTCCACATACATCTGTCCCAGGCCTACATAGGATTCCGCGTTGGGGGTCCAACTCTCGCAGATCCACTTGTAGTGCCGGCCGACAGCTGCCTGGACGTCCGGGTGATCCGCCGGAAGGGCGGCGTCGAAGCAGCGGGCGAGATCCTGGTTCAGCGCCGCGTACTCCTCCATGAAGGCCTGTTTCTGGGCCGTTGTCATTGCCGAGTGCCGGGCCTTGCTCGCATCGACGGCGCGATCGCCCCAGCGCTCGCGCGCCTCGGCTTCGTAGGGGTTGTTGTCGAAATCCTTGAAGATGTTCTCCGCGGTCATGGTTTCTCCTTGACGTAGTGCTGCGATAGTGGCGTCGACCGTCCGGGACATCCGGTCCAGCCGGTCGCGCTCGGCCAGCAGCCAGTTCCTGTGCACGGCGAGTGCCTCCACGGGATCGGCCTGGCCATCCAGAACTTCGCCGATGGTCTCGAGCCCAAGGCCAAGTTCACGAAGCAGGAGGATCCGCTGCAGTCGCAGCAGCTCAGGCTGGCCGTAGTACCGGTAGCCGTTGTGTCCAGTGTGGGCAGGTTCCAATAGTCCGAGTTGGTCATAGTGGCGCAAGGTCCGCGAGGAAACCTTGCTGGCCTTGGCCAGTTCGGAAATGGTCCAGGTACCTGCCTTGTCCTGCTTCATGTGTCCAGCGTAGAAGTTGACGCTACGTCAAGGTCAAGCCCCGCCGTTAGAAGCCCACGGCGGGGCAGGGCCCCTCGCTTTAGGTGAGGGGCGCTGCTGCGACCGTCGGGAGTGTCGGCTTCTTGGAGCCGCCCACGGGCTCAACCGTGATGCCGATGGACGCCGCGCTGGCAATGCCCGAGACAACCGCCGGATGGCTCAAGGCCTGGGCGTCCATGAGTCCCTGGGAGACAGGGGCGGAGCCATCCTTGGGAATAAGCCACATCTGATAAACCTTGCCGGCCGGGGGAGCGGGAACTCCGTTCATCCGGACCACCACGGCGTTCTTCGAGCTGGAGATGGACACGGTGGCCGTGCCGCCGCCGTTGACGTCGACCGTGGCTTGACGGACATCGCCGGCCTGCAGTACTTGGTTCACGGGATCGTTCTGCCCGGCCACGTAGACGCCAACGCCGATACCGCCAAGCGCAATAACCGCGGCCGCCGCAGCGGCTGCCACCCAAGCACGGACGCCGCCGAAGCGTCGGCGATCACGCCGGTTCCGGGCCGCGGCGAGGTCATCGACGTCGGGGGAAACGTGCGCTGCGGGGCCAGCCGGCACTTCGGGAACCGACGACGGCGCGGACGCTGTCCCGGTTTGTGCAGTGCGCGATTGTTGCGGGAGCTGCCGCAGAATGTCCCCCAGCAGCCCCGGCCGCGGTTCGGCCTCGTCGGCGAAAGAGGCGGCGAGGGTTTCGCGTGACTGCCTGACCCGCTCAAGGAACGCTGAGCGTTCAGGCGCCGTGGCAATGTAGTTGTCGATTTCCGCTCGCTCGGCGTCGCTCAAGGCGTCGAGGGCATAGATCTCGGCAAGCTCCAGGACGCGGCCTTCGGCAAGATCAGTGGCTATATCGCTGGCGAACATCCTGCGGAGGCCTTCCTTCCCGGCATTCTGCTTGTTGTCATCGTGTTCGGTCATGTCAGCTCACCCCCAGGCAAGTCTTGAGTCGGAGAAGTCCATCGCGGATGCGGGACTTGATGGTCGGAATCGCTGCACCGAGTTGTTCGGCGACCTCCCGGTAGGTGAGCCCGCCATAGTAGGCGAGCCGCACGGATTCCAATTGCGTTTCCGTCAGGGTGCCGAGGCAACGGGTGACGGCCTCGGCCTCAAGCCGGCTGTTGGCTTCTTCTTCCACTGAATCGTGGTCAAGGAGTTGGCTCGCCGCACCATATTTCGCTTCGCGGTCCGTGGCGGACTGGGCCGAGCGGACACGGTCGATCGCGCGCCGGTGGGTGATGGTCATGAGCCACGCGAGCGGGCTGCCTGCCTCGGGATTGAATTTGGCCGCGTTCTGCCAGACCTGGATGAAGACTTCCTGGGTGGTATCTTCGCTCAGGCCCGCATCCACCAAGACGCGCTTGGCCATGCCGAAGACCCTCCGCGCGGTGAGCCGGTAAAACTCGCTGAAGGCGGCCCGGTCGCCATCGGCCATCAATCCCAGCAATTCCGCAAGCTGCGCATTGGAACCGGCTATCAGGCCGGGGGCCTCGGGGCCTCGCGCATTCGGTGTATCCATCACCGTCCAGCATAGGTTGTTGGTGACCCCGGCAGAACCGGAAGTACTGCGAGCCTTGAGAGTAGTCACCTGCGCCCCTTCCGCGGCCGCCGCTTCACCGGCCCCTTGCTTCGCAGGCCAGCTGCCTGCCCAGGCTGTTGGTGCCTGCACAGGGTATTCGGCGCAGGGAGAGCTTTGGATGGGTGATCCGCCGAGGTGACCATGCGGAAGTCCGGGCTGCTAACCGGCCTGCTAGAGCTTCGCCCCGGCAAAACCGTGTTGGCGCCAGGCCTCGTACACCGCGATGGAGGCGGCATTGGCAAGGTTCAGCGAGCGGAGGGATGGCAGCATGGGGAGCCGGACGCGGGCCGTGACATGGGGGTCCTGTTTCAGCCAGTCCGGAAGCCCGACGGACTCGGGGCCGAACAGCAATACATCGCCCTCCTCGTAGGCAATGTCAGCATAGGAGGATTCGCCGTCGGACGTGAAGGCGAAGACGCGCTCGGGCTGCAAAGCCGCCCATGCAGCCTCGATGTCCTTGTGCACCGTGACCACCGCGAGGTCGTGGTAGTCGAGTCCCGCGCGGCGCAGCTTCGCGTCGGAGAAGTCGAAGCCCAGCGGCTCCACGAGGTGGAGCTCCGCGCCGGTTATGGCGGCGAGCCGGATGGCGTTTCCCGTGTTGCCCGGGATTTCAGGGGTGTGGAAGAGGATGCGGAACACGTATCAATCCTAGCCAGCGAAAATACAGGGTTGATCCTGCCGGCTCAGTGCATGCCGCGCAGAAGCCGGGCCAAGACCGGGACAACCACAGTGTTGGGCACCGGGCCTGAACTCAGGAACTGCTTGAGGCCGCGGGCCAGCCCGGAGGCGTTGACGATTTGCACCGAACCGAAGTCTCCGTCCGTGCGCCGGTAGTGGTCGATGACGGGCTCGTGCGGGTTGCCATCCGGGCTGTGGACTACCACCCAACCCGTCACATTCAGCTCCGGAAAGATCTCCTGCATGTGGCGAACGATCAGCTCGAGCTGCGGCGGAGGCACCGAACGGCCGCCGTGCTTGAGCGCCACCCCGTCCCAGGCATAGGCGCCCTTGGGCAGCAGCATGGAACCTATGAGCGCCAGGCGGTAGCCGGCAAGCAGGGCGTGATCGATATGGCTGTCGTCCGAGGGGGAGCGGAGCCCGTTGAGGAGCCGCGCTGAGGGGATGGCAGGCAGGATCTGGCGGCTGATGAGCTGGACTGTCCGCATTTCGCGCTGAATGCGGGCTTCGGCGCCGAAAATTCCACGCTTCCGGGGAAGCCCGTGGATCTGCAAGGCGGCCTCGCCCTTGGAGAGCAAGGGGACCTCTCGGGGATCATCGAAGGGCGGCACATAGACGGGGGCGTCGCCGGCCGTGTTGCGCGGGGCATTCGGCCGGTGGACACCGGCGGTGGTGCGGGGTTCCGGTCCGGGAGCGCCGTAGTCCGGTCTTTGCGCCGGGAAGGGGTTCGCCCTGCCGGAACCGCCGCTCGCGTAGCGGCGGTCGTACTCCGCGCGTCGTTTGGGGTCAATCAGGGTCTCGTAGGCGAGCGTGACCTGTCGAAAAACCTCAGGGTCCCCGCCATGGTCCGGGTGGGCGTTCCTCGCGGCCTTCCGGTAGGCCACTTTGATCTCCTTGTCCGTCGCGGTGACGGGAACCCGGAGGATCTGATAGTGGGAACTGCTGCCCTGTGCCAACCACGGGCCTTTCTCTGGGATTCTGAAGGTTCCCGCCGTCCCGGTGCGGAGCGGCGATCTTGGCAAGTCTAGCCAGCCCACCATGAGAACGACGGCGGCCCGGGCTTTAGTTCCCCGGATCACGCCCCTGCCGCTGGCATGATTCATGCTGTGAACTCCCCGGCCGGCCCCGATCATCCCATTGACCAACCAAGTGCCGGCACGGATGGGCTGAACCGGTCTGCCCGCCGAAGGATCGTGCTGGCGGTCAATCCAACGGCAGCGTTTGGACGGCATTCCCGTGCCGGGGACGACGCCGCCCGCTGCCTCCGCGCGGCGGGTCTCGACGTCGTCGTGCTTCGGCGCGACAGCATGGACGCCCTGCGGGAAGCTGTAGACGAAGCGCTTCGCGCCGGCGCCGAAGCCTTGGTGGTGGTGGGCGGTGACGGCATGGTCCATTTGGGCGTCAACTCACTGAGCGGGACCGGGTTGCCGCTCGGGATTGTTCCCGTGGGTACGGGAAACGACGTTGCCCGGATGCTTGGGCTGCCTTTGCAGGATGTGGAGGGCTCCTGTGCCCGCGTGATTTCGGCGCTCGCCGACGGTGGCCGGGTGGTCGATGCAGGCCGCATCACCACTGGCGGGCGGACCATTTGGTTTACTGGAGCCGTATCTGCGGGGTTCGACGCCGCTGTCAATGAACGGGCCAACTCCTGGAGATGGCCCCGCGGCGCCCTCCGCTACACCCTTGCGATGCTCCGGGAGCTCGGATCGTTCCGGGCCATCAACTACACCGTGACTGCCGACGGCGTGGCATCGCACGAGGGTGCCATGCTGATCTCCGTGGCCAACGCCCAGTCGATCGGCGGCGGCCTGCGCATCGTCCCGGATGCCGCGCCCGACGACGGGTTGCTGGATCTGTTTATCGTCAAGCCCCTGTCCCGGCTAGCCCTGCTTGCGGTCTTCCCGAAGGTCTTCTCCGGACGCCACGCCTCGCACCCGGCCGTGGAAATCCGCCGGGTGCGCTCAGTGCGCCTTGCCGCCGAGAACTTGGTGGCCTACGCCGACGGCGAGCGGATCGGTCTCCTTCCACTGGACATCGAGGTGGTTCCGGGCGCCCTGCGGGTATTGGCCTAACCAGGCCGCTCAGCGACGCGAGGCGACGGCCAAGCGGTTGAGCGCGAGTGCGCCCACGAGCAGTCCGAAGTCGCGGAGGGCGACGTCGAAGAAGTTGCCGAGCACCAGCAGGTTCACGATGATGCCCAGGAGCCACGCGGCCACCAGAAGCGAGCCAAAGCGCGGGCGGACCGCCACGGCAATTCCGGCCACAATCTCCACGACGCCCACGATGTACATGAAGGTCTGGGCCGGGACGGGAATCACAGAGGTGGCAACGGGGGCGAGGTAGATGGTCCAGTGGGTGAGCAGGTTGGTGAACTTGTCCAGGCCGAAGATGATCGGCGCCACGGTGAACACGGTCCGGAGGAGCAGGAATGCCTGCCGCTGGGGATCCATGGACATTAGTGGTCCGGTTTTCGCTCGGGCTGGGGATGATGCAGTGTTCATGATGCCTTCTTTCTAAAAATGGATAGTTTGATTTTAGAAAGTTCGAGGGGATTAAGCAACTGGTGTTGTTTTTAGAGTTAAGCTGGATGCATGACCGGACTTCCCTGGCTCCGCCGACTTTCGGCACTTGCATCCCTCGACGACGGCAACCGTCGCCGCTTGTACGAGCACGTCTGCGGTGCAAGCGATGCAGTCAGCCGCGACGACGCCGCGATGGCCCTCGGGCTTCCCCGCAGCACGGCCTCCTTCCACCTGGACCGGCTGGTCCGTGACGGGCTCCTGAGTGTTGAGTTCCGCAAGCTCGGTGGCAAGGTGGGACCGGGCTCCGGGCGCCCCGCGAAACTGTACGCGCCCGTCATTGAAGAGATCGGTGCCTCGGTTCCGGAGCGCCACTATGACCTCGCCGGGGAAGTGATGGCGTCTGCCATGCAGGACTTGATGGCGAACGGCGGTTCCCCCCGCGAAGCGCTCCTCGAAACCGCTTATGCGCGCGGTCGCGAGGCGGGCAGCGCGGAGCTGCATTTCGAGGATGTCCTGGCGAGCTACGGTTACAGGCCGGAAGCTGACGAGGACGGCGGGTATTCCCTGGTCAATTGCCCGTTCCACCGGCTCGCCGAAAGCCACACGAGCGTAGTCTGCGCCATGAACGGCGCCTTCCTGAGCGGAGCGGCGGCCGCGTGCGGAATTGCCGAGGACCGGATCGCCGATGACAACCGCGAAGGCCATTGCTGCGCCAGAATCCGTCCGACATCGTGATCCGTCCCGCGGGCTTGGGGGAGCGGCCCGGGAAAGCGGCTTCCGCCGTCGAAGCCCGGATCCGCCGGCCTCGATAGACTTGGGTAGTGCCTGTTTACCTGGACCATGCCGCCACCACGCCCCTTGCCGCCGTCGCCCTCACGGCCATGACCCGCGAGCTGGCGCGGACCGGCAACCCGTCATCGTTGCACGCTTCCGGACGGCGTGCCCGGCGATCCGTGGAAGAGGCTCGGGAGGCGATTGCGGCAGCGGCCGGGGCGCATCCTTCCGAGCTCATCTTCACGTCCGGGGGAACCGAAGCGGACAACCTTGCCGTTAAGGGGATCTACTGGGCCCGCCACGACGAAGACAGCCGGCGCAAGCGGATCCTTTGCTCCGCCGTCGAGCACCATGCTGTGCAGGACACCGTCGAATGGCTAGAACGGCACGAAGGGGCCGAAGCAGTGTGGCTCCCCGTCGATTCCCAGGGCGTCGTGCGGCTGGACGCTGTACGGGCGGAAATCGAACGTGATCCGGGATCGGTGGCCCTCGTCACCGTCATGTGGGCAAATAACGAGGTGGGCAGCATCCAGCCGGTCAAGGAGATCATGGAAATCGCTGCCGCCCACGGCATCCCCGTGCACTCGGACGCAGTTCAGGCTTTCGGCTCGATTCCCCTGAGCTTCCGCGACTCAGGGCTTGCCGCAATGTCGGTCTCCAGCCACAAAATCGGAGGGCCCGTGGGCGTGGGTGCCCTCTTCCTGGGGCGGTCCACCAAGGTCACTCCAGTCCAGCACGGGGGAGGGCAGGAACGCGACGTCCGCTCGGGAACCCTGGACACGGCGTCGATCGCGGCATTCGCCGCCGCGGCGGAATCGGTGGCTCAAAACCTGGCGGCAGAGCGCGAGCGGATCAGCGCCTTGCGGGACCGGATCATCGACGGTGTCCGGGCTGCAATTCCCGAGGCGGTGTTGCGTGGAGCGCCCGGAGACGCCCGGCTCCCCGGCAACGCGCATTTCACGTTCCCTGGCTGTGAAGGCGATTCCTTGCTGTTCCTCCTGGACCTCGCGGGCATCGAATCATCCACCGGATCCGCCTGCACCGCGGGAGTCCCCAGGCCCTCGCACGTCTTGCTTGCCATGGGTTTGGACGAGGACACCGCCCGCGGGGCGCAACGGTTCAGTCTGGGCCACTCTTCAAACGACGCCGACGTCGACGCCCTGCTCAAGGCCCTTCCGGACGCGTATGCCAGGGCGAAGCTTGCCGGAATGGCAGGGCACGAGTCCAGCATCCAGACTGCAGCCACTGTGGCCCGGGGCTACGACAGCGGCTCTGCCGGCGGTTCGGCGGCCCATCAGGTTCCGGGCAACAACTGATCCAGCGGAACGGCCGGATCGGTCAGGCGGTCCACGTCTACCGGAATGCGCCCCGAAATGAGTGCCTTGACCGGCTTCTGTACCCGTTGCTGGTTGACACTCATGGCCGCCACGACGGCGCCACCCTTTAGCCAGAAGGCGAGGAAGCTGTTGTCCTCAAACGCGCCGCGGATGACAGGTGCGGAACCCGCCGCGAGCGTGGGATATCCCCAGTACTCCATCGAGACGTCGAACTGGTCCGTATAGAAATACGGGACCACGTCCAGCATCGAGTCCTGTCCCAGCATCGCTTTGGCCGCGACCTTCCCGCCGTTGAGGGCGTTGGACCAGTGCTCGCTGCGGTGATAATCGCCGGTGAAAGGGTGGAGGGCATTGGCAACGTCTCCGGCCGCGAACACGTCCGGACTGCTGGACCGGAGCGAAGAATCCACCAGGATCCCGTTGCGGATATCCAGCCCTGCGGCTTCGGCCAGGCCCGTGTCCGGAACGACGCCGACGGCCACCACCACGAGGTCAGCGGGAAGGACTTCGGCGGAGTTGGTGACAACGGCGCTCGCCTTGCCCCCGGTGCCCGTGATTTCCGCCGCGCTCGCGGGGAGCCGGAACTGTACGCCGTGCTTTTCGTGGAGGCTGCGGAAGAAACCGCCCAGTTCCGGGCCGATGGCCATGCTGAGCGGCACGTCCTCCAGTCCCAGCAGGGTCACTGTGTTCCCGTAGCTGCTCGCCGCGGCGGCAAGCTCCATGCCGATCCAACCGGAGCCGATCATCACCACATTCCGGCCTCCGCCGGCCAGCTCTTCCTTGAGTCGGCGCGAATCATTGAACGTCCGGAACGTCATGACACCGGCAAGATCGGAACCGGGGAGCGGAATCCGGCGCGGCTGCGCCCCTGTGGCGATCAGGAGCTTGCTGAACCGAAGCTCGGTTCCTGATTCCAGTTGTACCGTGTGGGCGGCAGGATCGGCAGCCGCAACAGGGTCGCCAAGGAGGAGTTCGACGTCGTTCTCCCCGTACCAGCCGGCTGCCAGCACCGGGACGGCATCCTCGCCGGCTTTGCCCAGGAGGAACTCCTTGGAGAGGGGAGGCCGCAAGTAGGGCTGTTCATTCTCGGCGCAGGCCACGGTGATGCGGCCCTCGAAGCCTTCGGACCGGAGGGTCTTGGCCGCCGTGGCGCCGGCCAGCCCGCCGCCTGCAATAACGATGTGTTCAGTGTCCATGGTGACTCGATTCGCGGGGCGTGGGCGGTTCGCGCGGGCAGTCCGGGTGCGCGTGAACGCGCGAACAGCCTCATCTAAAACTGCTAGTTTTGACTTTAGAATCGTCCGCGACGGTGGTCAAGGCATTTTTGGGGCGGATTCCCGCGGGCGCTAGAATAGTTGGGCGCGCCTCCTCTCTTCTGCGCAATTCTTCTCCCCACACATCAACAGAAAGCCAGCATGCGAGTTCTTGCAGCCATGAGTGGCGGAGTCGACTCCGCCGTTGCCGCCGCCCGCGCCGTCGAGGCGGGGCACGACGTCGTCGGCGTCCACTTGGCGCTGTCCCGCATGCCCGGAACACTGCGCACGGGCAGCCGCGGCTGCTGCACCATTGAAGACTCCCGCGACGCCTGGCGCGCCTGCGACGTACTGGGGATTCCCTATTATGTTTGGGATTTCTCGGAACGCTTCAAGGAAGACGTTGTCCAGGACTTCATCGATGAATACGCCGCGGGCCGAACTCCTAATCCCTGCATGCGCTGCAACGAGCGGATCAAGTTCGCCGCCTTGCTGGAGAAGGCCATCGCCCTGGGCTTCGACGCGGTCTGCACTGGACACTACGCCAAGGTCATCCAAGACGTCGACGGCAATCCCGAACTCCACCGTGCCGCCGATTGGGCCAAGGACCAAAGCTACGTACTCGGCGTCCTGACCCACGAACAGCTCAAGCACTCCATGTTCCCGCTGGCAGAGACTCCCTCCAAGGCCGAGGTCCGCGCAGAGGCGGAGCGCCGCGGCCTGTCTGTCGCGAACAAGCCGGACAGCCATGACATCTGCTTCATTCCGGACGGCGATACCGCCGGCTGGCTCGCCGAGAAGATCGACATGACCACGGGCGACATCGTGGACGAGGCGGGAACCAAGGTAGGGGAGCACCCGGGAGCGAACGCATTCACCGTAGGCCAGCGCCGTGGCCTCAAGCTGGGCACCCCTGCCGCCGACGGCAAGCCGCGCTTCGTGCTGGAAATCCGGCCCAAGGAAAACAAGGTGGTCGTCGGGCCCGAAGCGCTCCTGGCCATCGATGAGATCCGTGGAATCAAGGTGTCCTGGGCCGGCCTGCCTATCGCCGAGGTGGCTACCGGAGCCGAGTTCGACTGCTATGCCCAGGTCCGCGCCCATGGAGATCCCGTTCCGGCCAAGGCATCTGTCGAGCGGCACGTCGACGACGCCGGGGTAGAGCGCGAAGGCCTCGTGGTGACTCTCATCGATCCCCTCCGAGGGGTGGCCCCCGGGCAGACCATCGTGCTGTACCAAGGCACCCGCGTCCTGGGCCAGGCAACCATCGACGCCGCCCGGTCCCTTCAGCGCGCGGAGCTCTAGACCTCGTAACGCACTGCAGTGGGAAAGGCGCCGGCAAAATTGTGAGCGCTAACCACGGGCCCTTCCAACATCAGGAGCGGCATGTGGCGATCCGCCTAGCCGACTTCGCGCCAAAAGAAAGTAAATTTTGTGTCTCAACTCACAAAATCAAACGTTTCACCAGAAAAGCTTCTGATTGAATCGTGGAGTCAGGAGTATGCGCTCCTAAGAAATTACCGACGGCGGTTCGCCGTATCCATCGAACAGAAAGTTCACTGATGGCATTGAACAAAAAAGCCTTGCGAAGCGCTATCGCGTTCGCGGGCATCTCCGTATTCGCTTTGACGGCCTGCACGGGCCCGGCAGGCGGCGGCGGTTCAGCTTCCTCAGCTGCCAGCGGTCCGATCGCTTATGGCACCACCGATAAGGTGACCGCACTCGATCCCGCAGGCTCGTACGACAACGGTTCCTTCATGGTGATGAACCAGGTCTATTCCTTCCTCCTCAACTCGAAGCCAGGAAGCGCCGACCCCGTTCCGGACCTGGCAGCGTCGGCGTCGTTCACGTCGCCTACCGAGTACACCGTCAAGCTGAAGCCCGGACTCAAGTGGGCCAACGGTCACACACTGGACTCCACCGACGTCAAGTTTTCGTTTGACCGGCAGCTCAAGATCAACGACCCCGCTGGTCCCGCAAGCCTGCTCGAAAACCTGGACAGCGTCACCACCCCGGACGCCAACACGGCCGTTTTCAAGCTGAAGCTCGCGAACGACCAGACGTTCCCGCAGATCCTCAGCAGCCCGGCCGCGCCGATTGTGGACCACCAGGTCTTCCCGGCCGACAAACTTCTTTCGGATGACGACATCATCAAGGCCAAGGCGTTCTATGGCCAGTACACGATCGACAGCTACAAGAAGAACGAGCTCATCAGCCTCAAGGCCTACCCTGACTACCAGGGTGTCCTGGGCAAGCCGGCCAACGACGCCGCCACGATCAAGTACTACGCCGAGCCGACCAACATGAAGCTGGACATCCAGCAGGGCAACATCGACGTTGCGAACCGAAGCCTCAGCGCCACTGACGTCGACGACCTCAAGAAGGATTCCAAGGTCAAGGTCAACGTTGGTCCCGGCGGCGAGATCCGCTACATCACGTTCAACTTCAACACCATGCCGTTCGGAGCCAAGGCAGCCGGAGCCGACCCGGCCAAGGCACTTGCCGTCCGCCAGGCGATCGCCAACCTCGTTGACCGCCAGGCAATCGCGGACCAGGTCTACAAGGGCACATACCTGCCGCTGTACTCCAACGTCCCCAGCGGCTTCCTGGGCGCCAACGAGTCGTTCAAGGATGCCTATGGCGACAACGGAAAGCCGAGCCTGGACAAAGCCAAGAAGGTTCTTTCCGATGCCGGTGTCAAGGACGTCGTCACGCTGAACCTCCAGTACAACCCGGACCACTACGGCAAGTCCTCGGGCGACGAGTACGCCATGATCAAGGACCAGCTTGAGAAGTCGGGCCTCTTCAAGGTGAACCTGCAGTCCACCGAATGGGTGACCTACAGCAAGGCCAGCCGCGCCGACGAGTACCCGCTGTTCCAGTTCGGCTGGTTCCCTGACTTCAGCGACCCCGACAACTACCTGACCCCGTTCTTCCCGAACGGTGGCTTCCTGAAGAACCACTTCAACGACCAGGCCGTGACCGACCTGATCAACAAGCAGCTGACCACCACGGACAAGTCGGCTCGCGAATCCACCATCAAGGACGCCCAGAACGCTCTGGCAAAGGACATTTCCACTTTGCCGCTGCTCCAGGGTGCCCAGGTTGCCATCTCGGCGAAGGGCGTGAACGGCGTCGACAAGACGCTTGACGCTTCCTTCAAGTTCCGATTGGGAACTATTTCAAAGTAAGCAGCCGGTAGGGGGAGGCGGGTGCCAACAGGTGCTTTGCCTCCCCTTATTGCTGATTGCCTCACATTTTGAGCAAAACCCCGCGCGATCCGCGGGCAATGAACTTTAGGTAGCAATGACAACACTTATAGAGGTGCCCGACGTCGAACCGGACGCGGTCGCTCCCAAGAGTAAATCAGCGGGCGGGGGTCTCGGCAGGTACATCGTGGTCAGGTTCTTCCTGATCATTCCCACGATCTTCATCCTCGTGACGCTTGTTTTCTTCCTCATGCGGGTCATCGGAGACCCCATCACCGCAGCGCAGGGCGGCCGGCTTCCCCCGGATGTCCTCGCGCAGCGAATCCACGACGCCGGTTACGACCGGCCGATCATCATCCAGTACTTCGAATACCTGGGCCAGTTGGTCACCGGGAACTTCGGCACCACCATTACGGACCGGCGCCCCGTCGTCGAAATGCTGTCGACGTTCGGTGCGGCCACCCTTGAGCTGACGATCAACGCACTGATCGTGGCGCTCGCGGTCGGCATCCCGCTGGGCATGATCGCCGCGCAACGGCGCGACAAGGCCACTGACGCCTTCCTTCGCTGCTTTGCCATCCTCTGCTACGCCACTCCGGTCTTCTTCTCCGGGCTCCTGCTCAAGCTGACGTTCTCCGTTTGGCTCGGCTGGCTCCCAGTGGCCGGTCGAGTGTCCACCCGCACTGAGCTGACCATGGGCCAACTTGCCGCTCCCACCGGCATTTACTGGCTCGACGCGCTGCGCAGCGGCAATCTCACCGCACTCGGCGACGTCGTGTCCCACGCAGTGCTGCCCGCTATCGCCCTGGGTCTCCTGACCGCCGGTGTCTTCCTGCGACTCGTCCGGACCAACGTCATCGGAACGCTGGGCAAGGATTACGTCGAGGCCGGCCGTTCCCGCGGCGTCAGCGAGTTCCGTCTCGTGACGAAGCACGCCTACAAGCCGGCGCTCATCCCCATCATCACCGTCATGGGCTTGCAGATCGCCCTGATGCTCGGCGGAGCCGTGCTCACCGAGACCACCTTCGAATGGAAGGGCCTTGGCTACCAGCTGGTCCAATACCTGAACGCCAGGGACTTCGTGGCGGTCCAAGGCATCGTGGTGCTGCTGGCCGTCATCGTCGCATTTACCAACTTCGTCGTGGACGTCGTCGCCGCGCTGATCGACCCGCGAGTGAGGTACTGACATGAGCACTGCAACAATTTCAGGACGGAAGAAGTCCTTCCTTTCCGGTCTTCCTGTCATTTCCCACGTCAACAAGAGCGTTGGCCTCCAGCGGGGCATGCTCATCACCGGGCTTGTGCTGACCGGGATCTTCCTTCTCTCGACCGTTCTCGCACCGTTCATCGCGCCATACGGCTATTCCCAACTGAGTGATGCTTCCGGTTCGTTCCCCACCCAGGAAGCCCCCGGCAGCAAGCACCTGCTCGGCACCACAGTCGGCGGCTATGACGTTCTCTCGCGCGTCCTGTGGGGTTCACAGACCGCAGTGACCGTGATCGTCGTCGCCGTGGTGATGTCCATCTTCCTCGGCGTGGCGCTGGGCCTGCTCAGCGGCTACTTCGGTGGCTGGCTGGACCGGGTGCTGGTAGTCATCGCGGATGCCATTTATGCCTTTCCTTCCCTGCTGTTGGCGATCGTCATGTCGATCGTCATCAGCCGTGGCCAATCGAGCTTCTGGGGCGGCATCCTCGCCTGCTCCTTCTCGATCACCGTGGTGTTCGTTCCGCAGTATTTCCGCGTGATCCGGGCCGAAACCATCAGGCTCAAGGCTGAACCGTTCGTGGAATCGGCCATGGTCCTGGGCGCGTCCAGCCTTCGGATCATCACCCGGCACATCTTCAAGAACGCCACTAGGACGCTTCCGCTGATGTTCACCCTGAACGCCTCCGAAGCGATCCTGACCCTTGCCGGCCTCGGTTTCCTGGGCTTCGGCATTGAACCGTCCTCGGCCGCAGAGTGGGGCTTCGACCTCAACAAGGCCATGGCGGACGCTTCCTCCGGCATTTGGTGGACCGGCGTCTTCCCCGGTATCGCGATCGTCCTCACAGTGCTGGGGCTGACCTTGGTCGGCGAAAGCATCAACGATCTCAACGATCCCCGACTTCGCGGCCGCAAGCGTGCTGGAGGCAAGGCCTCCCGCTCCAAGGCCGCGGCAGGAACCGACGGCACGAACACAGGGGCCCCTACCTCTCCCAAACCGGAAACAGGCAGCCCAGAAGCAGGTAAGGCATGACCACCAATATCGGAAACATTTCGGACCAGCCGCTGCCATCCGGGCAGCCCGTCCTGGACATCGAACGGCTCAAAGTCACGTTTGCCACCGACAGTGGCGACGTCTACGCGGTCAAGGACGTCAGCCTCGAGGTCAAAGCCGGCGAAGTGCTGGCGATCGTCGGGGAGTCAGGTTCCGGCAAGACCGTCACGGCCAAGACTATCCTCGGCCTGCTCCCTGAAACGGCCATCAGCTCGGGAGCCGTGCTGATCAACGGCAACAACGTCATCAGCGTCAGTGCGGCCAAACTGCGCAAGATCCGCGGCCGCGACGTGGCCATGGTCTTCCAGGAACCGTCAACGGCCCTGAACCCGGTGTTCACGGTCGGCTGGCAGATCGCCGAAGGGATCCGAGCCCACGCCTCGGACGGACACCGCATCTCGGCCAAGGAGGCCAAGAAGCGAGCCACCGAAGCCCTGCGGAAGGTCGGCATCCCCGATCCGGAAACCCGCGTCAACTACTATCCCCACCAGCTTTCCGGTGGCCAGAAGCAACGCGTCGTCATTGCGGCTGCGCTCGCCCTGAACCCGGGTTTGATCGTGGCGGACGAGCCGACGACGGCCCTGGACGTCACTGTCCAAGCCGAGATCCTTCAGTTGCTCCGGGACTTGCGGGACAAGTACGGCACCTCGATTGTGCTCATTACGCACAATATGGGTGTCGTGGCCGACCTGGCCGACCGCGTCGTGGTCATGTACCAAGGCGACGTCGTCGAAGAGGCCACCGCCAGGGTCCTTTTCGCCGAGCCGAAGCAGGACTACACCAAGAAGCTGCTGGCCGCCGTGCCGCACCTCGGCCGCAACTCAGCGTCCGAAGGGGCCACCGAACGGTTGCACCAAACCGGAAAGATCCTGGTTGAGGCAAAGAACCTCACCATCGAGTATCCGGGCCGCCTCGGCAAGCCAGGGTTCAAAGCCGTGGACAACGTCAGCTTCACGGTCTCCGAGAACGAGGTCTTTGGCCTGGTTGGCGAGTCCGGTTCGGGCAAGTCCACCATCGGTCGCGCCATCGCAGGCCTCAACAGGGCAACCGGCGGCAGCCTCAAGGTCCTTGGCTACGAAATGCTGGGCTTCAAGGAGCACACGTTCAAGCCGCTGCGCAAGGACATCGGCTTCGTGTTCCAGGACCCGGCTGCTTCGTTCAACCCTCACCTGACCATCGGTGAGTGCGTGGCGGAACCGCTGCTCATCCATACCCACCCGAGCCCGGCTCAAGCACGCCTGCGCGTGGCGCAGTTGCTCGAATCGGTGCAGCTGCCGGCGTCGTACGCTGAACGCTTCCCGCACGAGCTCTCCGGCGGGCAGCGCCAGCGCGCTTCGCTGGCGCGTTCGCTCGCGCTCAACCCGCGCCTCCTGATCGCCGACGAGCCGACCTCGGCCCTCGACGTATCCGTGCAGGCAAAGGTCCTGGAACTGTTCAAGGACATCCAGGAAGAGTTCGGTTTCGCCGCGCTGTTCATCAGCCACGACCTCGCCGTCGTGGACATTCTCTCCCACTGGGTGGGCGTGTTGTACAAGGGCCAGCTCGTCGAGCAGGGGATCGGCAGCCAGATCATGGGCGATCCCCAGCACGACTACACCCGCAAGCTCATCGCCTCGCTGCCGGTGCCGGATCCTGACGAACAGGCCCGACGCCGGGAAGAGAACCGCGCGCTGCTGGGCATCTAGCCCGCCATCCAAGCAACGATCCGCAAGAACGGACATGCCCGCCCTTCTCCGCGAAGGGCGGGCATGTCCCTTTGGCTGCGGCTATTCGGACACGATGCTGATGTTGAAGAGCTTGTCCTTCGGCTGGCGCATGAAAATCCGGAGCCACAGCGGCATCCACATTTCGAGGCCGCGGGCGACGTCGAGCCCGCCCAGGTCGTGGATGTGTTCCGGGAGCCAGCCGAACTCCTGCAGGAGCGCGACGACGGTGGCTTTCGCGTCGTCGTCATTACCGGCCACGAAGACGTCGTGGGCGCCATCGGCGAGCCTGAGCGGGTCAACCATCAGCGGAGCCTCCAACGTGTTGAGGGCCTTGACCACGCGGGCCTTGGGGAAGGCACGCTGGATGGTTTCGGCAATGCTGTCGGTATTGCAGACGGAGAGCGACGGCGGGAATCCGGCAGAAAAGTCCAGCGGATTGGACACATCCACCAGGACCTTGCCCGCCAGATTCGCCGCCCCGGCTTCACTCAACGCGGCGAGCGAGACCATGCCGGGGGTTGCGTTGACCACGATCTCGGCCATGGCTGCGGCCTGCGCGAAGGAACCGGAGCTTGCTCCCGGACCTGCCTGCGCCGCCCACTCCGTCCCCTTGGGATTGCCGGCCTCCCGGGAACCCATCATGACCTCGTGGCCTATTGCCACCAATTTGCCGGCCAGCGTGTGCCCCACCATTCCGGTGCCAAGAACTGCGATTTTCATGCGTGCTCTCCTTATCATCGGCGCGGACATGCCCATTCTGCCCCTCAAGGCCCGGCCGGCACACCCTAGACTGGAGGAATGACCGAGCAGAACCACGCCCTCCCCGACGCCGACTCCTTCGATCCTTCCGCCAGCTCCCTCGCCGGCCGCGTGGACCAGGCCGTCATGGACGAGTTGCTCTCCATCCGCTCGAGCATCGACAACATCGATGCCACCCTCGTCTTCCTCCTCGCGGAACGATTCAAGGCCACCCAGAAAGTGGGCGTCCTCAAGGCAACGCACAAGCTTCCCGCAGGGGACCCGGGACGCGAGTCCGCCCAGATTGCGCGGCTCCGCCGGCTCGCCGAAGAGGCGAACCTCGATCCTGCCTTCGCCGAGAAGTTCCTGAATTTCATCATCAGTGAGGTCATCCGGCACCACGAGGCAATCGCCGAAGGCCACCAGGCTTCCATCGCGCAGGCCTGAACACGTGGCCGCCGAAACCGCGCAGAACCAGGTCACTGCCACGGCATTGGGTCCCTGGCCCGGAACGGATCCTGCTGAGGCAGCCCGGATCATCCGCGGCGAGCTGGGCAGCCCGCATCTGCCGTTCCTGGCCGAGCTTCCGGACCGTGGGGTCGGCTCGGACGCCCTCGGCCGGACGGCATCCCTTCTGGTTGAGTTGGCCATCGATGTGCAGCCGCACGGCTGGCGCCTGGTTGACCGCCCGGGCAAAGACCTCAGGCGGGCGAAGTCCGCCCTTGCTACGGACATCAACGTCCTGGCCGACATTGCCGGCTCGGAAGAATCCTCCGCCGAGGAACTGAAGATCCAGTTGCGGGGCCCGCTGAGCCTCGCGGCTGGCCTCTACTTGCACAACGGGGAACGTGCCCTCCTTGACTACGGTGCCCGGAGGGACATTGCGGAGTCTTTGGCCGCCGGCGTCGCTGAGCACATATCCCGCGTCCGTGCTGCGGTGCCGGGCGCCGGGATAGTGGTCCAGCTTGACGAACCGGACATCTCCTCCGTGTTGGCCGGCACCATTCCCACGGCGAGCGGCTACCGCACCCTGCGCTCCATCCCGGGCGAGGAAGTCACGGGAGCCTGGCGGTTGGTGATCGACGCGCTGCGGGCCGCAGGAGTGGCGGAGACCGTGGTTTCCGTTCCGGAAATCGAAGCCCCGATCCAGCAGATCCTCTCCGCCGGAGCCGACGGCGTCGCCCTGCCGCTCAAAGCGCTCACCACGCGCCAATGGGAACAGATTGCCACCGCCGTGGAAGCCGGCAAACGCCTGTGGGCCGGCGCTTTGCCGGTAGACATTCCGCAGGCAACCCTGCCACGTACCGCTGAGCTTGTGGACACCGTCTGTCGGCCTTGGCGCCAACTCGGCCTACCAGCATCGAGCCTCGGGGCTGTGCGTGTCACGCCCTCGGACGGGCTGGCCGGATTCTCGCCGTCGGGAGCCAAAGAGGTTCTGAACCGCTTGACCCAGGTTGCGGACGGGCTGAACCAGCTCGCGCTCGGCTAGCCTTCTGCGGGCCGTCTAGACGCGCGGTTCCCAACGGTCCGGCTCGGCATAGCGGGGGAGCCCGACGGCGGCAGTGGCGGTCCGCGCGGGCGCGGCACGATCCGTCGCGGGCAGTGAAGGTGCCAAACGATAGTCGAAGGAACCGGCGTAGACCAGGACCAAGCCGACGTGTGGCTGAAGCACCTTCACCTGGATCCGATGCTTGCCTTCTGCCGGATCCCACCACTGCTCCGCGTAGGCCTTCGCATCAAGGGAAGCCGGCAAGCTGAGCCTCAGCGGACCAAAGAACAAACGCGAGGCTCCCGAGACGCCGCGAAGACGCCCCTCCGCTGTGACATCCAAATCCAATGCCGTGGCCAGCCTGCGGTACCGGCCCACATAGTCGACCAGGCGGGTACCGCCGTCGTTGGCGGTCTCCGCAACAGTGGTGTCATGGAACAGCCGGGTGTGCCCGGGAAAGAAAATTTCACGCCGGGCCGTGAGGCTGGACCGTCCGAACGGATCAAGGTGCGCATGGTTTTCGATGCGGAACGGGACGCGCTCGCCGTACTCGGGGAAGAAGGCCTCTTCCCCGGCAACCGTGGCAAGGAGGGGGCGGAGCCATTTCTGCCGGCAACCGACCACGTCGAAGACGCCCTCGCCGATTCCGTAGGATCCGGAGCCTGGGGCAAGGGAGAAATAGTCCTGGAGTTCAGGCTGCAACTGCCGGAACTTGCTGCCCAGCGCCAACTCGTAAATGGGTGTGCTCATGTGCTTTCCTCGGATTCGGGGTTGTTGATATCTGGACTCGGCGCCTGGCCAGCCTGCTACAAGCGGCCCGCTGCCTTCAGTCGAATGTACGCATCCGCCAGGAGCGGCGGCAGTTCCAACGGCTCGGCGTCGACTACCTCCGCGCCAAGCTGGCGCAATTGGGCGCTGACGGCCTCACGGTCCAGCAGGGCACGTTCGGCGGCCGAGGCACGGAAGACCTGGCTCGCCGTCGTGCGTTCTTCCTTCATTCGGCCCAGCAAAGGGTCCCGGACCGATCCAAGTAGCACCACGTGCTGCCGCACCAGTTGCGCCACCAAAGGAATGAGTCCTTCTCCGGGGGCGCCGCTGTCAAGCGAGGTCAACAGGACCACGAGGGAACGGTGGGCCGAAATGGCCCGTACCTGGGCCGGGACCTGGGCCCAGTCCATCTCGATCAGTTCCGCCTCAAGCGGAGCCATGGCCTGGACCAAGGAGCCAAGGAGATTGCCTCTGGCCGCGGAATCGACACGCCCACGGACGCGCCTGTCGAAGGCGAAGAAGTCCACGCGGTCTCCGCCTCGCTCCGCCAGCACTGCCAGCAGGAGAGCCGCTTCGATCCCGGTGTCCAGGCGGGGCTCGTCGTCGATTCGGGCTGCCGCCGTGCGCGATGTGTCGAGCATGATGACGACGCGGCGGTCCCGTTCGGGTCGCCAGGTCCGGACGACGACGGCGGTGCGCCGGGCGGTTGCCCGCCAGTCGATGGAGCGCACGTCGTCGCCCCGCACGTAGTCGCGGAGGGAATCGAATTCCGTGCCGGCCCCGCGGATCTGCACGGCCGCTTTGCCGTCCAGCTCCCGCAGTTTCCGCAGCTTGGACGGCAAATGCCGCTTGGAATGGAACGGCGGCAGGACGCGAAGACGGCCGGGGAGGGCCACGGTGCGTTGCCTCGCGGCCAGGCCAAGCGGGCCGAAGGACCGCAGCGTTACGTGTGGTGCCGTCAGGTCGCCGCGCCGAGTGGGCCTCAGCTGCACTGCCATCCGCCGCCGCTCACCAGCCGGGATCTCAATGCGCTGGACGAGGGCGACGGTCCCCGCGGAGGGCTGCCAGGCGTCACGCACCATTCCGCGGAAGGTCCGCCGGTTGCCGTTTTCCAGCGTCAGAACGGATTCCGTTTCCGCGTGCAGGGTGACATTCCCGGGATCCTTCCGCTGCAAGGCGATTTTGGCCGGGGATGCGGCCAGCAGGAGGTCGGACAACACCAGGGCCAGCAGCACGGCGCTGGTGAGAAGGACTGTCGCCCACGCGGGAAACAGCAGCAAGGGGGCCAACGCGGCGAAAACCAACAGCACAAAGCGGCCTGTGATCGCCATTCAGTACCGCCTGAAATAGAGAGTCCTGAGGTGGAAAGTCATGAGGCGAGGCCAATCAGCGCGGCACGGGAACAGAGGCCAGGATGCTGCCAAGGACATCATCGACGTTCACACCGTCCATTTGGGCTTCGGGTCGAAGACCTACACGGTGCCTCAAACACGGCAGGGAGAGTGCTTTGACGTCGTCGGGGGTGACGAAGTTGCGTCCGGACAACCATGCCCACGCACGCGAGGTGTTGAGCAGCGCCGTGGCGCCACGCGGGGAGACTCCCAGTTGGAACGACGGCGCCGCCCGCGTCGCCCGCACGACGTCCACAATGTAGCCGAGGATCTCGGGGGCCACTGTCACTTCGGCCACCGCGTCACGGGCATTCTGGAGTTCGGCGACGCCCGCTACTGGCCGGACTCCCGCAGCCAGCAAATTCCGCGGATCAAAACCTTCCGAATGCCTGCGGACCACTTCGATCTCTTCGGCACGTCCGGGCAGCGGCATGGAGAGCTTGAGCAGGAAGCGGTCCAGCTGCGCCTCGGGCAGGGGATAGGTGCCCTCATACTCGACAGGGTTCTGCGTGGCGGCAACAATGAACGGCGACGGCAACGGCCGGGAGACTCCGTCCACCGATACCTGGCGCTCCTCCATGGCTTCCAGCAACGACGCCTGGGTCTTGGGCGGCGTTCGGTTGATCTCGTCCGCCAGCATGATGTTGGTGAACACCGGTCCTTCGCGGAAGGTGAATTCCGAGGTGTGCGAGTCGTAGACCAGCGAGCCGGTGACGTCACCCGGCATGAGGTCCGGAGTGAACTGGACGCGCTTCGTATCCAGGCTCAACGCAGTGGACAAGGCACGTACCAGCAGGGTTTTCGCGACGCCCGGTACACCCTCAAGCAGGACATGGCCCCCGCAGAGCAGCGCGATGAGCATGCCGGTCACCGTTGCATCCTGCCCGACGACGGCCTTGCCCACTTCGTGACGGACGTCCAACAAGGCTTTGCGGGCAGGGTCGGATCTTGTGGCTGCCTGCGCTGGCTGCCCCTGCGACGCCGGGCCCCCCGAGTAGCCATAGCTGCCGTCGGTGTAGCTGTCTGCTTGATTGCTCTGTGCTTGATTGGTCATGGGGCTGTTGCCTCCTGCTCGAGTTTTTCGATGCTTTGTGCCCATTGGACAAGTTCTGGTTCGGTGCGTGGCCGATGGTCCAGCAGTAGTGTCCGCAGCTCCTGTGCCGGCCGTTTCATCTTTCGGGACACGGCATCGAGGATGGCATCTGCGCCGGCCTCGGGGCCGAGCCGGAAATGCTTGGCAAGCCTGGTCAAAGTGCCGGCCCGGAGATTGTCGGCCGCCTGGCCGACAGCGCGGGAATCCTGGTAGAGACGGGCGCGGCCTTCGGCTGTCTCTACCGCCTTGACCACTACTGGCAGTGGCTCGAACACGAGCGGCCCAAGCCGCCTGCCCCGCCACAGCACAGCGAGCAATGCGACCACAGCCAGCCACAATCCCAGGAAGCCAACCCACGGTGGCGCCAATTCGTCCAGCGTGGGCGGTGTGCCAGCATTCGGTACGTCACCGAGGCCAGGGAGATACCAGACGAGATCCGATGTTGGCCCGAGGGTCCGGAGAGCCAATGCGGCGTTGCCCTCCACCTGCAGGAGATCGTTGCTGAGAAGGGCTGTGCTGCCGAGAACCACCAGCTGACCGTCCGCACTGGCAGCGTACATGCCGCCGTCGTTGCTGCCAGGCCGGTAGCAGGTCACCTCGGCTCCCGTGTAAAGGAATGCGCCCTTGCCGGAGACACGCCCCGCAACAAGGGAATCCGCTTGCCCGCAGCCCGCTTCCAACGTCGATGTCCCGTTGGGAACCACTCCAGCGTTATGGATCCCGCGGCCCAGCCCGGTCAGGGTTCGGAAGCCGGGAGCGACGACCACCACGCGGGCGGCCGATTGCAGCAGGCTGTGCAACTGGGCGGAATCGAGATAGCCATTGCGGTCATACAACAAGACGGTGGCGCGTGGTTTCCCGGCCAGCAGCGAGGTTGTCGTTGCGAACGAATCGGATTCCGTGACGGTGACTCCGTGCCGCCGGAGGATTTCGGCTACGGCCATGGCGCCATCCGGAGCGGCGTTGCGGGCAGAGAGGGGTGCCGTGTCCGTGTTCGCGGGGGACTGGACCACGGTGACAGCGACCAGTACCCCCACGATGGCCCCGATGATAATCCAGGCCATATGGCGGCGCGACCAGCTCCGCAACTGCGCGGACCACCGGAGTGTTTGAGTGTCCGCAGTCATCGCGGCACCGCCAAACCGGTGGCGGCCTGCCCGGCGAAATCAGGTCTCATGGCCAATAGTCCATTGTCCAATGCCAACACGGCAGCATGGTCGGAAGCGGTGGCGGTTGCCTTCCCGTATTTCACGCCATCGAAAATCCTGGCCGCTTCCTCAAGCCGCGAACTGGCTGCCCCGAACGCGCGCCCCAATTGAGCAGCCGCCTCGTCCGCCGTCCGGCCAGCCTGGATATCAATGACCGCCCGGTCCTCCGCTGAGCGAACCACAGCGCGGAACTGTTCGACGACGGCCGTTTGCCAGTCCGCACGGCTTGCCGCGGCAGATGCGCGGGCGCGGAACGTGTCGGCATCAACTATCGGCTCGCCGTCGAAGATCTTCGCCGACGTCTTCTTCCGCGCGTTGAGCCTCGGCCTGACAACTATCACGGCAACCACAATGAGAACCACGGCCAGGGCAGCGATCAGCGGCACGCCGATATTCGGCCCGCTGATGGATCCGCCGTTCAGGGAGCGGAGCCAGTCGATGAACTGGTTCCACATCTGATCGATCCAACTGGGTTTGGCCGATGCGTACTGCGGCTTGGACAGTTCCTCAACCGCCCACCGCTGGGCCTCCCCGCGGTCCGGATCGACGGGAGGCTCGGAAGCGGCGAAAAGAAGGGCGAAGGACGCGGAGGCCGGAATCATCCTGTCGGGGAACCCTGACCCGTTGTCGGCGGCCATGGGTGCGCACCGGCTTGACGTGCCCGGCGCCGGCCCGGAACGCCGTCGGGATCTTCTCCGGTCTCCAGAAGCCGCAGGAGCTCCACGTCCAGTCCGTCACGCCGCATCCTCAGGTCCATGTAGATCAGGGCTGCTACGGAGGTCTGGAAAGCGAAACCGACTGCACTTATGAGGACCCCGACGACCAGCGAAACCACCAGCAGGACAATCGCCGTCGTCGTCACTTGTGAGGCGCCGGCATGGGGTGCGAACACGGAAGTTATTCCGCCGGAGGCCAAGCCCAGGGGAATCTGGATGACCGACCCGATGATACCCACCATGAAGGCCACCAGCAGCGTGATTCCGAAGATCCGCCACCAATTCCGGCTCGTCAGGGTCCACGAGCGCCGGAGTCCGGCGAAGACGCCGAGCTCTTCTATGGTGATGGCGGCCGGGGACACCAGAAGCTTGACGTAGATCCAGGCGTATGCGACGGCGGCGCCGAATCCCAACGGGAGAAGCAAAAGCACGCCGAGCGGTCCCAATCCGGTCAAAATGAGGACGGCCAGCAAGAACAGGACCAGGAAGAAAAGCAATGATCCAGCAAGGAGGAGGGAGGCAAGGCCTACCAAGGGCCAGATACGCGAGCGGGCCAGGGACCACATTTGCTTGAACCCTGTGGGCCGGTTCAACGCGGACCTGGCGACGGGGATGGCCATGACGCCCTGAAGGATGGCTGCGAGCACCATGGTGAGCAAGGAAATTCCCATAATCCCGGCAGTGGCGCCAAAGACCGGGCCAAGATACCGCATCGCCTCGTCTTGGCTAGTGAATCCTCCTACGGGAGGTTGGACCATCCCGAGCATACCCAGCGCGGCCACCTCGCTCAATGCGCTGGTGATGGCCTGGACAATAAGAGCGGAGCCGAACATGGTTTTGGCGTTCCGGCGGATGGTCTGGAATGCGCCGTCCATGATCTCACCGAAGAAGAGCGGCCGGAGCGGCACGATTCCGGGTTTCGGGGGAGCCACATAGCGGGGCTGGCCATAGGGCGGCAGACCACCGGCCGGCCAGCGCGGATCGACCGGCGCGCCCCACGATTGCCCCGGATACGGTGGCGCGCCCCATTGCGGCTGGGCGCCCCATTGTGGCTGGGCGCCCCATTGTGGCTGGGCGCCCGGCTGCGGCTGCCCCCACTGTGGCTGGGTGCCCCACGGTGGCCGCGGTCCCTCTTCAGGCCGGTTCCCCGGATCTGGCTGTGACACGTTTTCCTCCCCAAAGAATGCGTCCGCGGCAAGGCATGGATCCCGAAAGGGTCCGTTCGCACCAGCCTATAGTTCCGCCGTCGCGCCTCATAGCCCAATCGCTTGCGGGCTGCAGCGCGCCATGCCGTGATCGGGCTCAACGGGACAAAGGCTTGGTGATAAGGGAATATATAACTATGAAGGCACGCATCCTGGTGGTAGACGACGACGAAGCGCTGGCCGAAATGATCGGCATCGTGCTGCGGAACGACGGCTTCGACCCGGTTTTTTGCGCGGACGGCGGGCAAGCGCTGGAGGTCTTCCGTTCCTCAAAGCCAGATCTGGTACTGCTTGACGTGATGCTGCCCGGATCGGACGGCATCGAAGTGTGCCGCCAGATCCGCGGGGAGTCGGACGTCCCCATCGTCATGCTCACCGCCAAATCCGATACCTCCGACGTCGTACGCGGCCTTGAATCCGGTGCTGACGACTACGTGCCCAAGCCTTTCAAGCCGGCCGAGCTCGTTGCGCGGGTCCGCGCCCGGCTGCGCCCGGGAGACCAGAAGGCGCCCGAGACCCTGCGGATCGCCGACGTCACCATCGACGTGGCGGGCCACTTGGTGACCCGTGGCGGAGAGCGGATTTCATTGACGCCCCTGGAATTCGATCTCTTGGTCGCGCTGGCGCGAAAGCCCTGGCAGGTCTTCACCCGCGAACTGCTCCTTGAGCAGGTATGGGGCTACCGCCACGCTGCCGACACCCGGCTGGTCAATGTCCATGTCCAGCGCCTGCGGTCCAAGATCGAGCGTGACCCGGAAGCCCCCGAAGTTGTATTGACGGTTCGTGGTGTCGGATATAAAGCAGGCACCTGAGTCTTCCACCGGCGAGCCCGGCACTGACCAAGAGGCCCCGGCGGCCAAGGTCAAACACCCCGTTTCGGGACATCCTGTCCCGGAACACACGGACGCCCGGGCACTGAACCTCCCGTGGATCCTGGAGCGCGCCCGCATCTGGACGCGCCGCGCCCTGATCCTGGCACTGCGTGTCTCCCGCCTTGTGGTGACCGGACTTCGCCACATCCGGCCGGGAATCCGGTACTTGTGGCGCGCACTGCTGCGCCGTTGGCGCCGCTCGCTCGAATTCAGGACCGTCGCGGTGACGATTGTGCTGTCGATGGTGTCATTTGCGGTGGTCGGCGCGTACCTCTCGAACCAAATAGCGAACAACCTGTTCCAGGAGCGTTTGAAGCAAGCCGAATCCGAGAGCCGCTACTACGTCAAGCAAGTCCAGGACACCTTCGACGGTTCACAGGCCAACGACCAGTCAAGCGTCATCACGCTCGTCTACGACACGCTCAAAGCGGTGGAGGGCAACGGCTCGGTCATCCAGCGGCGATACGTCTTCGAAGCGATGCCCGAACAAACCAAGCCGCGCAACCGCTGGGTGGAATCGCGGGCCTCGGATCAGTTGACGGTCCGCGTCATTCCTCCGGCACTCCGTAAGTCGGTGCAGGAATCCGGCAAGGACCAGTACTGGGCTTCCACTGAGTTCCCCGTCGGCAACCAGGACCACCCCGGCATCGCCGTCGGAAACAAGGTCACGTTCAACGGCACGGTCTACGAGCTCTATCTCCTCTATGACCTGGATACCGCCCAACAAACCCTGGACGAAATCCAGAACGTGCTGTGGGCGGGCGGTGCCGCTCTCATCCTGATGATCGGCGGTATCGCCTGGTATGTGACCAGGAACGTCGTGAGTCCGGTGAGCCACGCCGCCGTCGTCTCCGAAAAGCTGGCCGCAGGCCAGTTGCAGGAGCGGATGGTGGTCAAGGGCGAAGACGAGGTGGCCAGGCTGGGCGCCTCCTTCAACCACATGGCCGCGAGCCTGCAGGAACAGATTACCCAGCTCGCCACGTTGTCCCAGATGCAGCAGCGGTTCGTCTCCGATGTGTCCCATGAACTGCGGACACCGCTCACGACCGTTCGGATGGCAGCCGAAGTGTTGTTCGATGCCCGCGATGACTTCGACCCCATCAACAAGCGTTCCGCCGAACTGCTTTACAACCAGGTGGAACGTTTCCAGTCGTTGCTTTCGGACCTGCTGGAGATTTCGCGCTTCGACGCCGGGGCCGCAATGTTGGACTCCGAACCGACGGACATCTTCCAGGTGGTTTCGCATGTCATCGACGGCGCCTCGCCAGTTGCAGCCGAGTATGGCTCCGAAGTGCGCCTTGCATCACGCCACAAGCGCATCATCGTGGAAATGGACGCCCGCAGGATCGACCGCATCCTGCGGAACCTGCTGCTCAACGCCGTCGAACACGGCGAGGGGAAACCTGTCCACGTTTCCGTTGCTGCCAACCAGGAGGCAGTCGCCATCTCTGTGCGTGACTTCGGCATAGGGATGACCGCGGCAGAAACCGCGCGGGTCTTTGATCGTTTCTGGCGCGCCGATCCCGCGCGTGCGCGGACCACGGGCGGCAGCGGACTGGGACTTTCCATCGCCGCGGAGGACACCAAGCTCCACAACGGTTGGTTGCAGGCTTGGGGGCGCAAGGGATCCGGTTCCAACTTCCGGCTGACGCTGCCTCTCAAGAAGGGGGGCACCATCGTGAAGTCGCCTTTGCAGCTTGAACCCGCAGACATCCATCTACCGGGCGCAGCTCCTGAGCGCCAGATGCTCGTTTTGGATGCGGGCGAGCCGCAACTCGAGCGCGATTCCGCTGAGGACCCGAGGCCTGAAGGCGCTCCGGCACTGCCTCCGACACACCCGCCTGCACTGCCTCCGGCGGGCAACGACGACGCCGACAAAACCCAAGGGGGGACGGCACCTTGAGTTCCCGACGCTCTTTCCTGTCACGGCGCCCGTACTTGTTAAGGGCCGTGATTGCCGTTCTTGCCGTCCTCATGGTGGTCCTGAGTTCCTGCGCGCAGATCCCGCGGTCCGGTCCGGTGGGAAAGAGCAAGGACGAAAGCGCGGGCAACCCGAACGCTCCCGTCTTCTTCCCTCCGCCGCCACACTCCGGCGCCACCCCGGAGTCCATCATCGAAGACTTCTATGGTGCAGGCAGCGGTTACGAAGGCGACTACGCCGTGGCCCGGCAGTACCTCACTCAGGCGCTGTCCGTCAGCTGGAAGTCCGACAAACGCACGCTCGTTTTCCGGAAGGCGACCGTCGTCAAGACCGGTGTGGAAAACGAGTTCAAGTACCAGCTGGACCTCGCCTACTCGGTCGACGCCGACGGCGTTGCGACGCAGTTCCCGGAAGGAACCACCGAGACAATTCCGGTGACCCTGGAACAGGTTGACGGCGAATGGCGGATCTCGGCCGTCCCGGACGGCACCGCGATCCCGGAAGAGACGTTCAAAGTCATTTACGCGGCCCAGCCCATCTATTTCTACGACCCCTCGTTCACGTATGCGGTTCCGGATGTCCGGTGGTTCATCAAGAAGAACACTGTCAAGGCGATGACCAGCGCGTTGCTTGACGGTCCTGCGCCCTACCTCCAGGGTGCGGTCGTCAGTGCTTTTCCTTCGGGCATGAAGCTGGCCCGGGAGTCGGTGCCGGTAGTGTCGGGAGCAGCCCAAGTGGACCTTTCCGCGAAGGAGCTCGTGGATGCTTCTGCCGAGGACCGGCAGCGCATGCAAAACCAACTGACCCTGACCTTCCGTAGCCAGCCGGACGTGGTGAACGTCCAGTTGCGGGCTGACCAGGATCTTGTCCGGGTGGAGGACAACGGTTCGGTCCTGCCGCCCGTGCTTGAAAAGAATGCTCCTGCGCGCCAAATCGCCGTCAGCAACGAAGAACTCGTGCGCTACGAGAACAACAGGGTCTCGGCCCTCCCGGACATGCAGCCGGTAGCCGGACTGAACCCGAGCGCTCCCGCGGAGTCCCCGACGTCCCAGGCCGTGGCTTTTCTCAACAGCGCCGGAACCACCCTGTATTCGATGATTCCGGGCCAACCCGCCCGCCAACTGACAACCCGGACCACGCTGAGCCATCCCTCCTTCAGCCCGCAGGACTGGGTCTGGACGGCAGGTCCGGGAGCCAACGGCGCCACCGAGGTCGCGGCGTTCAAACCGTCCAACGTTCCTCAAGGCCAGCCCGTCCCCACGGTGACGATGACGCCGCCGTGGTTGGCAGGGCGGGTGGTCAGGGACTTCCGGATATCCCGTGAAGGGACGCGCGCGCTGGTGATTTCCGAGATGAACGGCAAGTCATCGGTGCAGGTGACCGGTATTGTCCGCAATCCTGACGGCACCCCCAAGGATCTGACTGCACCGATAACCTTGTTCGCTTCCGCTCCTGTTGATCAAGGGGTTTGGGTCAATTCCACGACAGTCGCGGTGATGAAAGCCTCGTCAACCGAGAACGTGGTTCCCGAGCTGTTGTCCTTGACCTCAAGCCAGCCGCAGCTGTTGCCTGCATGGCCGAACCTGACGACTATCAGCGCGGGCAATGGGCCGGAGCAGATTTTCGGACAGTCGGGCGCAGGCGTGTTCCAACGAGTGGGCAACGGCTGGGAATTGCAACTCAAGGGCCCGGTGGACCCTTCCTTCCCGGGCTAGGCCTTCTTCGTGAAGCGCGCTCTCCGCGACGCGCGGTTTTCCACATGGCGCGTTTCGGGAGTGTCGGCCGTAGGCGAGGAGCCGGATGCTTGAAATATGGGTACTGAGAGCCGTCGCCGCGTGCGTGACCCTGACCTCGCTGTCCTCCCCGGTGAGGGCGCGCGCCATCGGGGAGTCCATCCTGCCCGACTGGCGAGGCTCGCGCAGGGCGCTGGCGAGGCCTTCGTCGAGTTGCTGGCCGTTCTGGCCCCGGTGGAATGTGTCTGCTGTGGTTTCGAGGATTCGGCGCTCTGCGGCACCTGTGCACGGCGCCTACGCCTGCTGTGCACCAGTCCATTCCGTGCTGAAGGACAGGTGCCTGCCTTGCTCACGGTGGAAGGCGCCGTGATGCTGCCCGTCGTCGCGGGAGGACACTATCGGGACGAGCTGGCCCAGGCCCTGCTTTCTTTCAAGCACCTAGGCCAGGGACGGCTGGCCTCGGTGCTCGCGCCTGCACTGGGCAAGGCCATCCGGTCTGCCGTAGGAGACAGGGCAGACATCTGCCTCGTACCCGTTCCCAGCAGCAACGCGGCCTTCCGGCGCCGCGGCTTCAGTCCGGTCCATCTCTTGCTCGGCCGCCTGCGGCGCCTGGACGCCTTGCCTGGTCTGCACATGACGGATGCGTTGAAGAATGCGCCCGGGGTTGGAATCCGAGGCTCCGGAAACCGGGGTCCGGGAAACGGGCAAAAGGGCTTGGGCCGCGGAGAGCGTGCGCGCCGTGTCCGCGACTCTATGACCGTCCGCCTCTTACACAAAGGTTCTTTGGAGGGTAAAGCATGCGTCATCGTCGACGACGTCCTCACTACGGGTGCAACCCTCGCCGAAGCCGCCCGGGCAGTAGCGGCGGCCGGAGGCGTGGTGTGTGGCGCGGTGGTCCTTGCAGCCACCCGGCCGCCGGCCGGTAGAGATCTTCCTACGGACAGGCCGGACGCGCAGCCAGCACCGACTCAAACAAAAAATAAGTTACGAAAGGATGAATTACCAGTGGCGATGAACTAACGTCGGTTATGGGTACCAAGAACAGATGTACCTGTCGATAGCGGCTCGGAAAGGGGCTCGACTGTCCGTCAGACCAGCCCCGAGAAGCGCCCTTATCGTGTCACCTGAGTTGTTTGGAGGGCACCATGGAGTTCATGATCAGCGGCCGTAATCTGACCGTTTCGGATCGCTTCCGCGAGTATGCCGGCGAGAAGATATCAAAGATTGAATCGCTTGGGGACAAGGTCCAGAGGGTTGACGCGAAGGTTTCAAAGGAAACCAACCCGCGCCAGACACCGGGCCAGCTCACGGTGGAAGTGACAGTTCTGGGCCGGGGCCCTGTGATCCGGGCCGAAGCGAGCGCCGCTGACAAGTTTGCCGCCTTTGATCTCGCCTATAGCAAGCTGCTGGAGCGGCTCCGCAGGGCCAAGGACCGCAAGAAGGTCCACCACGGCCGCCACACCCCCAAAGCCGTTCGTGAGGCTACTGCGACGCTTGAGCCTGCCAGCGCGAGCGAACCCATTTACGTAGAGGCCAGCAACCACCAGGAGCCAACGACGCCACCGGTGGAGACCTCGCCCTACGATGTCGACAACGACATTCCGGCCGGTGATTCCCCGGTCCTGATTCGTCGCAAGGTTTTCCCCGCCGCTTCGCTCACCCTTGATGACGCGGTGGACAACATGGAATTGGTGGGCCACAATTTCTACCTGTTCGTGGACAAGGAAACCAACACGCCGTCGGTCGTCTACCGCCGCCGTGGCTGGACATATGGGGTAATCACTCTCGACTCCACATGCGAACCAGGAGACGAACCCGTGGAGGAGAAGATCCACGCTTACCGTTCGAATGACCAGGCAGCCACAGCCTAGGCCGCATTCGTATTTCCCATGAAAGGACTGGCATGGCCGCTTCGCTGAGCCTGTTGCAGGCACGGCGGATTGCATTGGCAGCCCAAGGACTGGACAAGGAACGGCCCACCGGCCCCGTGACTTCACGGACGGTGGGCCGTACCTTTGCCCGCCTACAGGTGGTGCAGATCGACTCCGTCAATGTCCTCTCACGCAGTCATTACCTTCCATTCTTCTCAAGGCTTGGCAACTACGACCGAAGCATCCTTCATGCGATGGCCGGGCGAAGCCCGCGGCGCATGATGGAATACTGGGCGCACGAGGCGAGCTTCATCCGCCCGGAACACTTCCAGGATCTGCTGCTGTGGCAAAACCGAGCGTGGGTAGGCGCGGCCCACTTGGAACGCGGAATCCGGGAGGACATGGCTAACCGGATCCTCGACGCCCTCGCAACCGGGCGGCCCATGACTGCCGCGCAATTGACGGCGCACCTGGGGCACCAGGAGGACCGGCAGCACGATAACTGGGGCTGGAACTGGAACCTGGTCAAAAGGGTTTTGGAGCACTTGTTTGAAGAGGGGCTAGTGACGGCCGCGTCGCGGACAGAGCAGTTCGAGCGCCGGTACACGCTGACATCTCGGGTTCTACCGCCGGGATCGCCTGCCGTGATCGCTCGCTCAGGAGCACTTCCGGATGGCGGCTCCGGTGAGTCGACCGCGGCCATGGACCGGCTGATCGACGCGGCAGCCCAGGCTCATGGCATCGGAACAATCCGATGCTTCGCCGATTACTTTCGGACTCCAGTGAAGGCCGCTGCGGCATCGATCGACAGGCTCGTTGCCGCCGGCCGCCTGGAGCCGGTCACGGTGCGTGGATGGGACCGGGCTTTGTACCGGCATGCGGACGCCCGGCTTCCCCGGTCCACCACGGGCCGCGCGCTGCTCAGCCCGTTTGATTCACTGGTCTTCGAGCGTAGAAGGCTTGAGGAGTTGTTCGGCTTCCATTACCGGATCGAAATCTACACGCCCTCGGAGAAGCGCAAGTTCGGCTATTACGTGCTGCCTTTCCTCCTCCGGGACGCCGTGGTCGCGCGCGTGGATCTCAAGGCCGACCGCTCGGCCAAGCAGCTTCTGGTGCGTGCCGCCCACGCCGAGCCGGACGCCCCGGCCGACACCGCCGTCGAGCTTTCCGCAGAGCTGCGGCTTATGGCCGAGTGGCTGGGGCTCGACGACGTCGTCGTGTCACCGATCGGCGATCTCTCGTCGGCGCTTGCCGCAGCAGTGGCCCGCAGCTGAGGTCCAGGGGTCTCCGGCGGCGGCCCGCAGGCGCCGGCGCTCCGCTCTCAGGGAAACGGGGCCGCGTGGCGTTGGTCTCTCCCGTAGACTGAAACCGCCAGAATTCGGCAGCTTGAGACTGGGAGCAACTTTACGTGGCATCACTTATCGAAAAACTTCTCCGCACGGGTGACAAAAAAACCCTGAGGCAACTGCGGACCTACGCCGATTCCATCAACGCCCTCGAAGACTCCTTCAAGACCTTCTCCGACGCAGAATTGCGCGAGGAGACGGACAGGCTGCGCGCCCGTCACGAGGACGGCGAGAAGCTGGACGATCTCTTGCCGGAGGCTTTCGCAGCCGTGCGTGAAGCTTCCTCCCGCACCCTGGGGATGCGCCACTTCGATGTCCAGCTCATGGGCGGGGCCGCTCTTCACCTCGGCAATATCGCCGAAATGAAGACCGGTGAAGGAAAGACCCTTGTGGCCACCGCTCCGGCCTTCCTCAATGCCCTGACCGGCAAAGGCGTGCACGTCGTTACAGTCAACGACTACCTCGCCGAATACCAGTCCGAACTCATGGGCCGTGTCTATCGCTTCCTTGGCCTGAGCAGCGGTTGCATCCTTTCGAACCAGGATCCCGAAGTGCGCCGTCAGATGTACGCGGCAGACATCACCTATGGCACCAACAACGAATTCGGCTTCGATTACTTGCGCGACAACATGGCGTGGGACAAATCCGAGCTCGTGCAGCGCGGCCACAACTACGCGATTGTCGACGAAGTGGACTCCATCCTCATCGACGAAGCCCGTACCCCGCTCATTATTTCCGGTCCGGCCCAGGGCGACACCAACCGCTGGTACAGCGAATTCGCCAAGGTCGTGCAGCGTCTCCAGACTGAAATCGACTACGAAGTCGACGAAAAGAAGCGGACGGTCGGTGTTCTCGAAGCCGGTATCGAGAAGGTCGAGGACTACCTCGGCATCCAGAACCTGTACGAATCCGCCAACACCCCGCTCATCGGCTTCTTGAACAACGCCATCAAAGCCAAAGAGCTCTTCAAGCGGGACAAGGACTACGTCATCCTCGACGGCGAAGTCCTCATTGTTGACGAACACACCGGCCGTATCCTTGCCGGACGGCGTTACAACGAAGGCATGCACCAGGCGATCGAGGCCAAGGAAAACGTCGAGATCAAGGCTGAGAACCAGACTCTCGCCACTGTCACCCTGCAGAACTACTTCCGCATGTACTCCAAGCTCTCGGGCATGACCGGTACCGCCGAAACTGAAGCAGCTGAGTTCATGAGCACCTACAAGCTTGGCGTGGTGCCCATTCCCACCAACCGGGACATGCAGCGCATCGACCAGTCGGACCTCGTGTACAAAAACGAAATCGTGAAGTTCGAAGCCGTCGTGAAAGACATCGCCGAACGGCACGAAAAAGGGCAACCCGTGCTCGTCGGTACCACCAGCGTGGAGAAGAGCGAATATCTGGCCAAGCTGCTTGCCAAGGAAGGCATTCGGCACGAGGTCCTGAACGCAAAGAACCACGCACGGGAGGCCGCCATTGTCGCGCAAGCCGGACGCAAGGGCGCCGTCACGGTTGCTACCAACATGGCCGGCCGTGGTACTGACATCATGTTGGGCGGAAACGCCGAGTTCACGGCCATCGCCGATCTGGCAAAACGGAGTCTGGACCCTGAAGAAAACTCCGAGGAGTACGAGGCCGCATGGCCGGAAGCACTCGAAGCGGCCAAGCAGGCAGTCAAGGACGAGCATGAGGAAGTGCTTGAACTTGGCGGTCTGTATGTACTAGGCACGGAACGCCACGAATCCCGTCGAATCGACAACCAGCTCCGTGGCCGCTCGGGCCGCCAGGGCGACCCGGGCGAGTCCCGCTTCTACCTCTCGCTGACCGATGACCTCATGAGGCTCTTCAACTCCGGGGCCGCCGAGCGCCTGATGAACAGCTCCGTGCCGGACGACATTGCCCTCGAATCCAAGCTCGTGTCCCGTGCTATCGCTTCGGCCCAGGGCCAGGTCGAAGGGCGGAACGCTGAGCAGCGCAAGAACGTCCTCAAGTACGACGACGTCCTGAACCGCCAGCGTGAAGCCATCTATGGCGACCGTCGCAGGATCCTTGAAGGCGACGATCTGCACGAAAAGGTCCAGTTCTTCCTGGAAGACACCATCAACGCCCTGATCGACGCCGCGACGGCGGAGGGAACCGGCGATGATTGGGACTTCCACCAACTGTGGACCAACCTCAAGACGCTGTACCCGGTAACCGTCACGGCCCAGGACATCATTGACGAAGCCGGCGGCAAGGCCCGCGTGTCCGTTGAATTCCTCAAAAACGAGATCCTTTCGGACGCGCAGCTCGTATATAAGGAGCGGGAAGAAGCCATTGGCGCCGAGAACATGCGCGAGCTTGAGCGCAGGGTTGTCCTCTCGGTCCTTGGCCGCAAGTGGCAGGAACACCTCTATGAGATGGACTACCTCAAAGAGGGCATTGGCCTGCGCGCCATGGCCCAAAGGGATCCCCTGGTCGAGTACCAGCGTGAAGGATTCACGATGTTCCAGAGCATGATGGAAGCCATCCGCGAGGAGAGCGTTGGCTTCCTCTACAACCTGGAAGTGGAAGTAACGCCCGCCGAAGACGTGGTGGTGGTGGACGGCAGCCCTGAAGGCGGTCACGTGGAACACCACGATCCACAGATCCGCGCGGCCGGGCTCGAAGCCCCGGAAAAGCCTGTTCAGCTGCAGTACACGGCGCCGGGTGAAGACGGAGCGAGCCAGACCCGCGTTGAGGGTCGGGCCTCGGGTCGCTCAGGCAACCCCGCCAAGGCCGCCGCCGATGACAAGCAGCGCGGATCCAACAAGAAGAAGCGCCGCTGACATCGCGATTGCCTGACGCATGTAGCTGACGCCGCAACCGCCGGACGTGTCCAACGAACGGATGCCTGCAGCGAAAACGGAGAGGGACCAGAACACCCGTTCTGGTCCCTCTCCGTTTTGCTGCTTTCGAACCCCGCCCTCAGCCGATTTCGAGGGCGGTGACTTTCCACGCGCCGTTGCTCTCTTCAAGCCTCATGGCTACTGCTCGGGAGCGGAGTTCTTCCGAGACAACCAAGCTGGCCTCGTACACTCCGTCGTTTACAGCGCAGACACGCACGGAGCGGACCATCGGACTTCGGTGAACGCGGGATTGCCCGCCTTGGGAGTTGGCAGCATGGGCTCGCGTCAGTGCTGCCCGGTGTTGCAGCGCGCCGAGGCATCCGGGCTCCAGCGCCCGTGAGAGCTGTTGCGCCGGCCGGGTGCCGGCAAGGACTTCGACCGCAGCTTGGGCGATGCTGCGGGCCAGTGCGCGGATTTCGCCGTCGAGGCTGCGGATCTGGGCCGCTTTGCGGGCAGAATACGGCCCCCTTCCGGTTGGCCCGTCCGTTCGGGATTTGGACGGGGGTGACGCCACGATTGAACGGGAGGCAATCGACGAAGTCGCCTGGACGACTACATTGGGCAGGCTGTGGACGGCTGGTGATGCGCTCATGTGCTTCCTCGGTGACGAATCGCTGGTTGGCGGCGGGTGGTGGTGGTTCGGATGGTGGCAGCTCGAGTGCTAGCTGGGCGGTGGTTGCAGGATCTGACCCGGGACAAGGAAACCCGGGTCGTTTCCGATCACATGCCTGTTTGCGGCATACCACTTCGGCCAGTGGAGGGCGACGTCGACGTCGCTGGCCATAGGGCCTAGCTGCCGGGCGGCAATCGACCAAAGTGAATCTCCCCGCTTCACCACTACTTCGCCTTGATTTGGCGACGCAGGCTGTTCGGGGGCGCGCTGTGGCCCGGTACCCAGAAGCCCCGGTTCGGCGACAAATGCGCGGGGTTGCCAGTGGGGGTAGATCTCCGACGAACCTGACTCAAGCGAGGGTATGACTGGGAGATGGGGAGAAGGGCTCGAGGCGGGTGTCCATTGGACAGATATGTCGCTCGACGATGCTGCGCCGTTTGCCGGGCTCCACGCTGGTTCAAGCTGTGCCGGTGACGCATTCGCCAGGGGGATTCCCACGAGATTCAGGCCCAGAATCGCAACGGCCAGCCGGCGCATGAAGGCAGGGCTGAGTTTGGCGGTGGCACTCGCGCAGCGGTCCTTTCCCGCTTGCCGGAGAAGCGCGGCCGCCATTGCCAGGAGGAACGTCGCGATCCACCAGGCTCCGATCCCCAGACCGGCGGCAGTTGCGATGAATCCGAGGAGGTCTTCGAACGTGGGTTCCTGGAGTCGTCCTGCTGCGGAGTGCCATCGGTCGACCAAGATCAGTCCAGCGACAGCGAGCAAGAGAGCGAGCACAAGGATGGTCGCCGCCATCGCAACATCGTTCCGAACGGGTCTGTTCGTCTGTTCCATGGGTTCCCCTTACCCAGTTGATGCTATTTGATGCTTTTTGATAAAGATTGACCTATTTTGACCACAAAGAGTGGCATTTGTCTAGCGATCTGTGTTGATGAAGAAAGATTGACCATCGAGGGGTGCCCGCTTACGCTGACGCAATGCGTTGGGATGCTCTGTTTGAAGACATGGAGGCACAACTGGCCTCTGAACGATTGCTGGGACTTGAATCCGAAATTTCAGAGCGAGCCCGGGTGGAGTTCGCCGGAATCGAGGTCTCCGACAGGCTGCGTGGAGCAATCGGCCAGAAGATTGATGTGACGCTCCGGTCCGGCACGCAGGTGTCCGGGACGCTCAGCCATGTCGGCGGCGAATCGTTGGTCCTTGACGAAGGTCGCCACCAGTGGTTGGTGCCTGTCACTGCAGCATTGTCGTATCAGGGCCTGGGCCGGCAGGTGCGGCCAGGCCAATCGAAGGCGTCACAGCGGCTTGGCTTGGCCAGTGCTCTCCGAATGCTGGCCCGCGACAGGGCAGAACTGGCGGTTCATCTGCTTGAGTCGGCTCGGGAGGAACGGACCATGCGGGGCGTCATTGATCGCGTGGGCAAGGACCACTTTGATCTCGCCGTCATGTTGCCGGGCGAAGTCCGCCGGTCCCGAAACGTCGTGTCTGTGGCGACAATTCCGTTCCAGGCCCTTGCAGCGCTGCGCTCATTGCGGGGCCAGGACTTCTAGCCCGGCCAACCTCCCCGTCGGCGCAGCCTGGGGCGGTGGGCAAAAATCAGGAGGACTTGGATTTGGCCTCTTGGATGATCCTGCTCGCCTCGGCGTAGCGTTCCTCGATGTACTGCTCCAGCATCTTCTCTTCGACGCGCCACTGGCCCCTGCCACCCACTTGGATCGCCTTGAGCTCTCCGCTTCGCACGAGAGCGTATGCCTGCGGCGAGTTGATCTGAAGCTGTTCGGCGACATCAGCGAGGGTGAGGAATCGGGGCATGCATCCATTTTGCCACTGTTCGACCCACTTGCCGGATTATCCACAGCTTGACGTAATTTGGGGCATTTAGCTTTCGGAAGGGACGCCCCTCCGGTCAGAATAAAGGCCACCGAACGTCGACGCGGACAAACTATGCAAACGGGGGAGCAAGGATGGGTGCAACTACCGCGGCCGCTGCAGCGCGGCTCAGGAAACCGTCATGGAGGGATCCGCGACTATTGGTGGGGATTCTCCTTGTCTTGGCATCGCTGGCCGGAGTCATCGCCCTCGTTGGAACCGCGGACCGTACCACTCAGGTCTATGCGGCGCGCGAGTCGATTGCCGTGGGCCAGAGAGTCAGCAAGGACGATCTTGCGGTCGTCAAAGTCCGGCTCGACGACGTTGAGTCCAGTTACGTGACTCTGGCTGACGGTCTGCCCGAAGGAAAAGTCGCCGTTCAGAGAATTGCCAAGAACCAACTCGTCCCGCAGGAGAGCCTCGGGGCCGCCGATTCCCTGGACCGCAAACCGGTGGCGATCGCGATCCAGGAATCACTGCCTTCGCAGGCTGTGGCAGGATCCCGCGTTGACGTCTGGGTAGCGCCCCCCGACGCGCGCAACGGTTTCGGCACGCCGCAGCTATTGTTGCCGGGTGCGGAGATCGCCCAGGTCACGGAGGGAGCCTCCACCCTCGGAGCGTCCAAGGAAAAAGTGGTTCTGGTCCTGGTGACCGATGAGCAGATGCCGAAACTTCTCGGAGCGCAGGCGAACAAAGCGAAGATTGCCGTGGTTTGGAGCCCGGGCGGTGCCGGCAAGTGAGTATCCCGGTTGTCACAGTCGGGCAGTCCCGGGAGGATTTGGTCGGGGGACTCGAGCGGCTCCACGGGCCGGTGACGGTGGTGCGTCGGTGTGGCGAACTCACGGAACTTCTGGCCGCTTGCCAAAGCGGTCTCGCGCGCGCGGCGGTCATCGCCGAAGGCGCTCAGGAACTGACGGCGTCGCTGGTCGACCGGCTGGCGGCTGTCGGAGTCTCCGTTGTTGCACTGAGCGACGACCCGGAGGAGTCGGGCCGCCTGTGGAGCATCGGCGTCGTGACCGCGTCGCTGGATGTAGATTCGGCAACGCTGGCTTCCAGAATCTCCGATGCAGTAGGCCAGATGCCCGGACATGGACGGCGACGTTCGGAGTCCCGGGATTCCGGGTTCGCGGACACTGCCGCAGAACTCCGTCCCACCGATGCGCCGGAAGAACCGGAGCAGGCCCCGGCCGGGGCTGGCCGGATCATCGCAGTCTGGGGGCCCACCGGGGCACCGGGCAGGACTCTTGTGGCTGTCAACATTGCCGCAGAACTGGCGGCTGAAGGCAAATCAGTGATCCTTCTCGATGCAGACAGCTACGGGGCCAGTGTCGCAGCATCGCTTGGCTTGCTGGACGAATCCGCCGGACTGGCGCAATCTTGTCGACTGGCGGACCAGGGATTGCTGGATGCTGAATCCCTCAAGCGGATCGCCGCGCCGGTCTTCGCCAAAGCCACGAGTTTCAGGGTTCTTACGGGCATTACCCGCGCGGACCGGTGGCCGGAGCTCCGGGCCGCCGCGCTTTCGTCGGTACTTGAACTCTCCAAGGCGATCGCGGACGTCGTCGTGGTCGATGCAGGTTTCTGCCTTGAAGCGGACGAGGAACTCAGCTTCGACACCATGGCCCCTCGACGCAATGCAGCAACCCTCCGCAGCATCGAACTGGCGGACACCGTTTACGCCGTCGGCGCTGCCGATGCCGTCGGGGTTCCGCGACTCGTACGTGGCCTCGCTGAGCTTGAACGGGCAGTCCCGCATGCGGCTCCCCGCGTGGTATTGAACAAGGTCCGGGGAGCATCGGCTGGCCGCTCACCCGAACGTGAACTCCGCGAGGCATGGGAGCGGTACGGCCCCGGTCATGGCATCGAGGTATTCCTTCCATCCGATCCTGAAGCTTGCGACGTTGCCTTGTTGTCCGGCGCTGTCCTCTTCGAAGCTGCGCCCGAATCTGCGTTGCGGCTCGCAATCGCAAAAATGGTCTGTGCACCCGTCCAGCAAAATGGCAAATCCTCTGTCGTTTATTCCAGAGCAAGGCGTCGTCTAAAGCGTTAGGCTCGCCATGTGGGCTGCAAGGACGCAGCAATTGAGATGTGATGGAGGCGTTTGTCGATGTCGTCAGGATCCAGCGTGGAGGATCGTTCTAAACCTGCAGTAGTCCGGGAAGGGTTCTTCGGGGACTACTACGAGCATCTCGCAGAGGAGGACGCCCGCGGATACGCTGCCGAGCAATTGACCTCCAGGGCAGCGGCACACCGCGAGGCGGGGCAGAGCCGCAAGCCGGGCACTGCCAATGTCAGGATTGCCAACGAGGGTGATCGCAGCATTCTGTACATCGTCACGGATGACATGCCGTTCCTGGTGGACTCGGTGAACGCCGAACTCGTTCGCCAGAACTGCGCTATCCGGCTCGTCATGCACCCACTCTTCGTGGTTTCTCGTGATCACGTCACCGGCGATCTGTCCGACATTGCCCGTGTGCCGTCGAACATCGGCATCTCAAGCGGTGACACCGCGGCGATGCCGAATATCGCTCATCTGATCTCGCAAGGTGACAACGTCTCCCACATGGAGTCGTGGATCGCCGTCGAAGTTGACAGGGTGGCCGACGACTTCCAGAAGGAGCTCGTTGACGGAATCCACCGCGTCCTGAACGACGTCCGGGCCGCCGTCGAAGACTGGCCCAAAATGCGCACAAAGGCGCTCGAGCTGGCATCGTCCCTGGACAAGGTGGCCCACCCGGAAGACATCGCGGAGCTCAAGCAAGCGCAGGACCTCCTGCGCTGGTTGGACAACGGCAACTTCACGTTCCTGGGTTACAGGGAATACGACCTCATCACCGAGAACGGTGAAGACGTCCTTGAGTTGCGCGAAGCGAGCGGTCTGGGACTCTTGAGGGCGGGGGACCACCCGCACCAAATCCAGCACCTTACCGACGCCGGACGCCGTAAGGCTCGCGAGAAGCGTGCCTTGGTGATCACCAAAGCCAACTCGCGGTCCACCGTGCACCGCCCCGCGTACCTGGACTACATCGGTGTCAAGAGCTTCGATGTTGCGGGCAACGTCAACGGTGAGCGCCGCTTCATCGGCCTGTTCGCCACGAGCGCGTACACCGGTTCCGTAAGGAACATCCCCATCGTTCGGGAAAAGGTCGACGCCGTGCTTCGCTCGGCCGGGTTCCCGCAGGACTCCCACTCCGGCAAGGACCTCGTCGGTATTCTCGAGACCTACCCCCGTGACGAACTCTTCCAGATCGAGACCGAGGACCTGGCAGCGACGGCTTTGGGCATCCAGCGTCTGCAGGAGCGGCGCCGCACGAAGCTCTTCCTGCGCCCGGATATCTACGGGCGGTTCATGTCGGCACTGGTCTACCTGCCCCGTGACCGCTACACCACTAACGTCCGGCAACGAATTGAACAGGAACTACGCGAGACCTTCGAAGCCGAGAGCATCGACTACGAGGCCCGGATCACGGAGTCCGCACTCTCAAGGGTTTTCTTCCGGATCCGGCTGCCGCGCGAGGCTGAGCTCCGCGACGTCGACGCCGGTGAACTCGAAAAGCGGCTTGTCCGGGCCTCGCGGTCCTGGGCTGAAGGTATTGCGGAGGTGCTCCGCGAGAACACCAGCGGTTTGGATGCCGAGCGATTGTCAGCCCTGTGGGCGGATGCGTTCCCCGCCGGCTACCGAGTTGACTACGAAGTCGAGGACGCCCTCAAGGACATTGAGCGTTTCGAGAAGTATGCCGCCACAACCGACCGCGACGCCGTCGCAGTCCAGACGGTCCCTGGAGTGCATGTCTACCTGCCCAACGGCGCCGGTGAGCTGCTCGAGGAGGATGCCCGCGTCAAGCTCTACCTTTTGGAACCGAAGAGCCTGAGCCAGATCCTGCCCTACTTCCACAATCTTGGCCTTGAGGTTCTCGATGAGCGGCCTTTCGAAATTGAGACTGCCGACCACCGGGACTTCTTCCTCTACGACCTTGGCCTGAAATACCCCACCGGTGTCGATGCCGTGGCTACCGGCCAGCTCTTGGCGGACTCCTTCAGCGCCGCGGTGACCGGTGCGGTGGAATCCGACAGTTTCGACCGGCTCGTGCTGCGGGAAGGTATCCACTGGCGGCAGGTTGTCATGCTCCGCGCCTATGCGAAGTACATGCGCCAGATGGGGAACACCAACTCCTTCGAGTTCATTGCGGACACTCTTCTCGCCAACCCTGAGGTTGCCCGCGGCCTGATTGACCTCTTTGGGGCCCGTTTCGATCCTTCTTCGCCTGACGCCGCGCGTCCGGCCCGCCAGGAGGGCGCGCGCGCCACACTGGCCGAAGCAATTGACCAGGTGGCCACGCTCGACGCCGACCGGGTACTGCGGACTTTCGTTAACCTCATTGAGTCGACGCTGCGAACGAACTACTTCCAAGGCAAGTCGTACGTCAGCTTCAAACTCGATCCGACCACGATCGACGGCCTGCCGTTCCCGCGGCCGAAGTACGAGATCTGGGTGTACTCGCCTCGCGTTGAAGGCGTGCACTTGCGCTTCGGCAAGGTGGCCCGTGGCGGTTTGCGGTGGTCCGACCGCCGCGAAGATTTCCGGACCGAGATTCTCGGGCTCGTCAAGGCACAGACGGTGAAGAACGCCGTGATTGTGCCGACCGGTGCAAAGGGCGGATTCTTCGCGAAGCAGCTTCCGGATCCGGCACTTGACCGTGCCGCTTGGATGGCCGAAGGCATCGAAAGCTACAAGACCTTCATCCGCGGACTGCTCGACCTCACTGACAACCTCGTGACCACGGCAGACGGCGAGAAGATTGTGCCGCCGTCGGACGTTGTCCGTCAGGACGACGACGATTCGTACCTGGTGGTGGCAGCGGACAAGGGCACGGCAACTTTCTCGGACACCGCGAACGGCCTGGCCGCCGAGTATGGATTCTGGCTGGGGGACGCATTCGCTTCCGGTGGCTCCGTAGGATACGACCACAAGGCCATGGCCATTACGGCCCGCGGTGCATGGGAGTCGGTCAAGCGCCACTTCAGTGAGCTGGACCTTGACACCCAGACTGAGGAATTCACTGTGGTCGGCGTCGGCGACATGTCCGGCGACGTGTTCGGCAACGGAATGCTGCTTTCCCGGCACATCCGCCTGCTGGCCGCCTTCGATCACCGCCACATCTTCCTGGACCCGACGCCGGATGCGGCTTCGTCCTTCGGCGAGCGGCAGCGTCTCTTCGAGCTTCCCCGCTCCTCCTGGGACGACTACGACCGCTCGCTCATCAGCGCAGGTGGCGGGGTCTACCCCCGCCAGGCCAAGGTCATCCCGATCTCGCCGGAAGTCCGCCGTGCCCTCGGCCTGCCGGACGGAACCGTTCAGCTGAGTCCTCCTGAACTCCTGCGTGCAATACTCCTGGCTCCGGCCGATCTCCTCTACAACGGCGGGATCGGAACGTACGTCAAGGCCAGCACCGAGTCCCACGCCGAGGTGGGAGACAAGGCGAACGACGTCATCCGCGTGAACGGACGGGAGCTCCGTGTCAAGGTCGTTGGCGAAGGCGGAAACCTCGGAATGACGCAGCGCGGACGCATCGAAGCTGCCCTGCAGGGTGTCATCCTCAACACCGATGCAATCGACAACTCTGCCGGCGTCGATTGCTCCGACCATGAAGTCAACATCAAGATCTTCGTCGACCGGATGGTTGCCGCAGGAAAACTGGATGCTTCCGAGCGCACATCCTTCCTCGCCGACATGACCGACGAGGTCGGACGCCTCGTGCTCGAAGACAATATCGATCAGAACATCCTGTTGCTCAACGACCGCACGCGTGTCGCCGAATGGAGCCCGAGCTACGAGCGCCTGATGGACTGGCTCGAGAAGTCCGCCGACCTCAAACGGGACCTCGAAGCGCTGCCGACCACCGAGACGCTTCGCGAGCGGCTGGAACAGGGCCAGGGCCTGACGTCCCCGGAACTGTCCGTCCTCGCCGCCTACGCCAAGATCGAATTGGGCTCCGCCTTGCGGGACAGCGATCTGGCTGACGATCCTTGGTTCCGTAAGACGATTCGCTCCTACTTCCCGAAGCAGCTCCGAGAACGGTTCGACGCCGAACTGGACACCCATCCCTTGCGTCGCGAGATCATCGCGACCGTGGTGGCCAACGACATGATCAACCTGGGTGGCATCACCTTCGCCTTCCGCACCATGGAGGAGACCTCGGCTACCGAGGTCGCCGTCGCGAAGGCGTTCGTAGCCCTCCGTGAGATCTACGAACTCGATTCGATGGTGCGGGAGCTCAATGCCCTGCCCGCTTCGTTCCCCACGGAACACTGGAGCACCGTCCACCTCGACATCCGAAGGCTTCTTGACCGTGCGGTCCGCTGGTTGCTCAGCCAGGGCAACGCCTCGAAGCCGATCTCGGAGATCGTCGCGGAATTCAAGCCGATGATGGATCCGATGCGGGCCAGGGTGCTCGACTACTTGCGCGGCAGCGACAAAGAGCGCGTTACCGGCTGGCTCGAAAAGGCGCGCTCGTGGGGCCTTCCCGACACGCTCGCCCATCGCTGGGCCGAGCTATTCGAGAGCTTCGTGCTCTTGGACATCGCCAAGATCACGCACAGCCGCGACGCCCGTGTGGAAGAGGTCAGCCACGTCTACTACACGGTATTCGACCGCTTCCACGTCGATTCGTTGCTGGAGCGGATCACAGCACTCCCGCGCGATGACCGCTGGCAGGCGCTTGCCCGGGCGGCCCTGCGCGACGACCTCTACTCGACCGCAGCGGACATGACGACGTCGGTGCTCGAATCGACCGACGCCGGCCTCGACGCCGAGGCCCGTTTGCGGGCCTGGGAAGGCATCAATGCCGAGCAATTGGGCCGCGCGAAGAGCATGTTCGACGAGGTCAACGCGCTGGAGGCCGACGACATGGCTTCTCTGTCGGTAGCATTGAGGCTCTTGAGGTCAATCGTTCGACGCTAGGGACAAGCCCGGGCGTTATATGGAGGTGCAGTGGCAATCTTTACAGACCCCATCAGGGAGCACGCTGATTTCGGGCCTGGAGATGCCGAATGGCTGCACCTCCTGGTCGGCGACTGGCAGATGGTCGCCGACCTGGCGTTCGCGGACTTGGCCCTATGGTTTCCGCATCCTGAGTTCGGTTACATCGCGCTTGCTCACGTGAGGCCGTCGACGAGCCACACGGTGTTTCATGCGGACTTCGTCGGGGAAGGCATCCGCTCGGATCTGCGACCGATAGTCGACAAAGCGTGGTCCAGCCGTTCCATCGAACGCTCCAGCGAAACGAGCTGGAGCAGCGAGATGGCCCTGAGGGTTGAAGCGGTGCCCATGGTCAGGAACGGACGGACCCTTGCCGTCGTCACGTCGCATATGGACCTTTCCAGTTCACGGATGCCTTCCCGCCTGGAGCTTACGTACAGGCAATGCGCCTACGATCTGCTCCGGATGGGAACGCTGGGCCTCTGGCCGGACTTCGCTTCACCGACGGGTTCGCGCCGTGGCGCTCCCCGTGTGGGTGACGGCCTGATCAGGCTCGACGCCGACGGCATCGTGCAGTACGCGAGTCCGAACGGCGTCTCCGCATTCCGTCGCCTCGGCGAGGTGGAAACCTTGGAAGGACGGTCCCTCGCGGAAGTAACCGCAGGACTCCTCAAGGACCGGCGGATGGTGGACGAGACGCTGCCGCTGGTCGTTACTGGTCGGATGCCGTGGCGGAGCGAGATCGAGTCCCGCGGTGTCAGCTTGTCGTTGCGCGCGATTCCATTGCGCGACGAGAAGCATCGCTTCGGAGCCTTGGTACTGTGCCGCGACGTGTCAGAACTGCGACGCCGCGAGCTCGAGCTGGTGACCAAGGACGCGACGATTCGTGAAATCCACCACCGCGTCAAAAACAACCTGCAGACGGTGGCTGCTTTGCTGCGCATGCAGTCGCGACGGATGGTCAGCGACGAGGCGAAACAAGGCCTGGAACAGGCAATGCGGCGAGTGGCGACAATTGCGTTGGTACACGAGACGCTTTCACAAGGGCTCACGCAGAGCGTTGATTTCGATGAACTCATTGGACGTCAGTTCCGGCTCTCGGCAGAAGTAGCGTCCCCTTCGCAGCACGTCCGGACTGAGCGCGCCGGCCTGTTCGGCGAATTGCCGAGCGACTTTGCCACGCCCCTTGCGCTGGTCATCAATGAGCTCGTGACAAATGCCGTGGAACACGGCCTTGAAGGACGGGCCGGAACGGTATGGCTAATGGCGGATCGTTCCACGGGGGAGAGCGGCGATGAACTCCTCACGGTGACAATCGCCGATGATGGCGTCGGGCTGCCCGAGGGGTCGTATACCGAGGGTCTAGGCCTTCAGATTGTGCGGACTCTTGTCACGAGCGAGTTGGGTGGCAGCATCCAGTGGCGGCCGCGCGACGGCGGTGGCACCGCCGTCGAGATCGTCCTGAACCTGGTGAGGAGCTGACGCCCGCCGCTGGCGGCGCGCTCTATCTCTGACCGCGGTCAGAAATGCGGAGATGGCCCGGACCTATCGGTCCGGGCCATCTTCGTGTGTTCTCTTAGGCTCTGTGCTTCGCGGGCCCAGTCGCTTAGGAAGCGCGGCGGGCGCGTGCGGCGCGTCGCTTGAGTGCGCGTCGCTCGTCCTCGCTCATGCCGCCCCAGACGCCAGCGTCCTGGCCCGATTCAAGGGCCCACTGAAGGCATGTGTCCACAACGGGACAGCGACGGCAGACACTCTTTGCTTCCTCGATCTGGAGAAGCGCAGGGCCGGTGTTGCCTACGGGGAAGAAAAGCTCCGGGTCCTTGTCGAGGCAGGCTGCGCGGTTACGCCAATCCATGCTGATCAGTCACTCCATTCGTGAGTACTAGTTAAGCCTTTTGTGAAAATATTCACGAGAGGCTTCATAGGAAAGGGGACCCATTGGGCCCCCTTGGTCGTCTGAGTCAAGCGTGTCATGTTAACGCCATGTAAACAAGGGGTTTTAGCGTTTGAAACCGTGAGCGATGCATCACATTGGCCACCGGTCTACTCACAGGTACTCGACTATGTCCGGTATTGTGCCAATGTGTCAAGACCCCCTCTGAACCCTAACCATGACCCAGCAACGCCCGGCGACGACGGCCAGGGGACCGGCAGCGACAACATTGGCCAGGCATCCGGCGGAGGGCCGCGCCCTGTAGGGATCGTTGTTATTTCCATCGTGGTTGTGCTGGAAGCCCTCGCACTGTTGGCCGCCGGAGCCCTGTATGTATACGAGCTGGTGACCGGGGCTCCGGTGGCCTCATTCTGGGGAGCCGTGTTTACCCTTGGCCTTTTGCTGGCCTTTTCTGCATTGTTGTTTGCCGTGGGCCACTTCCTGTTCCGTGGCTACCGTTGGACCCGGGCACCCGCGTTGGTTGCCCAGCTGTTCGCCCTGACGATCGGCTTTCCCACCATGACCGGAGGTCTGGTTCTGGCCGGCCTTGCCATGGTGGTGCCGGCTTTGGCCGGAATTGTCTTTTTGTTCGACAAGCGGGTCATTGCCTTTGCCTCCCGAGCGGGCGGATCCCGCGCCGCCCTCTGACTCTTTCACTTTGGGTGCGGCTTCCTAGCCCGGAGCGGCGATCTGGACAGTGCGTGTTCGTCCATTCTCGATGAGGACAGCACGACCCGGAGGCGGCGCCTGATCGACGTCGACGCGCACGCCAAAGAAATCTCCGGCCGTGGGAGGCCCATTGCCCAGGAGAATTCCGCTTCCGTGGTTTCGGGCCAGGGAAGCAAGGGGCGTCCGTTGCAGTAGGGCAGGGCTGCCCGCGGTTGCCACCATGGAGAAACCCATACCGGGAAGTTCGGCCAGGAGGACGGCGGTTTCGCTCGTGAGGCGTTCGATGTCGTCCACGAGGGGGATGACTTCTGTTCCCACGAGCCTGCGGCTTGCTTCCCGGTGGAATTCGGCCCAAAAGGCGTCAGGATCGGCCCCTTTGGGTGATGTCCACCATTGATGGCCTGGATTGAGCATGGCCAAAGCGGCCAGAAGCGACGACTTGCCGGAACCGGGGGTGCCGAGGGCGAGGAGGACGCCTCCGCGCGGCAGCGTGATCCAAGCAGGTTCTTGTTCATCCCCTCCAACCCCAAGGAGCACCGACCCGGGCACCCGGGCACGGGACAGGGCAGTAGCATCGCTTCGGCCATCCGCAATGAGATCCGAAGCCCGGATGAATTGCGGCAAGGGATCCACCCGGATTGGGCGCCGTGCAGGCTCGGGGGGCACGCAGTACGGCCAAGCCGCGGTTGGCGGCGGCTCGACAAGCTGCGCAACTGCAGTGTCAACCCCGAGCAAGTTGCCACTTACGACCGCCCGACCCTTCAGGGGCTTCATTGCCGCAAAACGGGGCCACGACAACCGCCCTTCTTCTGTGGTCCCGGTGGGAAAGTATGCGCGGTTGGGGATTGATGCGAACATGCGCGAGGTGGTCAGTTCGCGGTCGCCCGTGACAAGAACAGCCAGTCCTGCCTTCTGTCCATCGCGGACGAGGGCGTGGACAACGTCTTCGGCCCAGGCCAGCGGTCCGGCGCGTAACTCAGAGACCCACGAACCCCAGTTCGAAATGACCAGCAAAAGCGGGACTTGCCCGGCGGCGGTTCCCCGGGATTGCCGCGCCGACATCTCAGCTGCGAGCCTCTCCAGGATGCGAACGCCCCTTCTGATGTCGTTGGGGGAGGCAACGGCCCCCACGCGTCCCTGGGCGGCCACGTCGGCCAATGAACCGTCACCGTCGAGGACATAGAGATGGAGTTCTTCGGCACTTCCAACAAGCTGCGCAGCCGCTGCCCGACACGTATCTTCAGTTCCGCTTCCAGGAGGGCCAACGAGTCCAAGATTCCCGTGGACGAAAGGAGTCCAGCACAGGCCGGCACATCGTTGTTGCGAGGGCAAATCTGCCAAGCCAAGGTAGGCGGTCGGGCCTGCCAGCGTACGGCTTGCCGCGTGCTTGCCCATCATTGCTGCGATGCCAAGGGATTCGGGAAGCGGGACGGACTCTGGAAGCGGATGCGCAACAGGTCTCCTAAGCGGTGTACTCCCCTGGATGTCCCAAACCCGGTTGAGTGCCTTGATAATGGGGCGGGCGGCTTCTGCTGGCGTTGCAATCGCACCCTGAGTCTCCGCCAACGCGGTTTCAGACGAACCGCTGAAGCGGAGCGACCCCGCTGCCGGCAACGAAATGGCCTTTGCGTGCGCCCGGGCTTTTTCGCTGCCCGAGAGGGTTGCTGACTGAAAGGGCTCGGCATCTTCCACTCCGCGAACCATAAAGGCGCGGCCAGGCAGGGACACCGGAATCGAGGCCGCTGCCGGCGAGTTGATGACGTCCCGGGATTCCATTTCTGATTGGACGCGAAGTGCAATGCTGGTAGTGACGTTGGCCCGGATGTCCGCACTCAGTGCACCTTGCGGACGTTGTGTCGCCATGATCAGGTGGATGCCCAGAGACCGGCCCAGGGTGGCGATCCGCATCAATTCGGCCAAGGCATCCGGGGCGTCTTCAATGAGCATCCTGAATTCGTCGATTACAAGCACCAGACGGGGCAGTACCGGAAGGTGGCTTCTCCGACCCGCCCCGCCCCCGGTTCCTCGGGCTTTGGCCCAATACGCGGGCAAATCAGGGACACCGGCCTTCGCAAGGCTCCCTTCCCGCATCCGAACCTCGGCGCGGAGGGAGGAGAGGGTACGTTCAAGCTCGTGTTCACTGAGGTCCGTAAGCATCCCGACGCAGTGCGGAAGGTCTGCCAACGGCCCGAGGCCCGAACCTCCCTTGAAATCAACAAACAGGAAGTTGACCCTGTCCGGGCTGTGTTTCAGCGAGATCGCGGCCACAATCGTGCGCAGAAGCTCTGACTTTCCCGATCCCGTAGTTCCGGCAACGAGGAGGTGCGGGCCGTCCGAAACCAGGTCCAGCGACCGGGGCCCGTCGGCTCCTTGCCCGATAACCGCGGATAGCCCTCCGCGTGCTGAAGAAGCGCTCCAGCGGGCCGCGATGCTCGAGGGCTCAGCGGGAAGCAATTCGGCAAGTTGGCAGGTAGAGGGGACAAGCGGCGCCCTTTCTTTCGCTAGACGGGGCAATCTTGCCAATGAGCGGCAGTAGCGGTCGAAGACCGGGTGCGGCACAAGGTCAGGGTCAAATTCCGTTTCTGAATGGCACGAATGAAGGATTGCGCGCTTGTTCCAGAGCTCGACGGCGGAACCGCTTTCGTCGCCCCTCGCGGTGCCTTGGAAGATTCTCCAGCCGGATTCGATCGCCGCCAGCCGGAGTGGGTCGACGGCGGGATCACGTTCGGGCCCCACCAGAAACAGTGCTCCCGGTTTATCCGCGAGCGCGGAAAAAGCAGCCGCGGCTGAAGAGGCGTCCGTGGTCAACGTGATGCCGGGGAGGAACCGGGCGCTTGACGGCAAGTGGGCTAGCGGTCCGTGTATGAGGACGGGAGCGTCGCTTGCGCCCGGAAAAGCTGCCAGCTGCATGAGCAGAAATCTGAACATTCCTTGCACCTTGGCTTCGGGTCCCGTGAGGGAAACGGCCTGGATAGAGGGATCCAGAACTACCGGAACGGGGCCCAGCTGCGGTGGCTGAAAGCCCGGGTCCGCGGGATCGAGGGCAACCCTGGCGTTCTGCGGACAGGTGCCGAGCCGGAGCGACACATCGCGGCAACCCGCCGTCCCTTTGGTTGCCCCCGAGGCTTGCACCGTGCTGGCTCCTTGAGCTGTGCCGGATCCTTGCGTTGTGGTGGTTCTTGGCAGCGCCAGCCGCATTCGCCCGTGTTCCCTTGAGGGGAAAGCTGCCGAGTTGACGGCGAAGGCGAGCTCAGCGGCGGACGGAGAACACCGCCGTCGTCGGGCCCGGTCTTGTTCGACGGCCGCCGCGATCGCGGCAGCCAGAAAGCGGCGCTCGCGTCTCCCCGAAATTGCGGGTGCGAGGACCGCGATCGCAGAAATTGCCGTGAATCCGAGGAACATCCACATGCCAGTGGCCAGAGCCATTCCAACTCCCAGCAGGAACGGGAGCCCGGCCGTGAGGAGAAGTTGCGTGCGGCTGCCCGCATCGTGGCGCCACGGGACCAGGATCGGCTCGGCGACGCCCTGGCCGGCTGCCCCCAGCGACTCCGCTCCGTATTCTTCGTCGCCGAAGACAATTGACATGACAGAGCCGCCACATCGGATCCTGGAGGCGGTCGAGACAGGGGCGGAGCGGACTTTGCGTCCATCCACGACCGTTCCGTTCGCGCTCCCGTTGTCGCTTATGGTGACCGCTGTCTCGGAGATCGTCAGAACGGCGTGATCCCGCGAAACATCAGGATCCGGGAGGCAGACATCGGAGTTGCTCCGGCCGATCCTGTATTTGCCCCTTTCCAGCGGTATGACCAGGCCCGCGGCCGGACCGGCGTGCACCAGCAACGACAACGCCGCGGGACTGCGATAGCGATCACGGGTGTCTTGCGCCTCCGAATCGGCCCCGCACACCAACACAGCCCCCGACATGAGCGGCGCCGAGCCAACGGTGAGACCGCCGAGTGGCAGTCCCTCGACCGCAAGTTTTCCAGATCCGAACTCCGCCGCGACGGCGGCCTCGACGACGGCGCCAGGGGTGCCGTTGCCCGCGGCTATGGTCAGTTCGATGGGTCCGCCTTGCCGTAACGCCAACGGGCCCCAGACGAGGGTGCAATGGAATGCCACTGTGTCCGCTCCTTCGGTTCGCGCGGCTTCTGTTCGTCCACGATATTTGTGATGATCACCCCGTGTTCCAAGCCAGTTGACGTATGTGGAAAACGTTGCACCTATCAGGGCTGGCAGGGACCGGCCCGAAAATCGGCGCGCCATCTCGGGTAGGCTTGACCTGCAGCCAATGCACATCATTGGGCTGCCCGCATTCGAACCAGGAGTATTTGTGACCGCTGACCTCGTCATCGTCGGGTCGGGCTTTTTTGGCCTGACAATCGCAGAACAGGCCGCCACTGAGCTGGGCTTGAAGGTTGTTGTCATTGACCGCCGGCATCACATCGGCGGCAACGCCTACAGCGAAACGGAAGAGAAGACCGGAATCGAGGTGCACCGTTATGGTGCACACCTTTTCCACACCTCGAACGAGCGGGTGTGGGAGTACGTCAACCGGTTCACGACCTTCACGAACTACGTGCACAAGGTGTACGGCGTGCACAAGGGTGAGGTGTATTCCCTCCCCATCAACCTGGCGACGATCAACCAGTTCTTCCGGGCCAACTTGACTCCTAGCCAGGCGCAGGACCTGATCAAGGAGCAAGCTGGTGAACTCGCGGGAACCGATCCGCAGAATCTCAATGACAAGGGCATCCAGCTGATCGGTCGCCCCCTGTACGAGGCATTCATCAAGCACTACACCGGCAAGCAGTGGCAGACCGACCCCAAGGACCTCCCAGCGGAAATCATTTCTCGCCTTCCTGTCAGGTACAACTACGACAACCGATACTTCAACGACAAGTACGAAGGCCTGCCGACCAACGGGTATACGGCGTGGATTGAGAAGATGGCCGAGCACCCGAACATCGAGGTACGCCTGAACACGGACTTCTTTGACGAGTCGCACGAGTATTCAAAAAACAAGGTTGTCGGCAAGATTCCCGTCGTCTACACAGGACCCGTGGACCGCTACTTCGACTTTGTCGCCGGAGATCTGTCCTGGCGCACCATCGACTTCGAAGAGGAAGTCCTGGACATGGGAGACTTCCAGGGAACGTCCGTTGTCAATTACAACGACGACGACGTCCCGTTCACCAGGATCATCGAACCGCGCCATTTCCACCCGGAGCGTGGCTACCAGACGGAGAAAACCGTCATCATGCGCGAGTTTTCCCGGTTCGCCGAAAGCGGCGATGAGCCGTACTATCCGATCAACACCCCGGATGACCGCGAAAAGCTGCTGAAATACCGCGATCTCGCAGCCGCTGAAAAAGACGTGCTGTTCGGCGGACGCCTAGGCACCTACAAGTATCTCGATATGCACATGGCCATCGGTTCGGCTCTCTCCATGTTTGACAACAAGGTCCGTCCGCATTTCGAAAACGGCGCGGAAATTGAAAGCGGAGGAGTGGACGCGTGAGTCCCACGACGACTGCCGAGCTTCAAAGGGTCGTCTTCCCGTCCCCGGGTGAGCTGGACGCCGTTGAACTCTATGTCGACGCCGGAAGTTCGGTTGGCACCCAACTCGTCGAGGACGACGGACTCTACCGACAGCCCAAGCTTCCGGAAAACAAGCTGCATCTAGTTGGTTCGAGCCCGCTGGAGGCTCATCATGAGGACTTCCTCTCGCGCACTTCCGCGAAGGTACGCGCCGGACAGCACGTTTCATTCGGTACGTATTTCAATGCATTTCCTGCCAGCTACTGGCGTCGATGGACAGCTGTCCGCTCGGTTCGGCTGCACGTCCGCACCGAGGGCTCAGGAACGGTGCTGGTCTACCGCTCGAACGCGCGCGGGATGCCTCAGCGTCTGAACTCAATCCACGTCGAAGGGTATAACGAGCTCGAGCTCGAGCTGTCCCTGGAGACGTTCGGCGACGGCGGCTGGTACTGGTTTGAGTTGGTTGCCGGCGCGTCAGAATTGACCTTGCTCGGCGCCGAATGGGCAACGCGGGAGTCTCCGCGGATTCCTGCGGGAGAAGTCGCAACAGTCCAAATCACCACCATGAACAAGCCGGACTTCTGCATCGCGAACGCCCGTATTCTTGGCGGAAGCTCCAAGGCGCTCGAGAGCGTCAAGGAAGTGTTGATTGTGGACCAGGGCACGAACAAGGTCTCGGCAGCCGAAGGATTCAATGACGTCAAGGATGTGTTGGGTCGCAAACTACGGATCGTGGAGCAAGCCAACCTTGGCGGTGCGGGAGGCTTCTCGCGGGGGATGGCGGAGGCTGTCCAGAACGACAGCAGCTTCGTCGTGCTTCTCGATGACGACGTCGTGGTGGAACCTGACAGCATTGAAAGGCTCATCACTTTTGCGCGCTTCAGCAAGAAGCCGACAATCGTTGGCGGTCACATGTTCGATCTTTACAGTCGGACGACGTTGCACACCTTCGGTGAAGTGGTCGACCCCTACAGGCTGAGCTGGGTAAGCCCGGATGACGCCCTTGAGTATCGCCACGACTTCAGACACCGTAATTTGCGGCAAACCCCTTGGATGCACCGTCGTGTCGATGTTGATTTCAATGGCTGGTGGATGTGCCTGATACCGACTGACATCATCCGGGAGATAGGCCTTTCCCTGCCTGTCTTCATCAAATGGGATGACGCCGAATATAGCTTGAGGGCGAAGCAGGCCGGGTACGCGACCGTCTCCCTGCCTGGCGCCGCCCTGTGGCATGTGTCGTGGATCGATAAGGATGACTCTCTGGGATGGCAGGCCTACTTCCATGAACGCAACCGATTGATCGCGGCCCTTCTTCACAGCCCTTTCCCCAAAGGGGGGCGGGTATTGCGGGAGTCGTTCCAGAACAACGTCAAACATCTGATCTCCATGCAGTACTTCGCTCAGGAAGCACGCATCATGGCGATGCGGGACGTCCTGCGCGGACCGGGGAGCCTCCACGCTGAATTGGCAAGCAAGTTGGCCGAAGTTAATGAGCTGCGTTCCCGCCACACAGAGGCGCAAATCAAATCCGACGTGGACGAGTTTCCGGCTGTGGGCCTCAATGGGGGAGGCCGAGGAGGCGCCGCGGGGATGCCGCCCAAAAAGGACCTCGTGAAATGGGCAGCGAAGACGGTCCTTCGCCAGATATTCAAGAAGCCGGATCCTTCATCGCTGGAGCGGCCCCAGGCCCATTTGGCGCACAGGGAAAATCGTTGGTGGAGGCTGTCCTCATTCGACAGCGTCCTCGTCTCCAATGCCGAAGGCACCGGAGTGTCCTGGTACCGCCGGGACCCCAAGCGGTTGAGGAGCCAGATGCTGGAAGCGGCCAAGCTCCAGAGCGAACTGTACCGTCGATGGGATCAACTCTCCGCCGAGTACAAGGCGGCCTTGCCGGAGATCACTTCCTTGGAGTCCTGGAAGGCCACTTTCGATGTCAGCGGGTAGGAATCCCAATAGCGTGTCGACTCAACTCATAAAACCAGGCCATGGCCGTGGACTATTTGACGTGTATTCCAACCGGTTTCTATTGAAGCTGCTGGTCCGAAAAGAGATCAAAGTACGATACCGGGGTTCGGTATTGGGACTGCTTTGGTCTTATGTCAAACCACTGATGCAGTTTCTTATCTACTTTGTAGCGTTGGGGATTTTCCTCAATCTCCAGCATGGTACACCGAACTATTCGATCTATCTGTTTGCAGGAATTGTCTTCGTGAACTTTTTCACGGAGTCTTTGGGAAATGCGACCCGTTCCATTCTTGACAATAGGGACTTGATTCGGAAGATATATCTGCCGAGGGAATTGTTTCCCGTAGCGACGGTCCTGGTGTCGGCAGCGCATTTCCTTCCTCAATTGGCAGTCCTTGTCGGTGCCTGCTTGCTCGCAGGCTGGCAGCCATCCCTGATCCAGCTGCTGATGGTGATTGTTGCGTTCATTATGGTTGCAATTCTTGCAACTGGACTCGGTCTCCTCTTCGGAGCGGCGAATGTGTACTTCCGTGATTCCGAGAACATTGTCGACATGATCCTGATGGTTGTGACGTGGGCCTCGCCGGTTCTCTACATCTGGACGATGGTGCAACGGGTCATGGGGCCCTGGTACTGGATCTACCAGATGAATCCACTGACTGTCGGCGTCGAGATCTTCCACTGGGCCTTTTGGTATCCGACTTTGACGGCGGACCAGATTGGGCTTGCGCCTTTGCCGCCGGATCTCCTCGGATTCTGGCTGCCGGTTGCAATTGCAATTTCCGTTGCCATCCTGTTCCTGGGCCAGTCTGTATTCCGCAAGCTCTCCATCCATTTCGCACAGGAGCTCTAGATTGTTTCAAATTGACGAGTTGGCAATTACGTGTGTAGGTATCCGTAAGCAATTCGTGCTCCGTCACACGCGTTCCCTGAAGGAAGCCCTCGTCTGGTTCATTCGTGGACGCAAGGGTGACCTATCGAGAAAATTTGATGCCTTGAAGGACGTCTCCCTTGACGTTCGTCATGGGGAGACAGTTGCTCTTCTCGGGCTCAATGGGTCCGGAAAATCAACGCTGCTCAAGCTGATCTCCGGAGTCCTCCAACCAGATGGCGGGACTGTCCTCACCCGCGGGCGCGTAGCCGGCCTGATTGAGGTCGGGGCTGGCTTCCATCACGATCTCAGCGGGCGCGACAATGTGTATCTCAATGGCGCAATTCTTGGAATGACCGAGCGAGAGATCGACGAAAAGTTCGCCTCGATCGTGGAGTTCTCCGAAATTGGCGAGTTCATCGACACCGAGGTGAAGTTCTATTCGTCGGGCATGTATCTTCGGCTCGCTTTCTCTATTGCCGTGCATACAGATCCTGAAGTGTTCCTCATCGACGAAATCCTCGCTGTTGGAGACGAACCATTCCAGCGGAAGTGCATCGCCAAGATCAAAGAGTTGGCCGGCAAGGGAAAGACCCTCTTTGTGGTCAGCCACGACCTTGACCTTGTGGCGACCATTTGCGAACGGGGCGTCCTTTTGGAACACGGCCACGTCGTCATGGACGGTGAAGTCCATGAGGTGGTCGCTGAACTCAGGCAGCGGTCCAAGGCCGCTTGAGTCATTGAAGCGGAGACCCCGCTCGCACGAGACTATTGACAAATTGCCCTTGGGGCTGAAGCACGGGCCTCAAGGCCGAACGGGAAGGGACCACATGAAGCAACCAAATGGAGGCTCAGGCGACCATCTGGGTCGTCGTGGGTTCCTGGCGGCCGTCGCCGTGTCGCCGCTCCTGCTCTCAGGTTGTTTCGGTGGAGCGGCGTCGCAGGGATCGGCTGACACTGGCAATTTCCCCGTCACGATTCCGCATTTGTTCGGCGAGACTACTGTGACCAAGGTACCGACCAGAATTGCGACGCTTGGTTTCGCGAGCCAGGATGCCTGCGTCGAACTAGGAGTCGTGCCGGTCGGCGTTCCGGCCTATGAAGCGCGTGGCTTCGGGACCAGTCTGTGGTTCGGCAAGGCGATTACTTCAATGAACGCGGTCATGCCGACTCAATATCGGGAAGTGGATGGGCCGCCCTATGACTCCCTCAAGTCGCTGAAACCTGACCTTATCCTGGCCGTCAACTCGGGCATCACACGGGACGAGTATGACACTCTGAGTAAAATCGCCCCGGTTATCGCTTACCCCGGGACTCCCTTTGGAACTGACTGGCGGACTACGACACTCACCGTGGGCAAGGCCATCGGCCGCTCCCAGGCTGCCAAGGAACTGGTAGCGAATATTGAAAAGGAAATTGCGAAGGCCAAGTCCAGCTACTCGGACCTTGCGGGCAGCAGCTTCCTTTACCTTGGTGCCAGCTCCGTGCCCGGCGCGGACTTTGAAGTCTATGACGAGAACTCGAATCCAGTTCGGATTCTTGAGGACTTTGGAGTTGTTCCTTCACCGTCACTGGACAAAGTCAAAGCCCAAGGAAAGCGGCAGATCGTGCGTTACGGTGTGAGCCCGCTGTTGTGGGAATCCCGGCGCGGGGGCGAATTGCAAGCCGATATAGACGTAGTCGCCGTGAACATGTCCGAACGGGCGGACATCGCCAAGAACGGGGTGCTCGACGTCCTGCCGGCAGCCAAACGGAATTCACTGGCCGTCGTTCAGAATTCCGACGACGCATTGGCTCTCCTGGAAGCTTCGCCCCTGGGCGTCAAGTGGGTTCTCTGGACCGTCATGCCCGAACTGGCCAGGGCGGCCTACCAAGCGAAGCACGGTAGCGGGGCTGCTGGTTCCTGATACTCGACATTGTTCGGCCAACGCGGCGGTCAACAGGAGTCGAAACTGGCCTGTGCCCGGACAACCGGGCGCAGGCCAGTTTCATGTGTTGGGCGCGGCGGATTGCGGGTTCGGTACCAAAATCCTAGGGGTTGGGTCAATGAGCGGTCATCCAGCCTGCTACGAAGCCGATGGCCCGGTCACTTGTCGCAGGCTGTTGTACGCACCAGGCGTACCTTTCCGGAGGTCGCGAGCACCTGGATATCCGGTGCCGATCCGCTCGTCAGGTCAGCAAGACCGGGGAACGGATCCTCGGTAGGAATTACCGTCTTGGTGCCGAAATCGAGTGCCCAGTAAGCGTTGAGTTCTTTGATGACGGGACAGACGTCCTTATTGAAGGCGGCCTCGTCCCAATGATCCAGCAACAGCTGCTCTTTCTCGGTCCGTTCGCCGAAAATGTGTGGTGCGAGCGGCTGTCGATCGGCCAAAGCGTAAACCAATGAAGCGCCGGTGAGGGGGTTGCCGACGACGACTCCATCCTTGGGGACTAGGGCATCGACTTGCTTCAACAACGCCAATTTGTCGCTATCCACGAGATCAGAGGTGGCCGACACCCGGAACGCGTCGCCAAGCCGTTGCTGGACAGGCGCCAACGTTCCGCCTTGGGAGGCAACTCCCAGCACTCCGAGGGCAACCCAAATCACTGCAACATAGCGGCGACCAAGTTGGACCCGGCTGCGACCGGCGTCGGCCATTTCCCCGTCAACGGATGGTTCCTTGCGGATCCGGCGTTTCGAGACAAGTTCCAGGAGGGCCCTGAAGCGCCACAGCAGCCATTCCGCACCAAAGACAATAATCGGAAAGCTCGCCACCGGGAGCAATGCGGCCAAGCGGAAGCTGTCGTTGTACCACACGCCCGTGAGCAGTGTCCTGAAGGTGCCGGGTGGCCAGCTGGAGACCACCATGTAGAGGACAGCAGCCACCAGATAGACACCCAGGACCCACCACGTCCGGCGGAGGTTGCGTGCGATGACATACAAGCCTATGACGGTCAATATGGCGAGTATCCAGGCCGCCGTGGTGCCCATGGGCGCGCTACTCAGGATTTCGCCAAGTGCCCGGGAGTTGGACTGGAAGGGGGTCCAGGGCGCTGCACCAAGGCCCGGCCGCAGAATCATCCACGTCACGACGGCTGCTCCAAAGTATGCGACGCTCAGAAGAGCCCAGACGATCACCGCGCGTCTGGATCCGGCGCCTTCCCGCCATTCAAGGAAGAGTTTCACAAGACGTCCCAGCACTACTGGAGCGGTGAATCCAATAAGGGCGACCATTGCACTCGGATGGGTCAGAACCATGCCTGGAAACGTAGCGCACAAAGCCAGCAGCGGAGGCCAGATTGAAGTTGCCGGCATCCTCGAGAGACCAAACAACTCGATCACCAACCCGAATACCGCCGGTAGCAGTGCGATCGCTGCGTTGTTGGGATATAGCACGCCGAATCCAACCAGCAGGTAGGGGAAGGCGCTGAATCCTGCGGCCAGGACTCCCGTGGCGATCAACGGCACGGGCCGGTAGCCCACGATCCGCGACACAAGGAACATGCAGCCGAGCGGCCAAACCAAGGCCCCGATGACGATCGTCCCGACGTTGACACTGGCGGGGACAGAAGCGCCGGTCAGCATCTGGAGGAGCGCCATCATGTCATGCATGCCGGCGGGGTAAAAGTACCGTGAGGCTTCCGTGAGGTTGCCGAGGGTAAGGGACGAGCCGTTTTGCGTCTGAACGATGTGGTGGACGGCGTTGAGGTGATAGACGTTGTCAAAGGTCTGGGAGAAGTTTTCGGGACTTCCAAAGCCGGTGATGAACCGACCTGCAATCACAACCGCCCCGAACGCAACGCCCAGTGGCACCGCGAGGATTGCGGTCCAGCGACCAAGGTCGTGGGCGTTCAGGGGCCCGTTGTTGGCTAGATTCCCCCAGGTTTTGCCCCGCCGGGTCCACCAATACCGGGCGGCGAGAACCAGGAGGGCGAGAACCACGCTAACGGTGAAGTAGACGGCCGGCGTGTAGGGAAGGTGCAGGAAAGGTGCGACGACGGCGGTGCACGACGCGATCGTCGTGGATACCGGCGCGGCAAGCGCCACCAGGTTCAGGCGCCGGACTCCTGCAGCCCCGAGCACCAACAACCCGGGAAGAACGTAGATCAATGCTGCCATGGCGAAAATCGGAATGGTCTGCCACCAAGTCATCGATCAAAGCTCCTTATCGGGTATAGCCAACCTAACAATTATGCAGGGTGGGGAATGGACGCGCGTCCAGCAGCGGCCTGCACGCAAGTCCTCGCGGGCGAGATCCATGGATCCGGGAAGCGGCGAGCCGGTTCGGTGAGGAGGTACTCCTGTAGCCCGAAACCTTCCCCCCTTTGGCGACCGCTGGCTGCCGCGAACATGGCGCGCGGGGATTGTGCGCCTGTCAGAAGCCGGGAGGATGAAGGTGCCGACCATGTGGGATAGGTATACTTGACCATCATGGCAACTACAACGCACTCAGACGCGCTGATTATCATGCCTTCCTGGAATGAAGCTGAAGCAATTGGTGCGACTATTCGGCAGGTGCGTGAGGCGGTACCCCATCACGACATCCTCGTAGTCGACGATGGATCCAAGGACGAAACTGCACGTATCGCGGCAGAGGCCGGGGCCGCCGTCGTCATTCTGCCCTTTAATCTGGGGGTTGGCGGCGCGATGCGGGCCGGCTTCAACTATGCGCTGCGTCACGGATACACGCGCGCCATTCAGGTTGACGCCGACGGACAGCACGACCCGCACGATATCGACAGAGTGCTGGCGGGCCTTGAGCATGCCGATATTTCGATCGGTGCCCGGTTCGCTGGACGCGGGAACTACAGTGCCAAGGGGCCGCGTCGATGGGCGATGAACGCCTTGGCCAAAGTAATCTCCGGAGTGGCTAAAACCACGCTGACTGATGTCACCAGCGGATTCCGTGCCGCCAATCTGCGTGCCCTTCACCAATACATGGAACATTTTCCGGCAGAGTATCTCGGCGACACGATCGACTCACTGGTCGTAGCAATAAAGTCCGGCTGCAAGGTGACTCAGGTTCCAGTGGAAATGAAGGTCCGCCAAGCCGGAACGCCGAGCCACAGTCCTTGGAAGGCAACCATCTACCTAGCTAGGTCGGGCCTTGTGCTGTGCTTCGCGCTGGCCAGGCCTCGGACCAAACTGAGTCAGGAATTCCCTGCACCGGAAGTCCTCCAGGAAGCCGCTGAGGGATCGGCGCAGAGAGGAACGGCCACATGAGCGTGGCGTTTTCGATTGTCATCTCGATTGGCATGGTCCTTGCCGTGCTCATCATGCTGCGGGCGGGAAAGCTTCGCGAGAAGTATGCCATCCTCTGGCTCGTCGTCGGTGGACTTACGATCGTCCTCGGGTTCTTTCCGAGCCTGCTTGATTGGGCCGCCGGACTAGCCGGCGTACGTGTTCCTGCCAACCTGCTTTTTGCCTTGTCCATCGTGTTGCTGGTGGGTGTGGGCCTGCACGTCTCGCGCGAATTGACCATCCTCGAGGATGAAACACGCACGTTGGCGGAAGAACTGGCGATACTGCGCAACGCAGTAGAGCGGCTTGAGTCTTCGCGGCAAGAGAACGTGCCCTTTGAACAAACTGAAAATGTGAACGACTATCAGGCCAAAGGCCTCAAAACCCCGAAGAGGTAGACCTTGACCATTGACGTAATGTTCCCGTACTACGGCGATGTGGCCATGATGAAAGCCGCCGTTTCGTCCATTCTGGCGCAAGAGGACCGGGATTTCCGCCTCACCATCGTGGATGACGGATATCCCGACGAAACTCTTCCCGCGTACTTCCAGGGACTTATCGATAGCGACGACCGGGTGCGGTACTACCGCAATGACACGAATCTCGGAGCGAACGGCAACTACAAGAAGTGCCTCTCGCTCGTAGAGCACGACGTCGTCGTGGTCATGGGCGCCGACGACATCATGCTTCCTAACTACATCGGTACCATCCGCAAGGCGTTTGATAATCCGGAAGTGTCAATTGTCCAGCCCGGCGTCGAGGTCATCGACGAAAACGGGACCGTCTACCTTCCACTCGGTGACAAGGTCAAGGATCGCCTGCGCCGCATGGTGGTCGGTGGCTCTGAGCTGGCCATTTTGTCGGGTGAACCGATTGCCGAAAGCTTGATCACAGGTGACTGGCTCTATTTCCCTTCTGTGGCTTGGCGGGCGAAGGCAATCCTCAAGCACGACTTCCGCGAGCAGTACAACGTAGTCCAGGACATCGCGCTTGCGATGGATATCATCATGGACGGCGGCAAGATGCTCGTCACTGACACCGTTTGTTTCCAGTACCGTCGCCATCGCGAATCGGACTCGTCCGTGCGTGCGCTGGATGGTCGCCGTTTCGTCGAGGAACGCGCATTTTTTGATGAGTGTGCCCGTGACTTCGCGGCGCTTGGGTGGACAAAAGCTGCCCGTGCGGCCCGTCTGCACGTCACGTCCCGCTTGAACGCCCTCGTATTGACTCCCAAGGTTGTTCAGAAGCGGATGTGGCCCGGGCTGAAGAAGCTCTTGGCTCATTCCGTGCGTCCGTAGTAGCCAGAACAGCGCTACGGGCCTGTTCGCGGAAACCCAGTTGCGCCCGGCCGGTTAATCCGGCCGGGCGCAACTGTTTAAGCGAATCGGCGTCCTAGGTAACGTCGGACTGTCGCTTCTCCTCCGCGCTAAGGGCAGATTGACGACGCTTGAGGAACAGGAAAGCCGCCGCCCCGGCCATAAGAAGCGCCGCTAGGCCAAATGTCACAAGGCCCGTCACGAAGTCAGTGGGCAGTGAAAGCATGATCGCCGTAATGCCCGCAGTCACCGCAAGCCCTATGAGCAGGGGGCGAGCATGGACCAGCCCTTTCCCATATCGGCGGGCTACCAGCAGATAGATAGCACCAAGGGCGGCGAAGCAGGAAACTTTGACCAGACCGACAAAGAACAAGGACTCGGAGGACGCAGGCCAAGACATGGCCAGAAGTGCGACTCCAGCGGTGAGAGGCGTGATCACGGCCAGTAGCCTCGTCTTGCCGACCGCCACCATTTGGGTTGTGGACATGAGGAAAACCACGTAACCCATGGCAATCGATGGTAGAAGCCTGGCCAACTGAAACTGTTCAACGGTTGGTGACTTGACCAGGATGTTCGTCGCAAAGACAGCCGCGGAGCTGCCGGCGAGGGCCAAAGCCACACCCACCACGGCACCTTCCCGCTGCGTTCTTTTGACGATTCCATGCGGGTCCTTGCCATGTTGTGAAAGAACCTGCGTGTCCCACACATTTGATAGAGCGAGAACAACGGCAAGCGGCCCGAGTGCCATCGGAAGGACGGCGCCGTATTTTCCGTAGAGGGCCGGTCCATGCATGGTCGTAAGAAGGAACGATTCGCCCTGCAGCATGAGCACCAGGGCGATACTGTGCGGCAGGACCGGCATCGAGGTCTTGAGCGCGCTTTTGATCACACGGGGGAACTCGAAAGGAGCACCTGGTCGGACCGCCACCGCGCTCCATAGGGCCGTGATCAGCACAATGATGGAAAATGCCCCGAGATAGCTGGCCGCCGTCGGAGAAAGAAATGTGACGGCACCAAGCCCTGCGAGGTGGCCGAGGGTCTGCGCCCCGATGGTAATTCCGACGAAAAGCGAGGCGCGATGTTCTGCCCGGAGAACGGCGAGGCACATCTGGATGCACCCCAACAGTCCCACGGATAGCAGTGCGAGCAGGACCGACAGTTGATCCGTGAACTGCCCCGACACAAGGGCGACTGCGCCTGCACATGCAACGGCTAGTACACCGAGTCCAGCGCTCTGCAGGATGCCGAATCCCGCGAGAGAGCGCGCGTGCTTGGGCCCGATCCCGGCCTCAAAATAGGTCCGGGTGATAATAAGCGGTAATCCCGCAAGAATCACGATGAGGCCTACGGATATCAGAGATATCGCGAACGACACCCGACCCCACTGCTCCGGACTCAGAATTCGTTGAACGAAGGGTTGGGTAAGCAAAGGGCCGGCAGCCTGTGCGACGGCCGCCAACAAATAGAGGAACCGATGGTGGCCCGGGGGAGTCAAGCTGCTGCTGGCCACGGAGACGGGTGCAGCCATCCTAGGCTCCCAGCTCATAGGTACGGGCGACGTAGCGCCGATATAGCCATGCGTAAATCCGAGGCGCCACGCGGGCCACCAGGGCTGAAATACCGATCAGGGGGGCCGTTCGGACTACATCGGGCAGGTCCGTCATTTTGACGTTGCGGCGCAGGACTCTTCGCAGCTCGCGCAGAACGGCGGGTTCTGCATCACCGGCGATCGCATTCGACAAGACAACGACTGCCAAGGTTGCCCTCATGGTCCGCCAAGATTTTCCACTGACTTGCGGGGCAACATCGGGATTCAGGCCCTCACGAATGTGTGCCTCGGTGTCATGTACAAAATCGGCCGTCAGCCGCTGAGTCCACGTTGTTGACTGTCCATTGATGGAATAGACGTGCACCGGTTCGGGGCTGAGGACCACCTGCTTGCTATAGGAGAAGGCGCAGGCATTGAAAATGATGTCCTCGTAGCGGCGGATGTCTTCCCTGAAGCTGACCGATTGAAGCAACTGGCGGCTGTAGATCTTACCGTGCGTGTAGTTCCAGATCCGTTCCTGCAAGAGTCCTTGGACAGCTTCCACCCCCGTCATCGACCCGGTTTGGGAGTCAGGACGGGGAGAGAGCCGGCCGCTGTCTGTGCGAGCAATGTGGGCCCCTCCCACAATGTCGACTGGCCCCCCGGCAGCTAGTCCGAGGAGGTGGGTCAGCGCACCCGGAAGCAGTTCGTCATCGCAATCAAGAAACATGATGAATTGTCCGCTGGCCATCCGGACGCCGTCATTCCGGACGGCGCTGGGTCCACGGTTTTCCGCCTGGACGACCAGAGTGATCCGGTGGTCCGCCGTGCGGGAGATGTAGTCTCGGACGATCTCCGGGCCCGCGTCGCTTGAGCAATCGTCAACGACGAACAGCTCCCAGGCGGCATGGGTCTGTGCCCGCACACTGTCAAGGGCGCGCTCGATTCGGTCTGCGCCATTGTAAAGAGGCACCACGATGCTGACTTGCGGGCTAAGGGGTGAGGGGGGCATTCATTCTCCAGGGTAATCTGCGCAACAACCTGGCCCCGTGAAACGAAGCCCGGTACCCCTCAGACTACCGTCGCTCAGCGATAGGCAACGCTCGCGCCGGTATCTGAGCGCCAGGAAATCCGACCCCCTTGGAAATCCTGGAAGCACGAGGCGCTGGTGGCACATGTCTCCTCGGACGTCGGATACCCGAGGGCTCCTCGTTCGAAGCCCAGGGAGCCCCACATAGAACGGATTCCTCCATACAGGCTCGTGTGTGCCCCGGTGGCAGGAGACCAGTTGATGGCTCCGCCTTGGAACATTTGGAAGCAGCCACCGTCTTTTTGACCGCAGATTTCGGACGACGTCGGATAACCGAGCCGTCCATTCTCGTATCCTAGGGAGCCCCACAAATTCCTGATGGCACCCCATGTACTCAGTTGGCCGCCAGTCGCCGGGGACCAGTTGATGGCTCCGCCTTGGAACATTTGGAAGCAGCCACCGTCTTTTTGGCCGCAGATCTGTTCGCTGGTGGGGTATCCCAATCGCCCGTTTTCGAAGCCGGTTGATCCCCAGGTGTTGCGGATGGGGCCGAAGAAGGAGGTGTGGGGGCCTGTTCCGGGGGACCAGTTGATGGCTCCGCCTTGGAACATTTGGTAGCAGCCGCCGTCTTTCTGGCCGCAGATCTGTTCGCTGGTGGGGTATCCGAGTGGTCCGTTTTCGAAGCCGGTGGATCCCCAGGTGCCGCGGATGGGGCCGTAGAGGGAGGTGTGGGCGCCTGTTCCGGGGGACCAGTTGATGGCTCCGCCTTGGAACATTTGGTAGCAGCCGCCGTCTTTTTGGCCGCAGATCTGTTCGCTGGTGGGGTATCCGAGTGGTCCGTTTTCGAAGCCGGTGGATCCCCAGGTGCCGCGGATGGGGCCGTAGAGGGAGGTGTGGGCGCCTGTTCCGGGGGACCAGTTGATGGCTCCGCCTTGGAACATTTGGTAGCAGCCGCCGTCTTTTTGGCCGCAGATCTGTTCGCTGGTGGGGTATCCGAGCGGCCCGTTTTCGAAGCCGGTTGAAGCCCAAGCGTTGCGGATGGGACCGTAGAGGGACGTGTGGGCGCCTGTTCCGGGGGACCAGTTCATGGCTCCGCCCTGGAACATCTGGTAGCAGCCGCCGTTGCTCAAACCACAAGCGATGCCGCTCGTCTGGTTGCCAAGCTTGCCACCGTAACTGGAGTAGGCCGCGCCGAAGGAATAACTTGGATCGGAATCCCCGTACGTGGCGAACCTCTGGAGGGACGCATAGTCACCATTCCAAATGTTGGAATCACCTTGGAATGGACCGGTGCTGCTGTACTGCCACAGGCTGAACTGGCCCCAACTGGCGGGCAGCGTCCCGGGCGAGTCGCTTGCAGCCAAGGGATAGGAAGCGATCCACAGCGGATAGGCGCTGAAACTTGCCGAATTTCCGGTGCACGTGCGCCACCAGTCAGTGGTCGAATAGATGACTGGATATCTTCCGACCAAAGCCTTGACGGTGTTTCCGAAGTCCGAAATCCAGCTAACCATTTGCGACGCCGACATGCCGTAGCAGACATTGCCGAAATAGAAACCGCCGATTGTCTGGCCTTCGTAGGGGTTGTACTCGATATCCAGGACAGGCGGTAGCGTATAGCCGTCCGGGCCCCAAGATCCGCCGTTCGCAACGAAGTACCTCGCTTGGTCGGCGCCCGAGGACCAGTTGGGAATGGCGAAGTGATATGCCCCGCGGGTCATGCCGGCATTGCGCGAGCCGTTGTATTGCTGGGAGAAGTTCTCGTTTTGGTAGTAGTTGCCTTCGGACGCCTTCACATAGGCGAACCGTGAGCCTTGGTTCCACTGGGACGTCCAGTCGACGTTGCCCTGATATGCGGACACGTCTTGCCCGGCCACTCCAAACGAGGGTGTCCAGTGTCCGGTGTCCGGTGCCATCGGGAGCGCGCCAGCAACTGCCTGGGACTTCGCCGGGGCGGCCCTGGCCACTGAAACTTTGTTGGCCAGCACTCGCGGCGAGCGCTGGCCCATTTCGGCTCCGCCGGCGGGAATTGCCTGGAGCATGGCGCGTTTCATCAGGTCGCCAGAAAGGGGATTGCCACCGGGCATCGCCTGCGTGGAGACCTGCGCCTGAGGATCTATGGCCGGAGAGGGCGAGGGGCTAGGGGCAGCCGACGGCGCTGTACTAGCAGGGACGGCTGGGATCCCGCTTGGTGTCGGCGCGGCCTTGGGGGCCGTTGCCCCGGCCGGGGCCTGCACCGGGCTGGTAGGCACTACGGCATTCTCAGAGTGGGCGGCTCCGGCCACAGAGAGCATCAGCGCGAGCACAACGGTCAGTACGACGCCAGCTCGCGCGATCGACACTCCGGGGTCCTCTTCAGGCGTGGTTCGATTCATTATTCAATTCCGGCAGGGTGCCGCTCTGCTGAGGGCACATGGTGATAGCTTCGACTGCAGCTCCAACAATGAACGCCTCTGCAGTGCACCATTAAGCCAGCTCCTAACCGGGACACCATAGCATTTGGTGGCAGGAGTGAACAGAGTTGCATGTGATGCCTGTGTGACTAGTGGGTGAACAGTTATCCACAACCTCCTCAAAAATGACTTGGCCCTGGAGTGCAACCTCCCCTAGCCTTAAGCCTGTTGAAGGTTTCCGCAGCGCCTGGGCGCATGCTGCATTGGGGGGAACATGGAGGCTTTGCGCATCGTCGAGGACGAAGTCCGGGAGCTGATTCGTCGGCGTGGGCTGGATCCTTTGAGTCAAGCAGTCGAAGTTCACCGGCTCGTCGAGGCCGCCGTGAATGACTACGATGAGCGGGCGCTCCTGGGCCCCTTGCCTCCTTTGGGACACTTGGACACTGCCCGCAAGTACGTGTTCGACGCCGTTGCCGGCTTCGGGCCGCTCCAGCCACTCTTGGATGACCCCACCATCGAAGAGGTCTGGCTCAACGCACCCAATGAGGTTTACGTTGCCCGAAATGGCGAGTCCGAACTTACCTCGATCAGCCTCACCGAGCAGCAGGTTCGCGACCTTGTTGAACGGATGCTTAAGAGTTCCGGGCGCAGGCTGGACCTCTCCTCACCCTTCGTGGACGCGGCCCTGCCCGATGGCTCTCGGCTCCACGTCGTCATTCCCGACGTCACCCGCCGCCATTGGGCTGTGAATATCCGCAAATTCGTGGTCAAGGCGACCCGGCTCGAGCATCTAGTGGACCTGGGTACTTTGACGCCCGAGTCAGCCCGATTCCTGGGCGCCTCGGTGGCCAGTGGACTGAACATTCTCGTCTCGGGAGCCACCCAGGCAGGAAAGACCACAATGCTCAACTGCCTGGCAGCCAACATCGGCTCCCGGGAGCGGGTCATCACCGTCGAAGAGATCTTTGAACTCCACTTCCCGCTGCGAGACGTCGTTGGACTCCAGTGCCGCCAGCCAAACCTTGAGGGTCAAGGCGAAATTCCCTTGCGCCGGCTCGTCAAAGAGGCTCTTCGCATGCGGCCGGACCGCCTCGTGGTGGGCGAAGTCCGGGAAGCCGAAAGCCTGGACATGCTTATTGCGTTGAATTCTGGCCTTCCGGGCATGTGTACCGTCCATGCCAACTCCGCCCATGACGCGGTGACCAAGATCTGCACCCTGCCGCTGCTGGCCGGTGGGAACATCTCGAGTGCGTTCGTCGTACCGACCGTGGCATCCTGCATCGATCTCGTGGTCCATTGCAGCCGCCAGGCGGACGGTCGCCGGCAAGTCACGGAGATCCTTTCGCTGGGGCGACGCGTGGAGAACGGCATCATTGAGTCGTCCAAGGTATTCGCGATGCAGGACGGCAGGCTCCAAGCCATTTCGAATTCCATGCCGGCCGTCGAGAAATTCGCCCGGGCAGGTTTTGACGTCGCCGCGCTCCTGGAACAGCACTGATGGCGCCGCTGCTGGGCGTTCTCTGCGGCCTGGGTGTCTTTCTTGTCTGGTGGTCTGCATGGGAACAGCACCCCCTTGCCGCCAAGGAGCCCAAACCGAAACGCCTTGAGTCTTTGTTGCTCACTGCCGGGATCGAAAAGGTGAGCGGCGGGGGATTCATCGCATCGTGCCTAGGATTGGGCCTTTTCACCACGCTGGTGATCTACGTCATGACAGCGTCCTTTTCGATTGCAGCGTGTTTCGGCTTGTTCGGCGCGTGGCTTCCCTTGGCCGTTGTCAGCTGGCGGGCGCGCAAGCGGACCGCCATGCTCCGGGAGCTCTGGCCCGATGTCGTCGACCATTTGCGCTCGGCAATCCGCGCAGGACTTTCGCTGCCCGAGGCGCTTATCCAACTTGGCGACAAGGGCCCCGAAGAGTTGCGGGTCCTCTTCCGCGAGTTTGCTGCGGATTACCGTTCCGGCGGCCATTTCGATGCGGCGTTGGGCAAGCTAAAGGAGCGTTTGGCCGATCCCGTTGCCGACCGGATCATTGAGGCGCTCAGGCTGACGCGCGACGTGGGCGGATCCGATCTAGGTCGCCTTTTGGGAACTCTCGCCGAGTTCCTTCGCGAGAGCGCGAGGACCCGCCGTGAACTCGAGGCACGACAATCATGGACCATCAATGGGGCGCGCCTGGCCGTTGCCGCCCCGTGGATCGTCCTGATGCTGCTGGCCAGCAGGCCGGAAGCCGTCGCCGCGTACAACTCGGCCGCGGGAGTCACCGTTCTTGGAGGCGGATTGTTGGTCTCGGGCTTCTGTTACTGGGCGATGCTGCGCATTGCCGCCCTTCCTGAAGATGAAAGGGTGCTTCGATGACTGCGTTGACTGCCCTGGCCGTGTTCTGCGGACTTCTTTTGGGAGCCGGGTTGTGGCTCATCTTTGTTCGCATGCCATTCATGCGGGCCACTCCCTTCGCGGAGCGCATCGAGCCGCAACTCAGGTCCCAGAACCTCGAATCGCGCCTGCTGTCCACAACCCCGGACATCGCACCGTTCGGCCCTTTGGAGCGCATTCTGCGGCCGGCGATCCGGGACGCCCTCCGCTACCTGACTAAGTTCAACCTTGGTACCACGTCTCTCAACAAGAGGCTGGCAAAGTCCGGTTCCGGCAAGTCCGCGCTGGACTTCCGCGCGGAGCAGCTGCTATGGGCGGCGGCGGGCTTTGCCACGGCGGTTGTTGTGGTGGTCGTGAGTGCCACCCGTGGACGGTTCAATCCGGGGCTTGCGGTTGCCTCGGTTCTGGTTTGTGCACTGGGTGGCTTTCTTTTCCGCGACTACATGCGGGGGGTGCGGATCAAACGAAGGCACAGGCGGATGCTGGCGGAATTCCCCAGCCTTGCAGAATTGATGGCCCTGGCGGTGGGTGCGGGGGAGAGCGCTAGCGGTGCACTCGATCGAGTGTGTCGGACGGCCCGCGGCGAGCTGGCGAAGGAGTTTGCCCTGGTAGTGGCCGCCACGCGGGCCGGCACGCCGCTGGTTGACGCCCTGCACGAGTTTTCGGGACGAACCGAGCTCGGCCCGCTTATTCGGTTCGTGGATGGGATTGTCGTTGCCGTTGAACGTGGTACCCCTTTGGCCGATGTTTTGCGGGCCCAAGCTGCGGATGTCCGCGATTCAGCCAAACGGGAGCTGATGGAAGCGGCGGGCCGCAAGGAAATCGCCATGATGGTGCCGCTGGTTTTCGGCGTCCTGCCCCTCACCGTGATCTTCGCCGTCTATCCGGGCTTGGCCGCGCTGGAACTTGGTTTCTGATGGCCGTCTCCGACAAGCCTTTTCACCTCCATCGCATGGGCGTCCGCCTGAATGCCAAACATAAACCAGCACGGATCACAACGATTCCTGCACAGCGAAATGGGGAAAAATGAACTGGGGAAGAATGAATAAGCCCGGACGCCGAAGCCTGGCGGCTCCAGGACTTTTGCTGTGCCAGTTGTGGACACTCCCGCCGTCCAGACCATCGCTGAGAACCACCCCGAATGAAAGTTCGGTCCCGGACGATGGTCATCCCGAGCGGGGAGATGTCCCCGGTTGGGTCATGATCACCTTGATGTCCGCGGCACTCGTCGCGGGCCTGCTGGCGCTGGCCGGCCCGGCTCTTGAGGGACTCTTCAACCAGGCCATGAGCAAGGTCGGAAAGTAAGTCCGTGCCGTTCCGCAGCCGGGGAGCAGGACGTGGCGGCGGCGCCAGTGCCAGCCGCAGCGATGAACAGGGCTCCGCCGTCGTGGATTTTGTGCTGGTCGGGGGTCTGTTGACGGTGTTCTTCCTCGCCGTCGTTCAACTGACCCTCGTGTTGCACGTGCGCAATACCCTCATTGATGCGGCCTCGTCCGGTGCCCGTTACGGCGCTCTCGCCGACCGCACGCCGGCCGATGCCCGTGAGCGCACCGCAGACCTGATCGGAATGGCGCTGAACGCGGATTTTGCACGGGACATCTCGACGTCGGAGGCCAGCTTCCAGGGAATCCGCACCTTGGTAGTGACAGTCCGGGCACCCTTGCCGGTTATCGGGCTGATCGGACCCGGAGCGGCGCTGGAGGTGAGGGGGCATGCTGCGACTCCCGGCTGATCTTCGCCGTGCAGCGCTTTCCCGCTTCCGGAAGGCGGCCTGCCTGCCACTCGCCGAGGGCCGGGAATCGACCGGCCCCCGGTGTGCCTCTGAGCGGGGAAGCGCAGTGCTCGAGTTCATCCTTCTATCCCTCCTGCTTATGGTTCCCGTGGTCTATTTCATCGTCACTATTGGACAGATCCAGGGCGGTTCCTTCGCCGTCGTGGGGGCAGCGGATCAAGCCGCCAAGGTCTATGTCATGCAGAAGGACAGCTCCCAGGGACGCGTCGCCGCTGAACAGGCTGCCCTTCTGACCCTTGCCGACTATGGCCATTCCGCGGAGCGGGCATTTGTCGACGTCGCGTGCGACCGCGGCGATTGCCTGTCGGCGGGTGCTGCGGTCACGGTGACAGTCAAGCTCACGGTGCCGTTGCCCATGCTGCCCTTTGGGGACACCCTGAATCTGGACGCCGCGAATCTGAGTGCGTCGGCCACGCAAATCGTCGGGCGGTTCAGGTGAGGGACCATACCGTGAGGAGGAATAGGCTCCAGTCCCGTGAATCGGAGGGGGAAGACGGCCATTTGATGGTCTTGACCATCGGCTATGTGGTGATCGCGTTGTTGCTGGCAACGGTCGTTGCTGCGGCCTCCGCCATCTACATCGAACATAAGAGGCTCCTCTCCGTGGCGGACGGAGCTTCGGTGGCAGCTGCGGACAGCTATACCCTCGGCCAAGTAGAAAATAGCGCTGAAACGCCCTCGGCCGTCCTCAACAGTGAGCGGGTGCGGAGCGTTACCGTGTCATACCTCAGGCAAAACGGCGCCCATTCACGGTTCGATCAACTTGCCGTCGCGCCGGGTACTGGAAGTCCGGACAGTACCACGGCCGAAGTTGTGCTGAGCGCGGTTGCCCATCCGCCCGTGGTCAGCTTTCTGCTCCCCGACGGTGTTCCGATCGAGGCCCGTTCCACTGCGCGTTCCAGGCTGACCCGCTGAGTTCCAAGCGTCATACGTCCAGTGCCCGTGCCAAGGCCACCAATGGATGGCGTACTCTGGAACAACCATGGCTCAGATTGACTTTCCCGCAGAAATCCGCGCGCTTCGCTCCACCTACCGCTCCATCGAACAGGTTTCCGATGTCGAGAAGCTCAAGGAAGAGATCGCAGAATTGAGCGAGCGAGCGGGTGAACCGAACCTCTGGGACGATCCAGCTGCCGCGCAGGTAATTACGTCGAAGTTGTCCCACCGGCAGTCCGAACTTGAACGGTTGAACAGGCTGACGGGCCGTATCGACGACCTTGAGGTTCTTGTCGAGCTCGGCCAGGACGAGGACGACGACGCTTCCATGGTCGAAGCCGCCACGGAACTCGATTCAATTCGCAAGGCCCTCAAGGAACTTGAGGTGGTAACTCTGCTGTCGGGCGAATACGACGAACGCGAAGCCGTCGTCACGATTCGTGCGGGCGCCGGCGGTGTTGATGCGGCGGACTTCGCCGAAATGCTCATGCGCATGTACCTTCGCTGGGCGGAACGCCACGGCTACCCGACTACCGTCATGGATACTTCGTACGCCGAAGAGGCCGGCCTCAAATCAGCCACTTTCGAGGTCAAAGCGCCGTACGCGTTCGGTACCCTCAGCGTCGAAGCCGGGACGCACCGCCTTGTCCGCATCAGCCCCTTCGACAACCAGGGCCGCCGGCAAACCTCCTTTGCCGCCGTCGAAGTCATCCCGCTTATCGAGCAGACCGACTCGATCGACATTCCCGACAATGAGATCCGCGTCGATGTCTTCCGCTCTTCCGGCCCCGGCGGCCAGTCCGTCAACACGACGGACTCCGCAGTGCGTTTGACCCATATCCCCTCAGGGATTGTCGTCTCCATGCAGAACGAGAAGTCCCAGCTGCAGAACCGCGCAGCCGCAATGCGCGTGCTCCAATCGCGGCTCCTCCTCCTGAAAAAGGAGCAGGAAGATGCTGAGAAGAAGGCATTCGCAGGTGACGTCAAGGCATCGTGGGGGGACCAGATGCGTTCGTATGTCCTCAATCCGTACCAGATGGTCAAGGATCTGCGGACTGAACACGAAGTGGGCAACACGTCAGCGGTGTTCGACGGCGACATCGACGACTTCATCGACGCCGGCATTCGCTGGCGCACTGGCAACCGCAACGCCGAAGGGTAGGCGGCACCGGCCCGATTGGTCATGCCCTCTTAACTGAGGCATGCCACTATCGCATCGGATTGCCCGGGCCGCATCACTGGCAGGTAATCATGGCTAAGCTGATTCGGCCAGTTCGACTCACGACGCCGCATACGTCATCCTTTAACGGGGCACTCATCGACGGCAGGCAAGGCGGAATGCAGAAAACTAGGGCGACCAAAACCGTACTTCGCAAGGATATCCAGGGTCTTAGGGCCGTGGCCGTAGCGGCGGTAGTACTTGATCACCTGCTCCACTGGCCCAGCGGCGGCTTCGTGGGGGTCGATATCTTCTTCGTAATCTCCGGATTCCTCATCACAGGGCTCCTCATCCGTGAATGGCGGCGCGCGGGGCGGATCTCGTTTGTGGACTTCTACAGGCGTCGCGTCAAGCGGATCCTCCCAGCTTCGCTGCTGGTCATCGCGGTGACCGTCATCGCGGCCCGGTTCCTTTTTGCCGCCCAGCGGTGGCACGCAACTGTTTGGGACGCTGTCTTCTCGGCCCTTTTTTCGGCGAACTGGCGGTTCATGGTCATTGGAAGTGACTATTTTCAGGCTGACGGGCCGGTTTCGCCCCTGCGCCACTATTGGTCGCTTGCCGTGGAAGAACAGTACTACTTCATCTGGCCCTGGGTAATGCTCGCAGTCCTGCTGCTCACCAGGAAGCTGTCCGCGAAGGCAACGACGTCGATGAAGCCGGTAGTCCTGACCATCACCGGCATCACCGTGGCATCTTTCGCCTGGGCTTTGTTCGCAACGTCTACCAACCCGGGGGCCGCCTACTACGACACCTTTTCACGCGTATGGGAACTCGGGATCGGGGCAATACTCGCATTCGCTGTCCCGTGGCTGGAGAAGCTGCCGCATCGGCTGCGTCCCGTTGCCGCGAACTTAGGCCTGCTAGGAATCGTCGCGTCCGTTTTCCTGGTTTCTCCCGATTCCGGATTTCCCGCGCCCGTTGGATTGATACCTGTACTGGCAACGGCATTGGTGATCGCAGCCGGATGCGGTGGAGAGCAAAAGTTCCTGAAGCCCTTGACCAACAGGGCGAGCCAACATCTCGGCGACATCTCGTTTAGCCTCTACCTCTGGCATTTCCCCGTGGTGATATTCCTGGGCGCCTTCCTTGAAGCCGACCTGTTCTATTACGTGTTGGCTGGCTTGCTCATGCTGGTTCTGGCGCACTATTCGTTCCGGCTTGTGGAAGATCCCATCCGGAATAGCCGGTGGCTTTCCAAGGCAGAGAAGCGGCCGCATACGGAACGGCGACGATCAACGCGGACCTTTGTCCGTTCCGCTCTGGGATTGGCGATGTGCCTAACCGTTCTGGTCGGCGCTACGGGGGCGCGCTTGGCAATCTTCCCGATGGCCTCGCCGTCAGGCGGTTCGACGATCGAATCCAGCAGTGCCGGGAAGGGTTTTCCCGTGGACGGACCCGAATCCAGGAAGATTCAAGCAGAACTGCAGGCCGCGGTGGGGGCCACTGAATGGCCTACCTTCTCGCCGTCCCTGGAAGAGATCATCGCCAAGGACCCCTACCCGGATGGGGTCCACGCTTGTGGCGATGCCGGTGAACACCCGGCGGATCAATGCACCTGGGGACCCAAAGACGCCAAAAAGCACGCCGTTCTTGTCGGCGACTCCATCTCCATGCGATGGGCGACTCCTTTGATCAAACTCTATTCCGAGAACGGTTGGAATATCCGGGTTCTGGGACGCTATGGATGCCCGTTCAATCTTTATCCGATCGCCAAGCCCGCTGAAGAGGGGAAGGCTTGCGATGACCGGAAGGCTGAGGCCGTCCGAGTCATCCAGGAGATGTCTCCGGACATTGTTTTCATTGGCAACACACACTTCCCGGAGCGCATGTCAACGACAGGCAAAGTTGCTACGGCCGAGGACTGGGGTGCTGGAATGACGGCGATCCTGTCCAAGATTCCGAACGCGAAGAAGAAAGTCCTGCTGAGCCCGCCGCCGATAGATAAAGACCCGCGCCAGTGTTACAGCCCTGTACAAGGACCCCAGGCGTGCTTGGGTGGCGTCAGTCAGCTCTGGGTCGACATCTCGGCGGCCGACCGCAAATCGGTTGAGGCAGTCCCCGGCGGTGTTTACGTGGACACAAGGGAGCTGTATTGCACGCAGGACGGGATGTGCCCTGAGTTTGTGGGCAACATACCAATTAAGCAGGACGGCACACACATGACGATGTACTACGGCTACCACATTCAACCCGCGCTTAAGGAGATGCTGGCCAAACGAGGCCTGGGTTAGGACCGGGAACGTCCGTCCCTGCCGCCCGTTTGGGCGACACACCGCACCAAGCCCGCGATTCCGCCGCGGAGCGTGCGTATAGTCGAAGAGCCGGCGCTCAACTTCCCCCAACGAAAGCCCGTGCGCTGGCGGTTGGACTGGTCGAACGTGGCATGTCCGGCGGGGTTCTGAAGAGTCATGATCCGATTTGAGAATGTCACCAAGGTCTACGACCCCAATGCCCGTCCGGCGCTGGATGCTGTCAACCTTGAGATTGACCGTGGAGAATTCACCTTCCTCGTCGGGGCCTCGGGCTCCGGCAAGTCGACGTTCCTGCGTCTCATTCTGAAGGAAGACCGGGCAACATCCGGTTCGGTCTACGTCGCAGGCCAGAACGTAGCCAACATTTCAAGCTGGCGGGTCCCCAAGCTTCGCCGCGGAATCGGCGTCGTTTTCCAGGACTTCCGCTTGTTGCCGCAGAAGAATGTCTTCGCCAACGTGGCCTTCGCCATGCAGGTGATCGGCAAAAGCCGCAGCATCATCCGCGAGACTGTTCCGGAAGTGCTGAAGACTGTTGGCCTTGAAGGCAAGGAACGCCGCATGCCCCATGAGCTGTCCGGTGGCGAGCAACAGCGCGTGGCCATCGCCCGCGCCGTCGTCAACCGCCCCGGCATCCTGTTGGCGGACGAACCCACCGGAAACCTGGACCCCATCACCTCGATGGGCATCATGGGTGTGCTCGACAAGATCAACCAGAACGGCACCACTGTGGTCATGGCAACGCACGACGACGACATTGTGAACGAGATGCGCAAACGCGTAGTGGAGCTCCGGAACGGAGTGGTGGTCCGTGATGAGGCAAGGGCCTTGTACACCTCGATGATTCCGGTGGTGGGAGAGTCCCGGCGAATGAAGGACGCGAGCGATGCTGAAATCGACCGCGCACAGGGGGTCCAGCAGTGAGGCTCGCTTTTATCCTGGGCGAGATCGGCAGTGGCCTGCGCCGGAACCTGTCCATGGTGATTTCCGTAGTCCTGGTGACGTTTGTCTCCCTCACCTTTGTCGGCGCGGCCGGCATGCTGCAGATGCAGATCAACCAGATGAAGGGTTACTGGTACGACAAAGTCCAGGTTGCCATCTTCCTCTGCAACGACTCCTCGACGTCGACGGGATGCGCTTCGGGCGCGGTCACCAAAGAGCAGCAGGCCAACCTGGCCAAAATGCTCGATTCGCCGACAGTCAAGCAGTACATCACCGACTACCAGTTCGAATCACAGGCCGATGCGTTCAAGCACTTCAAGGAACAGTTCTCCAACTCTCCGATCGTTGACTCGGTAACACAGGACCAGCTTCCTTCGTCTTTCCGAATCAACATGAAGGACCCCCAGAAGTACCAGATCATCAGCGAGACCTTCTCCTCCCAGGCCGGGGTGGAGACCGTCAGCGATCAGCGCCAGGTCCTTGAACGGATCTTTGAGTGGATGAACGGCGCCTCTGTGGCGGCAATGGTGGTCGCGGGAGTCATGATCTTCTGCGCAGTCCTGCTCATCACCACCACCATCAGGTTGTCCGCGTTCAGCAGGCGGCGGGAGACAGGCATCATGCGCCTCGTTGGAGCGTCGAAGACCGTTATCCAACTGCCGTTCATCCTTGAAGGCGTGATCGCCGCGGTCGTGGGTGCAGTCCTGGCTTCCGGCACACTGTGGCTGGTTGCCCAGTTCTGGCTTAATGGTGACTTGTCGCGGCAGTTCCTGAACACTCCGTTTATTTCCTCGGCCCAGGTACTCGTGATTGCTCCGGTCCTGATAGCGTTGGGCGGCGGCCTGGCTGGAATATCTTCACTTCTGACCCTCCGTCGATATCTCAAGGTCTAGCCATGAAGAGCACTGATCCCGGGCGAACAGGACAGCCGATGACACGGAAGTACCAGGCTGCGTTGCGGCTGCGAAAAGTTAGTGGCCGTGCGAAGGTTGCTGGCTCTGTGCTGGCCATTGCACTCGCGGCGAGCCTTGGCACTGCCCCCATGGCACACGCTGACAACCTCGATGACCAACAGGCCGCCCTCAACGCGGAATCTGCTCGCGTCCAGCAGTCCCTGGAATTCGTTGATGCCAACATTGCGAAGGCAGCCGGCGACCTTGTGGTCTATCAGGGACAGCTCCCAGGAGCTCAACAGGCACTTCTCGAAGCCCAGGGCAAGGTTGCCACTGCGGTAAAGGAGGCGGACGCCCTGGCGGCCCGCGTGGACCTGGCGCAGCAGAGCAAAGCCCAGATCACCCAGCAGCTGGAAAACGACAAGCAAAAGATCACCGACACCAAGAAGCTCATCGGCCAGATCGCGGCTCAGGCATATAAATCCGGTGGCGTTCCCACGAACGTTGCGTTGATGTTCGGAGCGAACGACGGCGGCAACCTTACGGACACCATGGACCTCGCCAACCAGGCGATGCGCAGCCAGAACGCCACTATGACGAAGTTGACGCAGCAGAGCGCCACGAACGTTAACTCCCAAGCCCGGCTCACCGCCGTCGAACAGGAAATCCGCGACCTCAAGGCGAAAGCGGACGCGGCGCTTGAGCGCGAAAAGGCAGCCCGCGATGATGCCGCTGCCAAGAAGGCCGAGGTGGACAAGCTCATCTCCGACACCACCCGTCTTAACAGCCAGCTTCAAGCGGCCAAGCCCGGGATCCAGGCCCAGCTCCAACAAGTGAAGGCGAATCAGGACGCAGTCGCTGCGGAAATCTCGGAACGCGACCGCAAACTGCGCGAAGCATGGTTGGCCGAACAGCAGCGACTGGCCGCAGCCGCTGCGGCAGCCGCCCAGGCGCAAAACCAGGCACCCCCGCAAGCTTTCGTGCCGCCAGCGAGCAACCCGCGCTCCAACTTTGGCCTGATCCACCCAGTACCTGCGAACATCCCGATCACCTCGGGCTTCGGTTGGCGTGCGACGCCGCCTGGAACCATCGATTTCTACGGCCAGGGTGGCTACATGCACACGGGCATCGACTTCGGTGCCCCCTGTGGAACCCCGGTATACGCAGCCGCTGCCGGCACGGTATTTTCAGCGGGCTGGGGTAACGACGGCGGTGGCAACCGTGTCAAGATATCGCACGGAGTCATCAATGGTGATTCCCTGACCACGGTTTACTACCACAACACCAGCGTGGTGGTTTCTTCCGGTCAGCAGGTGAGCCAAGGTCAGCTCATTGCATATTCAGGGACCACGGGTAACTCCACTGGTTGCCACGTGCATTTTGAGACCTGGGTGAACGGGCAGGCCGTTGACCCGATGAACCTTTTGTAGCCCACACGACAAGGTCTTGCTGGCGTAGACTAGTGTGATTCTTCGACAACCAAGGAGTTCTACCGTGCCCAAGGAAAGTGGCCGTAAGGTAGTGGCCACCAATCGTAAGGCTCGGCATGACTACCACATATTGGATACCTATGAGGCCGGCATTGCCCTCATGGGAACCGAAGTAAAGTCCCTGCGTGAAGGCCACGCCTCCATGGTGGATGGCTTCTGTACTTTCTACAATGACGAGTTGTGGATGGAGGGCATCCATATCCCTGAGTACAACCAGGGGAGCTGGACCAACCACGCCGCGCGCCGCCGTCGGAAGCTGTTGCTTCACCGCGAGGAACTCAACAAAATCTCCGGCAAGATCCGCGAGACAGGGCTGACGGTCGTGCCGCTCCAGCTGTACTTCCTGGATGGACGTGCCAAGGTCGAGATTGCGTTGGCTCGAGGCAAGAAGGACTACGACAAGCGGCAGACCTTGCGCGAGCAGCAGGACAAGCGTGAATCACTGCGTGAACTGCGCGAGCGCAACCGCCGCTGACTTGCCCGCAAAACGCTGCCAAGTGCGTCGCTAGCCAAAGCGTGTCCCGGAATGTTCAGGTGCCGCGATGCGTTATGCTGATTAACCTGGCAGGTTTTCATGGTGGTAGGTTTCGAGCGATCATCGTGCTGCGGGGATTGATAACAAAATACGGGGATGATCGGTTTCGACGATGTTAGTCGCGACAGGTGAAGCGGGCCGAGGATGCAGAATTATCTCGTAAACGCTGTCTGCAAACCAATAAGTGCCAATTCAAAGCGCACTGACTTCGCTCTTGCTGCCTAAGCAGTAAGACAGTCCGTCAGCCCGAGGTTGCTATTGCCCCGGATCCTGGCGTCATTTAGATAGCCACTGCTGTTTGCCTTCGTCATCGAGGCAAGCGGGACTCTTAGATGACTGGGCCCGGATCAGCTACTTGTTCGCACGATAGCTGGGGCCGAGAAAGTCCGACGCGAACTGCGCCCGGAGAAGCCCTGACAACACGACATCGGACGGGGGTTCAATTCCCCCCATCTCCACCTAAGATAGCCCCTAGATCCTTGTGATCTAGGGGTTTTCTTTTTGCCTGTTGGCGAGAACCCCGATTTTGTTGGCGCGAAACGGTAGCGATTGGGGTTAGATATGGAAGCGAACGAAGGCAGAACGGTACAGGCCGAACGAGCGGGGGAGCCGTGGAGCCGAACCGACGAACTGAACTGGGCGGCTGACCGGACCGTACTCCGTGAACTCCGCAAGCGTGGCGAGCATCCCTCCGAGTGGCTCGCCAACGAGTATCGCGAACTCAGCGCACGCCGAAAGGCGGTGGCTGCCCGTGGCTAGCATCCGTACCCGCGAACTCACGAACGGTGGCGCCTCGCACACAGTGACGTGGCGCGAGCCGGGCGGCGCACTACAATCGCGCACATATTCCGAGAAGGACTACGCGCCGGGAGATGCGCGAGACAAGGCGCGAGAGCTCAAGGACTTCCTCGACGCCAACGGCAACACCTACAAACTTGCGGAGAAGGCGAAGGTCCGCAAGAACTCCACTAAGCCGACGGTCTCAGAGGTAGTGAAGCACCACATCGATCTGCTGCGGAAGCCGCAGCCCGGAACCATCGCCAAGTATCGCCGCATAGCCGCCGCTCACATCGACCCCAGCGACCTTGGCAAGACGCCAGTGGACAAGGTGAACAAGGCTGCGGTGATCGACTGGCTAGACGACCTCACCGTCCAGCAGGGCGCCAACCAGACCACGGGCCAACCTCTCGGACGCAAGACCAAACAGAACATCCACGCGCTGCTCTCAGCCGCTTTCGTGACCGCGATGGACGCGGAGATAATGACCCGAAACCCGGCGAAGGGTGTCGCCGAGGCCGACCTCAACGGGGCCCGCGAAGCCGTCTACCTCTCGCCTGAGGATCTCGTCATGCTCTCCGAGCGCATCGAGCCGCACTACTCGCTATTCATCCGGTTCCTTTCTGGAACTGGCTTGAGGTACTCGGAAGCGACCGCGCTTCGCCGGCGGGACATTACATTCAAGGCTGGGCGCGCCGTTGTGCACGTGACTCGGGCATGGAAGTCCGTTGGCAAAGGCGAAGAGATTGGGCCTCCTAAGACGAAGAAGGCAAGGCGCAACGTCACCTGCAACGTGACCCTGTCCGCCGATCTGACCGAACACATGAAGCCGCTGGGCCTGGACGAATACGTTTTCCAAATGACTGACGGTGAGTACGTCCGAAACAACCGCTTCCACAAAGACGTCTGGCAACCGCTGATGGTGAAACTGCTCGAATCGGGGGAGTTGGACCGCAAGCCGTGGATACATGAGATCCGGCACGCCCACACCACGCACCTGCTCGACGCCAACGTCCCGGTCCATGTCGTGCAGGCCCGGCTCGGGCACGAGGATCCGCAAACCACGTTGCGCGTCTACGCGCGCCTCTCCAAGGCATCTGACGCTGCGGCGGCGGACGCCCAGACCGTGCCAGCAGTTGAGGCTCCCACGCCGCCCGCCAAGGACGTCATCACGCAGCTGGAGCGGCTGGCCGAGCTTCGCGACAAGGGAATCTTGACTGAGGAGGAGTTCCAAGGCCAGAAGTCGGTCGTGCTGAACTCATAATCACTTCGCGTTTGACCCCTAATGAAAAGGTCATAGGTTCGATTCTGATAGGAAGCTCGAACAGAAAGAACCACGGTTCCCTTGCAAACAAAGGGAACCATGGTTCTTTGGTCATGTGCTCAAAATGTCCCAGATTGTGGTTTGGCGTACCCGCGGGTGTACTCAAACGCGCTCCACCGGCATTTTTCGGCACGGGAGCGCACGCAGCTTCTTGCTCAAGCTATCCAAGGCATTGGACGTTGCAGCTGTGGAAGTCCTGGACGTGGCAGTTTCTTCAGAAAGATGTGTCCGGGTGGTAATGCGGGACAACTCATCGAACGCCATTGATCACAACCAGCTTGCCGCGCTCAATTGAGTCCTTGGCTCCTCTAAGTTGATCCGACCGCATTACGGCGCGGATGGCACCTATTGCGATATGAACCGAGTTGTCCCGACGTTCCGTAGCTTCCGTCATCGTGAACCGCTTCTTGTCGTTGCCGTGCACAAGGTTGCTTCTGTCGTCATAGAGCTTCCCAGCTTTTTGGAAGAACGTTGCGCGGGCTTCCGCGTCGTCAGGATGAAGTACCCAGGCAAGGGCTCCGCTTACTCTCAGTTTCGTTTCCCCAGCTGCGCCAAATAAGTTCTCCCAGACGATGACTGCGTCAATGAAGCCGTCGTGAGGGCTAAACCTCTCGCTCACGGCTGACAGGAGTCGCTGGACGCCGGTTTGCATCCCTGTTGGTAATTGGGACAGAATCTGATCCCATTCCGTCACACCCTCGACGTCATCCGCGACCAACTGCCTCGATTGGAAAGGGGCAATCGGCCATGCAAGTGGGCTCTTTCCCCATGATCCACCGAGTGAGAGCGGGTTCGGCACGCTGATGAAAGATTGCCCCACAGCCAGAACTTCGTCCTCACCTGACGAGAGCAGGACGGCCAACCGTGCACGATCTATCCGGTCCTGCAGGTTCTCATGGAACTTTTCGCCTTCGCCATTGTCGGGCCCGAAGGTAGTCGGCCATTTCTCCCTATTTGATTCGGCCGGGCCAGCGAGTTTCAGGGACACTTCAACTTCCAAAATTATTGCTTCGTGAGGCGATTCAGCGAGAAGAGTGTTGTCAATGGCGGTTTTGCGCCTAAAGCGTGCTCCGTCCAAAGGGAGCTCAAGAAGGCCATCGGCGAAAGATACGCTGTAGCATCCGACTATCGCTGGTATTTTTGTCTCTTTGCCTTCCGCCAGATTTCGGGCAGAGGCCAGGGTTTCTCTGACCGAGCAAAGGTACGAGTTCAGGGGTGACAGACCCTCTTTGAATGCGCCGGGAGCCCTGAGCAGAATTGCCTGTGGAACTGCGGTCATCTGGATGGTTCCGCCGTTACCATTTGACCAGCGGGCGTAGGAGGTCAGATCGAAGGTTATCCCAGTCGGATCGTCGGAGAAGTCCGCGTCAGGGAAGAGTTTCATGAGCGGCTCTTTTTCCTGAAACATCTTTTTCAACACAGTCTGACGTTGAGGATTGGACCACATCAACGTCGTAACGTCGAACTGGGATCCGTCGCCCCTGCCCCCGATCAGGAAGAGTGGGTAAATGTCGAGAGCCAGCCGACAAAGCGCTGCCTCCAATTCGTCATCCTCCTGATACAGGGCCGATGGTTGGCCCCCGCTGTAATAGTGCAGGTGTGTAGCACGCGTTAGGCCAATGCTCGGGTCATGGGTGCAAAGAACTGATGCAATATGGTGCATGCGCAGCAGGGGGTTCCAGGCCTCGAGTTGAGAAGAGGCGAACATCCGGACCAGCGTATTCGCAACTTCGCTCTGCTTGGGCGAAAGATTCGTGCTGGTGTCCCCTTCGGCGACTGCTAGAACATACCGTGTCATACTCTCTCCCAGATAAGACTTCACCTGGGCCCATGTACTTTGGTCAGCAACTTCCGCCATTTATTTCCCCTATCGACCACAAAAACAGTCCTGTTCTCTCCCTCATCCAACAGACTCTGCGGGCACTGCGCAACTGGCAGGGGCCAAACCTCGGAGGCATGATTGGGGTATGTGTGGACGCTACGTTGTTTCGAAATCGGCTGCCGACCTTATGGCTGCTTTCAGTGTCAATGAGTCTTACGTCGATGAGCTGCAGCCTTCCTACAATGTCGCCCCAACTGATACCGTGCCATTGATCCTGGACCGGCGTTCCGGGGACGACGATCCTGTGACGAGGAAGCTGGTCACGGCGCGTTGGGGCCTCGTGCCGTCGTGGGCGAAAGACACCAAAGGCGGTGCGCGACTCATCAACGCCCGGATGGAAACCGTCACAGAGAAGCCGTCCTTCCGGAAGGCAGCCTCGGCCAGGCGCGGATTGCTTGTTGGCGATGGCTATTACGAGTGGGAGAAGACCCCGGGCGGTGGCAAGATTCCGACCTACCTGCACGACGCCGATGATCAGATCTTGGCGTTCGCGGCATTGTTCGAGAACTGGCCGGATCCTGCTTTGCCGGACGGGCACCCTGAGAAGTGGTTGCGTACGGCCACGATCATCACGACGGCGGCCTCAGACGCGCTCGGCCACATCCATGACCGCACGCCGCTGATCGTGCCGCCTGAAATGTTCTCGGACTGGCTTGACCCCGAGACGACGTCCGAGGCTGATGTCCGGGCCCTGCTGGACTCCATGCCCGAGCCGCACCTCGTGCCGCGAGTGGTCAGCGACAAGGTCAACTACGTGCGGAACAACGGCCCCGAACTCATCCAGCCGGCCGCCTGAGCCTGTAAATTGCGGGGTAGGCGAAGATCCTCAACGCTCGATCGCGGTCGCTAGTTCCGACACGCCTCCGGAATTTCATCTGCAGGACAACTTCTCAGCTGGCTTGGACCCCTACGATGAGTCGTCATCACTCGTCTATTTAGGAGATCCATTGTCGCACCAGCAGCAAGAGACCGTCCCGGCCGGCAGTACCGTCCCGCTTTGGGCCCCGTACTACGGTGCCCCCATCGGTGAGGCAGCACGCCGGTTCTTCAAGAAGTACGCTACCTTCACCGGCAGGGCCAGCCGCAGCGAATACTGGTGGTGGACACTCATCTCCGCTGTCGTCGGCATCGTGCTGAACATCATCATGTCAGTGGCCGGCTCCGCGGGTGCCACCCTCAGTGACTCCGGGGCTATGGTTCCGGGTCCTGGCATGATCGTCGGCGTCATTCTCCTGGTCATTTGGGGCCTGGCAGTCATCGTCCCGTCTCTGGCCCTCACAGTCCGCCGCCTCCACGATGTGAACTTCAGTGGCTGGATGATCCTGATCGGCCTCGTCCCGTTCCTCGGTGGACTGGCCCTGCTCATCTTCACGATCCTGCCGTCAAAGCCGGAAGGCCAGCGGTTCGACGTTCCTGCCTAAGTCCATATCAGAGGACAACCTCAAGGGTCACCGGCGTGATGCCGGTGGCCCTTCAGCGTTTTCCTCATCCGGCCGAATCACATTTTCTTCCCCGCACTTTTTGTCTGCCTGCGGTGGCAGACTCGGGCTGTGGAGGAAAAGAAGTTCTGGCAGCCGCCGCACGCGCATAGGCCCACGCCTGTGGTGCCGGCCGTGGATCCCGCGGCCGTGGAGGGCGCGACAAGGGCCAAAGAGCCCCTGCCTGTGTTCGTGATGCTGGATTACAACAACGGGCAAAGCCACGAGGTGCCAGCCTTCGCATACGGGTGGACGAAGGTGCACGTGCTTGTGTCCGTGCCCTGGCCGATGGATTACTACGAAGGCCGCAAAGAAGTCTGGGTGGAAGCGTCCAGGGTTCGGCGCCGGACCATCGACCCAAGAGTGCGTTAAACGACAAAACAGCCCCTCACCGTGGGGGACGGTGAGGGGCTGTACATGTGTAGTCGTGGGCGCGGGTACACGGGCCCGCTAGGTTGCCGGTTACCCCAATCCCACAGGGCCGCATTCCGGCGCGCATCCAGTCAGGGGCCGGACGGTTCAGCATAGGCGATTGGCGTCCGCAACATCAAGGATGGTTGCCACGACTCGACAGCCTCTCTCCGGACCTCGGTTTCATCGGTTGCAACCTGACGTGAAACATCAGGATCCTCACAGGTAATTTTCAAAGCCCACGCGTAAAGGATTCGTAAAGATCGCCTCGAGCGCGCGGAAGCAAAGCTACGTTGGTTACCACTCCGCATGAAGACAGCTCATGGTCTGGGGTAGCAAACTGCACAGGCCAACGGGGAGGTCCGAACGTGTTCACGCGGTTACGACGGCTATTCAGGGGCGAGAAATCCTGTCGATTCTGCGACAAACCAATGCCCCGCAAAGTGAAGACGGATTTCTGTTCGGCTGAGTGCCAAGATCGCTGGGACTACCTGCAGGTCCACTGACGCGCGTGAAGTTGAAGTTTCTTCACCGTTCGGCGTGGATCACACATTGTTCAATTACCACATGACGCCGAGTCCGATGAATATGTCAGCCAACACGACGACACCGATGATGACGCCAGCATTCGCGACCGACCTTGGCGTGCTGTCCTCCTCGGTTCCCCCTCGCGCCGATCTAGCTATCCCGATTGCGACAATCGACAAGCCCGCGGCGATGGGAGCGGACACGGAGGAAGGTATTACAAGCACGCCCAGTCCAACTAGACCTAGGGCGACCGACGTGACGGCGCGCTCAATCGCACCCCGGGAAGATAGTCTCATGGCCACATCATCGCAGATGCGCGATGATCGCCAACCGGAGCGATGTTCGACTGAACCGTTGTTTGGAGCCTGTACGATGGGAAAATCGTTGGCCTGACCGGGGGATATTCATGTCGCAAGCGTCCAAAGTGGCTCAGAACATTGCGGTGAAGATGCCAATGCCGAACCCGGCCCTGGCTACCCTTGTCGCACTAGCCCTTTGTGCGATCGCACCAATCTTGATCGAGTTCGGTACCCCAGGGGAGGCCTCGGGCGGCAGCTACGTTGGGCCGCTTCTCGTTGCTATCGTTTCAGGTTGCGCTTTTTCGGTGGTCCTTGGATCACGAAGTCGCCGGTTGTTCTCTATGACATTTTGGCTGTTTGTCTATGTCTTCCTTGGAATCGCACCAATGATTCAGCTTCGCTTGGGGCAAGACACTGATACAGCCAGAAACATCAATCACACTCTTGACTGGACGACAACTGCAGTAGTCCTAGTCGGATGCGCGGCATTTTTGTGCGCCTGGCTGTTCCGAACCAAAGATGCTTCGGAGGCTAAGGGCCTGCCCGAACTCAGCAACGGGAGACTCAATCTCCTCTCAATCGTCGCGATTGCAGTATTTGCCTACTACACATCAAAGATTGGATTCTCGAACCTCTTCATTAGCCGGTTGAATCTGGACTACCTTCGGAATGTAGTTTGGTCCGATCGCACAACTGCATCGCTCGTGACCGGTGGGACACAAATGGGGCTCCTAGTTGCTATGGTTGGCCATCTTCATTTTCGAAAGGCAAGGAAGGCAGTCGGCGAGCGAGCCGGACGATTCCTCCCCTTCGTGGTCTTCGTCTGCCTATTTGTTAGCGTCAATCCGATCAACAGCCCACGTTACGTTTTCGGAACCGTTCTTCTAGCCGTTCTTGCATCGACGGGCGCCTTCTCGACCCTTGGCAGGTTTCGTTTTGTCGCTCTGGGTTCGATCTTCGGAATGGTCTACTTGTTTCCGATCGCGGACATGTTCCGATCCTCATTGACTCCTGCCAGCACGAAGTCACAGAACCCGCTCGAGGCCATGCTGAGTGGAGACTTCGACAGTTGGTCGCAGATCACCAACGCCGTCGAGTATGTGGCGTCCTACGGACACACGTGGGGCAGTCAAATGTTGGGTGTTCTATTCTTCTGGGTGCCTAGGAGCATTTGGCCTGACAAACCGATCGACACTGGCGCGATGCTCGCGGATTTCAAGCTCTACGACTTTCGAAACCTGTCAGCACCTCTGTGGGGCGAGCTCATGGTGAATGGCGGCTGGGTTGCTTTGGTAGTTGGCATGTTCTTGGTAGGTGTTCTAATCCGTCGCCTAGATCGCAAAACCGAGATGACGTTGCGAACCAGTTCTATCCCGGGGGTGCTTGGGTCGATCGTTCCGTTCTACCTAATCCTTGTCCTTCGAGGATCTCTGCTGCAGTCCATGGCGAACCTTTCAGTAATTCTGGTGGCGTACTTCTTCATCAGACGGAGACCTGAAAAGGTTCTGCTCGCCACCGGGGTACAGCTTGATGAGAGAGTGCCGCTTTCTTTAGGCATCCGGAGAGGACGAGACCTGAGTGGCGCCCGTGCGGAACGAACGCCCCAAGCTTGACTTGACCCCTATACTTTTGGCATGGGGACAAGGCCGATAGACCGATTGTTGATCTGGATCAACCGTCCGCGTCGATGCGCGGAATGCGGGGTCCGCGTTTCCGAGAACCCCGCATCTTGGGCGGAGCCTGCGCTCTGCTCTGACGAATGCCGAGCAGAGTACCCCCGCTCGATGGCTGTCTAGCTTACTTGATCTTCGTTAGGTCGATCATCGTCTCGGTAGCCATCACGAAGCAGGACTAATTTGGACTCTGGGCCGCGGTCTCTCCGATGGCCGCGGTCAGATTGACCACTGACGGATAGCTGAAGGCCACGGTTGCCGCAAATCCGGCGCGTAGGCCCGTAAGAAGATTCACCGTGACAGCCCCGGAGGAAGGGGCAGCGAATTCCATGTAGTAGACGCCGCGGTTTACGGCTGCGCCTATCCCCAAGCTGACCGGCTTGTACGTGGTCCCGCCGCCGCATTGAATCTGGACCTGCGAAGTCGTGACGCCATCGGTCGTGATGTATCCCCCGATAGCGATGATGTCACCGGCTGCCACTGTAACCGTGCTGACACCCTGGAGACCACCTGAGGCAGTAGCTGATGCATTCAGGGCGATCTGCTGCATCTTGCCGGGCACCTGGGCGTCGGTCACGAGACTGTACACGGTGTTCGCGTCGGTGGTCGGTGCACCAAAGGGGCTGAAGTTGTCCGGCTTCTTGAGGTCGCCTGACGTCGACTGGAACAGCGGGTTGCGCATGAGCCAGACTCCCTGACCGGAATCCACGAGGTCTGTGCACAGGGCGGGCATGGTGCCAGCAGGGCCGGCTGCGTTCAGAGTCGACACAACGAGGGCGCCGATGGCTACTGCGGCTGCGGCATTGCCATGCGTACCGTCAGAGGCGTAGGCATCTTTCCAGTTTCCCGCCGGGGTGGCTGTTATCCCGTCCTTGGCCAGAAGCGTGTAGAAGTCCACGAGCGGCAGGCCGTTCTGGATGGCGTAGCGACGAATCCAGATGTTGACCTTGAGGATGACCCTCTGCCGCTGTCCCGCGGTGTTCTGGGGTGGGATTGTGCATGCCACAGGGATCGAACCCACGGCTTTCGCTGACCGATAGATCGCCTTGAGGTTGGTGGCGATGGTGTTCACCATTTGGATGTCGGACTGCCCACCCGAGATGCCCTGGCCGATGTCATTGGTTCCGGCCTGAACCAGAAGGTAGGTAGGGCGCCTAGCCAAGGCGGTCTGAACCCGGGCAAAGATCTGATCGGAGCGCTCGCCGCCGATTCCATGAAATCCGGCCGACGTGTATTTCTGCTGCGATGCCAAACCCACGTGAAGCGGGAACGCATCGCCGTAGTTGTACGTGGCGAAGGGTCCCTGGACGTGACTATCACCCAAGTAGGCGATCGAAGACCCGCGAAGGAACGGGGGACGGGAGGGAGCGTCGAGAATACCCATTTAGCTCACCACAATCTGGGGTACGTTGGTCGCCGCGCCATTGGCGTTGCGGGTGATGGTCGGCTGCGTGAATGTCTTCGTGGCCGGAGAGCCGTAGGTGATGTTGTAGGCGAGTACCGCCCCGCTAGCGTCTCGGCTTGTGATCGTGAGCGTGCCCGGTGTCCCGTCGGGCCATGCCACAGCAGCGCTCGTAACCTGGTCCGAACCGTCGAGAGTCACCGCTCCAACGATCAGGAGATCAGGGCTTTTTGCCGCCTGGACAAGCCCAAGAACCTGCCCGACTCCGAGCCTGGTCGGAAGGCTTTCGTCCTTCACTCGGCCATCGTTGCCGACGATTGCCGTCTTGATTATTGCCATGATTCTGGCTCCTTATACAGTGATGAGTAGGACGTTGGGATTGGTCGGGTCAACGGCCACAGTCCCGTCTGACTTGGTGCTGATGAGCAGCACATTTGGATTTGAGGGGTCCACTGCGAATCCGCCGCCTGCTGCTGTCGCGGACGCAGCTTCGGCGGCAACCTGTGCGGCTGCGGCCGAGGCAGCAGATTCGGAGGCTGAGCCTGACGCTGTGTTCGCGGCCTCCCGAGCCGCTTTAGCTTCGTCCAACACCGCCTGGGGCGAGGACAGGAACCCTGTCAGGCCGCCGCCAGACCATTTCACCCGCATGCTTGGGGCACGGAAGTTCGGCCCAAACGCGTCCGGCGAGGATGTCAAGGGGTTGGCCAGCGGTAGGCCGTTCGGGTCAGTCAAAACAAGAGGCGTCGCACCCGCAGTGTCCGCCTCGTCAAAAATAGTGATCTGAGCGTTTGGGGCCCGTGTGAACGTGACAGCGTCGACGAAAAGCGCCGCCTCAAAAGGGTAGGTAGTCACGAGGTCTCCTTGTGGTCTGCCCGGTGCGCCGGCCCGCTGTCGGGCTGCTGTCCAGCTTGTTCAAGGATCGAAGCCCACCATCGAAGAATGGTCGTGTACGCGAGTTGCTGGGCGCCATACACGGCAAGGATGGTCTGGGCCCAACCTGCCGGGCTGTAAAGCTGGCCGCTCGCCCACAGGTAGCCGGTAGCGATCACCAGAGAAACGACGATCGGAACACCCACCTTGATGACTTTCGACCATGATTCCGACTTGGCCCAGGCGATGCCGAGCGGTGAGACAACGGTGAGGACCGCGGCCATGATAGTTGTGAGCGTCTCCATTAGAGAGCCCCTTTCACGAGTTCGAGGACCACAACGACGGCGTCCACAACGGTTAGTGCGTAGATCGCAAGGCAGGTGGTGGCCGCCGCGAGGGCGATGGCCACCACCCAAAGGAGTGAGCGCACGGTCTAGGCCTTGACGGTGAGGACGTTGCCGATGTAGATCTCGGCATCCGGCCCGGGAAGGCCGTTGAGACTGGCGAGGTATCCGGCGTCGAGGCCGTAGTAGTCGGCGATCGAGCGGATCGTGTCGGGAGCCTCGATAATCCACACCAGCGGCCCGGGAATCCAGATCTTCTGGCCGGGGGTCAGCTTGTTCTTGTCGACGCGGTTGTAGGCCGCGATCTGGTCGACGCTCGGGCCGTTGTAGTAGGCCTGAATTTTGGAGAGCGTGTCACCGCGCTCAACCACCCAGTGGATTTCGTTGTCACCTCGGATGATCTGCCCGGGGGCAGGAGGCGCGGGTGCCGGGGCTGGGGTGGAAGCCGGCGCAAGAGGTGCAGGAGCGCCGCCGTCGAGGACGGCGTTGATAGACTCCCGCAGGCCGTCCATGCCGCCCGGCCAGCCAGCCGGGTCGATCTTGCCCTCGGAGGAGTATTCGAGGTGGCCGAGCTGCAGGCGCAGTTCCTCCGGCTGGTTCAAGAGGTACGCCCGCTCCAGTGCCGCGCCCAGGTGCGGCGCAACCCTGAGCTGGTCCTCAGTCCAGTCGAACGGCGCGACCCCGGAGGACTCCATTTCGATGCCGATGAGGTAATAGTTCCCGGCGTCCGTCGGAATCCCGGCGGCCGAACCGCGGCCCGCATGGTTCGCCAGTCCCGCAGCGACAAGGTAGACGGTGCCGTTGCGCCCGAACACGATGTTGCACAGGGGCCCGGCGAGGTCGGAGCGCCCACCGATGCACATGTTCAGAGTCGGCGCGTCGGAGCCAGCGAACGCACCACGGTTCGTCGCGGTGTGGTGCCAGAGGACACCGCGCACGTCAGCGAGATCCTGGCCCGCGTAACCGCGGGAAACCCAGCCGGCAGTCTCAACGACGGTCAGTCCTGCGGCGCGAAGGACATTTGCAAGATTCGAGAGCTTCATGATGGCCCCTTTCCGGGCATGAAAAAGGCCCCGGCAACTGCCAGGGCTTTTCGAGGGTTTGTTTAGGTGGTGCTGTCAGGCGGCGGCCTTTTCAGGACAGGCCAAGGCCGAAGCTCCTGATCCGTCATGCCATGCTCGGTGCAGTCTCGGCGCAGCTGGGAGGCATACTCTTCGGTGATGCGCCGGTTATGCGCTTCCCGGTCGGCTCGGTCACGCTCCCGCTCGGCATCCGCCCAAGCCTCGTTGCGTTGCTCTTTCAGCGTGACGTTCCGGGCGCGCTCCCGACCTGCGGCCCCGGTGAAGAACTTCACTAGACCCTTGATCAGCTCCAAAGCGACCATGCCGCCGCCAATGCTGACCATTGCCAGCACGAATTGTTGTGTTCCGTCCATTCGCTGGACCTCTACTTTTCGGGGTCGTAGGCGAAGTGCTTGATCTTCACTAGTCGGACAGCGAACGTGAGCAGGGCGAACGCGATGAAGCACATTGAGACGATCCGGGCGCTCGGCTGCGTCAGAGGGAGCGCAAGAACCGCCGCGCCATAGATCGCGATCGCGAACATGCATGCGATCGTGGCGGGCCGTTCGAGCCACCAAATCCCCGGCAAAGTCGTCAGCGAACCGAGAACACCGCCGAAGATCAGCAGCCCTGCCCAGACATGGACCAAGATCTCTCCAAGGCCGCTCTGCATCGTCCGGGGAGGGTCAAGCAGGACGGCCGTGCCAGCGATGGCCATCATCAGGTATGCGCCGCAATAGCAGATGGAGAAGAAACGAGGCTCTTGGATCATGAACCACAGGTTCTTGAGGACGGCGATCATTTCATGGCCGCGATTCCGTTGAGCTGGCAGATGTTCCCCTGTGGGTAAGGGCCGACCGAAATTCCTACACCATTGACGACGTAAAACGTGCCGGAACGATAACCGTTCGTCGTGCCCGGAACAAAAGTTGTATCCACCGGCTGAAGTCCCGGTGGGAGCTTGGCGATAATCCACCGCTCAACAACCGAACCAGCAGCGCCCGAATACCGGACGTCGGCTGAAACCTGAAGAAGCTGGCCACGGGACAAGATGCGGGCACTGGCCCTCGATCCGCCATTGTTCAACCATCCCGCCTCAAGCGGCAGCTGGATCCAAGGCCCCACGCCGTCCTCATTGACCCAACCGGGCATGTCGTTGGCCAAGAGCTCGTAGGACCATCGGTTGCCATTGATCTTGACTGAGGCGCCCAGACTGGCGAGGTAGCCGAGTGCCAGCTCATCCTTGGCGATCATGCCACCGTTACCAGCCCAGCAGCGCAAGTCGATGATCTTCTCCGGTGCGCTCAGCCCGGCCTTCCACTTGACAAAGGCGATGGGCTGGTCATCCTCGACGCCGGGGCCGGTCTTGCGCGCTGCGGGGATCTCGGCATCCGCAGATCCCGGAGTCGCCACGAGTGTGGACGGGCCGCCTGCTGCAGGCTGCCAGTTCCTACGCACCGAGATTAGGTCGTACCGGACACCCGAGACGATTGTCCCGCACTGCACGACCTGATCCGTCCCGGCCTCGTCCGTGACGCCCCAGCCGTGGGCCTTGCCCTTAGTCACGATGACCGCATACGGGATCGACGGGTGAGGCTTCACTTTGAAGTCTTCGGCACCGTACACCCCATAATCAGGCACTCCGGCCCGGTTCTTGGCCCGGTCGGTTTCGGTCACTACACCGTCGTAAAAGACGCTGGTCAAAGCCATTAGCGGGCCTTCCTGTCTACGTTGTCGCGCTGCAAGGCGCGGATTCTCTTGGCCAAGGCGGTATCCGGATCGTCGGTGCGCTCTCCCACAATGGGTGTGGCCGTGTCGCCGTCCTTGTCCCAGGACAACCGGGCCTCGCGGAGGACGTCGGTGAACGCTTGCCCGCGGATCATGGCCGTCACGCGGTCGCCCACGCGCAGCCCGTCCCCGCCATAGCGGAAGTGCTTCGTCTCGGACAGCTCGAGCGACAGCCCGGCCAGCGGCGCACCTTCCGCAAGGACTTCCTTGGCGCGGTCGGCGTAGACGTCGCCGGAGGATGAGTCTCGGGCGTCTTGCAAGACCTCGATGATGTCGTTCCAAGCTGTCTCGCGCGCAGGCTCCGAGAAGCCTTTGAACTCGCGCGCGACGCCCTCACCCTGGCCGCCGACAACCACGCGGGTCACGGCCGGGGCAGCCAGCGAGTATGTCCCGCCGATGACCGTCCCGTTCTCAGGGGAAAGATGGTGCGCGTAGTCGCGGGGTTCGTAGCAGTCCAGCAGTAGGCCATTGCCTTGCTGCCGGACGGTCACGCCGATCCCTGCTTGGTCAACTGCGGGAAAGAGCCGGTCATAGGCCGGGTGGAAGCGGAACGTGTACTTCCCTGACGTGCCGCGCCCAAGGGACGGCGCCACCGCCAGCGGGTAACCGAGCCGGGTTGCGGCCTCGGCCATTACCGTCTTGACGACAGTCTCAGCCGGGCCGGTAATGGACCGGTACTCGACGTCCTGCCCGGTTAGCGGCGCCGTCGGCTTCGGCCAAGCCAACCAGTTATTCAGGATCCGGAAATCGTCCTCGACCGTGAAGTTCAGCGTGGCCGCCGTCGTGAACTGGCCGCCGGCCAACCTGACGGGCCCGGACATTTGAAACTCGCTGTGCCGGTAGATCATCACCCGGGCGCCAGGCTCCATGAGGTCCGCAGCCCGCCGGTGGTTCGCGTCGATCGTGAACGTCGCGGTGGACTTCACGTTGTGGCGGATGGCCGGCTTCAGATCGAGCGGCCGCCCAACCCACCCCTTGAACTCCCAGCCTTTGTACACAACGATCTCGTAGGGAATCTCGGAAGTCACTACCAAGCCCTCCGATACCGGTTCTGCACCTCGGCAATCACACTGCCGGTGCCAGTCATTTGAATGGTGAGCGGGCGGTCCTGACCGCGAGGAATCGATACGAAGGCCGACCCCGGGTCAAGGTCCGATGTACGGTCCACGGGTGACAGGATCGATTTCGTTGCCCCATCCCATTCGCCGTACCAGAGCACCTGGCCGTTGACCGGGTCAGTGTCCAGCTGCACCGCGTAGCCGGCGGGGATCTCGAACGGGACGATGATGTCATTGCCGCCGATACCGAATGAGACGGCCGTGGTGTGACCGACAACCGTCCACACCGGATAGGCCGCGACGTCGCCGTCGTTCGTGAACGTCGCTTCCCCGAGCGCGCCGCCTGGCGATAGGTAGTGGATGGCATCCGCCGGATAACCGTAAGCAATCCGGTCCGCCTCGGTGATGTAGTAGTTGCGCATGTCGCCCTGCGCCCATGACTTCGTGACTTTCTCGCCAAGCCAGTACGGCTTATCAGCCAAGAGGTTGATGCCGTACTTGGCCCAGCCGCGCTGGATCGTGTCGTGCGTCAGTTCGTCATCAGCGCTGATCAGCCGGAGCCCGAGCGTCCGCCGATCACCGTTCGGCAGTTTCGCCGTCCAGGTGCCCTCGAAGTCAGGGTCGAGACTGCGCCAGAAAGCGCGGTCCCGCTCCATGAACTCGGCAGAGCTCGTATCCGAGTACAGGTAGAGCGGCCAGAATGCATCCCGGTCCTTGGTGGATGTGCCGAGATGCCTTGACCCGGCCACTGCGGGCGACGAACTGGACTGCCGCTCAAACGCCGGCAGTTGTAGCCCGCGCACCCCCGGCCGCAGGAACAAACCTGCGGCCGGGTTGGTGAGCTCCCACTCGCTGCCATCCCAGCCCGTCCATGACAGGCCAATGCCCCGCCACGGATTCGCCGGAGGTGCTGGCGGCCTGTACGGGGCGGCGTAAACGATACCCACTATGTGACCTCCTAGATTCCGAAGGCGGCGAAAGTATCCCGCCGCTTCGTTTCGATACGGTTGGCAACCTCATCCGGATCCCATCCGACGTTGCCCTTGAAGATCACGTCCCCACGGCCGCCGGCGCCCTCGGCCCGGAGAGTCGCGAGCCGGTGAATATCGGCCCACTGCTGCGGGTTGAGTATCGCCTCAGGCTGGCCGGTCCGGTTGACGACCTGCGAGACACCCGGGGGCAGAATGCCCCCAAGGTCATACAGCGCAGGGTCACCGATTGCGGAGCCTTTGCCGCCGCCGGTGATGACGTCCGCGACAGTGCTAAACAGCTTCTTGCCGATGCCGATGGCAATGTCAGCCATGATGCCCGCAGCCGGAAACGCCGACTTGAACTGCGAAAGCAGCCCGTCGATGATCCCGCCGAACGGATTGAAGCCGCCCCCCGATGGAATCCCCGCCCCGCCAAGGTAGCCGTGCGGGTCGATGTCGTTTGGCCAGCCGCCGGCGAACGTGCCGAAGTGCAGGTGAGGCCCGGACGTGATGCCCGTATTACCCGACAGCGCAATCTGCTGCCCGGCACGAACCATCTCGCCGACCCTCACAGCCATCGAGGACAAGTGAGCGAACCATGTCTGGATGCCGGAGCCGCCGTCGACGTGGATCTCGTTGCCGCCCCAAACACCCGGCGCCGCAATGCCAGGACCGGACCAGCTGACACGGCCGTTCTCCGTCGCGAACACCGGAGTGCCAACCGAAGCCGCAAGGTCGATGCCCTTGTGGACCCGGTTGTAGCCCTGCGTTTCGACCATCTGCTTCAACGGATTCACGTACCCGCCGTTCATGTAACCGGCCAGCGAGTCAGCCAAGGCGTACAGGTTCCGCACGCCAGCGCGGCGGGTCTGCTCCTTGGTGAACACGAACTCGCCGCCGTGAACGATGCCCGCAGGCTCGTCCTTGGCGCCGTTGCCCGTGTAGCCGCCGTTCATGAAGCCCTTGGGGAGTGCCACACGCGGCAGCTTGTCCACGCCAGGCAGGATCCCGGCAATCGTGTTGAACGCGCCGATCAGGCCATCGTTGATGACCGTGTCCACGACGAAGCGGACCGGTGCTTTCGCGATTTCCTGTAGTCCGTCCCAGAATTTCTTGATGAACCCGACGCCGTCCTCGAAGGCCTTCGGAATGGTCTTAGTGATGAAGTCCGAAAGGGTGTCGAAGACGGGCTTGATGACGTTTTCCCAAACCCACTTGATCGCCGAACCGATGCCGTCGAAGGCGGGCTTGATGACGTTCTGGTAGAGCCAGTTCACGGCCGGCGCGAGGATGTTCTGGAAGAAGTACACCCAAGTGTCGATCGTGGGCTTGATGACGTTTAGCCACACCCAATTGATGGCGTTGCCGATCGCGTCAAAAACGGGCTTGATGACGTTGTTGTAGAGCCACGTGAAAGCCGCTGGGAGGATCGTTCCGAACCACAGGTTCCAAGCGTCCACAACCGGCTTGATCACGTTGTCAGAAACCCACGAAATGGCAGCACCGATGGCATCGAACACCGGCTTGATGATCGCGTCGTGGAACCACGTGAACACGGCCGCAAGGACGTCCCGGACGAAACCGACGGCGCCATTGAAAATCGAGACGGCCGAGTTCCACCAGTCAGCGATGGTCGAACCGATCCCTTGGAAAACCGGGACCATGACGTTGTTCCACCACCACATGAACAGCGGCGCCAGGATGTTCTGAATGATCGAAACGATCACCTGAAAAATGCCCCGGAACAGCAGGTAGAACCCGCCCAGCACCACGGCGGCGCTATCGAAAACCGGCTTCAGAATGTTCGTATACAGCCAGCTGAAAATCGCGCCGACGAGGCCGACTGCGAAAGAAATTCCGTCGAAAATCGGTTTGATGACCGACTCATAAACCCACGTAATTACCGCGGCGATTCCATCGATGGCTGGTTTGATCCAGTCCGTCCACAGGTAGGTGAAGAAGTCGCCAACGGCTTGGATCGCGGACTGCCAGGCCGGTACAGCCGTGCTAGTAAACCAGTCGACCACCGCAGCAATGGCGCCTTGCACCCACTGGAAGGCCGTCGAAACGGCATCCGAGATCCACTTCATGGCGGCATCGACGCCGGCCCGGAACCAATCGAGGTTGTTGTAAGCCCAGATGAAGCCAGCAACCAAGGCCGCAACGATCGCGATGATCAGGCCGACCCAGCCCAAGGAAATGAGCCATGCGGCAGCGATCTTCACCGCTTGGATGGTCGCCTGCGTCCCCATGAGAACCCAGCCGGCAATCATGGTCGTGACGGCCCACGAGTGAGCGAAAGCCGCCTTGATGGCCTCGGCCTTCGTGATCCCCCATGCGATTTTCTGCTGGATAGCGGACTTCATTGCTTCCACCCCGAGCGCTACCCAGTGCGGGATCAGGGAGACGACGATGAGACCGGCGATGATGCCGATCGGCTCGCGCATGTCCCAAAGGAACTTGGCCACGTCGGACCCCGTCGAGATGACCTTGCCGAGCGCGTCAGGAATCTTTAGGACCATGTCGCGGACGGTCAGAAGGAAGTCAACGAAACGGGAATCCTCTTCCCAGCCGAACGCCTGCCGCAGCTTCCCCGTGTAGTCGCCCCCGACGATCAGGTCATAAAGACCCTTCGCGCCGTCGCGGACCTTCAGCAGGAAATCGACCAACTGAGAATCTTCCTCGACATGGAAAATCTCGCGAAATTTGGACGTGAAATTCCCGCCAACAACCAAATCCCAGATTGCCTGCGCGCCGGAAAGGGCCTTATCAAGGAAGATCCCGATCGCCGCGCCGGCGATCTTTGCGCCTTCCTCAAGAGGCTTCAGCCAATTGATTGCGCCAGCGAAAAAGGCTTGGATCTTCGGGTACACGCCGGAGAGCAGCGAGGCGCCGATGCGGCCAACTGAGGCAATGGTGTTCTTGAACGCGCCCCGCAGGGTTTCGCCTGACTTCAGCGCAGCCCCGCCGAGACCCTTTTCCATGGCGTTCTGGAAGGTCTCGAAATTGATCTTTCCTTGGGAAGCCAGGTTGACGGTTTCCTCGGCGGACTTGCCGAGCTCCTTGCTAAGCAACTGGATAATCGGGATACCCGCGTCGTTCAGCTGGGCGATAACGTCGCCTTGGATTTTGTTGGACGCGCTCACCTTGTTGAAGATGGCGCCCATTTCGCCCATCCCGACACCGGCGATTGTCGCCGCGTCCCCAGTCAGCTTCAGAGTTCTCTCGAGATCCTTGCCCGGCTTCACGCCAGCAGCGACGGCACCGGCAGCGACTGTCGCGGCATCACCAAGGCCAAAAGCCGTGCCCTTCACGGCAGCCATCGCGTCGTTCATGATGCCCTGCACGGTCTCCGCTGAGTGGCCCAGGCCGCTGAGCTTGGCCTTGGCCTCCTCGATTGCCTGGAGCCGTCCAAAGCCCTTCGCGAGGGCCGTACCGAAGGCCGCGCCGACGGTCAGCCCGCCAGCGATTCCAGCGGCCTTCATGGTCCCGGACATGAACCCGCCAACAGCGCCAGTCAGTTTGCTGCCGAGGCTCTTACCGGCGCTGTCACCAGCAGTGCTGGCGGCAGCGTCGAGCTCCTTACCAACCTTCTTCTGGAGGTCCTTGAATACCGGGACCACAAGGATGTCGGCGACACCGATCGTGGGCATTTGGCCTCCTATGAAGTTGTCAGATGTCCTCCGGAGAGAATCCGAACTGCTGGACGAACATCTCGGCCCAGTTGCGTTCCGCGGCCTCGACAGCGCGGTCAATCTCGGTGTACGGGGCGGGGAAAGGCGTCTCTTCGCCAGGCTTCCCGCCGGCCGCTGCGATACTGACCTGCCGCAAGCCTTTGACGGCGTGCAGGATCTCGCGCAGCACAGTGATGTTCAGGTTGAACTCTGAAAGCGGCGGCGCCCACGGATCGGCATCGTCGTCACGGCGTGACAGCCTCTGCTCAGCCAAGATGGCGGCCATTTCGGGATCGTTAGCGATCGCCTCGTTGAGCCTGCAGGCAGTGGGGAGCATGTCGATCAGTTCGAGCAACCCAACCCACCTGCCCGCGGCGTACCATTCCGCCAGATCCACGCCGTACTCCCGCAGGAGGTCGGCGCGGATCTGGGGACGGTAGCGGCTTACTAGCTCGCGGAGGCGGCGGCGTTTCCCGCAGTGCCGACAGTCTGCTCGTAGTAGGCGATTGCAGCCTGCACGACGGCGCCCAGCTCGCGGACGGACAGCTTCTCAGCCTTCAAAGCCGCAGCATCAGCCTTGGTCAGCCACTTTTCGAGAGCGTCCCAGTTGGTCGAGCTCTGATTCAGGGCGCCGAAGATCTCCTCGGCCTCGACCGACTCGACAGCGTAAAGGTCCGGGAACGTGATGATCTTGGACGCGGACAACGCAACGCGAAACACTTCGGGCTTGGCAACCTCCTTGCGAAGGCTCGCGAGGGAAAGGTGGACGGTCGGCTTGTCGTTTGCAGCCATGGTGTTACCTCCGGGTGTGAGGGGTGGATTTACTTGGTGGGCTTGGCGGCGTCGGCCTTGGGGGCCTCGCCCTTCTCTTCGGTGTAGCCGTCGCGGCGAAGCTCAGCGGCCTCGGTAGCGACCGCGGTGTCGACGGCGTGCTTGCCGTCCTTTGAAATGAAGCGGGCCATGATCGACTCCTAAGAAACTTCGGGTGCGTGGTGAAAACGGTGCGCGTCGCCACACCCGGAGAGCGACGCGCACCGTGCCTATGGGGATGGATTAGGTCCCGGCGGTGAAACCGAGGGCCGTCTTGTGCTTCAGAGCACCGGTGCCGCCGATGTAGTGCTTCACCGGGACGCCGATCTCGGCATCCGTGAACACGTCGAAGGTGTATGCCTGCTGCACCGGGTCACCGGTGCCCCACTTCTGGGAATCCGTCGAGGCGAGCTTCACAGAACCGTAGCCGCGGCCAAGGATCCAGTTGTCAGCGGCCGGACCGTCGTTGCCCAGGATCAGAAGGCGGTACTCCTGACCAACGGGCAAGTCCGGCTCGTCGAAGACGATCTCACCGGTTGTCGCCGACTGGGTCACCGCCGAAAGGTCGGTTCCGTAGGTCAGCTCGAGCATGTGCTTCCGGCCGGTTTCCAGCGCGGTCATCTTCACCGAACGCGCCACCGTGTCAATGTCGGAGCGGACCGGGCCGGCATAGCCAAGCGCGGACACGTCAGACTTGCTGATATCGCGGCCGAACTCGAAACCATCCGGGGTGACCATCCCAAACGGGAGGTAGCCGAGCGCCTTGAGGTCGATCAGGGCCCCGCCGACGCCAAACAGGCTCGTGGGCAGTTCAACCGATGGAGGTGCCAGGAATGCGATGGCCTTCTGGATCTTGCGGATCAGATTTCGGTCGTCAGCTTCCTGCTGAATCGTGGCAAAAGTTGGCATGACAAAAGACCCCTTTCAAGGGCTTGGAATTTGTTGGTTCCCCGTTCGGGGTCAGATAGGCCGGGAAGTGACCAGGAAAGTCGCGACGGCCTTATTGAGAGTGTCCGACTGGTAGGGCACATCAGCGGGCGTTATGTCCGCCTCAATGCTGTCTATAAACCCCGAGGGCGTTTCAATGTCCGTACCGATGATGGAAGCGCTGATGGACACCAGCGTGTTCACGGCTTGCTGGCCAGGCGCGTAGACCTCGATCGTGGCCCGGTCGACTTGGTCAACAAAGCCGCGTGTACCGCCGCCCGCGTAAACCAGCGCGACCGGGAACGGCCCTTTGATCGCGCCGTAGCTGTCGGCGGGGAGCTGATAGACGACCTTGACCGGCTTCCCGAGGTGCGTTTCACCGTCGATCAGATCGAACAGCGCTTCACGGGTGTCCGGGAAAACCAGAGCATCAATCATCTGCCCCTCGCATTCATGGCCTCAGCGACGCGCAGCAAGATCGCGTCGCGCGTATCACGCCAGTCGGCCCGGGACTCGCGCACCACGGCCCCGGCGCGCCGATCGTTCGTCCAACCAACGGTGACCGTCGAAGGGGCGGCCTCGTAAGCGCCACGCCCCACAGCCTGCGCATTCCCGGCCAGGCGCTGCGCCGCGGACAACGTAGCCGCAGCGACTGCTGACGACGTTCCCAGATCCTTGAGCCCCGAATCGTCAGCAAGGTACGACTTCGAACCTGGCACCTTGTGCAGACCCATCAGCCCATCACCAACCCAACCTCGGAACCGAACGGCCACTCGCCCGGGCGGCCCTCAACAGACCACGTGCCAGCCATGCGCGCGCCATCAGGGACGCGGACACGGTCAGCAGGCAGAAACGCAAAGCCCGCATCCCGGTAAAGGACCGCTTTCGAGTCAACGACGTCGGAACGGTCCAGCGGCTCAGCCGTGGCACGCGGGCCGACGATGCAGTCAGTCAACGGGATCTCCTGCACTGGCAACGGATTGCCCTTCGCATCACGGCCGCCGCCGCGAAGCACCACAACATCGGTGCGCCACGACTTTGGAAACATGCTCACAATGCCCACGTCAGCCTCCGGGGTGAATCATGAAGGCTTGACGCCGCTTCGACTTGGCAAGGAGCCGCTTGTCAGCAGCGGTCAGGTAGAGGCTGCCGTCAGGGTTGGCCATCTTGCCACCCATCGAGAATGGACCGGCCCCGAACTGGAATGACTCCATGCCCGACGGCGGCGCGTTCTCGTCCTTCGGCTCAAGCGCGCGCTTGACCATTCGGCACACAACCAGGCGCGGCACATCAGCGTCAATGAGTCCAGCGACGATGCGTCCGTCGAGATCCGCGTACAGTGCCCGGACTTCAACGGACGCTTCATGAAGCTTCTGCTGAGCCTCGGATTCCTTCGCGGCGGGAAGAGCCGACCAGTGATCCTGGAGGTCTTCCAGCGTCGCGTAGTCGGCCGCCATGCTTAGGCCTTCCGGGGACGGCCGCGGCGCGGAGCCGGTGCGGTGAAGTCGGGGGCGTCGGTCTTCGCGGCGGGGTCGACGTCGTCGCTTTCGTCAGCTTTGCTTTCGCCCTCTTCCTCGCCGTCGTCGTCGCCCTTGTCAGCGTCGTCGGCCGGATCGCTGTCGGTGCCTTCCGGGTTGCTTCGGCCGCCTTCAGCACCACCAGCGGTGAAGTCAGGGGCGTCGGTCTGGTCCTCAGGTTCAAGGCAATGTTTGCCGACGAGACCTTCCGCCCACTCGGGCAGCTCGTCACCGGGAGCAAAATGCACGGGCCCAGACTCACCATGAACAAAAACATGTGCGGCAAAAGTCGCCATACTGACTCCTAAAGATTGGGGCCGAACGGCGCCCGGACTCGAAGCCCAGGCGCCGCCCAGCGGTCAACTAGAGAACCTTGGCCACGAAGGACAGGTTCGCGTTCGCCAGAACGGGAAGGGCGATGGCATCCGAGACAACCTCGGCAATCATCGGGGGCTTCTCGTTCTTGTAGACGCCAACGACGACGCCGGGCTGTTCGGACGGCTCGATGGCGTAGTTGGAATCCATCGAGGTCAGCGTCTGTCCCCAGAAGGTTGCGCCCATCTCGGACTGGCCGGACTGCGGATCAACCGGGGCCGGCAGGAACAGGAGCTTGTCGTCAGCGATCACGCGGCCACCGGAAGTGGAGCGGTCGTAGATGAATAGTTCCGGCAGGCCGGCGGCGGTCAGGAGGCCGCGCACGTCAGCTTCCAAACCGGGGCGGGTAGCGCCGTTCGCCAGCAGTGTGGCGAATTCCTTGCCCGCGGCCAGCGCACGGAACACGCGGCGGGACATCAGCATGCAGCCAGGGACCGTGCCGTTGTTCGTCGCCGAGTACACGTCCGACCATGCATTCAGGTCGCTCAGGCGCGACACCGTCGGGTCAGACCAGAGCGACGCCGCCGTGACGCTATGGGTGCCGGAGCGTCCAAAGTCGTCATCGGAGATGAAGTTCGTCTGGTTGATGGTGGCCTTGCCCGTGGCCAGCACGGTACCGCGCAGGCGCTCGATACGGTCGGCGACGGCGCGGGCCGCGTTCGAGATCTCCTTGAAGATCGAGTCGCGGATCACCTCATCCGGCGAGTTGCGCAGCAGGAGCTGGTCGTATTCCGAGACCGGTCGGTTCTGGCCGAGGGCGGGCAGGTCAATGGTGACGCGCTGACCCGAGGTGGAACCGGCCAGTTCCGGCTCGGCGTCAAAGGCGCGGAACGCGGCTTCCTGCACGAAACCGGCCTGCCCCTTGCGGAACCGAACCGAGAGGTCAGAGACCTCAGTATTCGGAATCCAGCGGGCCAGCGAGGCATTGTTGACTTCGAGGTCGGACAGGGCGGCGCGAGCGTACCCTGTGGCCTCGGCGGGGGTGACGAGATCGGTCCAAAGCATAATCAGTCACTCCTTTCTTAGACGTAGACGATGGTCGTAGCGGACAGCTTGGCGGCGGCAGCGGGCTTCACGAAGACACCCGGGACCTTGGAGGCCACAACGCGGCCGTGGTCCAGCAGCGGGGCGGCAACGTTGGTCTGGCCTTCCACCTGCAGGTCGAACAGGATGTGGCCAGCGAGGATGCCGGCGCCCGTCACGGTGGCCTCGGTGGCGTCGTAGGGGACGAGAACGCCGCCTACCTTGGCCACGGGCTGGCCAGAACGGAGGTAGCCGTCCGGGAAGTGGGTTGCCTTGGTGAAGGCGGCGACGCTGACCGTCTCGGTGCGGGCATTGCCAATGGCATGTCCGGAACCGAGCCAGGCAAGATTTCCGCTGCCGTAAGTTTCAGTGCGAAGACGAGGCATGGTGGATCCTTTCTAGGACTTCTTGTTGTGTTTGGCCGCGTACGCGTCGCGGCCGGCGGCAAGCGAGCCGCCAGTCGGGTTGTTTTCGCCGGAGCGGTTGCCGGATTCGTGCACCGGGGCGGGCTTGGGAGCCTTGCCCTCGGCGGCGGCGATTAGCTCGGAGATCTCCTTGGCTGAAGCTTCAAAGGTCGCCGGGTCGGTCCCGGTCACCAAGTGCTGGCGATTTTCCGGGACGGGATACTTGGCCAGCGCGGCGAGACGGGCGTTGGTGGCCTTGAGCTTCGTGTTCTCGGCTGCCTGGTCGTCTCGTTCCTTCTTGGCACGGTCGATTTCGGACAGTTTGGCGTCCTCCGCGGCCTGAATTTTCGCCTCAGCATCAGCAGCCCGTTTCTCGGCAGCAGCACGAGCATCGCGCTCAGCCTGCAAAGCCTTCAGCCCACCTTCGCCAAGCTTCTCGCCGGCGGCCTTCGCAGCTTCTGCGGCCGCGGCGTCAGCTGTAGCTTTTGCTGCGGCGTCGGCGGCTGCCTGCGCGGCTGCTTCCGGGGTGATTTCCATGACCGCATTGCCGAAACGGGCCCGGTTGAAGGCGAACAGTTTCTCAATGCCGCCCGGGGCAGTGATGTCGATACCGTGGGGAAAATTCTTGCTCAATTCGAACTCCTTATTGGATGCCGCATCGCACGGCGAATAACCCTGCCCGCATCGCACGGAAGGGAGAGTGTGAACCGCCGGAGCGGTTAGTGGGTGTGGACTCCGTCATTGACGACGTCCGGGTGAAGCCTGCGGAAGGCCGCGCTGATGTCCTTGAGATTGCCGGAGCCGGCTTCTTCGCGAGCGGCCTGATACATCGCGTAGTAGTCGTCCGGCAAATAGCCAGGCGGATAGTCCTTAGCGCTGGCTATGCGCGTGGGGATGCAGTCGCACAGTCCGTGGTACTTATGCCCGTCGCCGCCGGCAGACTCTTTGGACAGATAGACGGCGTCCCGCGATGCCAGCACGAGGCACCAGGCGCACGTCTTGGCGCCAGTCGGCACACGGGCCCAGCGAGCTCCCTCACGCTCAGCGTTGTGAGCGATCGCATCCCGACCGGGTTGCTTCACGTACTTATCCGCCGCGCTCAGCAGCCCGCCCAGCATCGATGCAGGATCCGGGGTCCACAGCTGCCCGGCGAGGTAGCGGACTTTCGCCTCCACCGCCGACGCGGGAATGCCAGCTCCCACAACCGCCGCACGGAATATGCCAGCAGCACCCGACGCTGCCCGGAGCTCGTCGTAGTAGTCCATGGCGAGCGCCTCGGCAGCTGAGCCATACTCGGACACCAAAAGCGGCACGAACTCCAGCAGCGCGTCCCGAACAGCCTCCGGCTTGGCCAAATTGAGTATGCCGAAAAATCCGGCCAACTCATCGCGGACAAGCTTCGAAAGCCCTGCGTTAACCGCCCGGAACTGTTCAATGATCGGATCGGTCATTGCTACGGATTCTCACGAATGGTGATCGGTGAGCCCGGCATGAACTTGACGCCAGTCAGGCCCGAACGTGCGGCCGCGTCGCCAGCATCAACACCAGCGCGGCGAAGCACGCCCAGTGCGTCAGCCTGAGCCTTGAGCACCTGCGCTTGCTTGAGCTGGTCATCAACGGCCCCGGCCGGCGCCGTAGTGCCATCACTGAACACTGGAGTCGCGGACGACTTGGACGCCGCCACCAGAGCGTCAAGACGCTGCCCGGCTTGCGCGCGCTTCGCATACGCGAGGTTCCGCTCGATCTGCGTCTTGGACAGCCCGTATTCCTCCATCGCAACCTCAGGGTCACTGTTGGGGAACGCCGTGGTGTACTTCAGGGCCGCATCGGCGCGTGCCGAACGAGTAGGTGTGCCAGCGTTCGCAAAGTTTGCCGTCAGCCCCCGCAACTCGGCAGCCATGCCCGGCGTGATCCCGCCGTGCTTCACTGCCAAGATCGTCCGGGCCAGCGACTCGTGTGCAATCTTGTAGCTGATATCCCGCTCGTTCTCAACCATGGCAACCATGTCCGACTCCGAAGCGAGAATCGCATCAGCAGACGACGGATTGTCGTGAATGATGCCGAGATAGCCGACCGGGATTGACAGCTCACTGGACACCATCAACCCGATGGTGCGCATCATCTCCGAATGCGGCTGCATCGACGCTTGCTGGAGCTGCTTGATGTCCGGGCGAACAAGCTTCTGCTCGTCCTCATCGAACACGTCAGGCAGCGCCCACATGCCGCCAATCAGGGCCTCAAGGGGCGAGATCCGCTTACCGTCCGGGCCAGTGAAGTGCGCCTCGTCAGCGCCAAGCAATGCCCGCTGCGGGGCCGAGAAGAACTCGGCAGTAACTTCCTGCCGGAGCATTGTCCGGACGCCCTTGTCGATGTAACCCATCAACGGGCGCGTCACCCTGGACCGGCCAAACTGGCGGGACAGAGACCAACCCCAGATATACGGGATGCAAGGAATGAGGCCAGACAAGTTCTTAATCTCGCGCGTGACCATCCAGCCGTCCCGGCCAGAATCCAAGCGCAACGTCTTGCCCGGAACGTACAACAACGCCTTAGTGGCCGAAACCATCTCGAGAGCCAATGTCACGCGGTTCGTCCTGGCGTCAACTTCCGCCGTGGCCTCGAGTGCCGTGCGGGCTGCAACGATCACATCAGGCTCGGCAAGATCCGAATCGCCAGGGGTCACAAAGACGAACGCGACAGAATGCTGCAAAGACGACTCAATCGCCATACGCTCCACAGCGCCAAGGTAGTTGTCCTCGAAGGTCGCGTTGACCTCTTCCAGCAGCGTCGACGGGCGCGGAAGGGTGAAGCCGTCGGGGCGGATCCGCGACGCCGGAACCTTGATCCCCTTCGACGCCCAACCAATCGGGGTCTGAAAGTCAATCATGTGCGGCGGAACCGAAAAGCCGATCTTGTCCAGACGCTTCTTATCCTCGACGTACGCTTCCCGCAGCTTGTTACGGGAAGCCTTGCGCCGGATCGTGGACAGCATCCGATAGAACGCCGTCGACTCCTCAAAAGAGAGCTTCCGAACCACGTCAAGAACAGCCACCAGCGTCACCCCTAACCAACAATTGCGTGCCTTTTCCTCACGGTCCCGGAACGGGGCCGCCTGGCGAACTTGACGGCGCCGAAATGGGCGCACGTAACGGAAACGATCGGAGACAGGTCGACATCAAGGCTCAGACGGTTCCACTTGAATGAGCCCGGACGGTTCTTGATCTGGTCCTGCACCGTGTTCTTCGCGGAAAGATCAAGATGCTCCTGCCCAAAGTGGGAGACCGCCGGATACTTCTCAACAGCCTCATGCAAACCGGCGCACGCCTGCGTGTACTCAGCGGCACCAAGGATGAACACCTTCATCCTCTTGGCCTTCAACGGTGCTTCGAGCAAGTCCCGGGCTGGCGAGAACGAATCGATGACGATCGGGAAACGCCGCTTCGCGCGCTCCCACAACCACTCAACAAGCGCCGTCGTGCCCCGCTCATCGAAGGGAGCGTCAGCGGCCAATTCAAGATGGATGTCGTCGCCTTCAGCGAAAGTCGAAACACCGATGCTCACCTTGGTTCGCTCCGGATTCATGTCCACGCCGTATGCGGCAACAGGCCACTCAGGATCCGGGTCATCAATCGCGCGGTCATCCCATTTAGTGAAAGCGCGCTTGCCTGCCTCGGTCGGCGTAGGCCACATGTTCAGCCGCTCGCGCGCAAAAGAGCGAGGCGAGAACTCATGAAGTTCATCCTGGACGGTCTCAACAAGTACACGAATGCCGAGGGCCGGGTTCGCGGCAGCCCAGTTCTTCGGATCCTGGACAAACGCAATAAGCGTTGCCTCATCCATCTGGTCGACGTCACCCTCAGGCGAATGCTCAATCCACGCTGCGCGCTTGTTCTTACCCAAGACGGCGTTATTCCGGACCCGCACGAACGGCTCGCCGCGCTCTGACAAATCCCGAGGCGGTGTGCCCATGAAGATCGTCACCGGATCGCCAGAAGGAGCGGCCGAGATCGTCGGCTTCAGAGCCTCCTGCTCGTCCTCTTCATACTCCTGAGCCTCGTCAACAACGAGGACATCGAAAGAGCTACCGCGGCCTGCGCCACCCGTTCGGGCGCCAAGCTCAATCAGGCCGCCGTTGTGTAGCTCGATTGCCTCTTGGCCGTTCGTCTTGCGGATCTCTTTGACGAGCGCATTCAGTTCAGGAAACTTCGCATGCGGGTCGTTGACCTTCGTCCCGAAGAAACTCATGAGGCGCTTGAACGCCTTGCGCGCAGACCCAAGCAAATGCGAGGTGTGCAGGATCTTTAGCCCGAGCACAACAAGCATGTACAGCTCGACGGCCTCAAGGCTGCCGTTCTTGCCATTCTGGCGAGGCACGGACAAACCCCAGGTGCCAGCACACCAGCGGCCCGTAGTCGTCGTCCGCAACCACGCTCGAACAACAGTTTCCTGCCACTCGTCCAGAGTCAGACCATATGCGCCAGCCAAATCAATCGCAGCCTCAGCGTGATCACAAGAATAGCCACGGGGCGCCGGGACAATATGGAGCCGTGGCGTCTGCGAACCCTTCAACCGACACCACCACCAGTCAGGCCTTCTTCAAACCCCGAGCCTTGATTCGATCAAGCGGGGTTACGTTCTCGGCGGCCGGCACAGGCTTTTGAGCGGCATCACCGCCCACAGCGAGCTTGGCCAGGATCATCGCGAGGGCCGTAGCATGCTGCCGGGCCTCCGAAAATACGTTCTGGAACTTCACCTCGACATTGATATCGAGCGAGTCGTCAGTGACCATCGAATCGATCACCCGAAATTGCATCAGGTTCAGAACGCCTTTGCCCTGAATGATGTTGTCCAGCTCGTCCAACCGATCGGCCAGGCGCGCGCACTCAAGCACGAGAGCGTTGCGCGCGACGTCATTGCCGGACATCGCTGCCCACAAGGCAATCCCACGCTCACCAAGGCCAGCAGGAACATCCATGGCAGGCCTCCTAGATGATCAGCCTGTCGGCGGGTGCTTTCCAGCCCAGATGCGAGCAAAAACCATAGCCACCACGAGAACCACGGATACCGCGACCAACACCCACGACACGACCGGATATCGCGCGCTACCGTCAGCCAGACTTACTAGCTGGGAACCCGCGATAAATGCATACAGGACGGAAAACCAGACCAACTGCAGCGTGGTTATCGGCCCCTTTTTCCAGGCGGCCATGGCCCAACCCTAGCCACAGTCCAAGAGCTTAGACAGACCTAGCCGAGGGCTCGGGGGGATATTTTCGCTAATGCCTGGGGTGCGAACGGGAGGCCCCCGGGGAGGGGTCCCTCCCCATACCCCGATACGGGGTTCCGGGATACGACTTTTCGTATCCACGGGTTATCCACAGGCTGTTGATTACCATCGGCGGCTGGTTTTGAGCGGTTTGGCTGCCATGACCGTTATTGCTTTGGGTGCAGCGCGGTTGCCTTTGGACTGATTGCACCTTCGACATATGACGATGACGTTTGATAGTTCGTCTCGTCCGCCCTTGGCATGCGGGATGATGTGGTCTGCTTCGGCACTGCATGGCGTGAGCCCGACGTCGTAGTCGAGCACAACTCCGCAGTGAGGGCAGCGCGTCTGACCATTGGCTCGGGCCAGCTTCTTGGCTTGGCGTGAGATGCGCTTCCATGTGGCCGTGCCTGTGCGTGAGGTAGCGATGACTTGCCTCCGTTAATTGCGGGGCCGGTCGGTGGGGTGGGATGATGCGCCAATGACTACAGATGACAGCGCAACGAAACCGTTCGTGAGATGCCCGGAAACCTTTCCAGTACTCGACGGGCCCGACGGCAAGGGCTTTGTCCAATGCCAGGCTGAGGTCAACCATGTTGGCCCCTGCGCCCCTGAGGGGACTCCGTATGACCCGGAGGAACGGAAGAGGTGGTACCTGAATTAAGCCCCTTGGTGTTTCCGGTGCGGCGGCAGGTAGGCGCCTTAGCAGGTGGAGAGAGCAAACACCCGGCTCCTACCTTGGTTCGCTTGCCGTTCGTGAGGCGGGGCGTGACTTTGACCGCCGCTACCGGAAAGGGGGAATGCCTGGATTCGAACCAGCGACCCCCGGCATGTTTGCCGGTCCCTCTAACCATCTGAGTTACATTCCCTTGTGGCCCGCGCTCATGGGGTTTGCGCGGGCCGGACGCTGCCTCTCGGCTGTGCCTCGATTCGGGGAGCCATTGTGGTTCCCGTGGGCTGGCAGGAATCGAACCTGACGCTATTTCGACCGGCCGCATGTTCCAGCGGTCAAGGCCAGCTAACTCGTTCACCCCTCCCGCAGCTCATGTTCTGCGGGCTATTCAGTTGTTGGTTCTTGTGCCAGGCCCGGGCTTGGCGCGCCTCGCCCGGGTCCGGCGTTGCAACGGTCACCAGCCGGTGCTCTTGCTTCCCGGTTCCCCGGGGAAGTGTGTGGCCGGCGCCTCGCGGCGAGCGGCGTGCGCGTGTCCCTGCGCGGGAGATAGGGCCTCCTTGGGGGTTTGGTACCTATCTAGGGGCATGAAAAAAGCCGGTCGCTTGGCGATCCGGCTTGGTTTTGGGTACGTCACTTACCCCTCAGTGAGTCACTTTAACGCACATCACGAACGATTACCAACAGCTACCGACACTCACCACAACTCACCATCAATCACTAGCGTCCACGAGTGCCTCTCGGCGTGTCGCGTACCAAGCGTCCAGGACCTCATGGGGGTTGTAGGTGGGTGAAGGCTTGGTTTCTACCGCTTTGAACTTGCCCCGGGCTACCCAATTTCGAATGTCCTTGCCAGTGAGGCTGATGTGGGCGTTTTCTCGTAGCCAGGGCACGAGTTTGCGGGTTGGCATTGGTGGTGCGATGCCTTTGATGCGCTCGCGGTTGGCAGCATGGTTGACGGGCGGTTCCTCGGGTCCACTGACGAGCAGTTCGGCTTTGGTGACCCAGTCTCGGATCATCCATGCGATGCCGGATGCGCGAGGGTCCTTTGCGTGTTCTGATGCCAGAGTCTTGTTGACTGTCCGAAGGTTCTCTTGGAGTTGCAGCGCGTCGAGGTTGATTGGCGCCGCGCTGCCGGGCTTGCTTCCGCTGTTCCATCCGCCACCGGCGGGCCTCACGTTGTCGAGTTTCGCGATGGTGACGCTTAGGGCGGCGATGAGGACGGGCACTTTGTCGAGCCAGGCTTTCAGGTCCCGGACGCATTGCGTGCAGAGGTAGGTGCTTGTCCAGTTCGCGCAGTCTTCCGTGGTGCATTCGTTGCTCAAGCCTGATCTCGCCTTTCTTCGGGTTGGGTCACCTGGCGGACTTGGAAGGCCTTGGTGGCGAGGATGAGGATCCGTTCTCCGTCGTCGGAGTCGGTGGTGTAGTTCCAGAAGCCGATGCGTCCGGCTTCGTAGAAGTAGATTTCGTGGGCGCTGATCTGTTGCTCGCCGGCGTCGGGGTAGGTCCGGTACGCGAAGTGGCGCAGCTTGCGTGGCGACGCCGGCTCGGCGGTGATCTTGTCGTAGAGGCTCAATCGAGGCCCAGCCCTTCCGCGATCTGATCCCAGATCTTTTTGGCATCTCCGATGGTCGCCGCGTGGGGAGCGGCAGCGATGAGGTTGGCGGTTCGATGCTCGGACGCGAGAGCCAGTGTGGCTTGCACTTGGGCGAGTGCCGCCATGTTCGCTTGGTGCTCACTGCGCATTTCGTTACCTTTTGAGGCGACCTGGAAGAGCGCCTCGGCATTCTTGAAGTTGCTCACCGGCTGCCTCCGGCTTCGAGTTTCTGGATTTGCATGCGGAATCCGGTGGTGACTTTGACGGGTGTGCGCGGGTCGATGTCGTGGTTGAGGGCGTTTTGGGCGAATGCGAAGACGTCGCCGACGGTCATGCCGATCTTCTTGTCGTCGGCGGCGTGTTCGATCTTGATGTTGCTCATGGCTGCTCCTGGGTGATGGTGATGTCGAGTCCGCTTAGGTTTTCGGCCCAGACTTTGCGGATGTTCCAGTGGACGATTCGGGCGTCGTCTTTGATGACTTTGGATTTGGTGAGGGCGTCGCCTACCGCTCTTTGGAGTTTGTCGAGGTCTGGCGTGCCGGCGGGTACGTCCGGGTACTTAGTTGTGCGGGGTTTGGGTAACCGGATCTCGCCGCTTACGGACACTGGCCCGTCGATGGTCGCCCAGTGCATCCCGGCGGCGGCTCGGGCTGCCCCTTCGACGGCGGCGCGCCAGGCGGGCAGCTTCTCATCCATCTCGACCAAGACGATCTTCCGTCCACGCTTGAACGCTTTCTTGCTGCCCTGCGAGGCGGGCAGACCGTAGGCGACGACGCGCAGCGAAGTCATCGGCCGCCCCACTTTCGCCGGTCCCGACGCAGCGTGGGGTCGCGTGGGATGTTCGGTGGCAGCGGGATCTGCGCGAAGCTCATTGCCTCTAAGGCATCAAGTGCAGACTTAGCCTCGGGGAGCTGCGCGTATTTTGCCGCAACGGCTGCGCTTTCTCGTTCGACAGCCGCCTTCGAGGCGTAACCGGACCCGAATGCCGCAATGATTGGCGCGAAGGCAGCCGTCAAGCCGGAGCCCAGCAATGCCGCGAAGTGCCCGAAGCCTCGTTCGTGCCGATGGCATGCTTCGATGGCCCGGAACTGGTCGGGGTGCGTCAGTCGGACTTCGCATGCTCCGCAGGTGTACGTCCATCGGGCTTTGCCTTCTTTGCGGATCACAGCGTTTTCTCCTTGCGGTCGTGGATGTTTCGTACGGGTTGCTGGCCTTCGATGTCGTTGAGCATTTCGTGGAGGTGTGCCGGTTCGGCGAGGATCAGTTCGTGGGGTCCGAACCATGCGCCGCCTGTGATGAGCGGCCATGCTCGATCGCCTGGGTTTCCTTGGACGCGGAATGGGTATCGCTGGGCTTCGTTGATGGCTGTGATGGTTCCAGCGGCGTCGAAGTGGCGGCAGGGTGTGGCGATGACGCGGCCAGTGTCGCCCAGTTTGAATTTCATTCGTCCTCCTGAACGTCAGAAGCCGCCTCTTCTGAGACGGCTTCGTGGTGTTTTCCGATGTGGGTTTGTGGGCGGATCCCGGCTTTGACGTCCGCCCAGCATGATCTGCATGTGTGGCCGTCTTGGCCGATGTGGTCTTCGCACGGCGGGGGCTTGGGTAGCTGGCGACGGGCGGCTTCCGGCCAGTGCGGCCCGGGGTGGAAGATCGGCGCGGGCGTCTGGCATGTGGCTTCCATTGCCTTGGTGGTTGCGGCGATGGTCAGGGCGCCCAGGCTTGGGACGTCGCGGTGCTTGTCGATGAGTGACACCAGCGAGGCGACGGGCCAGTCTGGTCGGATCTCGTGGAGCAAGTAGGCGACGGCCCGCCCTTGCTGGTCTGTGATGATCAAATTGGGATTCCTTTCAAGCCAAAAGTCCCGAACCCGCGCATCACCTAAGGTGACGATTGGTTGGAAACTCTTTTCATCACTTCTTTGAAAAGCACCTCAAACTCAAAGGCGAGAGAGCCCACACGAGGTGAGTATTAAGTACTTGGTCTTGGTCTTGGTCTTGGGCATTGTTCCGGACGCGTTCCGTCTCGCCCTTTGTCCCGCGGGACATTCAGCGTTCCACTGCCGTTCCGGTTCTGTTCCTCCGCCATTCCGCCTTGCGCTCCCGAGCCTTTGCCTTGTCGGCTTCGACTTGGCTCTTGGTGCGCTGGTATTCCTCCCAAGACAGGAATTGGTAGTCATCGCCAGCGCATTCCCAGAGGCCCACCTTGATGAGCTTCTGTGCGAGTTGCTTACCCTTTGGCCATGACTCCACATACCAGGCCGGCACGAGCCCGTCCGTCAGGTAGTCCGTGCAGTAGGTGCCGGCAAGTAGCCATAGGCCCATCGCTTCCAGACCAGCAGCCCGTGACTTCGGGTGGCCGTGCATTTTGTCATCCGCGTTGAACCAAGCCATCTACCTTCCACCTTTGCTCTTATGGCACCGAAGGCAGAGGGTTCGCAGGTTTTCTGGCAGGTTGCTCCCTCCGTCCGCATAGCGAATGATGTGGTCCACCTCGAACGGGCTGCCAGCCCCGCACTGAATGCATGCCCTATCCCGCTCGACGACCTTCCTCCGCGTCGCCTTCGACAGTGGCTTAGTCCGCACGATGTTGCCGCCGTCGGTTATACGGTAGAGGTTGTTTCCGTCAGGGCCCTTGAGCTTCAGGAGGGAAGACTCACGGGAGGTCATGGCTTTCAATTCGCGGACGCGAATTGCCTTCCAGACGTCGATGGGCATGGATCCGTCATAGGGTGGCAAGATTTCCAACAGTCCACCTCCCACGGGCCTTGATCCGCCCGTATTGCCTGGTCATTGATTCGTCCTTTCTCTGCTGGTCGGTAGCTGCTTGGTCATGTCCCGAAAGAATCCCGGGATGAAGTTGATAGGGCGTGGTGATGCGACTTGATTAGAACCTCTGGCTAACCGGGCCGATCTCCCTGTCGATAGAAGTCTTGGACTCCCGCAAAAGTGGCCAAACGTCGCCGCCGGGAGCCCTTAGAGGGGGAACTATGAACTCAGATCACTGGAATGCGCTTTCGACTCTCATTGCAACGGCAGTGGTTCTTTTGGGCAGTTATCTGCAGATGATGACTAGGGCATCAGACTTCAAGGAAAAGCAACAACAGAGTGGCAGGTCTCTGACCCGTTTGGCTGACATCATCAATGACCGCGCCAGCATCACCGTCGCCGTAGGAGCAGGCCTTGCTTATTGTTTCGCCGCAGGGACCTTCGTTTGGGTATGGGGTTTCGGGTTCGACGCGCCCGCGCTTAGCATCCTGATCTTCGGGGCAATCGCCGTTCTATTCTTGATAACGCTCTACTACGCGCTGCGGGTTTGGAAAATCCGCGACGGCGTCAGGATGCCGACTCCTTAGTAGTGCGTGTGTCGAGAAATAGCATTCTCACGCGGCCACGCCGAGCGATTCGGCCGCGATCATGCCGAGGTGGCGGCCGGCGGGTGTCAGTGCCTGTGTGTATGCTCCGGCCATGACTATTGATGTGAACGCGGCCGGTTTGCTCGCCCAGGTGATTCCGGCTCTCCTGGTATTCCTTGCGTTGGAGGATCGGCTTTCTCCTTCCCTTATTCCGGGCCAGAAGTGGCGCAAGAGACTCATGGGTTGGCGGGAATTCGCCGTCGTGGCCAATCTCATTTCCCTGGGCTTGTGCCTAGGTATCGTGGTCACGAAGGCTGAGAACTTTGTTTTCACCCTCCTTATCGCCGCAAGCGTGTTGTTCCTCCTGGTTGTCTTGGCCTTGCTCTTTGCCGGCATGTTTGGCAGGGAGGACGAGACCGTCACACCGCAGGTGGACGCGACGACGTAACCTGTTCACGCCGCCACCAGCGTTCCGGCGCCCGCCAGGGAGAGGGCCGCAACGATGAACAGGTCGCGCGCAGCGGGCGGGGTCACAGCATTACCGGCCTGCTTCACTTGCTCGCGCTTGTTGCCCGTCATGATGTAGGTCTTGGGGAACGCCATGCCCGCGCTGATCTCGTACGGTTCGAGCATCCGGAATTCGCAGTCCTCGATGTCGGGGACGGTCCATTCAGTAACAGCGTGGTGTTGGCCGCCTGCGCTGAAAGTACCGAACGGATCCGTGGTGGGTGCGTTCGATGCGGCCAGGTGCTCGGGCGATGTCCCGCGCATGGTGGTGACCATGGCGAACCGGTCAGTCGTGCTGATCGTCGGGATTGCCTTGGATACGGGGTGCATCTGTCCGTTGCCGTAGTACTCCATGAGAAGGTGCGCTCCGGGCGCCGCGAGCAACGACTCGTGCATTCCACCGCCGACGAGAGTCCTCAGAGGTGAGAATGCCGTTGCAGTTCGCGACGCATCTGATCCGCTGACATTGTTGACGATCAGCGGCGGCATAACGACGGCATTGGCGTCCCGAGTGGTGAGAGCCCGCATGGGATCCGACAATGGCCGGGCATCATCGTTCCAAGTCCCGCCAGCTGGCACGAGGAGGCCTGTTTCGTTACGGGTGGTCTGCGTCCGCAGGACGTCGCCGACAGGGGCGGCCTGCTTTCCTTCGCGACCTTCGACCGGCACGAGCAGCGACCGGGTGTAGCTGGTCGTCTGCGTCTGGAACGGCTCGGCGTGGACGGGGCTGATGATCTCGGCGCCGCGCACGGCATCGATGCTGACTGCCTTTCCGTGGTAGCGCTTGAGCCCGGCGGCGATCCTGGCCATTGTCTTGGGCACGAGCGGCTTGGTGCGGTCGCCGATGCGCTGCCCGCGGAGCTTCCAATCGATCGCGGACGCGGCAGGCAGCCATCCCGGCTCGATGATGGCGTTTCGGCACTTGATGTTCGGGCACGGATAGACGTATTGCGCTTTGTAGCGGCCCCAACGGTAGTTCGGGTTCTTCCAAGACTGAACGCAGCGCACCATCTCGTCGCACGTGGCGCAGTGAGCCAGTGGCATGAGCAGGTCGAAGTTCGGTCGGGGGTTGCCTTTGAGCCAGAACATGACGTACATCCGGTCCCTCGACTGTGGCGCGGGGAGGCCGCCAAGCTGGGCGTGCATGCTGTTCATATAGACGATGTGGTGCTCGTAGCCAAGGGACTTCATGGCGAGCAACCAGGCATCGAACATGACCCATTTGGCGGCATCGACCACGTTCTCGGTGATGATGAGCTTGTACTTGTGCCATTCGGCGAACCGGGGCACGTCCCACATGGTGGCCCGGGACCGGTCGGCGGCTTCGTCAGCGATGGAATCCCCAAACAGGTCAGCTTGGTTGGTTATCCGCTTTTTGCCCTTTGCTACGGAGTGGTTGGTGCACTCCGGAGATGCCCAGAGAATGTCAGAGGTTGCGATGTATCTGGGGTCGGTGATCTGAATGTCAGCGCAGACGTGATCCGTCTTGGGGTGGTTGGCGTTGTGCGTCTCAATGGCACGGGCCCAGTGGTTCATGGCCGTCTTGATTGTCACGCCCGGAACCTCGAGCGCACCTGTGGATGATCCGCCGGCGCCACAGAACATGTCCGTCGCGGTCAGCTCGTTGTTGGCCTGCTGCATGAAGTCTTGCAGGTCGGCCAGGATGTCTTGGCGCTCATGGAGTGCTGTGCTCATGATGGGTCCTTCTCTGCCAAGGCTTGCTTGGTCTTCTCGATGATTGGTGGCTGCTTGGTCTCGAGTTCGTGAGGGCCCAGCAGCTCGAAAATGTCTGTCTGGCCTTCCAAGATCTCGTCCAATGTCAGCCGCCGGAGCTGTGTCGGTATCCGCGGCGAGTAGCTCGCACGGCGGGTGCTTCGATGACGATGACGTGGAGCGCGCCGCCGGATCCCGGGACGCGCCGGCCGTCCGCGATGCATGCCCGCGGCGGCCCGACGATGGTCGCGTTGTGGCGGTGGGCGACGTTGGGCAGGTCACCGATCGCCTGCAGGATCAGTTCCGCGTCCGTGGTGGCGGTGCCAGTGCCCTCGACAACGGGCCAGATTCCACGGAATGTATGCGTCGGCACGGCCGCTGGCTTCTTGCGGGCGCTCATTGAGGCATCCGTACGGGCATGATGAGGTGTTTGGGCGACCTCGGGTCGTTGGCCTCAACGCCAGCGGGCGAGAAGAGGAACGGCTTCGGCGCGGTCGTGTAGGAGATCCGCACCTTATCGCCGGTCAGCTGCTGCAGCGTCTCCACGAGATAGCGGGGGTTGAAGGCGCACTTCATTTCCTCGTTGAGTCCGGCCACAAATTCGCCGACGGCCACCGGGGCTCGGGAAGGGCCGAAGAGCCCGTAGTCGAAAGTCACTTCGGCGCCGCCTTCAAACATGCGGACGATGCACGGCGAGAACCGCTCTCCCATCCGTTCGGCTACCTTGGCCGCCTCGAGGAGAGCGGCGCGGTCACCCTCGAATGAAGCCGTCACGTCAGCGGGGAACAGGGTCTTGATCTTGGGGTAGTCGCCGTCAACGTTCATCGACGTGAACGTGGCGTGTTCGGTCTCGATACTGATGCGGTTGTCGCTCAGTCCGATCACGACGTCGACTCCTGTGAGGAAGCGGTCCAGAGCTTTGATGGCGCGGACTTTGAACAGGAACGCTGCGCTGCCCTCCCCCTGGCCGTCGACGTGATCATAGGCCAGCCGGTATCGGTCGGTTGCGAGCAGCTCCATGGCGCCATCGTTGATTTCGATCCGGACGGCTTCGAGGATCGGAAGGGTCTCATCCTTTGACGCGGCGACGGATACGCGGCGAAGCGCAGCCCGCAACTCTCCTGCTGGGATCGCAGTGAAGGTGGACGGCGAGATGCTGGGGATCTCCGGGTAGTCGGCGACTGGCATCGCCTCGGCGTGGAGCTCGTAACCGGATGCCGAGACGGTGACCTTCTTGCCGTCCAGGGCGACGGCGACGGGCGCAGTTTTCGTCTTGCCCGTCGTGGTGCGGATGGCATCGAGCAACCACCGGTAGATGACGAGGAACGGGGTGCCTTCACCCTCGGCCTCGGCCACCGTGGTGATGCATGACGTCTCGAAGTCGTACGCGGACAGAGCCCCGGTCGCGGGGTCGATGTGGACGCTGTATAAGACAGGCACAGCTTTCTTCCCGGACATCGCCGGGGCGAGCCGGTTGAGGGCTGCGATCCAGTCCTTAGCCTGCGCGGTGATTACTTGCTTGCTGCTCATTACTTGCTCCTCGAATTTGGGTACAAAAAAGGCCGCTTTGCAGCGGCTTTGGGGTTCGGTGCGCGTGTCTCGCGCATGACGTTGTTGACGGCTTGGCCGCCGGTGGGGTCGCGGTAGGTCAAATTGGAAGCGGCCCGCTCCTCTTCGGAATGAGCCGCTTTGTGGTGGTCGCAGTTGTGGTTGGTTGCGCACACCCCAGATGGGGTGCGGCATAACCAACAGCAGGGATCTTTCAAACGGGGTCCTTTCAGGCGTAGGCTGTGGCTGTTTTCGCGCCACAAGAGAGGGGACAGTCATGGCGGAATTGAGCGCATCTGAGCGCGACAAGATGGTTCTAGACCTGATTTTTCGGCTGATGGATGAGACCGGATCGGAGTTGGTTAATCGCGACAGTCTGATGGCGCAAGTCGACGGACTCGGCGCCGAGAAGGTCATGGAGTCGGTGCAGGTCCTAACCGAGAACGGTCAAATCAAGCGCGACCTGTTTTTCGGCGGCAACTGGGTAATTACGGCGATGTTGGACCACGAGCTGTTGACCAGGTACGAATCGAAAGGAATTGACGTCGGGGCAGAGCAGAAGCGCCTATTGCGCGAGATCGTCGAGCACGGATCTGTGCCGAGGCTTGACGGCGTCCCTGAAGTCCTAATGCGGTCGATGGTCCGGACGTTCCTCGGCCACCGTTATATAGAGGGGCATTTGGGTCACGGCTCCAGCTTCATTGGCACCGCGACCGCCACTGGGCGACGCTGGCTCGAGGAGCAGGGCTAAGGATGTACTCGCTCATGCGGCATCGGCTCGTTTGGTGATGTGCTGCTCGATCTTGGGGACGTCCAAGCCGTACCAGTGCACGTCCCCTTCGATGGTGGAGACGTAGACGACGGGTGCGCCTGAGTAGCCGAGGGTTTCCTTCACGAAGTGCAGTGCGGCGGGGTCTTTGGTGACGTCTACCTGGTCGTAGTAGATGTCGGCGGCGTCTAGCTTGCGCTTTGTCATGCGGCAGGGCTGGCAGTTCGGTTTGGTGTAAATAACGACCGCGGCCGCTTCGAGCTGCTGGATATTCTGTGCGTGGTTCATGGGTTCCTTCGGATGTGCGGCGCCCGGCAGGGGGTCCGGGCGCCGCGGGCATGAAAAAAGGCCCTCAGTGGGGCCTTGGGTTTTGGTTGTACAGGTGTGCGGTTATGCCACTTGCCCGTCTTCGATAACAATCCCGCGGCCGTCGCCGTCGCCAACCATTTCGATCCACACTTGGAAGTCGTGCTCGCGGGCGATGGATTCCACCAGCGCCAGGTTGTCAGAGTCGAGCAAGGAACCGTCGGCGATGCGAATGACACGCAGCTTCGGGTTGAGTGCGATTGCCATGGCTAGGGAGACGCGGAGTTGTTCGGCACCGGATGCTTGCTTGAACGGCATGCCACGGTAGGTCACGCCCGTCTCATCGAATCCGAGGTCATCGATTGGGAAGACCGCTGCGGCGAGCCCGTCAGCCTTCTGCTTGTCGATCTCGGCGATCGCTTCCGTGAGCTCGGCGGCGTCCTGTTCTGCAATGGTCAGATCAGCGCGCACCTTCTCGCCTACCTTGTAGTGGCGTACCTCGATGTTGATGTGCTCGGCATTGTCGATTTGTGCCTGGATGACTTCGAGGTCTGGCAGTTCGATGCCCTCCCATTTGCCGTATTCCTTGCTGGCGGCTGCCAGCGCCCGCTCCGCAGATTCCAGCTCGGCCCGGACTCGGAGAACGTATTCGGCAGCGGCATCAAAGTTGTTCCGCATTCGGACCTTTGCAAGGTGGTCGGCCTGGCCAGCGTTGTACTGCAACAGGAGCTGAGAGACGCTCACTTCCTCGTCGGGTAGGTCGGCCGGCCGGGAGATGTAGTCGGCGGCGCGAGATGTGAGTTCCTTGACCTTGCGGTTGGCGTCGGTGCGGCGCTCGAACAGTTCCTTGCGCTCGGCGGCCAGCTGGTCAGGGTCGAACGGAAGGCTAACGAGATCCAGCAGCGTGGCCAACTGGTCTTTGTCGGAGAGCTGCGTGAATGCCAGCGGGTCGAGTGACAGCCTGCCGAGCAGGTCATCAAGCTTCGCCTGGCCCTTGGGGTGCACGGCGCCGTCAGGAGACTTGACCGTGAGGGTCGATCCGGAGGCAGTGAATTTGCGGGTAACGATCAGGTCTTCCGTTTCGAGGACGATCTCGGCACGGTCCTCGCCGTCACGGATCGGCTTCGGCGTGGTCTTCCCGTTCACGCCACCCAGGGCCGCAGTGATGCTGTCGAGGATGGACGTCTTGCCCTGCCCATTCTTCCCGGCGACGATGACAAGGTTGCCGTCCGGATCCGGGACGATCTCAACTGCCTTCAGCCTTTTATAGTTGGTGGACTCGAGGCGGATGATCTTGCTCATTGGCTATGCTCCTGCTTTGGATCGGATGTAGGTGAGAGTGTCTTGGTCGGCGCCGCCTTGCTCGGCTTCCGAGTAAATGGCCCGGAGCTCTGGTTCATTGCCCGCGGCCTTGTCAGCTTCGGACCGCCAGTCGCGCTTCTCGTCAAGGTCTTGCACGGACTCTTCCTGAAGCAGACGCAACGTGCTTGACGGTTCGGGCGTGCGCTCCGGGTTGTCTGCCTGGTGCATCTCGGCATCCACGTACACTCCGGATAGGTCCTGGGGGAAGGCTTTGCGGAGGGCCGCGGCCTCAGCGCATTTCGATAGCTGGTTGGCGGCCATCTTCTTCCACATACTGTTCGGACCCATTTCGCCGGAGGCGTAGTCCTTGGCGAGCTGTACGTATTCGCGGTAGGTGGCAACTGCCGTGAAGGTGTCGCCGTCGCGGCTGACGGTTACCTTCGCTGCGGCCGGCGGCGCCTGCCCCAGCCACACATCGCGCCAGGCGCCGTCTTCGCCGCACCAGAGCGTTTCTTCGATGCCGTACTTGTGGCCGGCACGGTCGGCGGCCCGACGGGCAATGAGCCGGTATCCATCGATGCCGGTCTGGATCGTGTATTTGGTGACGAACTGGCCGTTCTCCTTGGCCTTCCGGCCGATCATGTAGATCTGCTTGGCGAAAGGGTCAAGGCCGGTGCGAGTGCATTGGTGGAAGAACAGGCCGAGGTCTGACTCGGTTGCCTGGTCGAGGCCGAGGGACTTCAACACTGTGATCTGTTGCTGCGTCCAGAATGTCTGCTCGCCTTGAACGGCAAGCACGCTGTTGCCGCCGCGGGTTGCTATCTCGCTACTCATTGATCATTTCCATTTCGTCTAGTTCGCACTGCGCCCAGCGGGGCAGCGATGCGGTTGTGAACTGTGGGTAGCCTGGCCATCGGTCGGCGGCCACGCATTCGCGGTAGATCCGCTTGGCGCGGTCGAGCTGGTAGCGGCCGCGGTCCATGTCGGCCTCGGTCAGCTCGGTGATGCTCACAAGGTAGGGAGGGGACTTCTCGACGTTGACGAAGACGAACTTCACGTCCTCGCCCGTGGCCGCCTTGATGAGGTCGATGTAGTGCGGGGCGCTCATGAAGTAGCCGAAGTTGAACGCGGTCTTGCCGAACTCGTTGGGGTCGGCGTCGGCCGTCGTCTTCAGATCGGCCACCAGTCCGGGCTTCCAAGCGTCCGGCCGGCACTTGAGCATCTGCCCGTCTTCTTTCCAGAACACGGAATCCTCGGCGCGATGGCCTGTGAACGCGTTACGGGCCAGCGGGTGCGCCATTACTGAGTCACGCATAGCCTTGACTTGCGCCATCTCCTTAGGCAAAAGGGCGATCTTGCCCGCGGCCCGTGCGTCAGCTTTCGCAACCTGTGAGGCCTTCAGCTTCCAGTCATTCGCCTCCACGATGACCAGCTTCGACGTGTCCTCTTCGAGGATCAGGCTGTGCGCCGCCGTGCCAATATCGAAAGCATCCTTGTGGACAGGGTGTTCCTTTTCCCACTTGTAATGGGCCGGGGTGCGGAGTGCCAGCGTCTTGAGGCTTGTACTTCCGAGCGCCGGATCGGCGTGATAGTCCTCGTTACTGACTCCGGCGTATATCCCGGGTTCGTAGGTCATTGCTCTCCTTGGTTTTGGGCATGAAAAAAGGACCCCATGGGGTCCTTTGATTGGTGAGGGTGTTTCGCTATGACGCGATTGTGAGTCGAATCCGGTCAATGAGTTCTGCGGTTTGCCGGATGGACCTGGCTACCTCCATGATGTGGATTTGGGTCGACGCCTGAAGTGCGCCGCGTGAAAACTCGTCGAGCGACCTCCACGCCTTCAGTTGATGAGCGTTTGCGTGAAACAAGTAACCATTGATGGCGATTTCTGCAGCCTCGGCGTGCGAGCGAAGACTCAGCGAGTTGACGCCACCTGAGCTGGTAAGAACTTGGTGGCCGTCTCCCGACTTCCACTGACTGATTCCCGCCCTGATGGAGTCAACCTCTTCACGTACGTGGCCATAGCGGCGGGAAATCGAATTTAGGATCCTAGAGATGAACACTGGCTCACCATCAAGGAGCGCAAGCTTCCGTACGAACATCGCGAGCTGCATCCATGAGGCTTCTTCAGGCCCAGTCCACTCGTACTCAGTGAGGGACATGTTGGTGAACGACAGCGTTAGCCGCACCGGTCGGGGGTCGGTCACCAAAGGATGCTTGATTACGTCTTGGGCCAAATAGTGGAAAGCATCGATCGCTTCCTCCGAGGTAGTGAACTTTTCCTCTGCTAATTTTTTTCGGGCCATTCGTGGATTGTACGTGCTGAGGATTCTTCCGCAGCCGTTTACGGGAAGTTCACCAGGTTTCTACGCGAATCGCCGTTTCTGTCCACCGGAAAAGTTTTAGGACGGGCGTAGGTTATATCCACGCAGCCAACAAACTGCTGTAGGCGCCTCGTGTCCTAGGAAAACAGTCGAGGCGCCTACGAATCAACAATGGACGGAGATCCGCCGTGTTGGGCTTACTGTATGCATGGGGGTTGCCTGAGTGCAATACCCCACGCCGCAGCATACCAACGTGGCGGATCCGGTCTGGAACGGAATACGACCATGACACACGGAAAACACGAACCTGCCCGTTGTAGGGAATGCGGGAGGTACCGCAGGCCCCCTAACTATGCATCGTTGGCCATCACGCTCTTTCGCGTTGGCCTGCCGATCTTGATGGATCACCTCACTAAGAAGTGATTAAGACCGGCCCACCGTTCAAGTCTTTCTAGGTGGGCCGGCATCTTCTCCTGATGGGGAATGTTCATCGCTCTGAAAGCTCAGCGTGGGCATGAAAAAGGCCCCTCGTGGGGGCCGTGGTCATCTGGTGCAGCCGCAGCGGCTGGCGGCGTCGGTTTGCTCGTCGTGGTTGACGGCGTTGCACCGGTCCGTGTGGTGGTGGCCGCACTTCGGGCAGTACGGGTTACCCACCGGACCCCCTTTCAGGGTTGAAGATGTCTTGGAGCTGGGCCGGGGGCATGGCGCGGAACTTCGCGATGGGCCTGTAGTTGCGCTCCGGGTCGAGACCGTAGTTCGGTAATTCGATCGGCCGGGTAGCTGTCGGGATGATTACGGCACGGGCAGCAGCGACCTTGTTGGCGGCGATGATGACGCGGCGAGCCTCCATGACCGTGATGTTGTGCTCGCGCGCTTTCTCGAACACTTCGGTCGGCGTCGGGTTCGTCACCGGGTTACGGGCCATCAACTCGGCGGTCATCGCGTTTCCCAAATGATGTGGTGGCGGCCGGGGAGAACGTGCGGGATGAGGTCAGCGAGTCGACGGCCAAGCGTCCAACGGTTGGCGCGGCGGGGTGTGGGGGTCATTAGAATCCGTATTCCTTTCGGGCAGCGTCCGCATCATCAGCGGCGCGGGTGTCACGCTCGGCGTCGAGCAGGTCGTAGTCGATGTCCTCGGGTTCCTCAAGCAGCCGGTCATGGCGCATGGCGGCAGGGATCATGGTTGCGGCGCCAACGATGGTGGCGGCGAACACGAGAAACTGAAGACCGTTCATTGGGTTCCTTCTCTCTTGGTTTTGCGGGCCCATGTTCGGGTCACGCCGTGCTTGCGGGACTTGCTGGTCGAGGTCTGGTAGCCGACGGCTTGGATAAGGCCTTCCTTGCGGGCAGCGATGAGAGCTTTGCCTGGCCAGTTCTTGTGCGCCGGGGGCCGCATTTCGCGGCGGAGGTCGTCGGCCGAGAACACTTCGTGCGCGAGGGAGATCGCGTCGATCGTCGCGACGGCGTCGTCAATCCAGTTGTTGTCCTCGAGGGCTGCGGCCTTCATTGCCGGGGCTCGTCTTTCCACGACCGGCCACAATCGCACCCGTGGTGCTTGAGTCCGGCGTCCAGATGCCAATCAGCAGCCGAACAGATGCACACGTGGGCCGCTTCCAGATCGTTTCCGGCGACCGTTCCGCAGAGCTTCACTTTCTCGCCGCGTGGCACAGACCATTTCGTCATGCCGCCTCATTTAGCCGACTGGTCAGGTATCCGAGCTGCTGGCCGATACCTAGTCCCTTCATGGGGATTTCAAACGGCCACTGGCAGGGCCGCAGCACCCCCTGATACCGGGCGCCGGCGAGAGCGACGAGCGTTACGCCGGGAACTTCGGCTAGTTCGGCGGCCAGCTGCGTACGCACGCGGTCGGCCCACAGTTGGTCATTGGAACCCAATGTCATGTCGTAGGGCTCAATGAGCTCGTTTGGGTGGAGCAGGCAATGCTTGGCGCTCAGGATGTACCAGCGGTCGCAAGTAGCCTCGGCGTATGCGGAGGCTTTGCGGAACAACTGGGATGTATACATTTCACGAGCAGGCGCCGGCCGTTCGAGCTTGGTGGCTGCGCAACCGACTAGGCCGACCCGGTACTGTGCGCTCATGCGCAACTCACCGCCGTTTCGCGTAGGACGGTGTGGATGTCGGTGTACTCGTCGTGGGCGTTCATGCGGCCAACCTCCGTGCCGCGTTGGCTTCGTTCTGGGCGGCGCGTTCGGCGAGGACGTTCTCGACGGCGGTTTCCCCGGTGGGATCTTGGTGCAGGAGGAAGAAGACGTCGAGATCGACCGGGCCGCGCTCGTCGTGCAGCTTCTGCATGCGACGTGCAGTCTTCTTCATCTCGGAAAATGTGGCGGTGATGCCGTGCTTTGCGTTGTAGGTGGCGAGTTTGGACAGGTAATCGGTGTTTTTGGGCATAGCAAATAGACCCTTCTTCTCGCAAAGAACACGAGAGTGATGGTTTAGTGCGGGGGAGTGGTGCCCAGATGTGGGCGAAGGTGAAGCGGTGGCCTAATTAGGCGAAGGGGTCGTGCTGTTGTTCTTCGGTGGCGGCGTCGGCGGCTTTGGTGCGCTCGCGGACCCATTCAATGAGGCGGACGACGTCGTCCTGGTGGAGCATTATTCGGCGGTTGCTGAGCCGGGTGTTGATGCCTGATTCGCGGCAGTAGCGCCGCAGTTCTGTCTTCGTCATCCCCAACTCTGGGGCGACTTCCTCCGGTGTCCGGAAAATTGGAGTGGTCATTAGGCTGCGGCCCCGATTAGCGCTTCCGGCAGGAGCGCTGAGGGCTCGACGTGGATAGCTGCGGCTATCTTGCTGAACTCTAGGAAGGTCAAGCTGCGGCCGCCTTTGAGGCTGCGGCGTAGGGTCGGATAGCTGATGCCGGTCTCTTCACTGAGTGCCCGGACGTTCATGTTCTTGACGATCAGAGCGTTGGTGATCCGCTCGGCAATCTGGGTGTCTGTGGCGTCGTTTGCGCCGTTCTCTGCGGTAGCCATACGACAACCATAAGTAGTCAAACGGCTAATTGCAAGTATCGCCCAAGTGGTTGCCTGCGTGTCGTTCGAGTACTCAAACGGCATATTCGATTAGTCAAACGGTTGCAAAGGTTGTTGCTGGGCAATTAAGATTGCTCACATGACAACTTACGGCGAGAGTCTAGAGGCAGCGCTCTCAACTCAGATCAAGGTCGAGCTCGTGGAGCGCGGGATGGACCAAAAGGGCTTGGCCGACAAGGTTGGCATCAATCGGGTGACGATGAGTCACTATATGACTGGCAAGCGCAGTATGCCGATGCCAACCTTCTTCAAAGTTGCCGAGGCCCTGGGGCTTACTGCTCGGGTTCTGATGGAGCGCGCTGAGGCTCGAATCTCCCAATAAGTGACGACGCCACGACGCCGGCTATAGCCGCAGCGTCTCCAAGATCCCTGATCGTTCGGATCGCAAACGTCACTCCGTGCAGCACTTCACCCGTCATTGATGTTCCCCATTTGTTCGAATATATGTTCTAGTCACGACCTTAGCTGAAGCGCCTGACAAAGTCCCATACACAACGTTGCTGGACGTTCCCTGAGGTCTCTTTCGCTTCGGCTGCTTGAAGCACAGCCGCAAAGGCCGCGGGCCTTGCCCCCAAGGACTCCGCCGGAGTAGTCGCCAGACATGGAATAGGGCCCTCTTGTATTAGCTGATCCGGCTCAAGTAAGGCACTAGTCGGCTAGCAGCTCCTGTAGGGAAACGGGTAGCGGCCACTCGATACGCGCCTGTTCTAGAGGTCCTAAAGTGATCGGGCTCCAGCCGCGCGTTTGAGTCGCGGTCGATCCAAACTTAGACCTGGAGGTCACCATGCGTGTTTTAGCTCCCGCTGTCCCAATCGCTGCGGCAGTTCTCCTGCTCTCGGCAACTGCCGCCGGTGCAGCACCGGCGCAACCCTCTCGGGACTTCGTCGTCACTGGCGCTACCAACGACTGCAACGGCGATCAGGTTCATCTAGAGGGAACGATGCACGTCGTCGACAAGACAAGTGCCGACGGCAGCCTTACCACCCACGTTTCCGTCCACCTGAAGGGGACTGCGGAGTCGGGAACAAATTACGTAGCCAATGAGTCCGAGACCTTCACTTTCGGAAGCACATATCAGGAGCTCGACGTCAGGTATGAACTGGTGAGCCAAGGCTCGCAGCCGAACCTGTACGGGACCATCCACGCCGATAGCGCGGGCGGGACTACGATCGTGAACCTCTGCCGAGGGTAGGAGCGGCGCGCCGGCCAAGGTGAAGGTGGGCACTATTCAAGCCGCGGATATGCCCCGGCGAATCGGGAGGTGGGAACCGTTCAAGCCGGCCGTGACATGCAACCCATGCTCAAGGTGAGGGTGGGGCTCATTTGTTGGGCGGATCGCCTTCGAATCTTGTTGGCGTCGCCAACATGACCTAGAACAACCTAGATTCGACCTAGGCAAAAACAGCGGAATCTAGGGGAACCTAGACACGACTGACTCTAAGAAATGTGTCAGATGGGGTTTTCAATTCCCCCCATCTCCACTTTTTGTGATGAGTCGAGACATCCTTCATGGATGAGTCGGGTCATCGGTAACACCCCGGTCTTCGGACCGGGGTGTTTTTCTTTGTCCGGGTGCGGACCATCAGACCTCCGGAGCCAGCCGTTGCCCGGGTTCGCTCAACGGCACCAGCTCGGGAGGAAGCCGGGAACGCTTTTGAGGACGGTACCCGATTTCAGGTCCACGAGGTCGGTCCGCATGGGGGAAGGTTCGGGGAGGACGGGGTATTGGTCCCCGACGTATTTCGGGGCCGCTGTCTCAACGGCGAGGTAGTCGCGGGACGGAGATACGCACATGTCCAGGATGCGGGACCATTCGGCGGCCGGCTGGTAGAGCACACGCGAGCCGTTCTTGTCGGCGAGGTTGATGACGGAGGCCTCATTTCCGGCGTCGTACTTTCTCACTACCTGCGCATACAGGCCGGAAGCGTCGAGGACCACGGGCTGGCTCGCGTAGGTGCCGACCCCGGTGGCAGCATCGCGCGCGAAAGTGTGGGTAAGGGTCAGCGTCGTGAGTGTGCCGGTGGTGAGGTTGATGGTCGAGTACCGTGGCGGGTCTATGCCCTTTTTCAGCCCTGCGTCGGCGACGGCGAGTTCGTCGGTGCCGGGGACGAATCCGAGGATCCCGGCATGCGCGCCCAGCGGCGACACTTTGCCGGTTTCCAGCGCATCAATGATGAACATGGACTGGTCGTCGGTTTGCGCCACCAACGTGGCCCCGCCCGGGAAAAAGCGCCAGTCCGCGGCCGAGACCGGACCGTTGATCCCCTGGATGGCCCGCGGGGCCGAGGACGGATTGTCGACGTCGTACACGAAGAGTGATTTCCAGTACTGGCCGGTGCCCGAAGAAGCGGTGAAAGTGAAGCCAATGAGGTGCTTGGATCCTGCCGCGTGAAGGTTCGCCACTGTCCCTAGGCCCGGCAACGGAACGAGTGTGGGCGGGCCACCGGTGAGGGGGACGATCTCGAGCGAGCTGGTGTTGTCATCGTTGAGGGTTACAACGGCAAGGGCGGAGGGAAGGGCGGCATATTCCTGGATGCGGGGAGCGCTGACAATGACCGTGCCCTGGTCACTGGCGGTGAGGCTTGTGCCGAGGATGGTGTCCGGCTTCTTTCGCCCTGTGTTGTCTTTGCCGGTGTCCCTCTGCAGCGTGTAGAGGCCGGATTCCGCGGGTGCGGAGGAGTTGGCCAAGACCGAGGTGTTGGGGTGCGGAAGCTTCGAAAGATTCGCAGCGGTCAGTGCGCCGGCGAGCAGGGCGAGGATCGCGATAGTGCCGTAGAGGCGCCGGGCAAAACGGCGTCCGGCCAGGAACTCTGCCGCGGACGCAATCGCCGCAGCCCGCTTGGCTGAGACGGGACGGCGCTTAGTAGACATAGGGCTGTGCCGGCTGTGTGGTGGGCTTGATGGAGTCCGGTATCAGGACGATTGCCTCGCGACTGGCCGTGTTGGGGTTGGCGCGAAAGCTGCTGGTGACCGTGACCCAGCTGTCGGCTTTGTATTCGTTTTGCCACCCGGGGTGATAAACGGGAACGCCAATCGGCTGGGCATCAACGGCGCAGCAGGTCACCACAAAACGGGTCACGAAAAAGACGTTTGGATCTGTCTTGTCCGCACTGATGAACCCGGTCACGGTGGCAGTCTTGTCGGCAAAAAAGTCCTGCCCAGCGCCGGACCGAAGCAATGATGCCCAGTCCCTCACCGTGAACGCGGAGTAGTCTCCCTTGCCCGGCAGCGCGGGTGCTTTCAGGGTGAGGGCGGATGCTGAGCCGTTGAGGTCCCGCTGTGCGACAGTGGCAGTAGTAAGGGTCGACGGCGGCAGGATCAGCAAGGCGACGACGGCGGCGATGATGGTCAGGACACTCCCGAACGGCCACAGCCAGCCCCATCGCGAACCGGCCTCATCGCCGTGCTCGTGCCCGTCGTGGGTAGTGGGAGCAAAGGCGAAGGCCGCCAGGGCAAGCACTCCTGCGATCACGGCCATGATGACCGTGAACACGAAATACCGTGGATGGATATACAAGGCAAGCTGCCCTGACAAGCCCAGCCAGACCGTCGCGATGAGGCCGATCAGGCTGAGGACCACGCCCTGCCAGCGGCCCACGAGCCGCCTAATGACCATAGTTGACCGCCAATCCGAGGACCGCGGCGCAAAGCGCCACCAGCAAGCTGAGCTGAAGGAGGGTCTTCGCAGTGAACGTGGTGCGCATCAGGGCGAGCATTTTCACGTCAATCATGGGCCCGAAGACGAGGAAAGCCACGATGCCTCCGGGCATGAAGGTTGCTCCGAACGACAGGATAAAGAAGGCATCCACGTTTGAGCAGATCGCAACGACGAAGGCCAGCAACATCAACGCCAGGACAGACCAGACCGGGTTGCTGCCCAGGGCCACCAGCACTTCCCGGGAAACCGCAACCTGGATCAGCCCCGCCATGCCTGCACCAACAAACAGGGCAGGCATCATTGCACGCGTCTCCTGCGAGAACATCTGCACGCTGCGCCTCACCCGGCCGGCAGCGCCGTCGTGGTGGTCTGCCAGCGAACACGTCTCCTGGAACCGTGCGGTCAGCAGCTCCCCGGGCCGCGGATGCCGGCTGTAGATCCAACCGACAAGGTTGGCGATGAAGAAACCGCCCAGGACGCGGGAGGCCAGGATGCCGTTGTCCCACCCAAACGCCTGCGCGGTGGTGACGATGGTGACGGGGTTCAGGATGGGTGCCGCGAACAGGAAGGTCATCGATTCCGCAACCGTGAGGCCGTTGACCACCAGACCACGCGCCAGCGGAACATTGCCGCACTCGCAAACAGGCAGCAGCATTCCTAGGAGCGAGAGGACCAGCCTCCGCAACACCGGGCTCCGGGGCAGGCAGCGGAGTAGCAGGCCCTCCGGCAGCCAGACCTGGACGGCGATAGAGAGGACAATCCCGAGGAAAACGAACGGCAGGGACTCGATGACAACGCTGATCGACAGCGTGGCAAAGTCGCGGGCGGCGTTGGGAAGCGCAAAGACCTCCGGCGTGGATGGTGCCAGCACCCGCACAACTGCGAACAGTGCAACGAGGGCTAGCCCGACGATGAGACCGGCGGCAGACTTCGACCTGAAAGCGCGGGACGGGCTTTCACGCTCGCCTTCCGGCTGTTCGCGTTTGTCGACCGCAGGTAGCGTCACAGTCACTCCTTACTCCTCGGACCCGGTCGGGGACGCCGGAAGGGGCCGCGAAAACCGACTGTACACGTCGGTCACCTTCGCGACTAGCCTCTCAGCCCAACCGGTTTTCGCGCCGGGAATCCCTCCGCTGCTCGCTGAGCGGGACACCCGGAAGAAATCGAGTGCACGGTCCAAAAGACAGGTAGCGGACACTCAAGCAGCTGGGTGGGAACGACAGTATTTTGGTGAGGGTCGACCACCTGTGGGTGTGGGTGGCGGGCACCCGGGCCGTCCTAGTGGTGCGGACTCCGGGCTGCAGGCTCGTCATCCGAGCTGTCGAGGTTGTCCGTGGGACTCCCGGGTTCCCGGTCGCGATGTTTTGCGACGCGTTTGATATCAACCAGCCTGCGCCGCCGGTGGCCAAAGACCATCACAACGGCTACCAATGCCGCTCCGACAAGGACCATTACGACCCATATCCATTGTTGCCCGTCCACGTTCTCCCCAATCTCAGCCCGTCGGCTGGGTCCGGCATTGTGCTGCGAAAGGCCCTCGCCCCGTCTGCCTGGGCTGGGAGGGCGGGCCTGTTAAGGAGTCGGTCTTTCTCCTGATCGTTTGCGTAGGCGATGCACCGACCCCGGTTCTTGAAAAGCCGGTAGTCCATTCAGCAAGCCCCCTTGCTTCTTTGGCTGCGGCCCCTCGCCAGTCCGGGCCCAGTCGTTGCAATCCGCCCATCTCTTGTGGCATGGACGCTGTCCGACACGCTAGGACTGCGGGCGGTTGCTGTCTTGAGTAGTCCCTACTTGTTTTCGGGGATCCCTACGTGACCGCTGTTCCGGTCCGTCGAATGGGGTTGTTAACCAGCTCAAAGCAGGGCACGACGGCGGCATTCACGGTCGCCGTCGACGGTACTGTTAGTCGATCAGAAAGATCCGCACGACCACCTGGTCGGGATGGCGTTCGCCCGTTCCGATAGCCAGACGGTTGTTGAGCCAAGCGAGTTCGGGCGCAGAAGTGGTCAGACGCGGCCAGCAGCGAAAGTAGATGCGGTCCGGGGCGACATGTTCGCCGCGGTTCAGTCGCTCGATGTCCTCTTCCGTGCCGTGGCGGAGTGCCGTGTTGTGGACGTAGATGCGTTGTCCCGCATCCGTTTCCAGGGCATATCGGGCATCCAGTTCTGTGAGTTCCCGGCTGCGCAGTATCTGGTAGTCGGCACCGCCGGGGAGGACCTTGCCGCTGACATGGGGGCCGTCGAAAGTTCCTCCGGTGATCGGCACGATCCGGCGGTGTCCCTCCGGCGTGGTCCCGATTTCGACCGGCGGCCCGACGTCGGCAGAGACTTCGGCGAAGAAGGACAGCACGGGTGCCGCCGTCCGGTCGGTGGTCACAGTATGCCCGCGATCAGGCGGCTCGGGTGCAGCTCACCGAAGTGGATGCTTTGCCGGGCAACGACGGTCTGGTCGGAGTCGTAGGCGCGCTTGCCGGTGTTCAGGTTCCTGTCCCAGCGCGGATGGCAGCTGGAGGTGACTTGAACCGTGAGGCGTTCGCCGGGTGCGAAGGTGTACGCGGTTTGCCACAGGCTCACCGTGTATTCATGGATGCTGCCGGGCTCGACCAGGGAAGGCTCGTGGCCAGGAGCGTAGCGTCCAGTGCCCGCATAGCTGTCCCGCCAGGAGGCCCGGACGATCCCGTCGGCCAGCGAAATGGATGTTCCGTCGGCCGCTACTCGGCAAAGACGCACCACGAAATCCGTGTCGACGGCGGAGGTGGAAGCGAAGAAGCTGGCCCGTACTTCGCCAAACAGGGTCAAGGGCTCGGTGAAGGCTTCGCTGGTGAAGACGAGGACATCTTCACGCTCTTCGACAGTTTCCTGCCGGGCGGGTCCCGCGGGGAAGGTGCCGTGGATCATCGTGGCTCCTCCCGCCGTGGGCACAGGGTCCAGAGGGTCGTAGTCGTATTCGGCGATGCCGTCTGCTTCGGGCTCGGGGGAGAGGGAACCTTCACGTCCGAAGTACCAGGATCGTTCGCTGGCTGGAACCGGGAGTTCTTCGAAGCCGCGCCACTGGTTCTCGCCCATAAAGTAAAGCAACACCGGGTGAACGCGGCGCAGGCGCTCCGGCCGGTTCTTGAGGACGGAGTCGAACCAGTCGGTGTGGATCCGCGACAAGTCCCCCAATCCGTTCATCATTCCGGATGCCGCGGCGATCCCGAAGCTGATGTCCGGGTAGGCGCCGGTGAAGTTCGTGTGGGTCCAGGGGCCGACGATGAGGCGCGGCGCGGGGGAGCGCTGGTCCCGGCTCAACTCGAGCTGTTTTCCGTACTGTTCGAAGGTGTTGGGCGCAAAAATGTCGAACCAGCCGCCAATGTGCAGGGTCGGCAGCGGGACGGGCATTGCCGATGCGGCGTCCCACAGTTTCGTGAATCGGCTGCCCGGATCCTCACCCGCGGAGGGCAGGACATGGGAATTCATGAAAGTTCCGAGTTTCGGCGAGAGGCTGCACAGCGGAAGCGTCTCGAAGAGCGATCCGTCGGCGAATCCGCGGTCGAGGTCGAGCCAGGACTCGAGTTCCTTTTGGCGGCGCTCCGGGTCGTCGTCGAACTCGCGAAGCAGTTCGTTCACGGAGATTGAGGCGTGGCCCCAGCCGAGCCGGCTGCCGAGCTCGTGGGCTCCACCCCGGTAGAGTGCGCCGTTGTTGGCATTCCCGCCTGCTGAAATGCCGAGGGCGAGGGCACGAAGGGCAGGCGGCGACAAGGATGCAGCCCGCCATTGTGTCTCGGCGAAGTAGGAACGGCCCCACATCCCGACGCTGCCGTCGGACCACGGCAGCCCGGCCGCCCAGGCAACCGTGTCCGCGCCATCGGAGGCTTCGTTGACGGAGGGACTGAAGACGCCGTCCGAGCCGAACCGGCCACGGCAGTCCTGGAGAATCACCCCGTAGCCTTCGGCCGCTACGGTTGCCGGGTTGAAATAGGCGGAATTCACCGAGAGGTCCCTGCCGTAGGGAGTTCTGGTGAGCAGGACCGGAAACCGTCCGCCGCCGTCGTCCGCGGGGCGATAGACGGTTGACCGCAGGACTGTGCCATCGGTCATGCGGGTTTCGACGTCGGTCTCGATGAGTACGGGGAACGGGCTCACGTAGGCGGTCCTTTAGGTTGAGGGAGTTCGGTCCGCGGAGGAGGCACAAAGCCGGGCCTCCTCCGCGGAAGCTTAAGACGGGCTGGAGGTCTTCGTGCCCAGCGCTTCGGTGGGTACTTTGTAGGTCTCTTTGACCCAGATGGCCGTCACTGCGGCGGAGACGAGGCAGCAGCCCGCGGTGAAGGCCGCGACGGGCACCCAGCCGTTGGGGCCGGGCTGTACGATTGCCGCTGCGATGGTCGGCGCGAATCCGGTGACAATCAACCCGAGCTGCGATGCTGTTGCGGCCCCCGTGTATCGGATCCGGGTTTCGAACATCTCGGCCGTCATGGAGGGCCCAAGCGGATTGACCAGGCCATAGCCGACCGTCATGAACATGATGGCCGTCACGAAGATCAGCGCGATCGAGCCGGCGCTGATCGACCAGAAGAATGCGAAGGCGGATGCGGCGCAGATGATGTTGCCGGCAATGAAAACGGGCTTGCGCCCGATCCTGTCGGCGAGGATGCCTGCATATGGCTGGACGACAATTGCGAGGGCCGCCGTCACGATGGTGACGGTGAGCATGACCGCGGCGGGGATCCCGAACTTTCCGGAGTAGGCAAGTGCGAAGGCGGCAAAGATCGAGGAGACGACGCTCCATAGGCCAAAGAAGATGACCTTGATGATGGTGGTCCAGTGATCCCGCAGGACGACTTTCAGCGGCAGTTCCTTGGAGCCTTCCGATTCCTTTGCCGATTCGAACACCTCGGACTCGGGAAGGCGAAGCCGGACGTATAGGCCCACCCCGACGACAATGATGCTCGCGAGGAACGGCAAGCGCCAGCCCCAGCTCAGCAGTTCAGCCTGAGGAAGGAGGGATACCGCGAGGAAGGCCAGGGAGGCGAGCATGATTCCGGCGACGGCGCCGGTGTTGACCCAACTCCCGTAGAACGCCCGCTTGTTGCTGGGTGCGTGCTCGAGTGTCATGGTCACCGCGCCAACCGATTCTCCGGCGGCGGAAGCGCCCTGCAGGGCACGCAGCAGCACCAGGAGAACAGGGGCTGCAGCGCCGATGGCTGCGGTGGGCGGCAGGCACCCGATGAGGAAGGTGGCAACCCCCATCATGACCAAGGTGAGAACCAGCATCTGGCGGCGGCCGATGCGGTCGCCGAAGTGCCCGATCACACTCGCGGCCAGCGGACGGACGAAATATCCGACGCCGATGGTCGCCATGGAAAGAAGGGTGCCCAGTGCCGGGTCGATTCCGGGGAAGAAGATCTTGTTGAAGATCAGGGCTGACGCCGAGCCGTAGATGAAGAAGTCATAGTACTCAAGCGTGCTGCCGATGAAGCTGGCGGCGGCAGCCCGGCGGGCATGTCCGCTGCCGGAGTGGGTGGCGGAAGGGACGGTGTCGGCGGACGGCGTCAGTGCCGTCGGCGGAACCATGGGACCAGCGGTCATTGCGGATCTCCTGAGTGTGGATGGGGCTTGGGGCTCGCAGTGCGGCGGGGGCCGAGTTCCGCTGAGAATTGTGGTCTGCATCACTCGTACAAAAATAGTATGCGACTTAATCCACGCCCGTCAATACAAGTGCATAATAAATACTTGCGGCGCGAGGGCTGACAGAATGAAGGGGTGATGCCAGCGACTGCTTCCTCCGCTCCCGGGTTGGTCCCCGAGGCCCCCGTGGATTTTCCGCGCCCCTTGAAGGGCTCCTCCACCCAGCACCTGATCACCACGATGCTCGGCGATTTCTGGCAAAACACGGACGAGTGGATTCCCGCCAAGCTGATCGCGGCACTGGCGGCACCGCTTGGTGTGTCGCCTTCCGCCTGCGCGACGGGCCTCAGCCGCTTGGCGAGCAGGGGAGTGTTGGAGCAGTCCAGCGCTGGAAGGACCTCGCGGTACCGGTTCACCCAACGTGCCCGGGTGCGGCTGCGCATCGGATTTGAACAAGTGCGCTTGTTCGGCAGCCAAAGCAACTCGTGGGACGGGTCTTGGACCGTGATCGCTTTTTCTGTTCCCGAGTCCTCCAGGGAAATCCGGGACATGTTCCGGTCGCGGCTTCGATGGCGGGGATTCGCCCCTCTCTATGGCGCGCTCTGGGTATCGCCGCGGGACCATGCCGAGGAGCTGGAAGAAAACTGCGCGTCCTTTGGCGTCGAGGACTACGTCATCTTCCGGACAGCGGATCAGACCGTGCGCGGAAGAAGCCTCATCACCGCCTGGTCTCCCGAGGAGCTGGCTGAGCAATACGCGCCCTTCATCGAGAGCTACAGGCTGTGGGTGGAGAAGGCCGATGCCGGCCTTGTTACCGCGGCAGAGGCCTTCCGCGTCCGCACGATGGCCATGGACGCCTGGCGCGCCTTTCCTTGGAACGACCCCGACCTGCCCGCGGAACTCCTCCCCGAGAATTGGCCATTGGCCGAAGCCCGCAAGATCTTCGTCCGGTTGTACGACGGTCTTGCAGCTTCGGCACTGGCCCACGTCGATGAGATCGTTGCCAATGTGGCACCATCCCTCGGTGGATCCGCGTCATGCCTCCCTATCGAGACCGGACGCTGATACGCCAAGGCACTTGGAAGCGAATCCCTCAGGAGACGGTGCTCCGGCGGAGCTCGCTTTTGCGGATCTTTCCACTGGCCGTTCGCGGCATGTCGTCCACGAACACCACAGTCTTCGGGATTTTGTAGCGGGCCAGTCTGCCGGCCAGGTGCTCCTTGAGTTCGTCCTCGGTCAAAAAGGCTCCCTCGCGCAGAACCACCACGGCGCGTGGCACCTCTCCCCATTTCTCGTCCGGCACGCCGATGACTGCCACGCTGCCCACTGCGTCCAGTTCACTGATCGCTTGTTCCACCTCGGCCGGGTAGATGTTCTCGCCGCCTGAGATGATCATGTCCTTGAGCCTGTCCGAGACGAAGACGAATCCGTCTGCGTCCTTGTAGCCCATGTCTCCGGACTTGAACCAGCCGCGGTCTTCATACGATTCAGCCGTGGCATCGGGCCGATTCCAGTATTCGTGGATGACGTTGGGGCCTTGGATCTGGATTTCCCCCACCACGCCCTGCTCGGCAAGGCCGCCCGCGACGTCGGCGATCCGGACATCGCTGAAGAAGTGCGGGAGCCCGGAAGAGCCCGCCTTGTCGCGGGATCTGGCAGCGGGCAGCGTGGTGGCACCCGGCGCCGTTTCGGTCATTCCGTAGCCGTTGGAGAAATGCAGTCCGCGCGCCTCGTATGCTTCGAGGACGCGCATGGGAACTGCCGATCCGCCGCAGGTCAGCTTGTTGAGGGAGCTAAGGTCCGACGTCGGCCAGTCCGGATGCTCGCAGAGCATCTGGTAGGTGGTGGGCACCCCGCTAATGGTGGTGGCTCTGTGCTGCTCGATGAGCTCAAGGGTGCGTTGGGGATCGAACCTCGACTCCAGGACCACGGTCCCGCCCTTGAGAAGCGTCGGCAACACACCCATGTCGAGCGACGCTACGTGGAACATCGGCGAGATCATGAGTGCTACATCCGTGGAAGAGAAATCGAAGTCGACAATTACGTTGATGCAGTTCCAGGTGATGTTGCCGTGGGTCAGCAACGCACCCTTGGGGCGTCCCGTGGTTCCGGACGTGTAGAGGATCATTGCCCCGTCGTCGAGCCCGATTTCCTCGTCCAGATGCCAGGGTGCTCCCGAGGCGACGACGTCCTCATAGTCCTCCGCCGACGTCTGGGTTTCGCTTCCGGAAGAGGCGCTACTGTCGCCCATGAAGGAATCGCCGACGACGACGCGCCGGCTCACGCGGGTGCCTTCCGCGCCGCTGGCCGCAAGGCCGTTGAGGCTCGCGGAGTGGATCAGCGCAACGGCACCGCAGTCCTCAAGCTGGAAATTGATCTCCGGCGGCGCCAATCGGGTGTTGAGGGGCACGAAGATCGCGCCGAGCTCCCCACAAGCAAAAAGCGTTTCCAGGAAAGCGGGATGGTTTTCCCCGAGATAGGCCACCCTGTCGCCCTTGGCAACGCCCCCGGCTTTGAGGGCGTTGGCGAGCCTGTCCGATCGTTCCGCAAATTCCTCATAGCTGAGACGGCGGTCTCCGGAGATCAACGCAACCTTGCTTCCGGACTTCGGGCGGCGGCGCTGCAGCCATGAACCGATGCCAAAATTCTCCATGACGGTCCTTTCTGGTTCCCAAGCTAGACCCTTCCCGGCTTCAAGGCCGGACGGTCTGCAAATCGTTGTTCTTCGGTTCCCGGGTCAACAGGATGAAGATGATGGAGGTGACGGACATCGCGGCCAGGTAGAAGACCACCGAGCCGGTGTCCTGGCCCGAGTCCTTGAAGATCTGGGCCACGATCCCCGGCGTGAAGCCCGCACCGATGAGCGTCGCGAGCTGATAGCCGAGCGAGGCGCCCGTGTAGCGGGAGGTGGTGCCGAACTGCTCGGACACGAAGGCGGCCAGTGGCCCGAAGAGCGTTGAGTGGATCATCAGGCCGAAGGTGAAGGCGACGAAGACCAGGAGGATGTTGTTCGAGGACAACAGCTGGAACATCGGGATCAGATAGGCGATGAAGAGTATGAGTCCGCCGATCATCACAGGCTTCCGGCCCAACTTGTCGGAGAGCCTGCCGCCAAGGATCACGAAGGCGATGGAAATGAAGGAAGCAGCCGCGAAGGCGTAAAGCACGCCCTGGCGGTCGGCACCCTTGGACACCGCGAAGGTGACCGCGAACGTTGCCAGCACCACCTGGAGGGCAAAGCCCGCGGCCCCGGCGAGCATGGTGAATATCAGGGTCTTGGGCCGGCGCAGCACCTGGAGGAGCGGGATGACGGGCTTCGTGGCGGCGCGATTGTCCGGGTTCCGGGCCGCTCTTTCCTGCTCTGCCATCCTTTCCTGTTCGATGGCGGCTTTGAAGATGGGGCTCTCCGATACTTTCAGCCGGACGAACATGCCCACTGCAAGCAAGACAAACGAGAGCAGGAAGGGAACCCGCCAGCCCCAGGCAAGGAACTGGGAGTTTGGCAGGGCCGAGAAAGCGCCCATGATGAGGGTGCCCAGCACGGCGCCCGAGGGCGCTCCCGCATTGACGAACGAGGCAGCGAAGCCGCGCTTCCCCGATTCCGAATGCTCCAGCGCCATCAAGGCGGCCCCGCCCCACTCGCCGCCCACAGCGATGCCCTGGAAGACGCGGAGTACAACAAGCATCACGGCGCCCCACGGACCGGCCACGGAGGCGTCCGGGACCAATCCGATCAGCGCGGAAGCCAGGCCCATGACCAACATGGAGACGATGAGCATTCCCTTGCGTCCCAGCTTGTCGCCGAAGTGCCCGAAGATGACTCCACCCAGCGGACGGGCCACGTATCCTGCGGCGAAAGTTCCGTAAGCGGCCACGACGCCCACCCAGTCGTCCATTCCCGAGAAGAACACCTTGGGGAAGACCACGGCTGCGGCTGTGGCATAGAGCAGGAAGTCGTAGTACTCGATGGTGCTGCCCAGGTAGCTGGAAGCAATGACGGTGCGTGCTTCCTTGCGCCTGGTAGCCACGTCCATGGATTGAAGCTGCGATATTTGGGACATCGTTGTTCCTTAAAGCAGGGGTGGGGGGAGAGGGCCTAGCGGCGGCTATTTGTAGAAGCGGGCGAGGAATTCGGCCACGACTGCCGGGCGTTCCTGGCCTTCGATTTCGATGGTGTTGGACACCTTGATCTGGGCTCCGCCCTTGACCTCGGTGACCTCGGCGATGGTGGCTTGCATGCGGATTCGCGCGCCCACCTTGACCGGGGAAGTGAAACGGACCTTGTCCAGGCCGTAGTTCACTTTCGTGGTGACGCCTTCGACGTCGAACAGCTCGCCCCAGAACGGGATGATGAGCGAGAGCGTGAGGAAGCCGTGGGCGATCGGGGCGCCGAACGGGCCGTCCTTGGCGCGTTCCGGATCGACGTGGATCCACTGGGCGTCTCCGGTGGCGTCAGCGAACTTGTTGATTTGTTCCTGGGTGATTTCGCGGTATTCGGTGACGCCGAGATCGGTTCCGGCGAGGGTGAGCAATTTATCGAAGTCGACGACGAGATTGGGCACTTTGGCTCCTGGCGGTTGTGATGGATGAAGAGAGTGTGGGTTAGCGGGTAAAGGCGCTCTCGCCGGTCAGTGCGCGCCCGACGATCAGGGCGTTGATCTCGTGCGTTCCTTCGTAGGAGTAGACGGCTTCGGCGTCGGCGTGGAACCGGGCAACATCACTCTCCAGCGTGATGCCGTTGCCGCCTGCCAGCTCGCGGGCCAGGGCGACTGTTTCCCGCATGGCCAGGCAGCTTTGCATCTTGGCGAGCGCGGAGTCCTGGTCGCGGTAGATGCCGTTGGCCTGTTGCTCCGTAAGACGGACCACAAGCGAGAGCGAGGCGGTGAGGTTGCCAAGCATCCGGGCCAGCTTTTCCTGGACCAGCTGGAAGGAACCCAGCGGGCGGCCGAACTGGTGGCGCTCGCAGACGTAGCGGAGGGCTGCTTCGAAGGCACCGGCCTGGATGCCGGTGGCGATCCAGGCGACATCGGAGCGCATGGCCCGGAGCATCGCCGCCACGTCCTTGAAGGAGTTCACGTTGTGCAGGCGCATGGATTCGGGGACCCGGACACCGTCGAGCGTGATGTGGGCGTTCTGCATCATCCGCAATGAGGTCTTCCGGTGGATCTTCTCCACAGTCACCCCGGCGGCCTGGCGGTCCACGAGGAACGCCTTGACCTGTCCGTCGGCGACGTCCCGGGCGAACACCGCGAGGACATCCGCCGTCGCGGCGCCACCGATCCAGCGCTTGGCACCGTCGAGCACCCAGGTTTCGCCGTCGCCGTCGGGATTGCGCCGGGCGGTGGTGGAGAGTCCGCCGGCAATGTCCGAGCCGGATTCCGGTTCGGTCAGGGAGAAGACGCCTTTGAGCGAGAAATCGATGACGTGCGGCATCCACTCAGCTTGTTGTTCCGATGAGGCGCCCACCCGGATGGCGGTGCGGAAGAGGCCGGCCTGCGCCGTGTACCAGGTAGCGAGCGAAGCGTCCGTGCGTGCGAGTTCGAAGATCCTGAAGCCTTGGTAGATGCCGCGGGCAGGACCGCTGTTTGTGCCCGAGGTACCGGTCAGTTCCGCCGGTTCCATCAGGTCCAGATCAATGAGCGGCTGGGCCAACCTTGTAGGGAACTCGCCGCGCTCCCAGTAGTCGGCCAACAGCGGCTTCGCTTCGCGGTCCAGGAAATCCCGCAGTCGGCCCAGCACCCGGCGCTCGTCCTCGGTGAGGAGGGACGCGGCGTCGTAGTAGTCGCAGACGTCGTAGAGGCGTTCTGTAACCGCGGTCTCCACCTGGGTTTCCAGGCTCATGTCAGCCGTCCAATCCGAGCAGCCGCACGGCATTGTCCTTGAGGATCTTGGACCGGACCTCGTCCTTGAGCGGGAGCTCCGCGAAGGCGCCCAGCCATTTCTGCGGCGTGATGAGCGGGAAGTCCGTGCCGAACAGCACCTTGTCCTGCAGCACCGAGTTCGAGGCCTTCACGAGGGACTCCGGGAAGTACTTCGGTGACCAGCCCGAGAGGTCGATGAAAACGTTCGCCTTGTGCGTGGCGATGGAGTTGGCCTCATCCTGCCACGGCACCGAGGGGTGGGCCATGATGAGCTGCAGCCCGGGGAAGTCGGCGGCGACGGCGTCGAGAAGGAGCGGGTTGGAGTAGGCAAGCTTGATGCCGTAGCCTCCAGGAAGGCCCGCGCCCATGCCGTTCTGGCCGGTGTGGAAGATGGCGGGGAGGCCCAGTTCCTGGAGGGTCTCCCAGAGTGGGTAGAACTGTTCGTTGGAGGGATCGAAGCCCTGCAGGCTCGGATGGAACTTGAAGCCGCGGGCGCCCAAGTCGATCGCCTGGTGCTTGGCGCCCTGGATGGCCTCGGTGCCGGTGCGGGGATCCACGCTGCCGAACGGGATCAGCACGTCGTTGTTCCTGGCGGCTCCCGCGATCAGTTCCGGGATGCTGTTGGGCTCGTGCTTGAGCTGGGTGCGGGCGTCCACGGTGAAGACGACGGCGGCCATGTTCAGTTCTCGGTAGACCTCGGCGATCCGGTCCAGCGAGGGTGTGCGGTCCTCGGACTTGAAGTACTTGGCGGATGCTTCCGTCAGGGCCGGTGGCAGGGATCCGTGGCCATGACCGTCCACTTCGAGATGGACGTGTATGTCGATCGCGTCAAGTTTCGAGGCGTCGACGCCGAGTTCGTAGCGCTGGGCTGCGGCCATGTCAGCGGGCCTGTGCAGCGGCGGCTTCGGGCTGCAGTTCCGCCGGGAGCGGCAGGAATTCCTCGCCGACGCTCTGAAGCTTGTCTCCGAACAGCCGGCCGAAGTTCTCCACGAGGTCCTGGTAACCCCAACCGCCTTGACGGTATTCGGTGGCGGCGGCTTCGGGGTGGGTCCAGAGCTGGAGGCGGTCTCCGCCGGCGCCGATGGCCTGGCCGGTAATGCCGGCGGCTTCGTCGGAGGCGAGGAAGGCAATGAGCCCGGAGACGTCGTCGGCCGTTCCGAAGCCAAGCTCGTGGCGGAAGAAATGCGGCATGGCCTCTCCGCGCTCGTCCGCCTCCACCGCTTTCCGGAAGTACGGGATGGTCTTGGTCATCGCAGTGGCAGCTACCGGGATCACGGCATTGGCAGTGACGCCGGCCTTCTTCATTTCCAACGCCCAGGTCCGGACCATGCCCACGATTCCGGCCTTCGCGGCGGCGTAGTTTGTCTGGCCGAAGTTGCCACGCTGCCCTGTCGGGGAGCCGATGGCGATGATGCGGCCGGCGATCCCGTTCTCCTTGAAGTAGCCGAATGCCTCGCGGGCGCAGGTGAAGGTGCCGCGAAGGTGGACGTTGATGACCAGGTCGAAGTCTTCGTCCGTCATCTTCAGCAGGCTCTTGTCCCGCAGGATCCCGGCGTTGGTGACCAGTATGTCCAAGCGGCCAAATTCCGTGACGGCCGCCTGCACCAGCTGCTTCGCTGCTTCTGTGCTGCCCACGGGAGCGACGACGGCGACCGCCCGGCCGCCGTCGGCCTCGATGGACCGGACCGCTTCTCCGGCCACCTCGGCGTCGACGTCGTTGATGACCACCGCCGCGCCCTGACGGGCGAGTTCCCGGGCGTAAGCCAGCCCAAGTCCCCGGCCGCTTCCGGTGACAATCGCTACTTTTCCTGTCAGGCTCATCGCTGCTCCTTTGCTCGATACCCGCGCATCCAAGCCTTAGGCGTGGGATGCTGTTCTGTATCCATGAGAATACGTATAGTTGAAAATGTCAACGATTGATTTTGAAGATTATTGGAGTTTGTTATGACGATCGAGGCGCAGGACGAGCAACAGGCTGCCACGAAGGACCGGCTGGTCGCCGCTCCTATCAGCCAGGACGTGGGTTTCCTGTTGGCCAAGCTCCATGCAGGCGGATCGCTCGTGAACAACCAGGCGCTTGCTGAGTTCGACCTCAAGGAGCGTTCGTACTCGGTGCTGATCCTGGCCAACAGCGGACTGGAGCCCACCCAGCGGGAATTGGCGGACTTCCTCAGCCTCGACCCCAGCCAAATCGTCGCTTTGGTGGACGAACTTGAAAAGCGGAAGCTCGTGGCCAGGGCGCCAGGCAAGCAGGATCGCCGGGCCAAAACGGTGACTGCGACGGCGAAGGGGAGCCAGTTGCTCGCCCAAGCAGCCGTTGCGGCCCGCCACGCGGAATCCGACGTGTTGGCCGCGCTGGACGAGGGGGAAGCCGCCCAGCTCAAGGCGCTGCTGCGAAAAGCGTTGTGGGGTTAGTTTCCCAATCATCAGCTGCGTGACAGAGTTCACCCACGGCGTAGGCCAGAACGGACTAACCGCAGCAGTGTATTCGTTGATATAGACACCACCGGTTACAGGAGGTGCACGTTGAGTACGTTGCCGGAACAAGTTTTTCCCGAGGACATCCCTGACGCCCCGTCAGATGACGAAGCCTTGGACGCCTACTCGCGGACAGTGATGCACGTCGCAGAAACGGTCACGCCGCATGTCGCAGCTTTGGAGATGAGCAGCGCCCGCAGAAACGGCCAGGTCAGGATCGGAAGTGGATCGGCTGTCGTGTTCACGGGGGACGGCTACATGCTGACCAACGCCCACGTCGTCTCGGGCCTCCGCTCCGGGCGGGCAATCTTCGCCGACGGAACCCATTCCGACGTCGAACTCGTCGGTGCGGATCCCTTGTCCGATCTCGCCATTGTCCGCGGGCACCACACCCCACTGCCCGCCACGCTGGGCAACGCGGAGTCACTGCACGTCGGCCAATTGGTGATCGCTGTGGGTAACCCGCTGGGACTGGCAGGATCGGTGACCGCGGGTGTCGTCAGCGGCCTCGGGCGTTCCATCCCGGTCAGGTCCGGCCGGCACAGCAGGGTCATCGAGGACGTCATCCAGACCGACGCAGCGCTGAACCCGGGCAATTCCGGGGGAGCCCTTGCCGACACCAAAGGGCGGATTGTGGGGATCAACACCGCCGTGGCTGGTTTGGGCCTCGGACTTGCAGTGCCCATCAACACCACCACGCAACGGATCATCGCCGCCCTGCTGAAGGACGGCCGGGTCCGCCGGGCATACCTTGGCCTGGTGAGCACCCCTATACCTCTGGACGCGAGTGCGGTGATCCGGACAGGCCAGAAGGAAGCGCTGCGGGTGGTGGAAGTAATCGCCGGATCTCCGGCGGAGCGGGCAGGACTGCTCGCGGGCGACCTGGTCCTCAGTGCACAGTCGCGGGCCGTATCCAGTGCTGAGAGCCTTCAAAAACTCTTGTTTTCGCAGGCCATTGGGGAGCCGTTCTTCCTGACGGTCCTCCGGGACGGCAAAATCCACGCGATTGTCGCCGTGCCCAGCGAAATGACTGACGCGGATTCATGAGGAGCCGGGTCACGACGGAGCCTGTCCGCTAAAAAGCCGGGGCCAAGATGGCTCCGGCTTTTTGCTACTTCTTCCGCATCCTCAAATGGGCCACTGGATCCACGGCGGCGTCGGATTCGTGCTTGGCACGCTTCACTGCCCGTTTCTCCTTGATGGACTTGATACTCTTTTTCGTCTCGTGCTGGTGCGGCGCTTTGTCAGGCATGTCATGCTCCCTAACTACGGATCTTTCCGTGAAGATCCTGCAAAGAGGGTCCTGAAAGGCCCTCTCCTTGTAAGTTACGCCTGTTTCAGGCGAAAGCAACCGGGGGCCGGAGGCGCCAGAAACAACGCCCGGGCAACTAGGCTTCGGAAGCCGGGACGTCCACAATGCCCACGAACCGCGAGCCGATTCCTTCGTACTCGCTGCGGACCTCTCCGGGCAGGATTCCGGGAACCTCGCTGTTCCGGTGGTGGCCACAGAATACGTAGGTGAAGTCCGGCCACCATTTCTTGGGACGCGCAGCCTCGGTGTAACCGCAGACGACGCAGCTCAGGTGCACCCAAACAGGACGCTTGCCGGTGCGGTTGGCACGGGATTGGACGAGCCACTGCGGTGGATTGTCTTGCAGCTCGCTCAGCTCGGCTTGTGAAAGCCTGGAGGGGATGCCGTGGCGTTGGGCCATTTCCATCGAAATATCAAGGGCCAGTGCGGCGTCACGTCTGCTAATCACCATTCAACGATACGGGAATTTCGCAGTGGCAGGATCGGGCAGGAATCCGGACGCGAGCGGACAAGCAGGCGTAGGCTGTGCTCATGACCGACGCAGCGGCCCTGCTGCCAAGCACTCCGCTCCAAAAGCGGGTCCTTGTTGTGGCTATTGTGGCTTCCTTCATCGCCATTTTGGACGGCTTCGTGGTGAACCTAGCGCTCCCGGCGATTGGCCGCGAACTCGGTGGTGGGCTTGTCATCCAGCAATGGGTGGTGGACGCCTACCTTTTGACCCTCGGCGCGCTAATACTGGTCGCCGGATCCCTGTCCGACCACTTCGGCCGTGCGCGCATCCTGGAATGGGGACTCGCCGGCTTCACCCTCACCTCCGTCATGTGCGGTCTCGCCTGGAACGGGGAGGTGCTGGTGATATCGAGGGCCCTGCAGGGGATTGCCGGGGCACTGCTTGTCCCGAGTTCGCTCGCCATGATCGTCACGTTCTTCTCCGGGCCTGCGCAGTCCAAGGCAATCGGCCAATGGTCCGGTTGGACCAGCGCGGCCGCCATCGTTGCCCCGCTGATCGGCGGCGCATCGGTCGACCTGCTGTCCTGGCGCGTCATCTTCTTTATCAATGTGATTCCGGCCGTCGCCGTTTGGCCGATCCTCGCGGGGCTGCGGAAGTCCGATGCCGCCACGGACACAAGCAAGAAGATCGATTACCTCGGCGCATTCCTGGCCATGGTGGGACTCGGTGGCCCGGTCTACGCTTTCATCGAACAAGGGCGCATGGGCTGGAGCAACATGGTGGTCTGGATGCCTCTCGTCGTTGGAGCCGTTGGCCTGGTCTTCTTCCTGGTCCACGAAGCCAGGACCCCGGAACCAATGCTGCCCCTTCGGCTCTTCGGGATCCGTAATTTCGGTTGGGGAAACATCGCCACGCTGGCCATTTACGGCGCCTTGTCCCTCGGCTTCTTCGCCGTAGGCATCTACCTGCAGCAAGTGGGAGGGATGAAAGCAACCACTGCCGGCATCGCGTTGCTCCCCGCGACGGTCCTCCTGATGCTCACGGCCTCATTCTTCGGCGGACTCGCCGGCAGGTACGGTCCGCGGTGGTTCATGGCGGCCGGCCCGTTCATCTGTGGAATCGGTTTTCTCATGACGTTGGCCGTCCAGGAGCCCTTGAACTACTGGACGCAAGTGCTGCCCGGGCAGATCGTCTTCGGGATCGGCCTCAGCACCTTGGTGGCGCCCCTCACTGCGGCCATCCTGGGCGCGGTACCCACTGAAGAGGCAGGGATCGGCTCCGCAGTGAACAACGCCGTGGCCCGCATCGCAGGCTTGATCTGCATCGCATTTGCAGGGCTCATCATCGGCCCGGTCTTCACCCGCCAAGGTCTCATGAACGCCGTGGTGGTCACCGCTGTGCTGTTCTTCCTCGGGGCGGCGGCATCCGCCGTCGGGATCCGGAACCCGGTCTTGGGCGCTGCGGTGATGGACTCTCCGGAAGGTCCAGCCGCCGACGACGGCGGGACGGCCGCCCAGCGCGCCTGAACAGCGCTTTCTAAGACACGCTTTCTAAGACACGCTTTCTAAGACACGGGCATTTCAGTACACAGCTTCGTCAGCGTTCCGCGAGGACGCAGCCTTCGTGGACAGCGTCCGTGGCCACCCAGAGCGCCGAGGCGACCTCATCGGCGAGATCGTAGTCGCGGCTGCCCGGACCTTTTCCGATCCGCACCACCAGCGCACCGCCGAACGGTTTGCGGCCAATCACCTCGATGCTGGCATCGAGGTCGATTTCCTCGGCAGACAGGTACCGCAGCAGCTCCGGGTTTTCGTCGCTGATCCGGGTGATCTTCCCGGAATGGCCGTCGTCGAGCTCGATCATCCGGTGCGCATGCGGCAGGCTCACCGAACCGTCCGCAGCGGGGATGGGGTCACCATGGGGATCGCGTCCGGGGTTGCCCAGCTTGGCGGCCATGCGATCGATGAACGTGTCCGAGACAGCGTGCTCGAGCATCTCGGCCTCGTCGTGGACTTCATCCCAGCTGTAGCCCAACTCCCTCACGAGGTAGGTCTCGATCAGGCGGTGCCGGCGGACCATGCCCAGGGCAAGCTGCATTCCCTGGGGGGTCAAAGTAATGGCGCTGTAGGGCTGGTGGTCCACCAGGCCTTGGTCCTTGAGTTTGCGGACCATCTCCGAGACGGAGGAATTGGCGACACCGAGCCGCTGCGCGAGCTGTGAGGACGTGATGGGTTTGTCCTGCCACTCCGTAAAGGAGTAGATGACCTTGACGTAGTCCTCGATCGAGGAGGAGGGCGCACTGGTCTTCACGGTTCCAAGCCTATCGTGAACCGGCCGAATCAGACTTTCCGCGCCCGCCAGCTCTGCGTGAGATAAGGCAACGGGATGACCTCGCCCTCGGCATGGCCCAGATGTTCGAAGAGGTACCACTGAAGATTGCCCATGACCTTGGCCCGGGTGGCGTCATTCGCCCTCAGATAGTAGCTGCGCGACTTCACGAGTTCGAGGATATCGGCCGGAGTCACGGGATCCTCCCAGCGCGTCAAGTGACTTTCAAGCCCGGCGAACTCCGGGCCCACCACAGGCCGGAAGTCCGGTTTGTGGACATCGCCGGCATGCATGATGCGGGACAAGCGATGGACCCAGGGCACTGAAGTGTCCAATTGGTTCCAGATCAAGCCGATAACGCCCTGGGGTCGAAGGATCCGGGCGATCTCGGTGCTGGCGGCGAGGGGATCGCACCAGTGCCAGGCCTGGGCAACGCTGACGACGTCGAATGCTGAGTCCGCCAGTCCAGTTGCCTCGGCCGTGCCCTCCAGGGCGACCACTTGTGGATACGTTTTGCGCAGCTGGGTGAGCATGTCCGTGGAAGGGTCCACTGCGGACACAGCCAGCCCGCGCTCGACAAGGAGCGACGTGAACTTCCCCGTGCCGGCGCCGATGTCTGCCACGTCCCGCGCGCCTTCAGGCAGCAGCCAGTCAGCTGAATCCGCAGGGTAGCCGGGCCTGACACGGTCATAGTGTTCTCCGCCGTCCTGGAAACTCTGACCGAGTTCAAGGCGCCGCTCCTCATAGAGCTTCGGGCCAGCTGACGTGCCTTTGGGTCGCGGGGCCACGCAGGAACTCCTTCGTAGGACAGGAAAAATACCCTACGAATCTACCGCAATCAGTCGGTGCTGCAGGGAGCGGCGCCCGCGGTCCCGGGAGTGTTGGGAGCCCACTCCGGGTAGCTTCGGTGGTCGTTCGCCGGCACCCACCGGCCGGCATCCACCACGTAGTCCCAGCCGAGGCCATTGCTCTTGAGCGCCTGGATGCCCGCGATGAGCCGGGTGGCGTCTTCCAAGCGCGAGCCCACGCCGAAACTGGCTCGCAGGGATCCGGAGGGAAGGCCGAGGCGCTTGAGCAACGGGTGGGCGCAAAAGCGTCCGTCGCGCAGGCCAATGCCGTGCTCGGCCGCAAGATAGGCAGCCACAAGTCCGGCGTCGTAGCCCTGGAGCGAGAAGTTCACGACGCCGATGGTGTCCTGGGGATCCGTGTCGCTGAAGATCTGGTGTACGGTCACGCCGTCGATTTCCTTGAGGCCGTCGACCAGATGCGAGCGGATGGCGGCCTCGTGGGCGTGCCATTCATCGTGGTCGAGGCTGGCAATGACCTGCGTGGCCCGGGCGAGGGTGGCCGCGCCGAGTACGTTCGGCGAGCCGCCTTCGTGCCTGGCCGGTCCTGTGGCCCAGCTGACCGAATCGAGGCGCGCTTCGCGGACGGCCCCGCCTCCGGCCAGGTGCGGTGTGCCGGCGTCGAGCCAGTCGGGACGACCCACCAGGACACCTGCGCCGAACGGTGCATAAAGCTTGTGCCCAGAGAAAACCAAGTAGTCGACATCCGCTGCGGCGATGTCGATTCTGCGGTGCGGGGCGAGTTGCGCCGCGTCCACCACAATCCGCGCCCCGAATTCGTGGGCCAAGGCAGCGAGTTCCTTGATGGGCAGGATTTCGCCGGTCACGTTTGACGCGCCGGTGACAGCCAGAAGGCTGACGCCGCCGTGGGAGAGCGCCGTGCGGACATTGGCGACGGTCTCGGACAACGTTCCCGCGGCAACGATGCTGCGGTGGGGGACACTTTGCCACGGGAGGAGATTGGCGTGGTGCTCAATGTCCAGGTAAAGGACTTCGCCAATGTGTCGACCGTCCTCAACTGGCAGGCAGCCGGCCAGTAGATTGAGGGAATCGGTGGTGTTGCGAGTGAAAATGACCGAATCGTCCGGCCGGCCGCCAACGAAGTCACGGACGATGTTGCGGGCGTTTTCATAGACCGAGGTGCTGATTTGGGAGGCATAGCCTGCGCCGCGGTGGACGCTCGCGTAGTACGGCAGGATCTCGTTGAGGTACGCGGAAACCACGGTCAGCGCAGGTGCGGAAGCGCCGTAGTCAAGGTTGGCGTAGCGGATGTGGCCGCCCTGGATCAAGGGTGCCTGCAACTCCGCGCCGGTGACCGCGGCGAGCGGGCGCGATGCCCGGGGGAGGGTTTCACCGCGGTGCTGTGCAGATTCGTTGTTCAGCGAAAGAGCCGGGGAAGTAAATGTGGCTGTGCTCATGGGACCTCACTCAAGAGGGACCCCTGCGTGCAGGGGGTCCGCGCTTGCCGCATCCGTTCCGGACCGGCCGGGTCGTCACCCGGGGCACCCCGCCGCGATGGAGGGTTGCCGGCCAGCAAACCGGGGTTTCGCGCTGGCACTCGTGACCTGTAAAGAGCGTAGGACACCAGCAAGGCTCATTCCAATGTGACCGGCGATTGTTAAGCGGATTATTACACCGCCGGAAAAGTGTGCCTTCTGCCGAAGAAAAAACGGCGGACACCCCCAAAAGTGGGCGTCCGCCGTCGTTTATTCAGTGGAGAGAGCGGACTAGAGGAGGTCGTCGAGCTCGGGGTTGAGCCTCTTGAGGACCTCGGAGTGCAGGATCGAGTTAGTGGCCACGGCGTTTCCGCCGAAGGGACCATCCGCACCGTCCAGGGACGTGAAGCGCCCCCCGGCTTCCGTCACGATCGGCACCAAAGCCGCCATGTCGTAGACCTGGAGTTCCGGCTCGGCGGCGATGTCCACGGCGCCCTCGGCCACGAGGCAGTAGGACCAGAAGTCGCCGTACGCACGGCTGCGCCAGACATCGTTCTCGAGGCCCAGGAAGTTGTCCAGCTTATCGTGCTGCTTCCACTCGGAAAGCTCGGAGTAGGAAAGCGAGGCGTCTTCGAGCCGCGACACGTTGGAAACCTTCAACCGGGTGGCTGCGGCCAGCGACCGGCCCATGTAGGCGCCCGAGCCCTTGGCCGCCCACCAACGCTTGCCGAGCGCCGGAGCGCTCACGAGCCCCACTACTACCTCGCCCTCGTCCACGAGGGCGATCAGCGTAGCCCAGACGGGTACGCCACGCACGAAGTTCTTGGTCCCGTCAATGGGATCGATGATCCAACGCCGCGAGCCGTGGCCCGTGCTGCCGAATTCTTCCCCGAGGACGGCGTCGCGGGGGCGGGAACGGGAGAGCTGCCCGCGGATTGCTTCTTCGGCGGCTTTGTCTGCATCGGTGACGGGGCTCAGGTCGGGTTTGGTCTCGACCTGGAGGTCCAGGGCCTTGAACCGCTCCATTGTCAGGGAATCGACGGAGTCGGCCAGGACGTGTGCCAGCCGCAGGTCGTCGTTGTAGCTCGAATCGGGTTGGGTCATGGTTCCAAACTACCGTCTATTCGCCGGTGAGCCGGGGAGGTAGGACGGCAAGCGCGCAGTTAGTTGACGGTACCCAATTCCTTGGTCTCCTGGGCTTCCATGCGCGGGTCCGCGCCGAGGAGCCGGCGCAACGACGCCAAGCGGGCCGGGCCTGCCTCGCCGGCGTGGCCGTCGGCGACCCAGGAATCCAGTCCGCATCGAACCGCGGAAGCATCGTGCTTGCAGCCTCGCTCGCACATTTCGGTTCCGGGTTCCAGATCCGGGAAGGCATGCAGGATGCGGTCCGGGTTCACGTGGGCGAGGCCGAAGGAGCGGATGCCGGGCGTATCGATGATCCAGCTGCCGCCAGGGGCGTCGCTGAGTTTCAGAGCAAGGGCAGAGGACGAGGTGTGCCGTCCGCGCCCCGTCACCGCGTTGACCCCGCCCGTGGCGCGCTCGGCGCCGGTGAGGGCATTCACCATGGTGGACTTCCCGACGCCGGAATGGCCCAGGAGCACGGTGACCTTGCCGTCGAGGTAGTCCCGCAATTGATCGACGGCGTCGCCATCGAGGCGGGCGGACAAGCCGTCGTCGGAGCGGGCATCGATACCGGAGGCGCCTGCGTCGGCCGTCCGGCTGATGATGATGGGAAAACCAAGGCTCACATAGTTGGCGAGCAATTCCGTCGGATCCTTGACGTCCGCTTTGGTGACGAGCAGCAGCGGCTCGATTCCGGCGTCGTACGCTGCCACCAAGGCGCGGTCGATGAATCCGGTGCGCGGCTCCGGGTTGGCGGCCGCGACCACCACCACGAGCTGGTCGGCGTTGGCGACGACGGCCCGTTCGATCGGATCCGTGTCATCGGCACTTCGCCGCAGGAGGGTCTTGCGCTCCTCGACGCGCACGAGGCGGGCGAGGGTGTCCGGGGCTCCGGACACATCGCCGACGAGGGCCACGAAGTCTCCGGGAACCACAGGGGAGCGCCTCAGTTCCCGGGCACGGGCGGCAATGACGATGCGCTCGTTGTCCGAGCTTTCGCCCACTATCGCGGTGTAGCGGCCGCGGTCGACCGTAATAATGCGCCCGATCACGGCGTCGTCGTGGCTGGGGCGGTCCTTCGTGCGGGGGCGTGTGCCCTTCTTGTTGGGGCGGATCCGGACGTCGGACTCATCCCAGGAGCTTGCGTCGCGGGCCATCGTTAGTTGCTTGTCTCCGTTGAACCCGTGTCCGCGACCGCCTGGCCGGCACTGAGCATCGATGCCCAGATTTGCGGAAATTCGGGCATGGTCTTGGAAGTCGTCGCGATGTCTTCAACCTGGACACCCTCGACGGCGAGCCCAAGGATGGCGCCCGCGGTAGCCATGCGGTGGTCGGCATAGCTGTGCATGACGCCGGCGTGCAGCGTCGCGGGCCGGATCACCAAGCCGTCGCTGGTTTCCTCGGCGTCGCCGCCAAGCCGGTTGATTTCGGCGACCAAGGCAGCCAGCCTGTCCGTTTCGTGGCCCCGCAAATGAGCGATGCCGGTGAGTCGGGAAGGGCTGGTTGCCAGCGCGCACAATGCCGCAACGGTAGGGGCGAGTTCGCTGGTTTCGTCGAAGTCCGCGCCCAGGATCTCCGGTCCGCCGGTGACTGTCAGCGTGCTGTTGTCCAGCGTGACAGTGGCACCCATGGTGGCGAGGATGTCCCGCCAGAAGTCCCCGACTTGCGTGGTGTTGGCCGGCCAGTTGGGGATCCGGACAGTTCCCTTCGTGGCCAACGCCGCGGCGAGGAAGGGACCCGCGTTGGAGAGATCCTGCTCGATCCGCTCGTCGAACGCCTGGATGGTACCGGGGGCGACGCGCCAATGGTTCGGCACGGAGTCATCCACCTGCACTCCGACGCCGCGCAGGACCGAGACGGTCATGTTGATGTGGTCAAGGCTCGGCACGGGCTTGCCGACATGCTCCAGGTGAAGGCCCTCATCGAACCGGGCGCCGACCAGCAACAGGGCGGAGACGAACTGCGAAGAAGCGCTCGCATCGATCACCAAGTGGCCACCGCGGACAGAGCCGGTGCCGGAAACCTTGAACGGCAGGGAGCTCGCGGTGTGCCCGTCCACTGCGCTGACTTCCACTCCGAGTGTCCGGAGGGCTTCGATGATGGTGCCCATGGGACGTTGGCGTGCGTGCGGATCGCCGTCGAACACCGACGCGCCGTTGCGGAGGGCCGCGAGCGGCGGCACAAAGCGCATGACCGTGCCGGCCAGGCCACAGTCGATGGCGGTCTCCGATGCGTCAGCCGCCGGGTCGATGGGGGTGACTTCAAGATCCGGGCCGTAGTGTCCATCGCCGGGAACCTCGGTAATGGTGGCGCCGAGCTGGCGCAGGGCCTCGACCATCAGGGCGGAATCCCGCGAATGCAAGGGTGCCCGCAGCCTGCTTGGGCCGTTGGCCAGCGCCGCCAGGACCAGATAGCGGTTGGTCAGGGACTTCGAACCAGGAACCGTGACCGTGGCATCCACAGGGTGGCTGGCGAATGGTGCCGGCCACAAGGGGAGTGCGGAGGCTGTGGTGCTCCCTGAATCGTCTGTCTGCGTGGCGGGGGTTCCTGGCATGCTTCCTTATGCTCCAACTGCGTTGTCTACGGCCTTGCGGACGGCCCGGTCTGTCTTCTTGAACTGCTTGCCCGTGGCCTTCTTGGCATCTATGGCGAGGTGTTCGGCGCGCCAAGCGAGGCTCGGTTTGCCCGCGGTGTCGACTGCGGCAAGGAAAACGCCACCCGTCAGCGAAATGTTCTTGAGCAACTGGGCGCGGCGGGCGAGCCGGCCTTCCTTGGTGCTGATGTCGGCAGAACGCCACTCAACAAAGGTATTCAGGATCGAGATGCCGGCAAGCAGGCTTGCCGAGAACCGGGAACATTTGCCGAGGGCCAGCAAGGCGCCGGCCCCCACTTGCGCGCCGCCGATGACCCGCGCCAGCACCTTCTCGTCCGCCGGGAAAGGCAATGACTCGGAAGCGCGGCGGAGCAGGGGAGAGAGCTGTTTGGCAGTGTCATCCGCGTTCTTGAGCTTGTCCAGCCCTGCGACGACAAAACTGGAAGCCAACATTGGCCTGGCGAGAAAACGGACGAGGGACATGTTTTGCCTCCTGGATGGCTTGCCACAGTGTTCAGGTGGTGTTGCGTTCAAGTGGTGCGGTGTTCACGGGGTGCAGTCGGATCTAGTCTTGCATCTTTGCGGAATATTTGCCCGGAGCCTGCCGTTGTCAAGAGAAGGTGCGGTATGGGCTGGACCTTGGAATGTGGCGCGTGAGTTGTGCCGCGCTGTGTCACGTCAAGTGAGTGGAGATGGTTTTTTGGCCTTGGTTAAGGACCGCGAGGGACACTTGGCGCTCGGGCGGGAGCTGCCAAGGGACTCCCGGAGGGTGACAGTAGACTTGGATGCAATGAGCACCATGGATCCGGCCGCAGCGGCCATGTACAAAGCAGCGACCGAAGTCACGGACGCAACGTCCGACGGCGACGCAACTGTTGAGGCCGACGTCGAGATTGCAGTGGACTTCGCAACCGAGACCCCCGAGCAACGGAGGGCGCGCTTCGAACGCGACGCCATGCAGTATGTCGACCAGCTCTATTCGGCTGCCATGCGCATGGCCAGGAATCCGTCCGACGCCGAGGACCTGGTCCAGGAGGCCTACACCAAGGCCTTCTCAGCCTTCCACCAGTACAAGCCGGGCACCAACCTCAAGGCGTGGCTGTACCGCATCCTGACCAACACGTACATCAACCTCTACCGGAAGCGGCAGCGCGAACCGTTGCAGTCGAATTCGGACACCATCGAAGACTGGCAGTTGGCGCGGGCGGAATCCCATACGTCCGCGGGGCTGCGCTCTGCGGAGGCGGAGGCACTGGATCATTTGCCGGACTCGGACGTGAAGAGCGCCTTGCAGTCCATTCCGGAGGAATTCCGGCTCGCGGTGTACTTCGCTGACGTCGAAGGCTTCGCATACAAGGAAATATCAGACATCATGAATACCCCGATCGGGACGGTCATGTCCCGGCTTCATCGCGGCAGGAAAATGTTGCGCGATCTGCTGGCGGACTATGCCGCAGAACGGGGAATCAGCGCCGGCGCGGAAGAAAAGGCCTTGGCCGTGGGCGCGGCCACAAGCAAAAAACAGGAGAAAAGGAAATGAGCTGCCAAGGATTGGGCGACTGCGACGATGCTCGGATGCAGCGTATCTACGAGTACCTCGATGGTGCGTTGACCCGCGAGGACATCGCAGAGATCAAAGTGCATCTGGAAGACTGCCCGGAGTGCACCGAGCAATACGACCTTGAATGCGTCATCCGCACCGTGGTCAAGCGCTCCTGTACGGAAGCGGCTCCTGAGAATCTCAAGAACTCGATCCTGGACAGGATCCACGCTATGAAGTCCGTGGACGTGTAAGAGCCTTAAACGGCAAGGGCCCCGGAAACCTGATGGTTTCCGGGGCCCTCCGCATTAAGTCTTACGCTAAGCCGCTGGCTTAGGTGTTGGGACGCTTGCCGTGGTTTGCGCCGCCGCGCTTACGGTCACGACGCTTACGTGCACGCTTGCTCATAGCTGGCCTCCTTAGATTCTTGATACTCAATAAAGCTGCCCTCCAGTCTCCCACATCACGGGGCCGCCCCGCGAACCGTGCCGGCCAGCCCCGCGGGATTTCGGACTCAGCCGCGCAGGGAATTCCGGATGGAGATCCTGGCCTGGTCCAGGACGGTGCGCACGGTTTCGAGGGCAATCGGAGTCAGGGCCTTGGATCCGGCGTGCTGCCGCAGCTCCACGCGTATGTCATCGCGGAAGGACTGGACCATCATTTCGGCTTCCTTCAGGATGCGGTGTCCCTCCGGAGAGTAGCTTCCGGCCCATGACTGGAATTCCGCGGACTTCGCATTGGCTCGCGCGGCTTCGGCAGTCGCGGCCAGGTCTGCACGCAGGCCGCGCATGTTGCTGCGGATGTCGTCGCGGAGATTGTCGGCCAACCGCCGCACGGAGGCGGAGATGTTGTCCTCGACGTCGGCCAGTTCCTTCCGCCGGCTGTTGAGTTCCGCCAGTCCGGCCGCGGTGATGGAGTAGTTGGTGCGGCGCCCGTCGCTGCTGGTGGCAACGAGTCCTTCTTCCTCGAGTTTGCCAAGGCGCGGGTAGATGGTTCCGGCACTGGGGGAGTAGGTCCCGCCGAAGCGTTCGCCGAGGGCCTTGATGAGCTCGTAGCCGTGCTTGGGGCCCGATTCCAGGAGTGCCAGCAGGTAGAGCCGGAGGGCTCCGTGGGCAAAGACGGGCGGCATCAGGCTTCCTCTTCTCCGGGGACTGAGTGCGTTGTTCCAGGTGTTGGCGCACTGCCATGGATGATGGAGGTCTTTCCGGACACGGAATTGGTACGTGCCACCATGAGCCGCTCGTCGGGGCCAACGATGGTCTGGACCCTGCTGCCTGACTGCGCGTAGAGCTGGTCATCGATCATCACAGTGCCACCGGCCGTTTTGGCCACGATGTCCACGCCCACATCATGCGGCAGGCGGATGGTGAGGTCGCCTGAAACGGAATTGGCTCCGAAGTCCTGGGTGTAGCCGTGAAGGTCGAAGCTGAGGTCGCCGCTGACGGTATTGGCCCGGATATTCTTGAAACGGCCCGAAGCCGTGACTTCGCCCGAGACGCTCTTGGCGGTCATGACGCCGTCGTGGTTCCGGGCGATGACTTCACCGCTGACGGTGTTGACGTGGAGCTCGCCCCGCGTGCCGTCCGCGAGGACTGACCCGGAAACTGTATTGAGGCGGATATGACCGCTGACACCCGACACCATGCCGTCGCCGCCCACGGTTCCTGCTTCGACGTCGACGCCGGCTGGCAGCGCGATGCTGATGACGATCGTGTTGGTGCTGGTGTTGTTGACGGTTCCCATCAGGTTGCGGAACCAGCCCTGGGGGCCGTGCAACTGGTGGCGGACTTCGAGCCGGCCGTCAATGAGGCTGACGCTCAGTGGATCGCCGGCGATCTCCGAGACTTCGATCCTGGTGATTGCTTCGTCGTGCGTGACGACGTCGAAGCGGCCTTTGACGATCCCCAGCTTGAGTGAGCGGACGCCGTCGACGTCGATGGTCTGCGGACCGGTAACGGTCCAGTTTTCTTCTGACATGACCCCTCCATTGCTGCACTGCGGACATTGCGATATATCGCGTTTATGTACACACGATATATCGCGACATTGAAGTTGGCAATGGGTCTTGCGTGGGAGAAAGGGCGTCTCCGGCCGCGGCTATTCCGGCTGGGCGATCCTCAGCCACTGGAACCAACCCCGGTGCAACACGAGCCAGGCCATGAGTCCGTACCCCGCCTGGCCCGGGGTGCCGCCGTTCGCCGCGAGGTCCGTACGCCATTGTTCGTGGTTGAGCAGCGGCGAGAACGTGTCGACGTAGTGATGGTTGCGGCGGGTGGTGACGTCCGCAAATGCCGCGTTGAGATCCGCGATCCGACGGTTTTTGGCCGGGTCCAGCGTGGGTGGCGGACCGACGACGAATACTTCGATGTTGCTTTGGGACGCCCCGTCCAGGATATTGGCCAGATTGAGGCGGCTGCGTGCTGTGGAGACGCCGAATTCGATGTCGCGGCCGGACAGGCCGATCACGAGGCGGTTTTCGTGGACGTTGCTGAAGCGTCTCCCGGCTTCGTCGAGCCAGCGCCCCGCAAGGCCTTCTGTGCCCTCCATGGGGCAGGGAAGAGAGTAGCTTTCCACAAGGACGGAGTCCTGTGGAGTCCGCGCAAGAACCCGTCCGAGCCAGCCCAAGGCCCTGGGATCACCGAGCCCGGCGAGTAGTTCATCACCAACAGCTGCGATGCGCAGCTTCCTGTCTTCCACAGTTACCTCTTCACCAAACGTTGCGGTCCTTGCACTGTGCCGGCCGGGCGGCTGGATCACCGGACACTTGTTCCATTAAACAGAACTGCCCGGCTGGAAGCGGGTATTGAACCTCCAGCCGGGCAGCCGCCGTCTTACTTGCGTTCGAATGCCTGCTTCAGCAACGTGGCCTGTTCGGCGCTGTGGCGCTTCATGGAACCGGCCGCCGTGGAGGCCGATGCCGGACGCGAAACGAGCCGGACCTTGCGGTCCAGTGCCTGCGGCAGGTTCAAGCCGATGAACGGCCACGGACCCTGGTTGGCGGGTTCGTCCTGTGCCCAGACGATGTCGGCGTTCGGGTACTTGGCCAGTTCCGCCTCCATCTGGGCCTGGGGCAGCGGGTACAGCTGCTCCAGGCGGATGATTGCGGTCGAGGTGTCGCCGGTCTTCTGGCGGTTCGACAGGAGATCGTAATAGAGACGGCCGGAAACCAGGATCACGCGGTCAACGTTCTGGGCCTGAAGGGGCTCGTGTTCGCCGATAACCGGCTTGAAGCCGCCCGTGGTGAAGTCCTCCACCGCAGAAGCCGCACCCTTGAGGCGCAAAAGCTGCTTCGGGGTGAAGATGATGAGCGGCTTGCGCGGACGACTGTAGGCCTGACGGCGCAACAAGTGGAAGTGCGAGGCAGCAGTGGTGGGGTTCGCCACGATCATGTTGTCCTCGGCACAAAGCTGCAGGAAGCGCTCGATGCGTGCGGACGAGTGGTCCGGCCCCTGGCCTTCGTAGCCGTGAGGCAGCATGAGCACGAGCGAGGAACGCTGGCCCCATTTCTGCTCGGCCGAGGAGATGAATTCGTCGATGATGGTCTGTGCACCGTTGACGAAGTCACCGAACTGGGCTTCCCACAACACCAACGCGTCCGGGCGTTCCACGGAGTAGCCGTATTCGAAGCCCATGGCTGCGTATTCGGACAACAAGGAGTCGTAGATCCACAGCTTGGCCTGCTCGTCGCTCAGGTTGCCCAGCGGCATCCATTCGCGTCCGTTGGCGCGGTCGTGGAAGACGGCGTGACGCTGCACGAACGTGCCACGGCGGGAGTCCTGGCCGGCAAGGCGGACGGGTACGCCCTCCATGACAAGCGAACCAAAAGCCGCGATCTCGCCGAAGCCCCAGTCGATGCCGCCTTCGCGGGACATCTGCTCGCGCTTCTCAAGCAGTTGCTTGAGCTTGGAGTGGACCGTGAAGCCTTCCGGAATGTCGAGGTGCGCTTGGCCGATCCTCTGCAGCATTTCGGCTGAAATGGCGGTGGTGGCCGGCGCGTTGGTGCCGAAGTCCGCCTGCTGGGCGATGGGACGCTCGATGTCCGAAACCGCGGCGGAATCCGCCGTGATGATAGGGATAGGCGAAGTCTGCGCCGCGTGGGTCTCCGCGAAGACGCGTTCGAGGCGTTCCTGGTAGTCGCGCAGCAACTGTTCGGCTTCGTCCTCGGTGATGTCGCCACGGCCGATGAGGGATTCCGTGTAGAGCTTGCGGACGGAGCGCTTGGCTTCGATGAGGTTGTACATGAGCGGCTGCGTCATCGAGGGGTCGTCGCCCTCGTTGTGTCCACGGCGGCGGTAGCACACCATGTCCACAATGACGTCCTTGTGGAAGCGCTGGCGGAACTCGTAGGCCAACTGCGCGATGCGCACGACGGCCTCGGGGTCGTCACCGTTCACATGGAAGACCGGAGCCTGGATCATCTTGGCCACGTCGGTGGAGTACGTCGAGGATCGCGACGACGACGGTGCGGTGGTGAAGCCCACCTGGTTGTTCACGATGATGTGGATGGTTCCACCGGTACGGTAACCACGCAGCTGGGACAAGTTGAGGGTTTCCGCCACAACGCCCTGGCCGGCAAAGGCGGCATCGCCGTGGACCATGATGGGCAACACGGGGAACGCTTCGCCCTGGTCCAGCCGGTCTTGCTTGGCCCGGACAATGCCTTCAAGCACGGAGTCAACCGCTTCAAGGTGGGACGGGTTGGCGGCAAGGTAGACCTTGGTCTCATTGCCGTTGTCCGAAGTGAACGTTCCTTCAGTGCCCAGGTGGTACTTGACGTCGCCCGAGCCCTGCACGGAGCGGGGGTCCTGGGTGCCTTCGAACTCGCGGAACACCTGGGCGTACGTCTTGCCCGCGATGTTGGTGAGCACGTTGAGGCGGCCACGGTGGGCCATGCCGATCGCGACTTCGTCGAGTCCGTCGTCGGCGGCGTCGGAAATGATGGTGTCCAGCAGCGGAATCAGGGATTCCCCGCCTTCGAGGGAGAACCGCTTCTGCCCTACGAACTTGGTCTGCAGGAAGGTCTCGAAGGCCTCTGCTGCGTTGAGCTTGGAAACGATGCGCAGCTGCTCTTCGCGGCTCGGCTTGGAGTACGGGTGCTCCACCTGGTCCTGGAACCACTTGCGTTCTTCAGGCTCCTGGATGTGCATGTACTCAATGCCCGTAGTGCGGCAGTAAGCGTCGCGGAGGACGCCCAGGATGTCCCGGAACTTGAGCATCGGCTTGCCGCCGAATCCGCCGGTAGGCCACTCGCGGTCCAGGTCCCACAGGGTGAGGCCATAGGTCAGCACGTCGAGGTCCGGGTGCTTGCGCTGGACGTATTCGAGCGGGTTCGTGTCGGCCATGAGGTGGCCGCGGACCCGGTAGGAGTGGATCAACTGCTGGATGCGGGCAACCTTGTTGATCTCGTCAGCGGGGTCGACCTGGAGGTCGGGGCTCCAACGGACGGGCTCGTAGGGGATGCGGAGTGCTTCGAAGATCTCGTCGTAGAAGTTCTGGGCACCGAGGAGGAGCTGGTGGACGAGCTTGAGGAACTCGCCGCTTCCGGCGCCTTGGATGACGCGGTGGTCGTACGTGGACGTCAGCGTGAGGATCTTGCTGATTGCGTTCTGGGCGATGATCTTCTCGCTGGCGCCCTGCCACTCAGCCGGGTAGTCGAGGGCTCCGACGCCGATGATGGCCGCCTGGCCCTTGGAGAGCCGGGGCACGGAGTGCACGGTACCGATGCCACCGGGGTTTGTCAGGGATACTGTGGTCCCCGCGTGGTCGTCCGCCGTGAGCTTGCCGTTGCGCGCACGCTTGATGAGGTCTTCGTAGGTGTGCCAGAACTCCGCGAAGTTCATGGTCTCGGCCTTCTTGATGTTGGGAACCATCAGGAGGCGCGTGCCATCGGGCTTGGGCATGTCAATGGCGATGCCGAAGTTGACGTGTGCGGGCTGCACGGCAACGGGCTTGCCATCTACTTCGTCGTAGTACACGTTCATCGACGGGAACTGGGACAGGGCGCGGACCACTGCGTAGCCGATGAGGTGGGTGAAGGAGACCTTGCCGCCACGGGCGCGGGCGAGGTTGGAATTGATGACAACGCGGTTGTCGATCAGGAGTTTGGCAGGAACGGCCCTGACGCTCGTGGCGGTAGGAACCTCAAGGCTCATGACCATGTTGGACGCAATGGCCTTGGCCGGACCACGGAGGACGGAGACGACGTCCTCTTCCGGGGGAGTCGGAGCCTTGGTGCTCTTGGGGAGCTGTGCCGGGATCGGCTGGGACTGGCTGCCGTCGGATGGCTTCTGCGCGCCGTCCTTGGCGACAGTGGCCGGAGCCTTCTTGACCGGTGCTGCGGGAGCGGCCGGAGCAGGTGCGGGGGCGGCAGGGGCGGCTGCCGGGGCAACCACAGGCGCGGCCGGCGTCATTGCCGTTGCGGCGGCCTGTGCCACGACAGGAATCTCGCGAGTGGGAGGGTTTGCAGGGGCTGCGGAGGTTCCGTTGGAAGAAGTGCCGTCAGCGGTGTCGAAGGACTCGAAAAGCGGCCACCATTTGGCGTCGACCGAATTCTTGTCCTGCTGGTACCGCTCGTACAGTTCGTCAACGAGCCACTCGTTTCCGCCAAATTCCTCGGGTAGACGGTGGCTTGGCTGCTCTGGCACTTGAAATACGCCTCTTCCATGAGTGTTGATTTCCAGCTGGCCCGGGGAACTGCAGGAGGTGCAAAGGCGAGCCAGGGTCTGGGTCCCGCGAACTCAGACCCTAGCCAGTCTAGTGACGAGCGACGGCTATCTGCCAATAGTGGTGATCTAAATCATGCCGATCGCGATATGCCCCGGCTTCCATGCCCCGAGGTGCATCTTCTTTCCCGGGTTTTTCCTGCCGTTTTAGCGTCGCAGATCCCGAACCCGGCCGGTGAAGTCGCGTGAAGCCGCGCCGCGACCGGACTGTAGACTTGAATTCTTATGGACAGTAATTCTAGGTGCCGGCCTGGGAGCTGCGGGGGAAGCCGTTCGGCTATCTCCGAGCAACGCACCCACAGAGCCGGCAATGCCCGTACACATGCCCATCGCACCCCGGAGCTGCAGGCCGGCCGGTCGGCGGATAGTTCTTCCGCAGCGTCCGACCAACCTCCGCCGGGTCAACCAGCCATTAGTTTTCCTGGCGCCCTGCTCCAGCCGTTCGCACCATCCGGCGGCCTCTGATGGAGTGGCTTTTCCTTCTGGCCGGCGTGCTCCTCATTCTGGGTACCGGCTTCTTTGTCGCGGTCGAATTTTCGCTCGTGGCGCTTGACCAGTCAACGGTCCAAAGAGCGGTCGACGGCGGCGACCATGCCGCCGCGGCGTTGCTCAAATGCCTGAAATCCCTCTCCACCCAGCTCTCTAGCTGCCAATTGGGGATCACCCTCACCACCTTGTTGACCGGCTTCGTCATGGAGCCATCCGTCGGCTCCCTCTTGCACGGACCGCTGCTTTGGGCCGGGCTGCCTGAGGCCGCCGCGCAGTCCTTGTCACTCATCCTGGCCATGACCTTCGCCACCGTCTTGTCGATGCTGATCGGCGAACTCGTCCCGAAGAACATGGCCCTGGCCTTGGCATTCCCGCTGGGCCGGGCGTTGGCCCGCCCGCAACTGATGTTCACAGCCGTGTTCAAGCCCGCAATCGTTGTGCTCAATGGTTTCTCGAACAAGGTGCTCAACCTCGTGGGACTCGAGGCCAAGGAAGAGATCTCGGGTGCACGCTCGCCTTCTGAACTGGCCTCCCTCGTACGCCGTTCAGCAGAGCTGGGAACCCTCGACGCCGGCACGGCCAACTTTGTTGCCCGGACCCTGAACTTCTCGGCGCGTACGGCGGCGGACGTCATGACCCCCCGCATCCGCATGGAAACCATCGACGCCGACCAGCCGGTATCGGACATCATCGAAGCGGCGCGGCGGACCGGATATTCGCGCTTCCCGGTCATCGGCGAATCGGCCGATGACATCCGGGGCGTGGTGCACATCAAGAAAGCCGTGTCCGTCCCGTCGGAACGCAGGAGCCGGCTGGAAGCCGGAGCAATCATGTCCGAGGTCCTGAGCGTTCCCGAGACCATCCACCTTGACGCCCTGCTTTTGGAACTTCGCGAGGGCAACCTGCAACTCGCGGTCGTGCTTGATGAGTACGGCGGAACCGCGGGTATCGCGACCCTTGAGGACCTGGTGGAGGAGATCGTCGGCGAAGTGGCGGATGAGCACGACAAGGTCCGGCCCGGATTGCTGCAGAGCGCTTCGGGGGACTGGTATTTCCCTGGACTCTTGCGCCCGGACGAGGTCAGCGAACAGATCCCGGGACTGACGGTTCCCGACGACCCCGCGTACGAGACCGTGGGTGGTTACGTCATGAGCCAACTTGGACGGATCGCGTTGGTAGGCGACGTCGTCGAGGCCGGCGGCGGCACTTTGGCCGTCACCCGTATGGACGGTCGCCGGATCGACCGCATTTGCTTCCACCCCACGGCTCCCGACACCGAGGATGAAGGCGACGACGATAAAGGCGCTGATCGTATAGGCGCAACGGAAAGCGATTCGAGCGGATGGCAAAGCAGGAAGCAGGCGGGCAAACGGTTGAGTAAGGGCTCCGGCGGTTCGGCAGGCGATGCCGTTGGCAACCCCATGGCCAAAACCAGTCGCAAAGGACGTGCCGCATGAGCGACTGGGTAGGAATCCTGTGGCTCGTGGTGCTGTTGATCGGCAACGCCTTCTTTGTCGGCGCCGAGTTTGCCGTGATGTCTGCACGCCGCAGCCAGATTGAGCCTATGGCCCAACGCGGTTCCAAACGCGCGCAAACGACTCTGTACGCAATGGAACACGTCTCGCTGATGTTGGCGTGTGCCCAGCTCGGCATCACCGTGTGTTCCTTGCTGATTCTCCTCGTGGCCGAGCCTGCCATCCACCATTTGCTGGGGGCACCGCTGGAGTCCGTAGGTGTCCCTGTTGAGTTGGCAGACGTTATCGCTTTTGCGGTTGCCTTGCTTGCGGTCACCTTCCTGCATGTGACCTTTGGCGAGATGGTCCCCAAGAACATCTCTGTTTCGGTCGCAGACAAGGCAGCGTTACTGCTGGCGCCGCCGTTGGTCCACGTGGCCCGTTTCGTGAAGCCCGTCATCTGGACCCTGAACTGGCTGGCAAACCGCATCCTTCGCCTGATGAAGATCGAGCCCAAGGACGAGGTGACCTCCTCCTTCACGCTCGAAGAAGTGCAGTCGATCGTGCAGGAATCGACCCGCCACGGGCTCGTGGACGACGACGCCGGCTTGCTGAGCGGCGCTTTGGAGTTTTCCGAGCACACCGCGGCGCACATCATGGTGCCGCTGGACAAACTGGTAACGCTCAAGCCTGGCTCCACGCCGCGGCAACTCGAGAAGGCGGTCAGCCGCACCGGTTTCTCCCGCTTTCCCGTGTTGGACGACGACGGCGAGTTGACCGGTTACCTGCACATCAAGGATGTGCTTTCCATCCCCGAGGAAGGACGCCGCTATCCGATCGCGGAAAGCCGGATCCGGTCCCTCGTGAACCTCGCACCTGAGGACGAAATTGAAGATGCCATGGCCGTGATGCAGCGGACCGGCTCGCACCTGGGCCGTGTTGTGGGGACCGGCGGCGCGACCCTGGGGGTGTTGTTCCTGGAGGACGTTATCGAGCAGCTTGTGGGCGAGATCCGTGACGCCACCCAGGCCAGGGGAATCCGGCGGCTGGGCGGACCCGAGTCAGCGTAGCCTCCTGCTGGCCCCAAGGGACCGGCAGGACCCGCCTGGAATTCTAAATAGGAATCATTCCCATTTGTGGGTATACTCATTTGAGTCCCCTGTTGTGCTTGATTCGGTAGATCCGAGGTTTCCCGTGCGCCGTACCGCCGCCCGTCTTTCCCTTGCCGCAGTGCCTGCTGCGTGCGCGGCAGTTGCCGTCCTGCTTGCCGCATGCTCGGCACCCGCCGCGACGGCGCCGTCGTCGTCCTCCGGAGTGATCGACGTGGTCGCCTCCACCAGCGTGTACGGCGACATCGCCAAGAGCGTCGGCGGTGACAAGGTGTCTGTCACGTCCATCATCAGCAAGACCAGCCAGGATCCGCACTCCTACGAGGCAAGCACCCAGGACAAACTGGTCGTCTCCAAAGCCCAATTGGTGATCGACAACGGCGCGGGCTACGACGACTTCTTCAGCAAGCTGGCCGATGACAGCAAGGTGGCAGCGGACAAGACGATCACTGCGGTCAACGTTTCGGGGCTCCTTCCCGCGGCGACGTCCAGCGCATCCCCCTCAGCGGTGCCGGAAGGGTTCAACGAGCACGTCTGGTACAACTTCGACGCCATGGCGAAAGTGGCCGACGCCGTCGCTGCGAAGCTTGGAAGCCTGAACCCGGCCGATGCCAAGACCTTTACTGCCAACGCAGACAAGTTCAAGTCCTCGCTGACCGGACTCAGCGCCAAAGTCGCTGAAATCAAGTCATCCAAGGGTTCCGCTCCGGTCGCCATCACCGAGCCCGTGCCGGGCTACTTGCTTGAAGCTGCAGGCTTGGAGAACAAGACGCCCGAGGAATTCAGCCACGCCATTGAGGTCGGCTCGGACGTTCCGCCGGCAGCTGTCAAGGAAACGAGCGATCTGATTACCTCGAAGTCCGTTCGCTTCCTGGCGTACAACGAGCAGACCGCCAGCGCCGAGACGGAAAAGCTGAAGGCCGAGGCAACCGCTGCCGGTGTTCCGGTTGTCGGCTTCACCGAGACACTTCCCGAGGGCAAGGACTACGTCGCCTGGATGACCGACAATGTGGGCAACGTTGCTGCTGCCCTGAACAAGTAAACGGCGCCGGCAAGTTAAGAACAGACGGGCCCCGCAATCGTCCTAAGATGTACAGGGCGGCTGCGGGGCCCTCTCTGTTCATCCAAGAGCAGGCCACCAGCGACATAGCTTCGCGAACCCCATGGATCGAGGAATCTTTTTGACACCGGTAGTGAGCCTTCGCGGCGCGGGCCTCCAGTTTGGCCAGCGGGCCCTCTGGAAGGACCTCGACGTGGACATCCAGGCGGGTGAGTTCTTCGCTGTGCTCGGCCCCAACGGCAGCGGCAAGACCAGCTTCCTCAAAGTCCTCCTCGGTTTGCAGCGGCTTCACTCGGGGACGGTGGCGGTGGCCGGAAACCCGGTGGAACGTGGCAGCCGGAAGATCGGCTACATTCCGCAGCAGAAGTCCTTTGCTCCGGACACGCCCTTGCGTGCCAGGGACCTGGTTGCCCTCGGCGTCGACGGCCACCGCTGGGGCCTGCGGATCAAGGCCAAAGCCGTCAATGAGCGCGTCGACGCCCTGCTGGACTTGGTGGGGGCGAGTGACTACGCCCGCGTGCCGCTTGGTCAATTGTCCGGCGGTGAGCAACAGCGGCTCCGTGTTGCGCAAGCCCTTGCCGCGGAGCCTGAACTCCTGCTCTGTGACGAACCGCTGCTGTCGTTGGACCTGCACCACCAGCAGGCCGTGAGTTCCCTCATCAACCAGCAATGCCACGAGCGGAACAGCGCCGTGGTGTTCGTGACCCACGAGATCAACCCGGTCATCGACTACGTAGACCGCGTCCTCTACCTTGCCGGCGGCAGGTTCCGGGTGGGAACACCGGAGGAGGTCATGACCACCGAGGTCCTGTCCGAGCTGTACAACAGCCGCGTTGATGTCATCCGCGCGAACGGCAGGATCGTCGTCGTCGGGCTTCCGGACGCGACGACCCACTACCACGATGACGCCCACGCCGGTGTGGAGGAAGGTCACTAAATGGATCTCGGAAGCATCCTTCACACCATCTTCAACTTTGAAAACTATGGCGAACTGCTGGCGCTCGTCCAGAATTCCATCTGGGCCGGTGCAGTCCTAGGCCTGCTCGGCGGGCTCATCGGCACTTTCGTCATGAAGCGGGACCTCGCCTTCGCGGTGCACGGCATTTCGGAGTTGTCCTTCGCCGGTGCCTCCTTCGCCCTTCTCATCGGGGCGGACATCATTTTCGGTTCGCTCGCGGGATCCGTCGCGGCTGCGCTGCTTCTCGGACTCATGGGCGTCCGGGCGCGGGACAAGAACTCGATCATTGGCGTCATCATGCCGTTCGGGCTGGGCCTTGGCATCTTGTTCCTGGCCCTCTACCAGGGCCGGGCTGCCAACAAGTTCGGGCTGCTGACCGGCCAGATCGTTTCGGTGGACACTGTCCAGCTCCAGGTCCTGGCAGGCACGGCTGTGGTGGTCATGCTCGCACTGGCCGCAATTTGGCGCCCGCTCAGCTTCGCGAGCGTGGACCCCGAGATGGCGGAAGCCAGGGGAGTGCCTGTCCGTGGCTTGGCGATTGCCTTCATGGTGTTGCTCGGCGTCAGCGTTGCGCTGTCCATCCAGATAGTCGGCGCGCTTCTGGTCCTGGCATTGTTGATCACGCCCGCGGCTGCTGCCCTGCGGGTGACCACTTCGCCGCGGCTCGTGGTCTTGTTGAGCGTGGTCTTTGCGATCACCGCCACAGTGGGTGGAATTCTCCTGGCGCTCGGCAGCCGGATTCCGATCAGCCCGTATGTCACCACTTTGTCGTTCCTGATCTATGTGGTGTGCCGGATCATCGGCAACGTACGGGCCAAACGGGGAATCAACGGCAGGATCGTCCGTCCCCACGCCGCCGTGGGCCAGGCCGTCCAGGACCAGACGGTAGCCGGCTAGAGCAGGCCCGCAGCCTTCTTGGCAGTGCACTCAGGGCAGAGACCGAAAATCTCCACCGTGTGCGCCACTTCGGTGTAGCCGTTCTCAGCAGCCACCCGGGCCGCCCACGTCTCGACGGCTGGAGCTTCCACTTCGACCGCCTTGCCGCAATTGCGGCACAGCAGATGGTGGTGGTGGCCCGAGACGGCACAGCGGCGGTAGACGGCTTCGCCATCGGCATTTCTCAGCACATCGATAAGGCCGTCGTCGGCAAGCGACTGCAGAATGCGGTACGCCGTTGCCAGGGACACCGAAACGCCCTGGTTCTGGAGCAGCCGGTAAAGTTCCTGCGTGCTCACGAAGTCGTCAAGTTCGTCCAGGGCGGCGCTGACCGCAAGGCGTTGCTTGGTGACGCGCTGCTCCTTGACGGCGGGATCCTTCGCATCCGGAAGCGACCGGGCTGCGGGCCCGGACGTGGCGGCATGGGCGCCCTGTGACATTCGTGGACTCATTTCGATGTGGATGTTCGCAAATACCAACGTTACCAGCAGGCCACGCCCCGACGTCGGTTCGTGGACACCATTGGAGGCCCGCCCTAGGCTGGCTGCATGAAGCTCACCAAGTTCACCCACGCTTGTGTCCGCCTGCAAAAGGACAGCCAGGTCCTCGTGATCGACCCCGGGACTTTTTCCGAGTCCGAGGAAGCCCTCGCAGGCGCCCACGCGGTGCTGATCACCCATGAGCACGCTGACCACGTGGACGCGGACGCCGTCGTCGGAGCCCTCAAGGGAAACCCGGGACTTCAGGTGCACGCACCCTCGGGAATCGCTTCCCAGCTGGCCGTGAAGGCGGGCGACGACGGCGATCGGGTACACGCCGTCGAACCCGGGACGTCCTTTGAAGCGGGGGGCTTTGCGATTCGTTCCTTCGGAGGCCAGCATGCCCTCATCCACCCGCAGATTCCGGTCGTGGCCAACATCGGCTACCTCGTGGACGAAAACGTCTTCCACCCGGGGGACTCGTTCGTTGTCCCTGATGGCATCGACGTACAAACCCTGCTGGTGCCAATCCACGCGCCGTGGTCAAAAGTGGGCGAGGTGGTTGACTTCGTGATCGCGGTCCGCGCGCCCAAGGCCTATCCGGTCCACGATGGCCTGCTCAACGAACTGGGACGCGGATTGGTGGAAGCCCATGTGACCAGGATCGGCGCGAAGTACGGTACCAGCTACGCCAGGTTGTCGCCGCGGGAATCGGTGGAGGTCTAGCTCAGTCCGCCGCGGCGCCTACGGGCGGCGTGGCCTAAATGCCGCGGCGCCTACAGGCTGGGCGGCCAGATGCCTGTCTCGAAGAAGTCAGCGAGCACGGCCTCGTACGGGGCCGGATCCAGTCCACGCTCGGCTAGCCAGCCCGGGTTGTAGTAGCTCCCCGCGTAGCGATCGCCGGCGTCGCACATGAGCGACACAATGCTGCCGCGCTTTCCCCGGGCCACCATCTCGGCAATCAGTTGGCAAACGCCCCACAGGTTGGTTCCCGTGGAAGGCCCGGCGTGCAGCCCGGCCAGCCTGCGGAGGTGCCGCATAGCGGCCACCGAGGCCGCATCGGGAACCTGGATCATGGTGTCGATGACGGCCGGGACGAAGCTGGGCTCCATGCGCGGCCGTCCGATGCCTTCGATCCTGGAGGGCATACCCGTCGAGTAGTCCGGGACGCCGTCGCGCCACCCGGGATAGAACGCGGAATTTTCGGGATCGACCACTGCCAGCCGGGTCGAGTGGCAGTGGTACCGCAGGTACCGGCCGATGGTGGCGCTGGTTCCGCCGGTGCCGGCGCCCACCACGATCCACTCGGGCACCGGATGCTCTTCGAGGGCCAGCTGCTCGAAGATCGATTCCGCGATGTTGTTGTTGCCCCGCCAGTCGGTGGCGCGCTCAGCAAAAGTGAATTGGTCCATGTAGTAACCACCGGACGTCCGGGCAACCTCCTCGGCCATCGCATAGACCTCCGAGGCGTGATCCACGAGGAGGCAGGCGCCACCGAACTCTTCGATGAGGGCGATCTTTTCGGGGCTGGTGGTCCGGGTCATCACGGCGATGAACGGAAGCCCGATCAGCCTGGCGAAGTACGCCTCGGACACAGCCGTGCTTCCACTGGAAGCCTCCACGATGGTGGTCCCTTCCGTGATCCAGCCGTTGACCAGGCCGTAGAGGAAGAGCGAGCGGGCCAAGCGATGCTTGAGGCTGCCCGAACGGTGCGTGGACTCGTCCTTGAGGTAGAGCTGGACACCCCAATGTTCCGGGAGTGGCACCGCGTAGAGGTGCGTATCCGCCGAACGGTTGTTCTCGGCTTCGATGCGTCGGATTGCCTCGCTGGCCCATGCCCGGTCCTGGTTGCGTAAAGTGCTCACCGATCCAGCCTACCGGCGGAGGCTGCCGCCCAAGGATAGGCTGGTAGCCGGTCGGCAGCTGAACTGCGGCCGCTTCGACGTCGTTTGGTAGACACAGCAAAACGAAGGAGATTTGATGGCCACCCTCATTGACGTAGCCGCGCTCAAGGACCGCATGGATGCGGGCAAGCGGACCGTGTTGCTTGACGTGCGGTGGGTGTTGGGCGATCCGCACGGCCATTCGCACTTCCGCCAGGGCCACATTCCAGGCGCAGTCTTTGTCGACTTGCATAACGAACTTGCCGATCCCACGGCCGAGGGCCAAGGCAGGCACCCGTTGCCGCCCACCGCTGCGCTGCAGCGGAGCGCCCGTACCTGGGGCATCAACCACGGCGACACCGTGGTTGCGTACGACGACAGCGGCAGCACCGCTGCGGCGCGGTTGTGGTGGCTGCTCCGGGACGCCGGTTTCCACTCCGTCTTCCTGCTCGACGGCGGATTGGGTGCCTGGCGCACGGCCGGCCACCCGTTGGCGCAGGACGAGCAACCGCCGGTTCCGGGCGACGTCGTGCTGGGACACGGCCATATGGATGCGATCACCATGGACGAGGCAGCGGAGTGGCACAACCACGGAATCCTTCTCGATGCCCGGGCCGGGGAACGCTACCGCGGCGAAATCGAACCCATTGATCCCCGCGCGGGACACATTCCCGGCGCGCTGAGCGCCCCCACCACCGGAAACCTCGGACCGGACGGCACGTTCCTCCGCGCAGCCCAGCTCCGCAATAGATTTGCGGCCATGGGCATCGACGAGGGCAGCAAGGTAGCGGTTTACTGCGGCTCCGGCGTAACGGCAGCCCACGAGATCGCCGCCCTCGAAATCGCCGGATTCAGGGCGGCACTCTTCCCGGGCTCCTTTTCGCAGTGGTCCTCGCTCGACTCCAACCAGGTGCTCACTGGAGCAGCGCCGCTGGGATCTCCGGGTCAGTGAACCGTGGCCGCGGCGAAGCCGGAGGGCGTGGCAGCGCAGAGTGGCAATAAATCAGCCCGCAGGGGTAGCGTCGAGGCATGACTCCCGGACGCCCCGTTCCTCCACCCCTTGGCAAGCGGCTCGTCGTGGCTGACGAGACAGCGGAGGCTACCGCGGCCGCCCCGTCGACGCCCGCTGCCGCCCAATCAGCCCCTGCCCCGCAGGGCACGCCGACACTCGCGGCTGCATACGGCGCCACTTCCGCGGACAGCGGTCTTGTCCCGCTGACCGTGGCCCGCCGCGCTCCCAAGGAAGACGACGTCGAGATCGAGATCGATTTCTGCGGCCTCTGCCACTCCGATGTCCACGCGACGCGGGGCGAATGGGGTGCACAGAACTATCCGCTGGTTCCGGGCCACGAAATCGTGGGCCGGGTCCGCAGCGTGGGTTCCGCCGTCGACGACTTCGCACCGGGAGACCTGGTGGGCGTCGGCTGCATGGTGGATTCCTGCCGCGAGTGCGGCAGCTGCCTCGAAGGCCTGGAGCAGTATTGCGAACGCGGAAACGTCGGCACCTATGGGGTGAAGGACGCGCGGAACGGCAACTCCATCACCCAGGGCGGGTACTCCACCTCGGTGGTGGTTGACCGCCGCTTCGTGCTCCGGGTGCCAGAGGGCCTTGACCCTGCAGCGGCGGCGCCGTTGCTCTGCGCGGGCATCACCACCTACTCACCGCTGCGTTACTTCGACGTCGAGGAGGGGGACGTCGTAGGCGTCGTCGGACTCGGTGGACTGGGCCACATGGCGGTCAAGATTGCGAAGGCCATGGGGGCGCGCGTAGTGGTCTTCACCACCTCGGAGGCCAAGTTCGAGGCGGCAATAGAACTTGGCGCCGACGACGTGATCCTCTCGAAGGATCCCGAGGCAATGGAAGGCGCCGACCGCACCATCGACGTCATTATCGACACTGTTGCGGCGCCCCATGACCTCAACCCGTACTTCCGCACCTTGCGGCTGAACGGGGCCCTCTTCCAATTGGGGCTCCCTCCCACCGACATGCCCCCGGTCAGTCCCGGCGCTCTGATCCGGCGCCGCCTCTCCTATGCAGGCTCGTTGATCGGCGGCATTGCCGAGACCCAGGAAATGCTGGACTTCTGTGCCGAGCACGGCGTAGTAAGCGACGTCGAAGTCGTCACTGCCCGGCAACTCAACGAAGCCTACGACCGCATGGTTGCCGGCGACGTCAAATACCGTTTCGTCCTCGATACCAAGACCCTTCAGCCCGCTTCGGAAAAGGCAGACGTATGAGCACCCTGTTTACCAAGATCATCAACGGCGAGATTCCCGGACGTTTTGTCTGGAAGGACGACGACGTCGTGGGCTTCCTGACCATCGCCCCGCTTACCGACGGCCACACGCTCGTGGTGCCGCGCCAAGAGGTGGACCGCTGGACCGACGTCCCCCCTGAGCTCCTCAACAAAGTCATGTCCGTCGCGCAGACAATCGGCAAGGCGCAAGTGGAGGCGTTTGGCGCACCACGGGCAGGACTCTCCGTAGTGGGATTCGAAGTGGAGCACTTCCACGTGCACGTCTTCCCGGCAACGTCCCTGGCCGATTTCGACTTCGGAACCGTAGAGCACAACCCGGACCCTGGGCGGCTCGACGCGAACGCGGCGAAACTCCGCGCCGGCCTCGTCGCCGCCGGGCACCGAGAGTTCGTTCCGGCGGACTGAGGCCGGGAGAAGCCGTCGAGGTGGCAGCACGCTTACGGTCCGGCGACCCGGTTCCGGGGTGGCGCTCGCTCACCTTTGTGGTGTTCTTCCCAAACGCTCGCTCACCTCTGGCAGGAATGCGGCGGTATAGGTGAGCGAGCGTCGGGGGAAAGGCGTGTATAGGTGAGCGAGCGTCGCTACCGGCGCCCCGGCTACGCGGGTGCCAGCGCCTGGTTGAGCACGGTCCGGATGCGCTTTTCCGAAACCGAGTAGGCTGTGCCGAGCTCGACGGCGAAAAGGCTCACGCGCAGCTCCTCGATCATCCAGCGCACCCGTGTTAACTCAGCTCCTGCTCGTCGGCCGGGCAGCAGCGCGGAGACGGCGTCGTCGTAGTCGTCTTCCAGCGCCTGCACGACCGACATGTTCAGCCCGTCGCGCTGGACATTGTTCGGGAGCTTTTCGAGGCGCTTCTCGATTCCGGCCAGATACCGGGGCAACTGGCTCAATTGGGCGTAGCCCGTCCGTGCCACAAAACCGGGGAACACGAGCTGCTCCAGTTGGCTCTTCATGTCGTTGAGCGCGCTGATCAAGGCGAGGCTCGCGCTGCCCTTGAGTTGCTTCTCGATCCGCCGGGTACTCCCCAAGATGCGTTCGACGACGGCGGTCACCGTGAAGACGGTGTCGATCAGTTCTGCACGGACCAGCTCGTACAGGGCATCGAACGCTGCCTTGTCCCAAGGAAGTTCAGCCGGAGTCAGCTTGTCGATGGCCGCCAGGACGCAGTCCGCGATCAAGGCGCTCACCGAGCCGTGAGGGTTCTGGCTGAACGTCAACTTCTCCGTGTTGTTCAGATGTTCCAGGACGTAGCGGTCCGGGGCGGGAACCCGCAGGGCGAGCAGCCGGATCACGCCGCCGCGCATTGCCGGCTCCTGTTCCGCCCGGGTCTGGAACACGCGCAACGCAACGGATTTTCCCTCATCCACGAGAGCGGGAAAGCCCGTGACATCGTGCCCCTTCACCGTGCGCGTCACTTGGCGTTCGATAGCTCCGAAAGTCCACTCGGTCAGCCCGGTTTGCTCGGACAGGAAACCGGCGGACTGCTGGGTCGTCCCGCCGCGGCCGTTTCCGCCGCTGGATCCGGTACCGCCGGCATTTGGGGCGCCCTTCGGACCGTTGGCGCGTGCCGTCGTCGCGGGTGTTGCCCCGAGGGATTCGGCGATGGCCCGGCGGGTAGCCGGGGCCAGCTGTTCCTGGAGTGCGGCGAGGTCCTTGCCTTCGTCGAGCACCTTGCCGCGGCTGTCCACTACCTTGAAGCTGACGCGGAGGTGCGCCGGCACAGCGTCCCAATTCCACGATCCCGGAGGAACGATGTGTCCCCGGATACGGCGCAGCACCAGCTCGAGCGAGGTTTCAAGATCGTCCGAGGCGGGATCGAAGTCGGTTTCCAAGGAGGCAGCCGCTTGCCGGGCCACGTCCGGGGCCGGCACAAAGTTCTTGCGGATCTGCTTGGGCAGGGACTTGATCAAGGCCGTGACGAGCTCCACCCGCTGGCCGGGTATCTGCCATCGGAAGGCGGCGTCGTCGAGCTGGTTGAGGAACAGCACGGGAACCTCGGCTGTGACGCCGTCCGAGGGATTGGGCGGCGAGCCGGGAGCCACGGGATGGAACTCGTAGCTCAGGGGCAGCTCAAAGCCCTTGTGCAGCCAGGTTTTCGGGTAGGCGGAATCGTCCAGGGCTTCGGCGTCCTCGCTGATGAGCAGCGATTGGTCGAAGTCCAACAAGGTGGGGTCCTGCTGGCGGGCTTCCTTCCACCATTTGTCGAAGTGGCGTTCGGAGACCACGTCCTTGCCGATTCTGGCGTCGTAGAACTCGAAGAGCGTGTGGTCGTCCACCAGGATGTCCCGGCGGCGCATCCGCGTCTCGAGTTCCTCGATCTCGTGGAGCAAAGCGCGGTTGCGGTGGAAGAATTTGTGGTGGGTCTTCCAATCGCCTTCTACCAGGGCATGCCGGATGAAGAGTTCGCGGCAGAGCTCGGGGTCGATCCTGCCGTAGTTGATACGGCGGTTCGGGATGATGGGGACTCCGTAGAGCATGACCTTCTCGTGCGCCATGACCGAGCCCGTCCGGGTGGACCAGTGGGGTTCGCTGTAGGAACGCTTCACGAGATCCGGTGCAACCTGCTCGGCCCACAGGGGATCGAACTTCGCCGCGACCCTGGCCCAGAGCCGGCTTGTCTCAACCAACTCCGCGGCCATCACAAAAGCGGGCGACTTCTTGAACAACGCCGAGCCCGGGAAGATGGCGAAACGGCTGCCGCGTGCTCCGGCGTATTCGCGCTTGCGTTCATCCAGCATGCCGATGTGGCTCAGCAGCCCCGAGAGCAGGCTGATGTGGATTCCCTCGTTGTTGCCTACGGGGTCGGCCTCGCGCTTGTTGTCGATAGTGATTCCCAGCGGCTTGGCGAGCTGGCGCAATTGCTGGAAGAGGTCCTGCCATTCGCGGACGCGCAGGTAGTTGATGAACTCGTTCCTGCACAGCCGGCGGAACTGCGTGGAGGAAAGCTCCTGCTGTTTTTCCTGGATGTAGTTCCACAGGTTCAGGAATCCTGTGAAGTCCGAGTTCTCGTCCCGGAAGCGTGCGTGCTTCTCCGCCGCGAGCTGTTGCTTGTCGCTCGGGCGCTCTCTCGGATCCTGGATAGTCAAGGCAGCCGCCAGGATCATGACTTCCTTGACGCAGCCGCGCTTTCCGGCCTCCACAATCATTCTGCCGAGCCGGGGGTCGACCGGGAGCTGGGCCAACTTCTGCCCGACGGCGGTCAGGCCGCCCCGGTTTTCTGCGCCGCTGGTACGCCCGTTGCCGCCGTCGATGGCTGGGGGAGTGCCGCCGTCGCCCGTGCGCGCCGCGCTGAGGGCGCCGAGTTCGCGCAGCAGCGTGACGCCGTCGTTGATGGCACGGGAGTCCGGCGGCTCAACGAAGGGGAAGTTCTCGACGTCCTTGGGGCCGCGGGCAACACCCATGGCGGTCATCTGCAGGATGACCGCGGCAAGGTTGGTCCTCAGGATCTCCGGATCAGTGAACGGGGGGCGCGACTCGAAGTCTTCCTCGGAATAGAGCCGGATGGCGATACCTTCGGACACGCGACCGCAGCGGCCGGAGCGCTGGCTTGCCGATGCCTGCGAAACACGTTCGATCGGCAGCCGTTGCACCTTGGTGCGGTGCGAGTAACGCGAGATGCGGGCCGTGCCGGTGTCGATGACGTATTTGATGCCCGGCACCGTCAGGGAAGTTTCCGCGACGTTGGTGGCAAGGATGATCCGCCGTTTGCCGCCCGGGTTGAAGACCCTGTGCTGCTCCTGCAGGCTCAAACGGGCAAACAACGGGAGGACCTCCGTGCCCGCCAGCCTGCGGTTGGCTTGGATCCGGCCGTTCAGAGCTTCCGCCGCGTCGCGGATTTCGCGCTCGCCGGAGAAGAACACCAGGATGTCTCCCGGAGCCTCAAGGGCGAGCTCGTCGACGGCGTCGCACACGGCATCGAGGGGGTCGCGGTCTTCCTCGAGCTCGTCGTCGGACGCGTCCTCATCCTCGCCGGAAGCGCCGCCGGCCGGCTGGGACAGCGGCCGGTAGCGGATTTCCACCGGGTAGGTCCGGCCCGAGACCTCGATGATCGGCGCAGGTTCTTCTTCGCTGCCGAAATGCTTCGCGAAACGCTGGGGGTCGATGGTCGCCGAGGTGATGATGACCTTCAAGTCCGGCCTTTGCGGCAGGATCCGCTTGAGGTAGCCGAGGATGAAGTCAATGTTGAGGCTGCGCTCGTGTGCCTCGTCGATGATGATGGCGCTGTACTTCCGCAGCAGCTTGTCCCGCTGGATCTCGGCCAGCAGGATGCCGTCGGTCATGAGCTTGATTTTGGTAGCCCTGCTGACTTCGCCGGTGAAACGGACCTGGAAGCCCACTTCCTGCCCGATCTCCACGCCCATCTCGAAGGCGATGCGTTCGGCAACGGTACGCGCGGCAAGGCGGCGCGGCTGGGTGTGGCCGATCAACCCCTTGTCCCCGAGACCGAGTTCCAGGCACATCTTGGGGATCTGGGTGGTCTTGCCGGAACCGGTTTCGCCGGCGATGATGGTCACCTGGTTTGCGGCGATAGCCGCCATCAAGTCCTCGCGGCGCTCGGAGACGGGCAGCTCTGCGGGGTAGGAAATATGAAGTGTCATGGCTGCTGACAGTCTACTGTGGCGGCACGTCGCCTTGCAGTGCGTGGTTCCCTGCGGCCTTTTCCAATCGCCCGGCCATGGTGCGGGCGTACTCCTTGAATTCCTCCGGAGAGATGATCTCAAAGTCCATGTCGAGCGCTGCGAGATGCGCCGCAGGCTGCGCCAGGCTGTCCCAGCCGGCACGGAGCAGGGTGGCGTTCCCGCCGTCGTCGCTCAAGCTCGCGAGCTGCGGGCCGACGACGGCGGCCACCTCGCCGATGGGGGCGTGGAGGCGCACGACGACGTCGTAGCGGTAAGGCGAGCGGGTCACGGAGCGCTGGACGTAGTCCGCTAGGTCCTTGGCCGGCAAGGGGCGCGGCACGTACTTTTTCCGTTCAGCCGGAAGTGAGGCGATACGGTCGGCGCGGAACGTGCGCCAGTCTTCCCGGTCCACGTCCCAAGCGACCAGGTACCAGCGGCGCCCGGTGTCCACCAGCCGGTATGGCTCCACCAGACGCCGGCCGGCGTCGCCGTCAGCCTTGACGTAGTCGAAACTGAGTTGTCGCTTGTCCGCGATCGCCGCAGAGACCACCGTGAGCTGCTGGGGGTCTACCGACGCCGCGTTGCTGGGCAACGTGGTGACCGCAGCCTTGAGCATCGCGAACTTCGGGCGGAGACGTGCAGGCAGCACCTGCTCGAGCTTGGCCAAGGCTCGAACGGATGCTTCTCCGATACCTGCCACGGGACCAGCCGCCACTGAGTTCAGCCCCAGGGCGACCGCGAGTGCTTCATTGTCGTCGAGCAGCAACGGCGGGAGCTGCGCCCCGGCGCCCAGTTGGTAGCCGCCGGCTATGCCTGGCGAGGCATGGATGGGGTAGCCAAGGTTCCGGAGCTTGTCGATATCGCGGCGGACCGTTCGCTCGGTGACACCCATCCGGGTGGCCAATGCCGGGCCGGTCCATTCGCGCCGGACCTGCAGCAAGGACAGCAATTGCAGCAGCCTGGCGGACGTCTGGATCATGGCATTGAATCTAGCCCACGATGCGGACAAAAGTCGTCCGTGTTCAGGGACAGACTGTGTTTAGAAGGCGCGCAGTGTCCAGCATGAGTTGTCAGGCAGGTCCCGCGCGGTCCAAGGCTCGGAACGGTCGGGAAGGTGGCCGCGGCCGTCCCGAAGGACCGCTGAGATGGAAGCGGCGGCAGTGATGATGAAGACGATGAAGAGCAAGACTCCGATGAATTCCATGACTCCATCGTGTTCCTGATGCACTTCAAGAAACAGTGGCAGAAACGACCCATTTAGGCAATTTTCTGCCACACTGGATCTATGTTGAAAACGGTGGCAATCATTGTTGTTCCCAACTTCTCGATCTTCGAATTCGGGACCGCCTGCGAGGTCTTCGGCATTGACCGCGCGGACCGGGGGAGTGGCGTTCCCGGTTTTGACTTCAGGGTCTGCACTCCCGTCCCCGGAGAAGTGAAGATGAAGTCCGGGCTGTCGATGCACGTCGGCCTGGGCCTGGAAGCCACGGCCGATGCCGACCTGGTCATCATGGCTCCATACGGACGGGATGAGGACGTGCCGGAGTCTGTATTGGCTGCGCTACGGGCGGCGCACGCGCGCGGGGCCTGGGTCATGTCAATTTGTTCCGGGGCGTACGCGCTTGCGCGTGCGGGACTCCTTGACGGGCGCCGCTGCACCACGCACTGGCACTATTCACAGGACCTCGCCAGCAGGTACCCGAAGATTCACGTGGACGAAAATGTGCTCTACGTCCAGGACGGAACGATCATCTCAAGTGCCGGCACGGCCGCCGGCATTGACGCCTGCCTGCATCTGGTCCGTGTGGAGTTGGGCGCCAATGTCGCTGCTGCCATTGCCCGCGACATGGTGGTTCCGCCACACCGCGACGGCGGGCAGGCACAGTTCATCGACCGGCCCATGCCCACGTGCGGCTCTGCGCCCATGGAGGCATTGCTGCGCTGGATGGTGGAGAACCTCGATCGGGACCACAGCGTCAACGAACTGGCGGCCCGGCTGCACATGTCCGCCCGGACCTTCGCCCGCCGGTTCCGGGCCGAAACGGGTGCCACGCCGGCGGCCTGGCTCAACTCGCAACGCGTGCTCCGGGCCCAGGAACTCCTGGAAACCACGGAGCTGAACATCGACGAGGTTGCGCGCGAAGCCGGGTTCGGGCATTCCGTGCTGCTGCGGCACCACTTCGCCAAGGTCCTGGCCACGAGCCCGCAGTCGTACCGCAGGGCTTTCCGTGGCCAGTTGGCGGAGGTTGGCTAGCGGCGGAGGGTCTCGTGTCCCTCTACCTTGGCGTTCTCCACGAGGGTGTGCCATGGCCCGGTGACATCGGTTTCCGGAAGCGTGGCCCGGTGTTGTCCGGCGCGGATCGAGTACATGAACCGGTCGGCTTTCCCGGCCGCTCTCCCGGCTGCCTGCGCGGCCGCTAGTGCGCGCGATGGCACCTGGTCCCAAGGGCAGGCCTCCACGATCGGCATCCAGCGTCTCTTGTCTTCGGAAGTGGCGGCATCCACGGTCCAGACGCGTGTGATCGCGGCGACGCCACCGCTGCGCTGGACAGTGATTTTCATGTTCTGCGGCTTCCACTGCTCCGGAGGGTGCTGCTAGAGCTTTACCTTCACAGTTTCCCACGCCTTATGGACTGCGTCATGCTCGTTTGAACCGGCGCCGAAGAGCTCCTCCGCCGACGCCGCTGTGGCCTTTGCGAAGCGTCCGAACGTGCACGTGGCAGGCAGTGAGCCGCTGCTCAGCGTGTTGTACCAGATCTGTCCCGGCGCCTCCCAGGCATTGCCGCCCAGCTCCAGGGCAACAAGGGAGAACGCCCGGTTGGGGATGCCTGAGTTGATGTGCACACCGCCGTTGTCCGCGGTGGTCCGGACGTACTTGTCCATGGAGTCCGGTTGCGGATCCTTGCCGAGCACGTCGTCGTCATACGCAGTCCCTGGTGCTTTCATGGAACGAAGCGCGGTGCCTTGGACGGCGTCGGTGAACAAGCCCTCGCCGATCAGCCAGCTGGCCTCGGCAGCAGATTGCTTTTTGGCATACTGCTCCACAAGCGCCCCGAAAACATCCGACATGGACTCGTTGAGGGCCCCGGCCTGGTTCCGGTAGGCGAGGGCCGCCGTGTACTGGGTGACGCCGTGGGCGAGCTCGTGCCCTATCACGCTGAGCGACGTCGTGAACCTTTGGAAGATCTCGCCATCGCCGTCACCGAAGACCATTTGGCTGCCGTTCCAGAAGGCGTTGTCGTACAGCTCGCCGTAGTGGACAGTGGCATCGAGTTTCAGCCCGGCGCCGTCGATCGAATTCCGGCTGAACGCCTCGGCAAAAAGCGCGTGGGTTTCGCCCAGTCCGTCGTAGGCTTCATCGGCGGCAGCGTCGCCCGTCGCCGGACCTTTCTCCTTGCGGACAAGCGTCCCCGGCAAAGCCTCGGTGGAGCCGGCGTCGTAGATGGTCCGCTTGGGCGGGCCGGGCTTCGCCTGGCGCGCCGTGGGCACAGGGACCGGCACCGGAAGCGCCCGGACCGCCTGGAGGTTCTTGATGTGCAGCAGGGATTCCTTGGCCGCGCGGGCAATCACCCGCAGGCGGGGCTCGTGCTGGGCCGCCAGCCTTCGCAGCATGTAGGGAGGAATGATGGAACAAATCACGGCGAACCCTTTCGTACCTGTTGGACGGGTACGAACAGCTTAGGAGCGGCCACCGACTTTTTGGCAGGCCCGGTGCGGCATGTCCCCGGCAACGCGGACAGGCAAAGAAAAACCCCGCCGGTTCCTTGAACTGGCGGGGTTTTCTGTTGTGCCCTCGATAGGATTCGAACCTACGGCCTTCTGCTCCGGAGGCAGACGCTCTATCCCCTGAGCTACGAGGGCATCCGGGGCTCCCGTCCGTTGCCGGAGGGACGTCCACGAGCTTAGCAGGTCACCGCGCCGCAATGGAAAACGGGCGGGGGCGAGCCGTCAGTAGCCCGCGAAAGCGTCCACATGGATTCGTCGGGCTCCGGCATGGCGGGCGGCGGAGCGAAGGGTGTCCACGTTTGCCGGGGACCCGGAGACGTACACTTCCCGCTCGGCGACATCGGGGATCAGCTCCCGCAGGGAGTCGCCGTCGATGCGGCTCCGCCCGGCGTCGTGCATGAACGACGGCGGGGAACCGTCCGAAAGGCGGGCGATGACCCGTGCGCCGGAGGCCGCCAGGACATCGCTCCCGGCTAGTTCGGCGGCACTGGGGGCGAGATACAACACGACGATGTCCCTTCGCGCGGAGTCGCCGGACGCCAGCTGGGAAAGAAAAGGGGCAATCCCGATTCCCGCCGCGATGAGCAGCACGGGTTTGCCGGCGTCGGGCGGTAGGACAAAGTCGCCGCCCACCGCGGTTCCTTGGACGCACTGTCCAGGCTCAAGCGCGAGCAACGCGCGCTTGGCGGCCGAGACAGGTTCCGCCGTGCCGACGCCGAATGTCATTTCGGGCGAGTCTGGCGCGCTGGTGATGCTGAAGACCCGTCGCCGTCCTTTCCCGTCCGAGCGAGCGTGCGGAAGGTTGAGTTCCATGAACTGCCCCGGCAGGAAACGGACGGGCCGTCGTGGCTCAAAACGGAATTCGGTGGTGAAGGGCGTCATCGGACGCGAACCCTTGTACGTCAGCATGATGCCGCCGCGCTGTCCCACGAGAAAGGCGAGGAGGTTCCCGATGAGCAGTGCGAGCTCGGGCGAATTGGCGACGACGCCCGCCAGGTTGTAGGGCACCGCAAACAACAAGGCCACGACGGCGGCCAGTGCCACTTGTTGCCATCGGCGGGGAGGCAGGGTGAGGGGCTCGGTGAGCATGAAGCCGACGAAAAACAGCAACGGCTGCTGCGCGATCGGTTGCCACACAGCGGAGCCGAAGCTCATTCCGCCCCGGAGGAGCACGGCGCAGACCACCGACAGCGCCACCACCAGGAAAGCGCAGGCCATGAGCACCTTCAGCGTCCGGTAGAGCACCAGCGCCACGCCGGGGACCAGGAGCCACAGCATGGCCGGGGTTGCTGCCCACCACGTGGCGATGTTCAAACCCGTCAGCCCTGCGATGAAGGCGCCCGCCGCGGCGGGATTGAAAATATGCCGTCCGCGGAAGGCCAGGACGTATTTGGATGCCGAGGCGATGACACATGCCACGGCGACACCGGCGAGATCCGGGATCTGGACCGAGGGAATCAGCTCGGTGGGCCAGAACAGGAAGTACAACAGAAGGCCTGTGATGAGCGAGGACTCCGAATGCGGCTGCACCTTGAAGAGCATGGCCACGAGCCTGTTCGATGCGTACGTCAGACCCAGGCACAGCACGAGGTGGACCAGCATCTCAGGCAGCCCGAAGCTTAGCCACCCCAAGGCGTTCAACACCAGGCTGTACACCGCGAGTACGGCAAGGACCCAGAGGATCAGCCGGTACATCGTGAAACGGCCGAGCCAGGCATCCACTCGCGCTTTGATGGCAATCATGAGAACAGTGTCCCTTCGAAGCCGGCCGAATAGGCGGCGTGTCCGTCCGAATAAACCTTGAGCCAGGAGAATTCGAATTCTCCCTCAAGCACCTTCGGATCCACCATGAAAAGCGCCGTGGCCAGGGCATCGGCTTCCATTGCGGTGGCAGCCATGGTCCACGTGGCCACCACGGTCTCTATCGGGCGACCAGTCGCGCCGTCGAGGACATGGTGCAGCCCGTCGCCCCACGCGCGGCGGTTGGCGGCGGAGGCGCACAGCGCGCCGTCGTGGAGTTCGACGACGCCGATCGCCTGGGTGGGGTCGTACGGGTGCTCGAGGGCCACGCCCAACGTTTCCGCCCCGGAATGGAGCATGTCGCCGCTGGCATCGACAAGGAACTCCGTGATTCCCGCTGAGCGCAGGACCTCTGCCGCAAGGTCCACCAGCTGGCCCTTCCCGGCAGCACCGATGTCCAGGACCACGGGTGCGGAAGCGGAGATCGCCGTACCCTTCCATGCGAGGACGTCTTCCCACCGCGGTGCCGCCACCGGGTGGCCGAGAGGCCGCAAGGCATAGTCCGCCCCGTAGCCCAGGCGCTCGAGGCTGCCGCCGATGAGCGGCGTCATGGCGCCGTTGCTGAGGCGATACAGCTTTTTGAAAAGTTGTTCCAGCTCGCCTGCCCCGGCCGGGAGGGTCACGGTGCCGGGTCCACGGGCGAGCGCTGCAACCAGGGAGTCGTCCCGGAAACGCGAATAGCCTCGGTCGTAGTCCTCCACGACGCCGAGCAGGCTGACACGCACCCTGTCCGGGAGTTCCTCCGGCGTCGAGATTTCCCATCTGGTCCCGATACCGTCGAAGCTGAAAACGCTCCAGCCCGTGTGGGTCATGCGCCTACTTGGCCTCGGACTTGATGGTTTCCACGGCCTTGTTGAATCCTTCGCTGGTCAGCGATGAGCCGGCAACCTTTGAGACGTTGATCTCGTCCAGTTTCTTTCCGACCACCTGCGCGGCGATGCCGTTCTTGAACTGCCCCTGGAATTCCTTGGTGTTCGGGTTGTTGGCATGGACGGTGATGTCCACCGCGGAAATAGTGCTGCCGGCCAAGGTCAGCTTGACGCCCACGGTTTCACCGCCATTGGGTGAAATGTAGTCACCGTCCGCGCTGTAGGTACCGTCCTTGTACGGGCCGGAGATCGTGGAGGTCTTTTGCGGGGTGCTGCCTTGGGCCGAGGGGGCGCAAGCTGCCACCGAACTGGCCAGGGAGAGGCCGGCGGCGCCCACCAGAAGGCCCTTGCGGAGTGGCGTAGTCATGGTTTTGCTCGTTTCAACTGGACTCGAAAAGGGTCAATGCACATTGCTCCGGGCCGTGGGCCGATCACACCATTGACGTTGATTTCAGCCTAACGGTTCAGTCTGGGAGCTCTACTGGCCGAAGCTGAGCGTCGGCTGGGTGCGCGCTGGTGCCCGCGTGTGCGCATTGCTAAGCATAAGAATTCCACCACTTGCAAGCCCCACCGGTAGGCTAGACAGGTGACTCCCGAAGAACTCTCAGCCGCCATATCCGCCTGCCTGAAAGACGCTGTCGCCGCCGGCGAGCTTGCGCTTTCAGAATCTGCCCTCCCCGAGGATGTGCGCGTGGAGCGACCGAAGAACCGGGAGCACGGCGACTGGGCCACGAACATTGCCTTGCAGCTTGCCAAGCACGCCGGGACCAACCCGCGTGAATTCGCGACGATCCTGGGCAAGCGCCTGGAAGCGATTGACGGCGTCACCGCCGTGGACATCGCGGGCCCGGGCTTCCTCAACATCACCGTGGATGCAGCCGCCGCCGGCGCGCTGGCCAAGGTCATCGTCGAGGCGGGAAGCTCCTACGGAACCAACCAGGCGCTCGAAGGCCATGTGGTCAACATGGAATTCGTCTCGGCCAACCCCACGGGACCGCTGCACATCGGCCACACGCGCTGGGCCGCCCTGGGCGATTCCATTGCCCGCGTCCTCCGCGCCTCCGGTGCGGAGGTCACCGCGGAGTACTACATCAACGACGCCGGCTCGCAGATGAACGTTTTCGCGAACTCCGTACTGTCCCGCCTGCACGGACGCGGCGTTCCTGACGGCGGCTACCCGGGTGAGTACATCCGGGAACTCGGCGACGAGGTCCTCAAGGCCCATCCGGCAATCCGCGAACTGACCGACGAGGCAGCACTGCCCGTGATCCGTTCCGCCGCCTACAAGGCCCAGATGAAGGACATCAAGGACACCCTGGCCGAGTTCGGCGTGGCTTTCGATGTCTTCTTCTCCGAGCAGGAACTGCACGACGGCGGTGCGATCGAATCCGCCGTTGCCCGCCTCCGGGAGCAGGGCCACGTGTTCGACGACGGCGGGGCAGTCTGGCTGCGCACCACGGACTTCGGCGATGACAAGGACCGCGTGATGATCCGTGCGAACGGCGAACCCACGTATTTCGCCGCCGACGCAGCCTACTACCTGTCGAAGAAGGACCGCGGCTTCACGGAGAAGATCTACCTGCTCGGGGCCGACCACCACGGCTACATCAACCGGCTCAAGGCGATTGCCGCCTGTGCGGGCGATGACCCCGAGGTCAACATCGAGGTCCTGATCGGACAGCTGGTCTCCGTCAACGGTGCCAAGCTGTCCAAGCGTGCCGGCAACATCATCGAGCTCAAGGACCTTATCGAATGGCTCGGGAAGGACGCCGTGCGCTACTCGCTCGCACGTTTCCCCGCCGATTCGCCGCTGACACTGGATCCGGAACTGTTGAAGAAGAACAGCAACGAAAACCCTGTGTTCTACGTGCAGTACGCGCACGCCCGCTCCCGCGGCACAGCACGCAACGCGATCGAGGCCGGCGTCGACCACAGCGCGTTCGACGCGTCCCTGCTGGACCACGCCACCGAGAACGAGCTGCTGTCCTACCTCGGCAGCTACCCGTCCATCGTGGCCAAGGCCGCGGAGCTGCGCGAACCGCACCGTGTGGCCCGCCACCTCGAGGTCATTGCCGGCGCCTACCACCGCTGGTACGACGCCTGCCGCGTTTCGCCGCTCGGCGACGAACCCGTCCAGGACGTCAACCGCACACGGCTTTGGCTCAACGACGCCACGAGCCAGGTGCTGGCCAACGGACTTGAACTCCTCGGCGTTTCAGCTCCGGAACGGATGTGATCGGCATGCAGCAAACCCCCAGCAACGCCGCAGGCTCGCCCCTTGCCCCCGAATGGCTTGCCGTCCCGGACGACGTCAACGCGCTTCACACACCGATGTGGGCCGAAGGAGTCCGGAGGAACGACGACGGCGAACTCGCCATTGACGGGGTTCCTGTCAGTGACCTCAAGGCGGAATTCGGCACCCCGTTGTTCGTCATGAGCGAGGGCGATTTCCGTGCCCGCGCCCGCTCCTTCAAAGATGCCTTTGACGCAGCTTTCGAGGACATCTGCGGGGGAGTGGACGTCTACTACGCCGGTAAGTCCTTCTTGTGCACTGCGGTGGCCAGCTGGGTGGCCGAGGAAGGCCTGCGCCTGGACACGTGCTCAGGCGGCGAACTCGCCGTCGCGGCCCGCGCCGGCATCGACGGCGCCAACTTGGGGCTGCACGGCAACAACAAATCCGACGCCGAGATCAACCGGGCGCTGGACATGAAGCTCGGACGCATCGTGGTGGACAGCCTCGATGAGCTTGAGCGGGTTGCCAAAATTGCGTCCGGCCGCGGCGAGACGGCGAAGGTCTTGCTGCGGCTGACTCCCGGCGTCCACGCCCACACCCACGAATTCATCGCCACAGCCCACGAGGACCAAAAATTCGGTCTCTCCATGGCCGGGGACACGACCGAGTCAGCCGGCCTCTCGGCCGCCGAAGAAGCCGTTGCTGCGGCCACCTCGTACTCCAACGTGGAACTCCTGGGCCTGCATTGCCACATCGGTTCCCAGATCTTCGAGCCCGACGGATTCGCCCTGGCAGCCGAGAAGCTGTTGGGATTCCTCGCCGCGATGCAGGCGAAGTACTCCATCGTCTTGCCGGAACTGGACCTGGGCGGCGGCTACGGCATCGCCTACACGCCCGTGGACACGCCCCGCCCCCCGGCCGAAATCGCGCAGGCGATGGCCGCCGTCGTACGCTCCAAGTGCGCTGAGCTTGGCATCAGCTCGCCGCGCATTTCGATCGAACCGGGCCGCGCAATCGTGGGCACCAGCACCTTCACCTTGTACGAGGTCGGGACGCTGAAAACCGTCCGCGTGGATGCGCCTGACGGGACAGAAGGGCAGGAAAACGTTACGTTCCCGCGCCGCTATGTGTCGGTGGACGGCGGCATGAGCGACAACGCCCGTCCGGTGCTGTACGACGCGGATTATTCGGCCATTCTCGCCTCGCGGACCTCGGACGCCGCTCCGCAACTGTCCCGAGTAGTGGGCAAACATTGCGAGAGCGGCGACATAGTTGTTAGAGATGTATATCTGCCCGAAGACGTGGCAGCCGGTGATCTGCTCGCTGTACCGGGAACCGGCGCTTACTGCTGGGCCCTCTCAAGCAACTACAACTATCTGGCCAGGCCTGGCGTTGTCGCTGTGCGCAATGGATCCGCCCGGCTGATCGTCCGCGGGGAAACCGAAGAAGATCTCTTGAACCGCGACATGGGAGTGGCGAATGTCTGAAGTGCGAACCCTGAAGGTGGCCCTGCTGGGCTGTGGCAACGTGGGAGCCCAGGTAGCGCGGATTCTCCTTGACGACGCCGACGCCCTTGCGGCCCGCACCGGCGCACGCTTGCAGCTGTCCGGCATCGCCGTGCGAAACATTGATTCAGAGCGCGACGTCGAACTGCCGCGCGATTTGTTCACCACCGACGCCGACACCTTGGTCAAGGACGCCGACCTGGTGATCGAGCTCATGGGCGGCATCGAACCGGCCCGTTCGCTCATCCTGACCGCCATGCAGAACGGCGCTTGCGTCGTGACCGGCAACAAGGCGCTCCTGGCACAGGACGGCCCCACGCTCTACGAAGAGGCCGACAAGGCCGGCGTGCAGCTCTCCTATGAGGCCGCCGTCGCCGGAGCCATTCCGATCCTGCGCCCCATCCGCGACAGCCTCTCAGGGGATCGCATCACCCGGGTCCTGGGCATTGTGAACGGCACCACCAACTTCATCCTCGACCAGATGGACAGCACCGGCGCGCAGTTCGCCGACGCGCTGGCCGAGGCCCAGAGGCTCGGTTACGCGGAAGCCGACCCGACTGCCGACGTCGAAGGCCACGACGCGGCCGCCAAGGCCGCCATTCTCGCGTCGTTGTCCTTCCACACGCGCTTCGCCCTCGAAGACGTCTACTGCGAAGGCATCACGAAGGTCAGCGCGGCGGATATCGCTGCAGCGAAGGAAGCAGGCTTCGTCATCAAGCTGCTCGCCATCGCCGAGAAGATCACCAACGCAAACGGCGACGGCGGCATTTCAGTCCGCGTCCACCCGACCCTCCTGCCCCGCGAACACCCGCTTGCGGCCGTTCGCGGTGCGTTCAACGCAGTCTTCATCGAAGCCGAGAATGCCGGGCAGCTCATGTTCTACGGCCAGGGCGCCGGCGGAACCCCGACGGCGTCGGCCGTCCTGGGCGACCTCGTCTCGGCGGCACGCCGGGTGGTGCTTGGTGGTCCCGGTCGTACCGAGACCACCACCGGCTACGTGCCCGCTCTGTCGATCGATGCTTCGACCACGAGCTACTACATCGGCCTCGACGTTGCGGACCAGGCCGGCGTGCTGGCCCGGATCACCCACATCTTCGCGGAGCACGGCGTATCGATTGAAATCATGCGCCAGACGATCCACCGCGACGCCGCCTCGAAGGTTGAGTCGGCCGAACTGAAGATCGTCACCCACCGCGCATCCGAAGCCGCACTCGCGGCAACCGTCGAGGCCGTCAAGGGCCTGGACGTCATCAATTCTGTAACATCCGTCCTGCGGGTAGAAGGGGTCTAAGTGGCTCACCAATGGCGCGGAGTAATCCGCGAGTACGCTGATCGTTTGCCTGTAACGGAAGCCACGAAGGTCATTACCCTCGGCGAGGGCGGAACTCCGCTCGTCCACGCGCAGAAGCTCTCCGAACTTACCGGGTCCACGGTGTACCTGAAGGTAGAGGGCATGAACCCCACCGGATCCTTCAAAGACCGCGGCATGACGATGGCCATGACGGCGGCCGTCGCAGCAGGCGCCAAAGCCGTTGTCTGCGCCTCCACGGGAAACACCTCGGCCTCCGCCGCAGCCTACGCCACGGCCGCCGGGCTGAAGTGCGCCGTTTTGGTCCCAGAAGGCAAGATCTCCATGGGCAAACTCAGCCAGGCGATCGCGCACGGCGCCACGCTCCTGCAGGTGGACGGCAACTTCGACAACTGCCTGGACATCGCCCGCAAGCTCGGCGAGTCCTACCCGGTGTTCCTCGTGAACTCCGTCAACCCGGCGCGCATCCAGGGCCAGAAGACCGGCGCCTTCGAAATCGTCGACGCCCTCGGAGACGCGCCGGACATCCACGTCCTGCCGGTCGGCAACGCGGGCAACATCAGCGCGTACTGGAAGGGTTACAAGGAGTACTCCGCGCCCTTCGAGTCTGCAACCGCCGGCACCCTTCCCGCCGTCTCCACCAAGACGCCGGCCATGTGGGGATTCCAAGCAGCAGGCGCGGCACCGTTCGTGGCAGGCCACCCCATCACCGAACCGGACACGATCGCCACGGCTATCCGTATCGGCAACCCGGCATCCTGGGACACGGCCATCGCGGCACGCGATGAATCCGGCGGCTTCATCGACGCAGTAACCGACGAGGAAATCCTCGATGCCCACCGCTGGCTCTCCGCCAAGGAAGGCGTCTTCGTGGAACCCGGTTCCGCGGCAGGCGTTGCCGGCCTCATCAAGAAGCACGCGGCGGGCGAGGTTCCCACCGGAAAGACGATTGTCATCACCGTCACCGGACACGGACTCAAAGACCCGCAGTGGGCCCTCCGCACCGAAGACGGCAGCGAGGTCCAGCCGGTCAAGGTGCCGAACGACGTCGTGACCGTAGCATCCGAACTGGGACTGGAAGAAAACTAAGAGTGGAAACCACGCAGCCCACCGCGACCGGTCTTAAGCTTGTCGCGGCAGGCCAGCAGCTGACCGTCAGGGTCCCGGGCACCAGCGCCAACCTGGGTCCCGGCTATGACAGCCTCGGCCTGGCATTGTCGATCTACGACACCCTGACTGTCGAAACACTCACCACCGGAGAGCTCGAGTTCGAGCTCTCCGGTGAGGGAGCAGACACCCTTCCTCGCGATGCCAGCCACCTGGTTGTGCGCGCCCTCAACACGGCCTTGGAACGACTCGGTTTCCGGCACAGCGGTCTCAAGATCACCGCGGACAACGTCAACCCGCACGGCCGCGGACTTGGCTCCTCGGCCTCGGCGGTGGTTGCTGCCGTTACCGCGGCCAACGCCTTGGTGCCCGAACCCGCCCAGCGTGACCGCGAATGGATCCTGCAACTCACGAGCGAGATGGAAGGGCACCCGGACAACGTCGCACCCGCGATTTTCGGCGGACTGGCCCTGTCATGGCAGGACAGCGAGCAGTACAGCAGCACCCGCGCAGAAGTGATTCCGTCGGTCATCCCGATCGTCGCCGTGCCTGACTACGAACTGTCCACCGAGACTGCCCGCGGTTTGCTGCCCGCTTCCATCGGCCACCACGCAGCAGCGATGAACTCAGGACGCGCGGCGCTCCTGATCCACGCGTTGACGGCCGACCCCCGTTTCCTGCTTCCGGGAACCGAGGACTACCTGCACCAGAGTTACCGCGCAGAGGCAATGCGGCCGAGTGCGGCGCTGATCAAGGCATTGCGGTCTGCGGGCCATGCGGCTGTCGTTTCGGGAGCGGGACCCACAGTTCTGGCATTGGCCAACGGTGCGGACGAAGCCGGGGCGATTGCCGAATTGATTACCTCGTTCACCGCGGACAACACTCCGGACGTTGCTTGGCGTGTGATGACACTGGCAGTGGACGTTGAAGGTGCTAGAGTGGACTTGCACCGGCGGTAGAACCGCGGGCAGTTCCCTGACATTGGATCCCGGCTAAATGCCGTTCCCGTCTCCTACTGTGTCGAAGTCTGCCGGTGTCGTCTCCTTATCGGCCTGTCGCAGGTGCCACAGAACCCTTTCTGTTACCCGAACCGTCAGCCCGCGCCCCGCCCGCCGGAGCATCGAAGACGTATTAGTATCCGGCCCTGCTGAAACTAAACCGGCAAGACCGAAATCACGGCTGCAGATCTGAACTGCAGTCCAGAACAAATCATCGCGTCCAGCTCTAGGTCTGGACGCCGTCGAGGGGGAAGGATCCTTCGTGACAGAAACCACTGAGCTGGCTTCAGCTGTGGACACAACATCTTCTGCAGCTGAATCAACGGCTGCAACCGCTAAGAGCAGCGGCCTTGCAGGCCTCAAGCTCGCGCAGCTCCAGGCTCTCGCCAGTCAGCTGGGCATTTCGGGCGGATCCCGGATGCGCAAGGGGGACTTGGTCTCGGCTATTTCGGCCCACCGTGCCGGTGCAACCACCAGCAAGGCTCCCACCGCGGCCAAAGCCGTGGCAGCAAAAGCCGCACCTGCAGCCCCGGAAGCTGAGACCTCAGCTGCACCTGCCGCAGGATCCACCGAAGCTCCTGCGCAGGACGGCACCCGGGCACGTGGCCGTGGCCGAAGCCGTCGCGCTACGAGCGATGGTGTTGTTGCCGCTCCTGCCGCCGCGGAAACCGCGGAAGCTCCCGCCGTCGCCGTCGAGGCTGCTGCCGCTCCCGTCGCCGAAGCAAGCGAGGCCGCCGGCGAACGCCGCCAGCCGCGCACGCGGAACCGTCGTCGTGGCGAGGCCGCTCCTGCGGAAGCTGGTGAAGCCGGTGAGAACCGCGCCGCCGAGCAGCCCCAGGCCGAACAGCCCCGCGTAGAGCAGCGTCAGGCGGACCAGCGTCAGCCCGAGCAGCGCCAGCCGGAACAGCGTCAGCCCGAGCAGCGCCAGCCGGAGCAGCGCCAGCCGGAGCAGCGTCAGGCCGATCAGCGTCAGGCACAGCCGCGCCAGGGAGACCAGGCTTCGGTCGAAGCCGGCGAACCCGGCCAGCGCGAACGCCGCGACAACACCCGTACGCGTCGTGAAGACACGAACGAGGGCGATGACACCGGCAACCGCCGCAATCGTCGCAACCGCCGCGACCGCAACGATCGCCAGGGTCCGCAGGACAACCGTGACAACCGCGACGGAAACACCCGCAGCGACCGCTTCCGCGACCGCAACGAACGCCGCCGCGGCCGCGGACAGGGACCGGACGTCGACGATGTCGAGGTCACCGAGGACGACGTCCTGCTGCCGGTTGCCGGCATCCTGGATGTACTCGAGAACTACGCGTTCATCCGCACTTCCGGTTACCTGCCCGGCGCAAACGACGTGTACGTGTCCCTCGCCCAGGTCAAGAAGTACAACCTGCGCAAGGGTGACGCCGTCGTCGGCGCAATCCGCGCCCCGCGTGACGGCGAGGACCGCAGCCAGCAGACCGCGCGCCAGAAGTTCAACGCGCTCGTCCGCGTCACGTCGGTCAACGGCAAGACGCCCGAAGAGCTCAAGGACCGCGTCGAATTCGCCAAGCTCGTCCCGCTGTACCCGTCCGAGCGCCTGCGCCTCGAAACGGATCCCAAGAAGATCGGCCCGCGCGTCATCGACCTCGTGGCCCCGATCGGCAAGGGCCAGCGCGGCCTGATCGTCTCACCGCCCAAGGCCGGCAAGACGCTCATCCTGCAGTCCATCGCCAACGCGATCACCACCAACAATCCTGAGGTCCACCTCATGATGGTGCTCGTCGACGAACGTCCTGAAGAAGTCACGGACATGCAGCGCACCGTCAAGGGTGAGGTCATTGCCTCTACCTTCGACCGTCCCGCCGATGACCACACCACGGTTGCCGAGCTTTCCATCGAACGCGCCAAGCGCCTCGTGGAAATGGGCATGGACGTGGTGGTCCTCCTGGATTCCATGACCCGCCTGGGCCGCGCCTACAACCTGGCAGCACCGGCCTCCGGCCGCATCCTGTCCGGTGGCGTCGACTCCGCTGCACTCTACCCGCCGAAGCGCTTCTTCGGTGCTGCGCGCAACATCGAAAACGGTGGCTCGCTGACCATCCTGGCAACCGCGCTCGTGGAGACCGGTTCCAAGATGGACGAGGTCATCTTCGAAGAGTTCAAGGGCACGGGCAACATGGAGCTCCGCCTGTCCCGCCAGCTGGCGGACAAGCGCATCTTCCCGGCCGTGGACGTCAACGCTTCGGGTACCCGTCGCGAAGAGAACCTTCTTTCGGCCGAAGAAGTCAAGATCATGTGGAAGCTGCGCCGCGTCCTGTCCGGACTCGAGACCCAGCAGAGCCTTGAACTCCTGACCAACAAGATCCGGGAGACCGGGAGCAACGTAGAGTTCCTCATGCAGGTTCAGAAGACGACTCTTGGAGCCAAGTCGGATAACGACAAATAGCTGTTTTAGGGGCGGGTGCTGGTTCGTTCGTGCGGTTGATTCCGCGCGGATGTTCCGCCCCCGCCCCTTCCCGTTGCAACGCGGGGTCACTTACGGCCCATGCCGGGGGCCTGGATGGGCCGTAAGTGACCCCGCGTTGCAGTTATTAGACTTGTAGAAGTCGAAAGAGGTTTTGAAATGTTTGAGTCCGTACAGGGATTGCTTGATGAGCATGCTGCTATCCAGGCGCAGTTGAGTGATCCTGCCGTTTATGCCGACCAGGCTTTGGCCCGCAAGTTGGGGCGGCGCTCTGCCCAGTTGCAGGGCATCGTTGAGGCGTACAACCGTTGGCGCGGGCTCATGGACGATCTCGAAGCAGCCAAGGAAATGGCTTCCGAGGACGCCGAATTTGCCGCCGAGGTGGACGAAATCGAGGCGAAGCTTCCGGCCGCGCAGGAGAAATTGCGGCGTTTGCTGATCCCCCGCGATCCCGACGACGCACGCAACGTCATTCTTGAGGTCAAAGGCGGCGAGGGCGGCGACGAAGCTGCGCTGTTCGCCGGGGACCTGCTGCGCATGTACATGCGTTATGCGGAGTCGCGCGGCTGGAAGACCGAGCTCATCTCGGCCACGGAATCGGATCTGGGCGGCTACAAGGACGTCCAGATGGCCGTCAAGGGCAACTCGAACGATCCCGCTGAGGGCGTTTATGCCCGCTTGAAGTTCGAAGGCGGCGTGCACCGCGTCCAGCGTGTCCCTGTCACCGAGTCGCAGGGCCGCATCCACACTTCCGCGGCAGGTGTACTGGTTCTCCCGGAAGTGGATGAGCCGGAGGAGCTCGAAATCAACCAGAACGACCTCAAGATCGACGTCTACAGGTCCTCGGGTCCCGGCGGCCAGTCCGTCAACACCACGGACTCGGCAGTCCGCATCACCCACCTGCCCACGGGCATCGTGGTGGCCATGCAGAACGAAAAGTCCCAGCTCCAGAACCGCGAAGCCGGCATGCGCGTCCTCCGTGCCCGTATCCTGGCCCACCAGCAGGAGCAGATCGACGCCGAGAACTCGGCCCAGCGCAAGTCGCAGATCCGCACCATGGACCGTTCGGAGCGCATCCGTACATACAACTTCCCGGAAAACCGGATTGCCGACCACCGTACCGGCTACAAGGCCTACAACCTCGACGCCGTCATGAACGGTGACCTGGAACCGGTCATCCAATCGGCCATTGAAATGGACGAACAGTCGCGCCTGGATGCCCTGGGCGAGTAACAGCCTGCAAGGATCTCCATGACGCTCTTTCCGGGCCAACGCCTCGCCGACGCCGTCCGCGAGGCAACAACCATCCTGTCCGACGCCGGAGTCCCCACTCCGCGCGTGGACGCGGAACTCCTCGCGGAACATCTTCTGGGTGTCGGCCTCGGCCGCCTGCGCGCCATGCTGCTTGGTGATTCCGCCGCCCCGGAAGGGTACGCGGACTTGGTGGCCGAGCGCGCCCAGCGCGTTCCGCTCCAGCACATCACCGGCGTCGCGCACTTCCGCTATCTCACGCTCGCCGTGGGCCCCGGCGTGTTCATTCCGCGGCCGGAAACGGAATCCGTCGTCCAGCTTGTCATCGACCACCTCCAGGGACTCGAGCACCCCAAAGTGGTTGATCTTGGCACCGGCTCCGGCGCCATCGCAGCCTCGATCGCCCACGAAGTACCCGGGGCCGAGGTCCACGCCGTCGAATTCAGCACGTTCGCCCATGCCTGGGCCGCGAAGAACCTGAAGCCTCTCGGGGTGAAGCTCGTTCAAGGCGACCTCAGGAATGCCTTGCCCGAACACGACGGAACTTTCGACGTCGTCGTTTCCAATCCGCCCTACATCCCGGCTGAAGCAATTCCGAACGAACCTGAAGTGGCACTGCACGATCCGCCGGAGGCGCTATACGGCGGGGGAGCGGACGGAATGGAGCTTCCGACGGCGGCTGCCGCCTCGGCTGCGCGGCTCCTCAAGAGCGGTGGCTACTTCGTGATGGAGCATGCGGAGGTGCAGGCAGGGTGGATTTCTGAACATCTGAAGTCTGCAGGCTGCTGGACGCAAGTCGCCACCCACCTCGATCTCAACGGCAAGGAACGTGCCACGAGCGCAGTATTGGCAATCGACGCCTCGCGGGAATGAAAGAATAGCGCTGTGACCACAAGCTACAACTGCACGTCAGAGGAACAACGCGCCGAAGGCCTGGAGCATGCGCGGCGCGCCATCAGCGAGAAAAAGTGTGTCGTCATGCCGACGGACACCGTCTACGGCATTGCCGCTGACGCCTTCTCGCCGCAAGCCGTGACCATGCTGCTTGTCTCGAAAGGCCGTGGCCGCCATATGCCGCCACCGGTGCTGATCCCGCGGCTCAACGCGCTGGACGGGCTGGCGACCGATGTATCGGAAGAAGCCCGCAAATTGGCAGAAGCCTTCTGGCCCGGCGGCCTGACGCTGATCTTCCACGCCCAGCCGTCCCTGGATTGGGACCTGGGGGAGACCCGCGGAACCGTGGCCCTGCGCATGCCTGACGACGAAATTGCGCTCGAACTGCTCAACCGCACCGGCCCGCTGGCTGTGTCCTCGGCAAATCGCACCGGTCAGCCGGCAGCGCAGACAGCCTCCGAGGCGAGGACCCAGCTTGCTGAATCGGTCGAGGTATACCTTGAGGGCGGCTTCCGGCCTGTCGAGGGAACCGAGTCCGTGGCGTCCACGATTGTCGACGCCACCACCCTGCCGCTCCGTGTGGTCCGCGATGGTGCCATTTCCTTGGAACGCCTTCGCGAAATTGTTCCCGGAGTGCTGGCCCTTGGAGAAACCGCGCCTGAAACTGAATCGGCGACTGAAGCCGCGCCGGAAACTGCAGCGGCGCCTGAAACAGCCCCTGAAACCGAACCGGCGTCTGAGACAGAAACGGCCCCGGGGGAACAAGCCGGAACTGTTGTCCACACGGAGACCAGGGCCGAATGAGCCTGGTCCGGGATCGTGTTCCCCTTCTGGACGTAGATGTCACCGCACTATGCGCCGACGAACTCATCGAGGCCATCAGCGGGTACGTTTCGGACGGCACCACCAAGGTTGTCCTTGGACACAATCTGCACAGTGTCACGCTGTTTCATTCGAGCCCGGATTTCCGCCGCCTCTATGAACGCAGCGATGTGGTGCTCATGGATGGTGCGCCTGTCGCCATGCTCTGGGGACTGGGACGCCGCACCGGCTCAAGGGACGATGGCGCGGGGTTGATGGAATACCGTTTGGGATCCACTGACTGGGTGCCGGCACTCGGCGGCGTCGAAGGACTCCGCCGGATCGCCGTCGTGGGCGCCGGCCCCGAGGCCAACAGCAAGACGGTGGAGCGCCTCCGCAAAATCGTGCCCGGCGCCGAGGTCTCTGGGCGGCCCGGTGAGAATTGGGACGATGCCAGCGAAGAGGCCGCCGTCGCCTGGCTCGCGGAATTCCGGCCGCAGCTCGTGCTTCTTGGCCTTGGAATGCCATTGCAGGAATCGGTCTTGCACCGCCGCTTGGACGAGCTTCCGCCTGCGGTCTACTGCACGGTCGGCGGCGCCATCGAGCAGCTGGCGGGCCTCCAGAAGCTCGCTCCACGCTGGCTGGGCCGTCTCGGGCTCGAATGGGCCTGGCGGCTCGTCCTGCATCCGGGACGCGTCGCTTACCGTGTCTTCGGTGAGCCGTGGGTGCTCCTCGGGCTGCTGGTCCGCCGTCGGCTTTCCCGCAGGAACGGCACGCCGCGCCCGGTGGGCCGTTAGAACTTCTGGTCCTCCAGCGGGCCGAAGCCCTTTTCCCGCAAACCGGCGGAGAATGCCCTGAACCATTCGGCGAGCCCGCGGAAGTCACCGCGGGGGAGGAAGTAGCCCAAGTAGCCTCCGACGTCGGCTACCATCGACTTGCCGCGGCGGTAGCGGCGGATCAAGTAGCCCCGGTTGCGGTAGTAGAAGTAGCGCTTGAAGGCAGAATCCGGCACGATCACGTGCCAGCGCGCGCCGAAGACGTGCTTTGTTTCGGAGAACGCGTGCGGGTGGGTGATCCACGCCGTCGCGACCGTACCGAAGCGTATCCCGGCTTTCCTGAGGCGGATCATGAAGTCCACCTCATCGCCCCGGATGAACAGCCGGATATCCGGCACTCCGACTTTGAAGAAGACATTGGAACGGATGAGCGCACCGTTGAAGAAGTGCCCGACGTCGGGCAGGAACCCCGCCTTCTCGACTTCGGCGCGCTCGTGGGTCACCTTGCCGTCAATCCGGAAGAAGAAGGAAAGCTTGTCCGGGTGGCCGGGGGCCACGACAAGCGGAACGACTGCATCAAGTCCACGGGCCTCCGCTTCGCGAACCAGGGTTTCGAGACAGGCCGGATCGCCGGGCTCGGCGTCATCGTCCATGATCCAGACCCACTCGGCGCCGCTGGCCACCGCCTTGAGGATCGCAAGGGCGAAGCCCCCCGCGCCGCCCAAGTTCGCCTCCGAGCGGACGTAATCCACCTTTGGATGGCTTGACGCAAGCTCCCGCGAAGGAACGGTCCCGCTGTCCACGAGGCAAATCGTGTCCACGGCCATGGACTGCTTGTTGATGGCGTCGAGCAGGACTGCTAGCTCTCCGGGGCGGTCAAAGGTCACAGCCGCTACGGCAACGGAGACAGGCATGTAGGGTTCCTTCCGGGCAGTTGCGGGGAGGGTCCTCCCGGCTCGCCCTAGGGGCGCGTGAAACGGAGCAAAGCCGCCGTAACCGCTAGTATCTTGACAGAGTCCAACTGTAGTACAGCAATATTCGGCGGTGCGCAGAGGTGTTGCAGGTGTTGTGCCGGCAGCTAGTCGCCAGGGACAGAATCCACCGCCACCGCCAACAGGAGCCGCCACGTGATCATGTATTCCCTCATGATGCTCACGGCTGCCGTCGTGTCGTACCTCGCTACGTGGGTAGCCCGCCAGATGGGTAACAGACTTCGGCTTTTCGCCCCCATCCGCAGCCGGGATATGCACTCGGTGCCGATTTCCCGACTCGGTGGCCTGGGACTCTTCGCCGGCTTTGCCGTGGCCCTCGTGGTAGCCAGCAATTCGTTCTTCGTGAAGGACATATTCCACGGGAACGGTGCGCCGTGGGGAATCCTGGCAGGTGCCCTTGTGATCGTCGCGGTGGGTGTCGCCGATGACGTGATGGACATCCGCTGGTGGGTCAAACTGATCGGCCAGTGCACAGCCGCTACGATCGTTGCGGTCTGGGGAGTGCAGATGTCCGTGATTCCGTTTGTTCCGGAACCCATACGGATTGAGGCGGAGCCGTTGCGGATCGTCCTGACCGCTCTCCTCATTGTGACCACCATGAACGCAGTCAATTTCATCGACGGCCTCGACGGCCTGGCGGCCGGCGTCGCCGCAATCGGCGGGGTTGCGTTCTTCCTGACGGCGTATTGGGTCCACCGCAATGCAACGCTCACGGACCGCTCGGACCTGGCGGCGCTGCTGATGGCGATCATCGTGGGTTGTTGCATCGGATTTCTGCCGCATAATTGGTTCCCGGCCAAAATCTTCATGGGCGATTCCGGCGCCATGCTTCTGGGCCTCGTGATGGCTTCGGCCGGTGTGGTGTCAACGGGCCAGATCAGTTCAGGACTTTACGACCGCGCCAATGGTATTCCGACCATCGTGCCAATCCTTCTGCCGTTCGCTATCCTGTCGCTACCGTTGCTGGACCTAGGCCTGGCGGTGTTGCGACGGACCGCCCGCGGCCAATCGCCCTGGTCGGCTGACCGCGGTCACTTGCACCACAAGCTCATCGAGCTCGGCCACACCCACCGCACGGCGGTGCTGATGATGTACGTCTGGACCTGCATTCTGGCGTTCGGAGGCCTCGCGTTTGCCATCTTCCCGTGGCAGATGGTCCTCACGGTCGACATCGTGGCCGCGCTGATCATGGCCGGAGTGACAGCCTGGCCATACTTCGTCCGAAAAGGGCGCGCAGTCCAGTAGACGGTGTGTGACGAAGGCGTTAACATCACAGTTCTATCTCATGTAGAATTCTAGGGCGGACAGTCACTCGCCCGCGCACCCACCCTTTTTGAGACTTTGGCATTTTTGCCACGACGATTGGCATCCCCATGACCTCCAACGCCGGCGGACAGCAGTCCGACTCGAGCGGCGTTGCTGCCCCCCGCTCCACCTCTTCGCTGTGGCTGCGGCTTCTTTTCCTCAGCTCGACGACGGCGGTGGCGGCTCTCGCTGCGACGGCGGCTGTTGCGGCGGTCATGAACGGTGGCGTAGGAGTGCTTTCTGCCGCATTCGGCGGTGCGATCGTGATGGCTTTTTTTGCCATCAGCCTCCTGATCGGCCATTTTGTCGGCAGGGATAACCCCTCCGGCGCGGTTGGCCTTTTCGTTGCCAGCTACTTTGTCAAGGTCGTCGGCTTCGCGGTGGTGCTGTTCGTGTTGGGAGCCCCCGCATGGCTGCACGGACGCTGGTTCGTGATCGGCGCCGTCGTCACGGTTGTCTCGTGGCAAGCCGCCGAGATCTACGGCTTCAGCAAGGCCCGGCTCCAGATCTACAACGACCCCGCAGCAGGCAAAGGGGGCGACGATGTTCACTCCTAGGAACAAGCGACGCTCCGCTACACCAAATGCCCCAAAACCCGGCGATTCCACTGCGCAAGTGAGCGACGGAAGCGACGGCGGATACAACGCCGGCATCGCCGTCTTCAGCTACATTGTTGGCGGAATCATAGTCTGGAGTTTGATAGGCTGGGGTCTGGATAATCTGTGGGGGACTCGCTGGATTGTGCTCCTTGGCGCTCTGCTTGGAGCCGCAGGAGGGTTCTATCTTTCCCATATGCACGGCCTCACAAGTCATCGCTCGTCTTCCGGTGGAAGCAAAGCAGACAGTGGTCCGTCCCAGGACGGGGACAGTAATGCCAAATAATTTCACACGGGAAATGGCTGCAAGAAACGCGGCCGGATCCTCAACAACGCCCAATGATGGACACTGCAGAGAGGAAACGCGTTGATCGCGCTTGCGCTCCCGGCCCAGGATTCAGGGACCTTCACTCCTCCCGGAATCGACCAAATGCACCTGCCGGCTATCCTGCCGTGGGGTGCGAGCGATGGCTTCTCCAAGCAGATGTTGCTGGTGATCCTGTCGGTCGTCCTTATCGCTACATTCTTCATCCTCGCTGCGCGCAAGCAGCAGCTGGTTCCCGGCAAGCTGCAGTTCGCGGGCGAGATGGCCTACGGCTTCGTCCGCAACAGCATCGCCAAGGACATTATCGGCGGACGCGACTTCATGAAGTTCGTGCCCCTTCTGTTCTCGCTTTTCTTCTTCATCCTGGTGAACAACATCTACGGCGCCATTCCCGTGATCCAGCTTCCGAGCTTCTCGCACGTCGGCGGGGCCTATGTGCTGGCCGCAGTTGTGTACGTCACCTGGATCGGCATCGGCATCAAGAAGAACGGCCTGAAGTACTTCAAGCTGGCCACTGTTCCTTCCGGTGTTCCGTGGTACATCCTGCCGATCGTCGTGCCGATCGAGATCATCTCCAACTTCATGGTCCGGCCGGTCACCCACAGCCTTCGTCTCTTCGCCACCATGATGGCAGGGCACCTCATCGTGATGATCGCCGGCTCCGGCATTGAGTTCCTCGTCATGCAGGAAAACGTCCTTCTCAAGGGCGCGTCCGTGCTGGTGCTCGTTGGCGCAGTCGCCATGTACATGCTTGAAGCCCTGATCATGGTGCTGCAGGCGTATGTCTTCACCCTTCTGACTGCGATCTACATTGAAGGCGCGCTCCACGCCGACAGCCACTAGGCACAACCCCTCAATCTTCCCCTCCGGGGGTTGAAGCAAACCAAACAACCTGCCGCGACTGCGGCATCTTGAAAGGAAAACAATGAACGGCGATATCAACGGCTCCCTTAACCTCATTGGCTACGGTCTCTCCGCAATCGGCGGTGGTATCGGTGTGGGTCTCGTATTTGCTGCTTACATCAACGGTGTTGCACGTCAGCCGGAAGCCCAGCGCGTGCTCCAGCCGATCGCGTTCCTTGGTCTGGCTCTGACGGAAGCCCTCGCCATCCTCGGCCTGGTCTTCGCTTTCGTTCTCAAGTAAACCGCTAAGAACCAAGCGAACATTCAGAACCGAGTAGATAAGGACGGGTGAAATATGAATCAGCAGATCATCTCAGCCGCCGCTCAAGGTGCCGCCGAGTCGGCTAATCCGCTCGTTCCCAACGTCTGGGAAATGGGCGTCGTCCTCGCTGGCTTTGCGGTCCTCTTTTACATCGTGGTCAAGTTTGTTGTCCCGATGTTCGAGAAGACTTTCGCCGAGCGCGCAGAGGCGATTGAGGGCGGCATTGCCAAGGCTGAAAAGGCCCAGGCAGAAGCTTCTGCAGCTCTCGAAGAGTACAAGCAGCAGCTCCACGATGCCCGCGCCGAAGCCAACCGCATCCGCGAAGAAGCTCGAGCCGAAGGTGCCCAGATCCTCGCGGAGCTGAAGACCAAGGCAGCAGCCGAGTCGGCTCGCATCACCGAGCAGGCGTACGCCCAGATCGAATCAGAGCGCCAGGCAGCTGTTGTCTCCCTGCGTTCCGAGGTGGGCACCCTGGCCACGACATTGGCAGAGCGCATCGTTGGCGAATCGCTCAGCGATGACGAGCGTGCCGCCCGCGTGGTGGACCGCTTCCTCGCAGATCTGGAGACCCAGAGCGCAGGTGCAGCTAAGTAATGGCAGGTGTATCGAGCGAATCGCTGACCAAGGCGCTGGAGCAGTTGGAAGCCACGCTTCCGACGGCCTCGCTGCAGTTGGCTAAGGATCTCTTCGGAATCCTGGGAACGGTGGACAGCTCGGCTGGCTTGCGCCGCGCCCTGACTGACCCCTCCCGCAGCGGAGAAGAAAAGTCGGCGCTGGTCAAGCAGCTGGTTGGCGGAAAAGTCTCCGCTGATGCTGCGGAAATCGCGAGTGGATTGGCCAGCTTGCGCTGGGCATCGGCACGCGATATCGGCGATGCACTCGAGACTCTTGCCGCCACGGTGGTCATTGCCGTGGCTGAAAACAAGTCGGCCGTTTCTGCCTCCGGAATCACGGGGCTGGAAGAGCTGGAAAACGATCTGTTTGCTTTCAACCAGACCGTTGCTTCCAGCCACGAGGTACAACGTGCTCTGGGAGAGTCGCAGGCAAGTGCTGCGGCCAAGATCGGCCTGGCGGAGAAGCTGCTTCCTGGTGGAAGCCCGGAAGCCCAGCTCCTCATCGGCCAGGCCGTGTCGCAGCCGCGCGGCGTCAAGCCGAGCAAGCTCATCGACAATTTCGCCAAGCTTGCAGCCAAGCGCCAGCAGCGCTGGATCGCAACTGTCCGCGTTACCCGTCCGTTGACGGATGCGCAGGCCAGCCGTCTGCAGGCCGGGCTTGATGCCCTCTACGGCCGCGAGCTGAAGGTCAACATCAGCGTTGATCCGACTCTGATTGGTGGAATCCGGGTCCAGGTGGGAGACGAAGTGCTTGACGCTTCCGTCGTAGCCCGCCTGTCCGAGCTCCGCCGGCAACTCGCTGGCTAGCCAGACAAGCACAACTTAACTGATACAAACACCGGTCATCGTGAGCAACGATGATCACGAAAACAGGAGAGCAGGGACTGCAGATGGCCGAATTGACCATCAACGCCGACGACGTCCGTAATGCGTTGAACGAGTTCGCGGCGTCCTACGAACCCGGAAACGCAGAGCGCGTAGAGGTCGGCCGCGTGACCGCCGCAAGTGACGGCATCGCCCGTGTTGAGGGCCTTCCCTCGGTCATGGCGAACGAGCTGCTTCGCTTTGAAGACGGCACCCTGGGCTTGGCCCAGAACCTCGACGTCCGCGAAATCGGCGTCATCATCCTCGGTGACTTCACCGGTATCGAAGAGGGCCAGGAAGTCCACCGCACCGGTGAAATCCTGTCCGTCCCGGTAGGCGACGCCTTCCTGGGCCGCGTAGTCGACCCGCTGGGCATGCCGATCGATGACCTCGGCGAGATCAAGGCCGAGACCACCCGTGCACTGGAACTCCAGGCTCCGGGCGTGACCCAGCGTAAGTCGGTGCACGAGCCCATGCAGACCGGTCTCAAGGCTATCGACGCCATGATTCCGATCGGCCGTGGCCAGCGCCAGCTGATCATCGGTGACCGCCAGACCGGCAAGACCGCCATCGCAGTGGACACCATCATCAACCAGAAGGCCAACTGGGCTTCGGGCGATGTCACCAAGCAGGTTCGCTGCGTTTACGTCGGTGTCGGCCAGAAGGCTTCCACCATTGCCGCTGTCCGCCAGACCCTGGAAGACCACGGCGCGCTGGAATACACCACCATCGTGGCTTCCCCGGCATCCGACCCCGCCGGCTTCAAGTACTTGGCTCCGTACGCCGGCTCGGCCATCGGCCAGCACTGGATGTACGGCGGCAAGCACGTACTGGTGATCTTCGATGACCTGTCGAAGCAGGCCGAAGCCTACCGTGCAGTGTCGCTGCTGCTCCGCCGCCCGCCGGGACGCGAAGCGTACCCGGGTGACGTTTTCTACTTGCACTCCCGCCTGCTGGAGCGTTGTGCCAAGCTCTCCGACGAGCTGGGCGCAGGCTCGATGACCGGTCTTCCGATCGTCGAAACCAAGGCAAACGACGTCTCGGCCTACATCCCGACCAACGTCATCTCCATCACCGATGGCCAGATCTTCCTGCAGTCGGACCTCTTCAACGCCAACCAGCGCCCCGCTGTTGACGTTGGCGTGTCCGTGTCCCGTGTTGGTGGTGCGGCACAGGTGAAGTCCATGAAGAAGGTCTCCGGTACCTTGAAGCTGGACCTGGCACAGTACCGCGACATGCAGGCGTTCGCGATGTTCGCGTCCGACCTTGACGCTGCTTCACGCCAGCAGCTGACCCGTGGCGCCCGCCTGATGGAACTGCTCAAGCAGGGCCAGTACTCGCCGTTCCCGGTCGAGGACCAGGTTGTGTCCATCTGGGCCGGTACAAAGGGCTACCTGGACGATGTCCCGGTTGAGGATGTCAGCCGTTTCGAGTCCGAGTTCCTGGAGCACCTCAAGCACAAGTCCTCCATCCTGACCACGCTGGCGCAGACCAACGTCCTGGACGACGACACCGCTGAAGCGCTGAAGTCCTCGATCATCGACTTCAAGAAGGGCTTCTTCGGAGAAGGCGACAACCGCTTGGTTGGTGCCGGACACGAAGAGCACGAAGCGATCTCCGGTGGCGAAGTCGACCAGGAAAAGATCGTCAAGCAGAAGCGCTAGAGCATTGGTTCCCGGGCCTGCGGAATCCGCAGGCCCGGGGCCTTCGCCAAAGCCTTAGCCGCTGATCCATCGGGATCTTAGGAAAGGAAATGTATGGGAGCCCAGATCCGGGTCTACCGCCAGAAGATCAGCTCGACGACGTCGATGCGCAAGATCTTCAAGGCGATGGAACTGATCGCTACCTCGCGCATCGGTAAGGCCCGCGCCCGCTTGGCAGCTTCACTGCCCTACGCAAACGCGATCACCCGCGCCGTTTCTGCTGTCGCAAGCCAGAGCGAAATCGATCACCCGCTCGTCACCGAGCCGGAGCAGATCCGCCGTGCCGCCGTCCTTGTTATCACCTCGGACCGTGGCCTGGCTGGTTCTTACTCGGCGAGCGTGCTCAAGCAGGCCGAAGGACTCAACGAACTTCTCCGAGCAGAGGGCAAGGAAGTCAAGACCTACTTGCTTGGCCGTAAGGCCCAGGCATACTTCGACTTCCGCAGCCGTCCGTACTCCCGCGTATGGACCGGCGGAACGGACGCACCGGAATTCAAGACTGCAAGGGAAATCGGCGCCGCTCTTCTCGAAGAGTTCGCCAACGACTTCGCTGAGGGTGGCGTGGACGAAATCCACGTCGTTTACACCCGCTTCAAGTCGATGGTGACGCAGGAGCCCACAGTTGTCCGTCTGCTGCCGCTCGAAGTTGAAGAGCAGACAGTCAGTGAGTCCGAGCTTTTGCCGCTGTACGAGTTTGAACCGGAATCGGAGCAGGTGCTTGACGCACTGCTGCCGCGTTACATCGAGTCCCGCATCTTCGCAGCAATGCTGCAGGCGGCAGCTTCCGAGCTCGCCGCCCGCCAGCGTGCCATGAAGTCGGCAGGCGACAACGCGACCGATCTGATCAAGAAGTACACGCGTCTGCGCAACACGGCCCGCCAGGCTGAGATCACGCAGGAGCTTTCCGAAATCGTGGCCGGCGCCGACGCCCTGAGCGCGTAGCCGCCGGTGTCTGGTTCGGCGCAAGCTGCACCTGCACCAAATAGATAAACTTAACCCCACGCCATCTACTGAGTGAAGTGAGAGAGATGACTGCCACCGCTACCGAGCACGTAGCTGCAACGGCCGGCGCCACCGGCCGCATTGCCCGTGTCATCGGCCCGGTTGTCGACGTCGAATTCCCGGCTGACGCAATCCCGTCGATCTACCATGCCCTTACCACTGAGATCACTCTCAACGGTGAGACCAAGACCATCACGTTCGAGACCTCCCAGCACCTGGGTGACAACCTCGTCCGCGCCATCGCCCTGCAGGCCACCGACGGACTCGTCCGCGGCACCTCGGTGCAGGACACCGGTGCCCCGATCTCCGTGCCTGTCGGCGACGGTGTGAAGGGCCACATCTTCAACGTTCTCGGCAAGCCGCTGGACGTTGACGAGTCCGAGATCCACGCTGACGCTTACTGGCCGATCCACCGCAAGGCTCCGGCCTTCGCGACCCTCGAGGGCTCCACGGAGATGCTCGAGACCGGTATCAAGGTCATCGACCTTCTCACCCCCTACATCAAGGGTGGAAAGATCGGTCTGTTCGGTGGTGCCGGTGTCGGCAAGACCGTTCTGATCCAGGAAATGATCACCCGTGTTGCCCGCAACTTCGGTGGTACTTCGGTATTCGCCGGCGTTGGCGAGCGTACTCGTGAAGGCAACGACCTCTGGGTTGAAATGGAAGAGGCAGGCGTCCTCAAGGACACTGCCCTTGTATTCGGCCAGATGGACGAACCGCCGGGAACGCGTCTGCGTGTGGCACTGTCTGCGCTCACTATGGCGGAGTACTTCCGCGATGTGCAGAACCAGGACGTGTTGCTCTTCATCGACAACATCTTCCGCTTCACCCAGGCCGGTTCCGAGGTCTCCACGCTGCTCGGCCGTATGCCGTCCGCAGTTGGTTACCAGCCGAACCTCGCCGACGAGATGGGCCTCCTGCAGGAGCGCATCACCTCGACCAAGGGCCACTCGATCACGTCGATGCAGGCTATCTACGTGCCTGCTGATGACTACACCGACCCGGCTCCGGCAACGACCTTCGCACACCTCGACGCGACCACGGAACTTTCCCGTGAAATCGCCTCCCGTGGTCTGTACCCGGCCGTTGACCCGCTGACGTCGACGTCCCGAATCCTGGACCCGCAGTACATCGGCAAGGACCACTACAACACGGCTGTCCGTGTGAAGCAGATCCTGCAGAAGAACAAGGAACTCCAGGACATCATCGCCATCCTCGGCGTTGACGAACTGTCCGAAGAAGACAAGATCGTCGTGTCGCGTGCACGCCGCATCCAGCAGTTCCTGTCCCAGAACACCTACACCGCCAAGCAGTTCACCGGCGTCGAGGGCTCCACCGTGTCCATCAAGGACACCGTGGAAGGCTTCACGGCGATTTGCGACGGCGAGCTGGACCACATCGCAGAGCAGGCGTTCTTCAACGTCGGTGGCCTGGATGACGTCGAGCGCCAGTGGGCCAAGATCCAGGAACAGACCAAGTAGTATGGCTGAGCTCGAGGTTGAGATTGTCGCAGCGGACCACTTTGTGTGGTCCGGTGCGGCCAAGATGGTCAAGGCCCGCACCAGCGATGGTGAAATCGGGATCCTGCCGGGCCACTCGCCGCTCCTCGCCATTCTGGCCGCGGGCGAGCTGGCCATCGAGCCGGTTACCGGAGACCGCCTTGCAGTAGTTGTGGACGGCGGGTTCTTCTCCGTCGACAACAACCGCGTGGTGATCGTCGCTGACAACGCCCAGCTGGGCGATTCAGCTACTGCGGGGATCCGATAGCAAGACCTTGATGGACGATTCTGCTATTCCGTTCATCGCCTTGGCAACGGCGTTTGCGTTGCTGATTTTTACACTGTGCCTCGTCGGGGTGCGCCGCTTCAATTTGCGGCGCGCCCTGGGCACAGTCGACGCCTCCATTTGCACGGCTGGAAACAGCTGGCGGATGGGGGTTTGTCGTTATCAGGACTCGGAGCTTGAGTGGTTTCGCCTGCTCTCGCTTAGCTTCCGTCCGAAACACAGCTTCCGCCGCAGCTCCTTGGAGCTCTTGGGTCGTCGGAAGCCCACGGAGGAAGAACGGACGAGGCTTCAGCCCGACGTCGTGGTAGTCGAACTCCAGCATGAAGGCCAGTCGTTCATGCTGGCAATGAGATTTGATGCCTACGCCGGGTTGTCGTCCTGGCTGGAGGCCGGCCCTGTGGTGGGCGTCGGCACCTGGCGCTGAGGACAGTGGAATTCCTGTACAACCTAAGCCTTGTGGATGGTCCGTTCTATTGGACCATCCTTGGCGCTGGAATTGCCGGGAGCGCATTCCTCCTGCTCCTGCGACGCGACCGGCGCTGGTTGCTTTCCATAGTTGTGTCGCTTGTCGTGGCAAGTGGAGTTGTCTCGGTGATCCATTGGCTGCTCGTCAACGTCCTCACCGTGTTCCCGGAGGATCTCCCCTTCGATGTCCTCGTTTGGTCGACGCTTGCCTTCTTCGCGTTGGCGCTCTTCCTTTTTCGGCTCCCCGGTTCCTCGTGGCGCGGCAGGAGCGCCGCAGGGGTCTCGTTCGTCGCCGTGCTGCTCCTCTCCGCTCTTCAGATCAACAGCTACTTCGGTCTCAACCACACGGCGGCTGATCTCTTCGGCCACAACGTGGGACGGATCCCGCAGCTTGAAGAAGGGTTCAAAAGGGGTTTTTCCCGAACCCTGCCAGTGTCACTGCCTGACGGGGGAATCGTCCGCAGGGCACCGATTCCCGGAATCGAATCCGGCTTCAAGGCCCAGGACGCTTTCATTTACCTGCCACCGGCCTACCAAGCCGCTGATCGCAGCCAACTACCCGTGCTGGTCCTGTTTGCCGGCCAGCCTGGACGTCCCGCCGATTGGTTGACCGGCGGCCTGCTTGAACCGGTCATGAATACCTTCGCCGCCCGGCACGGAGGCGTGGCGCCCGTCGTCGTGGTGGTCGATCCCAACGGGTCCGATACCGCAAACACCATGTGCATGGATAGCCGGATCGCACGTGCCGACACCTACCTCGCGATCGATGTTCCGCGCTGGATCAACTCGACGCTCGAGGTTTCCGCCGACCCCAGGAAGTGGGCGGTGGGCGGGTTCTCCTTCGGTGCAACCTGTGCCGTGCAGATGACCACGCTGCATCCGGAAATCTACCCTTCCTTCATCGCCTTCTCTGGAGAGCGGGAGCCTTCACTTGGTCCTGATCGCCAGCGGACCATCCAGACCGCATTTGGCGGGGACTCTGCCGCCTTCGACGCCCTCACGCCGTTGAACCTGATGAAACAGCGAAGCTACGACGGCCATGCGGGCTTCTTCGCCGTCGGGGCTGCAGACGGCGAATTCGTCCGTTACGCCACCGAGCTGGCGGCAGCTGCCCGCACTTCCGGGTTCGATATCAGGCATGCTCCAGTTTCCGGAGCGGGCCATTCGTGGGCCGTGGCCGTGCAACAGCTTCCTTCGGCAATGGAATTCCTGGCGCCCCGGTGGGGACTCGTCCAGTGAGTACCCAGGAATCCCAATTGTCCAAGGACCAGGCTGACCCCGAAGATGCCAGGCCCGCCCGGAAGATGGTGGCAACCCTTGCCCGGGCCATCCTGGGCAACGTGGCTGCCCATATTGGCGCGATCCCCTTCACGGTGATTGTGCTCGCGCTTTACCTTCTCGCTCCGGCGATCTTCGACTCCGATCTCGGGTACGGCCCTGACGTGTTGCGGCATCTTTCGAGCGTGAGCGGCGGAGGGTTGAAGGCGGGGGACTGGTGGTCCATCTGGACCTCTATGTTTTTTGCCGCCAACCCTCTCGACTACGTCATGAGCTCATTGTTGTTGGTCGTGTTGTTGGGTTCTTCAGAGCGCAAGCTGGGGTGGTTCCGGACCGCGGCGGGCTTCTTTGGCGGGCAGTTTGCCACGGTCACCGCCTTTTTGCTGGTGGTCCAGTTGGCAGCCTATGCCGACGACGGCTGGCTGGGACGGATGATGGATGCCAGGACCTCCGGGCCCCTTCCGGCGACGCTCTTCCTCTCGATGGCGGCCAGCGGCCTTCTACCGACCCTGTGGCGTCGGCGCCTGAGGGCGACTGTCGTGTCCGTGGCGCTTCTCTTGGTCCTGTACGTTGGCGACCCCTCGGCTGTCATGGCCCTGACCGGTGCAGTGCTCGGTCTGGGGGCTGGTCTGTGGCTCCAGCTCGACAACGGCATTCAACCGAGCCATCGGGCGACCAGGCGTGAAACGCGAAACCTGCTGTCCCTCATGGTGGCGATTTTCGGCGTCGGGCCCCTAGTGGCGGGTGCGGTGAGGAGCCCCGCGGGGCCGCTGGCGTTGCTCCGCGAAATGGTCCTGAACCCTGTTCCCACGCTCAACCAATTGCAGGCGAACTGCGGCGGAACCGTGGACATCAACTGCCTTCAACTTGGACGCCAGGGCTATCCCGGGCCCGCCGGCGTCGCCCTCGCGGTGGTACCCGCGTTGCTTCTCCTGATCTGCGCGGTCGGCATGCGCCAAGGAAGGCGCTTGGCGCTGAAAATCGCCATCGGCGTGCAACTTGGCGTGGTGGCGCTGTCCTTTGCCTACCTGGTGCTGTTTGCCAGCATTCCGCATTTTCCAGGACGGGGCCGTACCGTCGTCATGGGCTCCGCAGTGTTCCACATCCTGACCCTCGCCCTGGTTCCTCTGGTCCTGGCGGTTCTGCTTTTCCTGTTCAGGGGCAACTTTGTAGTGGGATCGAGGGCGCCGCTCCGCCGGAAGATGGCCTGGCTGGTTGGTGGTATGTGGCTCATTTTGGCGAGTGGCTACACCGGGGCCTGGCTCGGCTCGGGCGGTTTGGCGCACGACGGCGGCATCCTGGGGCTCATTGCGGAACTCGCCCGACAGTATCTTCCCTTGCCCATACCCACGGCTTTCGGCCGCGTGTTCGCAGAGCGAAGCGCTGCCGAGTCGATATTGTTCGCGTGGGCGGGGATTATCTTCTGGCTTGTGGCCATGGGCGCAGTGTGGACGCTCCTTCTCAAACGGCAGCACGGCCCCGGCGGTGACGATCCGGCTCGCTTGGCTGCCAGGGATTTGGTCAAGCGCGGCGGGGAGTCCCTGTCGTGGATGGCGTTATGGGAGCCGAACAAGTTCTGGTTCACCCCCGGAATGGACGCCGGTGTTGCTTACCAGCAGCACGGAAACGTCGCACTGACCCTTGCCGGTCCGTTCGGTGATCCCGCACAAGCCACTGCCGCGACCGAGGGATTCCTGGACTACTGCGCACACCATGCATTGGTGCCGTGCCTCTATTCCTGCACTGAGGAATTGTGGCCGATGCTGCAATCCACGGGATTTCGCCGAATTGCGGTTGCCCAGGAAACCCGGCTATCCATCCGCGACCTTGAGTTCACGGGCAAAGCGTGGCAAAACGTCCGCACAGCCAGGAACCGTGCACTGAAGGCCGGGATTGAAGCCCGGTGGGGGCGCTATTCGGAGTTTCCGCAACACATACGCTCCCAACTCGGCGAAGTGTCGGAAGAGTGGGCCGCCAGGAAAAAGGTTCCTGAAATGGGCTTTACCTTGGGTTCCCTCGACGAGCTGATGGACGATGAAGTGCTTTGCTGCATAGCTGTCGACGGCAAAGGGTTTGTCTACGGTGTCACCAGCTGGCTTCCGGTGTTCCGTGACGGCCAAGTGATCAGTTGGACATTGGACTTCATGCGCCGGCGCAGCGACGCCTTCCCCGGCATCATGGAATTCATGATTGCCTCGGCGGTCTACGAGTTGCGACAGGGAGTGGAGGTCATTTCCCTCTCGGGCTCGCCTTTGGCCGGGGAGACCGAGGAATTCTCCGGCGGGGAATCCGGTTTGGAGGGCATTCTCGACCTCGTTGGCAGGACCTTGGAGCCTGTTTACGGATTCCGCTCTTTGGCCCGCTTCAAATCGAAGTTCCAGCCGGAGTACAGGACTTTGTATATGTACTACCAAGACAGCCTGGAGATTCCCGCGATCGGCGCCGCGCTAAGCCGGGCATACTTGCCGGGGCTGTCCGTCCGGCAAACCGCCAAGCTTCTCCGCACCCTCGTCGCCTGAAACGGAAAAGGGGTCCCGCAACCTGTGCGGAACCCCTTCCCTGAATCTGCCAGGCAGAATTCAAGCAGTCAAACTAGACGGCGGTTACGCCGGTGGCCTGCGGACCCTTTGCGCCCTGACCGATCTCGAACTGAACACGCTGGTTCTCGTCGAGGGTGCGGAATCCGCCGGTCTGGATCTCGGAGTAGTGGACAAAGACGTCGCCTTCAGCGTCGTCCGGGGTAATGAAGCCGAAGCCCTTTTCAGCGTTGAACCACTTGACGGTGCCCAGTGCCATTTTTGTTTCTCCTCATTGTGGAACTATTAAGTCCGGCACACCGCGTGCCGGCCTCGGTTACTCCGCGAGAAGACCTGGTTTTCCGTCCAAGCAAGGCTTGGTTGGCTTCGCAGGAGCTTCACGCTCGCAACACGTCTTGCGAGCATGAATCACACCTACACAAAGACTGCTACAACACTTTCATGGCGGAAACTGGAGGTCAACGGTCTGCTGGGGAATTCCGACAAATTTTAAGTAAAAAGAAGGTAACGGAAGAAAGCGCGCCCGCCACTGGATGCGCCATTGGGAGCCTGCAAATTCGGCCAAAGCCAGCCAATTTCCCTACGCCAGCCAATCCCCATTCCGCAATACACCCGCGAGTTGAAGCTCTTTGTCGACGACGACGAGATCGGCCCGCAGGCCCCGGCGGAGGCCGCCGAGTTCATCGGAGAGGCCCAGGACCGCGGCGGGAACCGCCGTCGCCGAGGCAACCGCGTCGGCGAGCCCGACGCCGGCCGCAACGGTCCGCCTGACGACGTCGAGCATGGTGGCAGTGCCACCGGCGATCGATCCCGTCGCATCCAAAGTAGCGACGCCGTCCGTCACGGTCACTGGCGAGGGGCCCAGCATGTAGTTTCCGTCGGAGAGTCCCGCCGCCGCCATTGAATCGGTCACAAGGACGACGTTTGCGGCGCCTACCAGCTGAAAAACGGTTGCGACGGTGCTCGGGTCAAGGTGGGTGCCGTCCGCTATCAGTTCCACCACGGCCTTGCCCTCCTGGGCCGTGCGAAGGGAGGCCGCCACGGGGCCGGGGGAGCGGTGGTGCATAGGAGGCATGCCATTGAACAAGTGCGTGACAGTCGGCAAGGAGCTGACCCCGTCGAAACCAGCGGATTCCAAGCCTTCGCGCGCCGCAGTGAGGGAGGCGGCCGCGGTCGCGTCGTCGCAATCCGTGTGGCCGAGAGATGGCGTCACTCCGTGGAATGTCATCAGGTCCACGAGTGCCGCGGCGCCGGGAAGCTCGGGGGCGTAGGTCATGGTGGCGAGCTTGCCGGCAGCGGCTTCAACCAGCTCGGTCATGAGGTCCAGGTCCGGCTCCAGCAGATAGGCAGGGTTCTGCGCGCCGCAACGGGCATGGGAGAGGAAAGGCCCCTCCAGGTGGATTCCCGCTACGAGTCCTTCATCGGCCAAACGTACGAAAAGCTCGATGCCGCGGAGCAGGTCCTCCCGGGGCGCCGTGACCATGCTGGCGAGGAGGGTGGTGGTTCCGGAGCGGTGCAGGAAATCGATGGCCTTGCGTGCCGAGGATTCATCGGCTCCGGGGAAGTCGCCTCCGTTGCCGCCATGGCAGTGCACATCCACGAATCCGGGAACGATGTACCGCTCAGCAGGGAAATCGGTCCGGGGAGTTTCCTCGAACCCTTCGAAGGCTGCTTCGTGGAATTCGGCGGCCGGCCCGGCGAAGGCGATGCGGTCGTCCTCCACCGCCACCAGGCCATCTTCGATCACCACACCGTCGCTGACGATGGTTCCGGTAATCAAGTGGCGCACAGGCGCAGAAGAAGTTGCAGGCCGGTCTGGGACAGTCATGCTTTGATTCTAGTTGCCGGGGCCCTCGCCTGACCCGGTCTGCCCGGGATGACGGCGAGGACACCTAGAACAAGCGGGACTCGCTGTCGTCTACGCCGCGCATCGCGTCATAGTCCAGGGTGATGCAGTCGATTCCGCGGTCGTTGGCAAGGACCTTCGCCTGCGGCTTGATCTGCTGGGCGGCGAAAATGCCCCGCACCGGGGCCAGCAGCGGATCGCGGTTGAGTAGTTCAAGGTAGCGCGTGAGCTGCTCGACGCCGTCGATGTCGCCGCGCCGTTTGAGTTCGACGGCGACTGTCTTGCCGTGGCCGTCGCGGGCGAGGATGTCCACCGGACCGATGGCAGTGAAGTACTCGCGCCGGATGAGCGAATAGCCTGCTCCAAGGGTTTCGATCTGCTCGGCGAGCAGTCGCTGCAGATCGGCTTCGACGCCGTCCTTGATGAGCCCGGGGTCCGTTCCGAGGTCGTGGGACGTGTCATGGAGATGCTCGTAGATGTTGATGATGAGCCGGTCATCGGTCTTGGCCGACTGCACGGTCCACTGCTCCACCACGCCTTCTTCGACCTCGGTTTCCTCCGGCGTGGTCACCCGCAAGGTAGCGGGCGGGCTCATCCAGTTGAGCGGCTTGTAGGAGCCGCCGTCGGAGTGGACCAGCACGGAACCATCGGATTTGACGAGCAAAAGCCGGGTGGCAAGCGGGAGGTGGGCCTTGAGGCGGCCAACGTAATCTACGGAACAACGGGCTATGACGAGTCGCACCCGCTCCACTTTACTTCCTCTGCCGCCACCCCTGCCGCGCGCAACCAGCGACTGGGGCAGAATGGAGTCATGCCCCGCTCCAACCGCCCCCGACGCACCGAATCAGCCAAGGCAAGCTGGAAACGGACAGGCGAGTCGCCGGAACTGGATCTGGAACGTGCCCGTTCGGGCATTGCCCGCAGGGAAAGTGCCCCCGACGGCGACTGGATGGTCCGGACCATGACCGCACGGAATGCTGAGAAGACCTATATATGTCCTGGTTGTTCGATGGCCATCGTGCCCGGAATCGCCCATTTGGTGGTGTGGTCCGAGACGCACCTCTTCGGCGATGCCGCAGGGTTGGCGGAACGGCGCCACTGGCACAACAACTGCTGGACGGGCCGAACGTACAGGTACCGCTGAGCACTTACGCTTGGAAGCATGAGTTTCGATCCCGCTTCCCTCGTTTTCAGCCAGCCGGAGTCTGCCACGGACATCAGGGCATCCACGGTCTTGCCGGCGCACCGCGAAAACGTGGAGTTCCGCACCGAAGACGGCAAGTTGCTTGTGGGTGAGCTGGCACTGCCGGAGTCGGGCGAGATCTCGGCGACCCTTATTACGCTGCACCCCCTGCCTACGCACGGCGGGTTCATGGATTCGCACGTCTATCGGAAGGCGTCCTATCGGCTTCCGGCACTCGCCGGCGTCGCGGTCCTGCGCTTCAACACGCGGGGAACGCATTCGCCCCGGGGTACCAGCCAGGGGCAGTTCGACGAAGGAATCGGTGAGCGGTACGACGTCGAGGCCGCTGTTCGCTTCGCGGTGGAACGCGGGCTTCCGAATCGCTGGCTGGTGGGCTGGTCCTTCGGCACCGAGCTGGCCTTGATGTACGGTGCCGTGGAGCCCGTGGCTTCCCAAGTGGAGGGTGCCGTCCTCCTGTCCCCGCCGCTCCACCGTGCCACGGATGTGCACTTGAAGGAATGGGCTGCTTCGGTGAAGCCGCTGACGGTCCTGGTTCCGGAACACGACGACTATCTTCGGCCCGCCGAGGCCGCCGAACGATTCAGCCTGGTGCCCCAGGCCCGGGTCTTGGGGATCGACGGCGCGAAGCACCTGTGGGTCGGTGAGAAGTACGCTGCCCGGGTCTTGGACGAGATCGTGGACGACGTGACGGAAGCCGGTGCGGGACCGCACGGCCTGCCGCGCCAATGGACAGGCCCAGTGGCCACGGCATGATCGTTACGGCTTAACAGTCACCGCCTGACAGTCACCGCTCAGTGGCGGTCCTGCCGGACGATGAAGACTTCCTTGATCAGCAGCATGATGGCTGCCGCCGTCGGGATGGCGATCAAGGCGCCGAGCACGCCCAGTAGGCTACCGCCCGCGATCACCGAGATCACGGCAACAGCACCCGGAACGGCAACGGCCTTCTGCATGATGCGCGGCGAGATGAAGTAGGCCTCGAACTGCAGATAAGCGAAGTAGCAGATGGCGTAGATCACGGCGGTCTGCCAGCCGGCGGTCAGGGCTACCAGGATGACCACCACAGCGGCAATCAAGCCTCCCACCAAGGGGATGAACGCAAGCAGGGCAACCACGAAAGCCAGCAGGACGCTGAACGGAATGCCCAGGATGCTCATGACGATGAACGCGAACAACGCGTTGAGCAAGGCGACACAAACCTGGCCGATCACATAGTTGCCCACCGAGCGTGTGATCTCCTCGGACAGCGCCTCCACCCGGGGCCTGCGTGACCGTGGTGCGAGCCGGTATCCCCATCTCTTCATGGCAGGCAGGGCACCGAGGAAGTAGAGGCTGAGGACCAGGACGATCAGCGTTCCGAAGACCCCGTTGGCCACCGTGGATCCGAAACCGACGACGCCGCCGAAGATACCACCCATGGCGTCGGGGTTCTTGACGAACTTGTCGAGTTCCTGGCTGATCTTGTCGCGGACGCCGAATTGGCTGTCGAGGGACCGGAAGAAATCCGAATCCACGAAGCCCCGGATCCAGTCCGGAGCCTGCCGCACGATCTGCGAGACCTGTTCCACGATGGTGGGGATCAGGGTGGCGAAAAACGCCGCTACTCCAGCAACGAGGACCCCGACGGCGATGACGACGCCGGCAGGGCGCGGCACCTTGCGCTGCTCAAGCCCACGGACCACGGGGTCAAGTCCCAAGGCAATGAACAGGGCCGTAACGATCCACAACAACAGTTGGACGGTACTGGTGCCGATGTAATACAGCATGAGGGCGACGCCGACGCCGGCCGTGCCCATGAAACCGACGTACAGGGGATGTTGCGCGGACATTCTGGGGCCGGGGGAACCGAAGCGCGCACCGTCGGATTCATCCTGGGCGGGCTCGGTTGTTGCAGTGTGCTCAAGTTCGGGAGGCATTTCGAAACGGACCCGCGGTTGGGCTCCGGGAATGGGCTGGCGGAGGCGGCGCACGAAGGACGCCATCAGTCCCTCACCATGATCTTTGCCGTCCCTGGCAGACCCATCAGCCAAGCCATCCGGGCTGGTCCCCGGTTCTTGTTTGGCTGGAGTGGGATCCTTGCGCTCTTTCACGTGCTTCAGCTGCCTTTTCGTTCCGCGGTCAGGCTCCAGGAGCGCCCGATGTCATGTTGTTCGCCACACTATCAGCAGGCCGGAATTGGCGAATTCTAGAGGGTGAGCCATGCGGCGGGAAGCCCTTCGGGAGGGCCCCGAACTGACTCCTTGGTAACAAAACCGTTACCCTTGAAGTTCAACGACCGCTGATGATTGGTATTCCTGTGCGATTGAAGACTGCAGTTTCGCTGGTGCTGCTTGGCCTGCTGACACTGTTGGCCGGCATTGGCCAGCTGACCTTTTGGGCCCCGGCCGAGACCGTAACCGCGTCCGCCCCCGGTGACTCCAAAGCCGCTCCGCTGACCGTGATAACCCAAGATGTGTTGACCCACAAGGGCGGTCCCAGACAAATCAGCATCAAGGGCGATGGCAAGTTCGTGTTGGCTGTCGGACGTCCGGATGACGTCGATGCGTGGGTAGGCAAGACCGCGCACAACAGCATCACCGGTGTCTCCGAGGACGGCAAGTCCCTCCAGGTTGCCGGCACCGACGGCGAAGCAAGCTCTCCGTCGCCTGCCGGATCGGACCTGTGGGTGCAAACGGAGAACGCCAACGGACAGCTGGACTACACCTTTACCCCTCCCGCGAGTGGCAACTGGTCTCTCCTCCTTGCTAGCGACGGAACCAAGCCGGCTCCGTCGTCGGTCTCCATAACGTTCGCCAACGATGCCACTATGCCGTGGGCGGTCCCGCTTATTGTCATTGGCGCGATCCTCATCGTCGCGGGTGCGGCGTTGCCGTTCGTCAGCAAGTTCACCAGGGGCCGGGGCTCCCGCCTGAACGGTCCGCGGGGCGGTGGGAACACGGAAACTGTTCCGGAGACCGCCGGCGAAGACACCGCCAAGGAAACCGGCAAGGAAATCATCGGCGAGGACGCACCTGCCGAGGAGACCAACAAAGGCACAAACGGGGGTCCCGCACTTCGTATTTCGCTTGTAGCTGCAGCTGTTGTGACCGCCCTCGTCGGCGGCACCGCGGCAAGCGCCCAAGCGGCCGAGACTCCTTCTCCCTCCGGATCCGCGACACCGTCCGGATCCGCGACGGCGAGCCCCGCAGGGACCGCCGGTGCGCAGAACGTCCCCGTCGTGGTGGACGCGCAGCTCAAGCGCATCCTGGACCAGGTCGCCGGCGCCGTGGCTGCCGGGGATGCAGCTCGTGATGCCTCCAAACTCGCTCCCAGGGTTGACGGCACGGAGCTGCAGGTACGCACACAGAACTATAAGATCCGGTCCCAGGTCGCCACGCACGAGGCGCGGATGCCCGTCCGGTCCAGCAAACTGCTGGGCAGCGTCATCTCCACCCAGCGAACCTGGCCACGCACAGTGATCGCCCTGACCCAGGGCGATGGCAACGTGGTTCCCCAGGTCCTGACCCTCGTGCAGGCCTCGCCGCGGGAGAACTACAAGCTGAAGAGCACTTCCCCGCTTCAGCCGGGAACGTCCTTCCCGGCGATTCCCTTGGGCGGAACCGCGCAGTTGGCGGCCGGAGACAAGCCCGGGCTGCAGTACAGCGGGACCGAGGCGATGGCAGCCCTGGGCGATCGCTTGACGAAGGCCGATTCGGCGTTCAAGGACAAGCTCGTGGAAGGCACCAATTCGCCCTACATTGCCGATGTCCTTGACTACCAGGCGAGCACCGTCAAGTCCGGCACCAACGGCAATTTCACCTTCACGCACACGCCCTCTCCGACGGATACGGCTGTGTTCCGGACGTCCGACGGCGGCGCCGTGGTCGTGGGAAAGCTGAACTTCGATTTCACCAGCAAGCCCAAGTCGGATGGCGACACCCTGACCGTGGACAAAGCCGCGGCAGTGCTCGCGGGCGGGGATTCCACGAAAGTCGGCCTCGTGCAGACCTTCTCGGAGTCGGTAGCCATTTACATTCCACCGGCAGGCTCGACTGCTCCCATGAAGCTCGTTGCCGCGGTCCGCGGTCTGGTGGGGGCCAGCTTCCAGTAGGCAAATGCTGTTGGCGCAGCGGCTAGAGTGGACGGTATGAGTTCGCCAGGATCCCGTCCCGTCTCTCCAGCCGCTGCCAGCCAGCTCAACCTGCGCGGCGCCGTCGACCTCTCTGCATTGCGGCGCCCTGCGCCGGCGGCACCGAATGGTGCCCCGGCTGCGTCCGGCGGAAGCCCCGGAGGCAGCCAGCCCCTTCGCGTAGATGCCACCGAGGCCAATTTCCAGGATCTCGTCCAGCTGTCCGCGCAGATTCCCGTCCTTTTCCTTTTGTGGTCCAACCGCTCCCTGGAGGCTTCGACCCTCCTCCACAGCCTCGAAGCTGTCGTCGAAGGTTACGCCGGCAAAGTCGTGCTGGCTGCGGCGGATGTTGACGCGTTCCCGCAGCTTGCGCAGGCATTCCAGGTCCAGGCCATCCCCACCGCCGTCGCGGTCTTGAAGGGCCAGCCCGTGCCGCTCTTCGAGGGGCCCGCGTCGGACCAGGAAATCCGTGCCCTCATCGACGAACTCCTCAAGGTGGCCGAAGCCAACGGAGTGACAGGCAGCATCGGCGCGGGCGCCGCGGGTGCGGAGGCTCGTCCTTTGCCTCCACTGCACCAGGCAGCCTTCGATGCCATTGAAGCCGGAGATTACGCCGCTGCGGCCACCGCCTACCGCCAGGCGCTCGCTGAGAAACCGGCTGATGCCGAGGCCAAGGCCGGACTCGCCCAGGTGGAACTGATGGGCAGGCTCAAGCTCCTGACGGCAACGGAAGCCGAGGCCATGCGTCAGCGGGCGGCGGACGAGCCGGACAACATCGAAGTACAGCTCACGGTGGCCGACCTCGACATCTCGGGTGGTCACATCGAGGACGCGTTCAACCGCATCATCGCGTTCATTGGCCGCAACTTCGGTCCCGAGCGTGAGGCGGCGCGTGTGCGCCTGCTGGAACTGTTCGACGTCGTCGGCATTTCGGACCAACGTGTCGCCAAGGCCCGGCAAGGTCTGGCGCGGGTCCTCTTCTAATGACGCAACCGGCGTTGTTCAGCCCGCTTCAATTGCGCTCCTTGACGGTGCCGCATCGTGGCTGGGTTTCCCCTATGTGCCAGTACAGCTGCTCGCCCGACGGCGGGGGCGGCGTGCCCAACGATTGGCACCTGGTGCATCTTGGCGCGTTTGCCACGGGCGGCGCGGCCCTCATCCTCACCGAAGCAGCGGCCGTCAGCCCCGAGGGGCGGATCAGTCCGCGCGACGCCGGACTGTACACGGACGAGCAGGCGGCCGCCTGGGAGCGGATTGTGGACTTCGTCCACCGCAACAGTGCCGTGGGCGGCAAGATCGGCGTCCAACTGGCGCACGCCGGCCGCAAGGCTTCCACCTACTGGCCGTTCGCCGAAGAGAGCGGATCCGTCGCGGAGTCCGACGGCGGGTGGGTGGCCCGGGGTCCGGGTAACGAGGCGTTTGCCGGCCTTGCAAGTCCGCTTGCAATGAGCGATGAGGACATCCACGCCGTGATTTCGGATTTCGCGGCGGCAGCCTCGCGGGCCGTGGACTCCGGGTTCGACACGGTGGAGATCCACGGCGCGCATGGCTACCTCCTGCACGAATTCCAAAGCCCCTTGATCAACAAGCGCGACGATTCCTGGGGAGGCAGCGAGGCGGCACGAAACCGCTTGATGCTTGCGGTCATCGACGCCGTCCGTGCGGTCATCCCCGATTCGATGCCGTTGCTGCTGCGGATATCCGCCAGTGATTGGGCCGAGGGTGGCGTAGACATTGACGCCTCCGTGCGCCTTGCACGGGCGGCGGCCGAGCACGGCGTGGACTTGGTGGACGTCTCCAGCGGAGGCGGTGTGGCCCACCAGCGGATCAAGGCGGGTCCTGGATACCAGACGGGATTCTCGGAACAGATCCGGCGCGAAGCAGGGGTTCCCACCGGTGCAGTCGGCTTCCTGACATCCTCAGGACAGGCCGAACACACGGTGGCCACGGGCCAAGCCGATGGCGTATTCATGGCACGGGGAGCCCTCCGCGATCCGCACTGGTGGCTTCGCGCGGCTTTTGAACTCGGCTTCCCCTTGGATTGGGCGCCGCAGTATCAGCGCGCAGTTCCACGGCACAGCTTCTAAGAGCTAGTCCTTTGGGATGAGGCTGCTCCGGAAAAGGGGCCCCGTAGTTCCCCCTCCGGGACGACTCCTGGAACCTTCCCCGGGGCTAGGCTGGCTGCATGACTGTCCAGCTTCCCGGTTCCCCTCCCATCTCCCCGGTGCCTGCCTTGGCCCTGCGCGGACTGGCAAAACGCTTCGGCGGCAAAATCGCCGTCGACGGCATCAGCCTGGATGTCCCCGCCGGCTCCTTCTACGGCGTCGTTGGTCCCAACGGGGCGGGCAAGACGACCACGTTGTCCATGGCCACCGGGCTCTTGCGGCCGGATTTCGGCACGGCCTACATCCACGGCGTGGATGTGTGGACGAAGCCGCTCGAAGCCAAGAAACTGATGGGGATACTGCCCGACGGCGTCCGTCTCTTCGACCGCTTGACGGGTGAACAGCTGGTCACCTACGCCGGCTTGCTCCGTGGCATGGACAGGGACGTTGTTGCCCAAAGAGTGGGAGAGCTGATGGCCGCGCTGGATCTCAGCGGCGACGCCGGCACCCTCGTGGTTGACTACTCCGCCGGCATGACAAAGAAGATTGCCCTCGCGTCGGCGCTCATCCATGCGCCCAGGCTGCTGGTGCTGGACGAGCCCTTTGAGTCCGTGGATCCCGTCTCGGCAGCCAACATCAGGGGAATTCTTGACAATTATGTGGCCTCGGGAGGGACGGTCATCGTCTCGAGCCACGTCATGGACCTTGTGCAGCGCATGTGCGACCACGTAGCCGTCGTGGCTGCCGGCAGGGTCCTCGCCGCCGGAACCGTCGACGAGGTCCGTGACGGTGCCACGCTCGAGGACCGGTTTGTGCAGCTCGTGGGCGGCGGAAACCAGACGGGGGGCCTGGAATGGTTGCGCACCTTCTGAGCCTGAAGTGGCGGCTCCTGCGGAACGGCTTCCGGCGCAGCCCGGGCCAGCTTGTGGGCATCGCGATCGGCGGGCTCTATGCGCTGGGAGTCGTCGCGACCCTCGTGGTGACGCTCGTCGCCCTGCGGTGGGCCGACGCCGAGACGGCCCACACCGCCGTCGTCCTCGGTGGCGCCGCCGCGATCCTGGCCTGGGCAATCGTGCCCCTGATGGCCTCGGCCGCTGACATGACGCTTGACCCTTCCCGCTTCACGACGTCGGCGATCCCGATGCGCCAGCTGCTGACCGGGCTTGCCCTCGCCGGATTCATCGGATTGCCGGGCTTGTCCACGACGATTGTGGCGTTATTCACCGCGGCGACATGGTGGCGCAGCGTGCCGGCGGTGCTCGGCGCCCTGCTGGGTGCCGTGCTAGGCGTGCTGAGCTGCGTGGTCTTGTCGAAAGTCATCACGACGGCGACTGCCAGCCTCGCGGCCTCCCGCCGTTTCAAAGATGTGAGCAGCATTGTGGTCTTTGGGCCACTCGTGCTGATGGGACCGATCGTGGCCGGCGTCTTCAGGGGAGTCTCCGGTTCTACGGGCTACCTCCCGGAACTTGCCCGGACGGTCTCCTGGACTCCACTCGGAGCTTCCTGGTCGCTTGGCGGGGATTTGGCGTCCGGAGATTTTGCCGCCGCCGGCCTGAAGGCATTGATCGCCCTCGCCACTCTCCTCGTGTTGTTTGCCGCCTGGAATGCCTTGCTCAAGCGGGCGCTGGTCACTCCGCCATATTCCGGTGGATCAAGGAAACGCGGCGGGAAACTTGGCTTGTTCGGACTGCTGCCGGCAACTCCCACCGGTGCGGTTGCCGCACGCTCCCTCAGCTACTGGATCCGCGATCCGCGCTACGCAGCTTCGCTGATGGTGGTCCCGTTGTTGCCCGTGATTTTCCTGTTCCAGTCCGGGCAGTCCGGAAGCTACTCCATGCTGGTGATTCTGGGGCCCATGTCTGCCTTTGTCCTCGCATGGTCCATTGCCGCGGATGTCTCCTACGACAACACCGCATTTGCCTTGCACCTGGCCACCGGGGTCCGCGGCATTCATGACCGGCTCGGCCGGGCCTTGGCTTGCATGGCTTTCGCCCTCCCGGTGGTGTTGATCTTCGCCGTGGGGCCCTTTTTCCTGACCGGCGAATGGGGCTGGTTGCCCGGTCTCCTTGGGCTTTCCCTGGGCGTGCTGTTCACGGGCCTCGGCTTGGCCTCCGTCGTGTCGGCGCGGTACACGTCCACTGTGCCGTTGCCAGGTGACAGTCCGTTCAAGAAGCCGCCGGGAAACGTTGCCCAGACACTGGCGGTCCAGTTCGGAGGAATGGCGGTGCTGTTCCTCCTGGTCCTTCCGGAACTTGTCCTCGTGATTGTCCAGTCGGTCACGGGCGATCCGCTGTGGGGATGGATCAATCTGGCAATTGGTACGGTTCTTGGGGTGGCATTGTTCGTGTCGGGAGTCCGGATCGGCGGACGCTGGCTTGACCGGCGCGGGCCCGAGCTCTTCGCACAATTGAGCGTCAACCGTTGATTCCATGACCAACAATGACAAGTTATGGGACATGGGATAACCTCGAGTTTGAACCAGTTCATCCGGGAAACACAGCTAGAAAGGTCGTGGACGATGGAAGTTGTCATCCTTCCGGGAAGCAAACAGATCGGGGCGCTTGCCGCGGATGCCATCGAGGCACTGCTCCGCCGAAAGCCGAACGCCGTCCTGGGCCTGGCCACAGGGTCCTCTCCGCTCCCTGTCTATGACGAACTGGCACGCCGCCACCAGGAAAAGGGACTCGACTTCAGCCAGGCACACGCCTTCGCCCTTGATGAATACGTCGGGCTCGAACCCGGGCATCCGGAGTCGTACCGTGAAGTCATCCGCCGTGAGTTCACGGACCGGGTCAATATCGACCCCGCCAACGTCCACAGCCCGGACGGTACCGCGGCCGACCTTCCCGCAGCCTGCGAGGCGTACGAGGACTCCATGCGGGCACTCGGCGGCGTTGACCTGCAGATCCTTGGCGTGGGCACGGACGGCCATATTGGATTCAATGAGCCCGGTTCCTCGCTCGCTTCGCGGACCCGGATCAAGACGCTGATCGAGCAGACCCGCAAGGACAACGCGCGCTTCTTCAAGAGTATCGACGACGTTCCCCACCACGTGGTCACGCAGGGTTTGGGAACCATCATGGACGCCCGGCACGTTGTCCTGATTGCCACGGGGGCGCAGAAAGCCCAGACCGTCAGGGACTTTGTCGAGGGGCCGGTGGCGGCCATCTGCGCGGCATCGGTGTTGCAAATGCACCAGCACGCTACCATCCTGATCGATGAGGCTGCGGCTTCCTCGCTCAAGCTCGCCGACTACTACCGCCACACCTATGACAACAAGCCGAAATGGCAGAGCATCTGACGCGGTGCATCTGATCGCGAAGCATCAGCGGCTAAGATGGATGGCATGACGACGCTGCCTCCGGACCCATTCGAAAACGATCCCATGCGCGAGCTTTCCGGAGCCGGAACTTCCACTGCAACCATTGAGCGCGAGGAAGTGCGCCAGGAAGTGGAACCCGGTGACCGGGAGCGTTTCTCGCACTATGTCCGCAAGGAAAAGATCATGGAGTCCGCCCTGACAGGCGAACCCGTGATTGCCCTGTGCGGCAAAGTGTGGACCCCTGGCCGGGACCCGCAGAAGTTCCCGGTCTGCCCCGAGTGCAAAGAAATCTATGAAGGACTTCGCCCCGGTAACGACGGCGGAGACAAAGGCGGCCCGGGCGGCTCCAAGTAGCGAGTAAGCCCAAGTAGTCGGGTATTTCCTGGTAGTAGGCGGGGGAGTGCTTTCTCCTGCCTGTTTGCTGCCCTGCGTGATTCGGCGCGTCCGGAACAGATTGGTGTTTTTTGTGGTTATTTGGGTTTCGCTGGCCGCAGCGGACTTGCTTGGAATCGTTGCTGGTCAGGGGGAATCCGCGTGACTGAAACAATCTTCGGCGGCCCCGCGCTGCCTCCGGCATATCCGGAACGCGCAGCCTGGGGAACCGCCCCGAAGCTGCGCGCCTGGCAGCAGGAAGCGCTGGACTTGTACCTCAACGCGAGCCCGCGCGATTTTCTCGCCGTGGCAACGCCGGGAGCCGGTAAGACCACCTTCGCCCTGCGGATTGCCTCAATACTCCTCGACAGTGGAACTGTGAACCGCGTGACGATCGTCGCTCCCACTGACCACCTGAAACGGCAGTGGGCGGACGCCGCGGCCAAGGTGGGCATTGCCATCGATCCGAACTTCAAGAATTCCGACGGCCAGCACGGCAGGGGCTTCGTCGGCGTCGCGGTCACCTATGCGCAGGTGGCGAGCAAGCCCATGCTCCACCGGGCCAAGACCGAGGCCGCCCGCACGCTGGTCATCCTCGATGAAATCCACCACGGTGGCGAAGCGTTGTCCTGGGGCGACGGATTGCGCGAGGCCTTCGATCCTGCGGCGCGACGCTTGGCGCTCACAGGCACGCCTTTCCGTTCCGATACCTCACCCATCCCTTTCGTGGAATACGCCGAAGACCGCGACGGCATCCGCCGCTCGAAGGCGGACTACACCTATGGTTACGGCAACGCCTTGCGGGACCACGTTGTCCGTCCCGTGCTGTTCATGGCGTATTCGGGCCAGATGCGTTGGCGTACCAGCGCGGGAGACGAAATGGCGGCATCGCTCGGCGAGGCCGCCGTCACCAAGGACATCACCTCCCAGGCATGGCGGACCGCGCTGAACCCCGGCGGCGAATGGATCCCCGCGGTTCTTGCTGCCGCCGACAAGCGCCTCGGCGAGGTGCGCCGTACAGTGCCCGACGCCGGCGGCCTCGTCATTGCCACGGATCACGACGACGCCCGCGCCTATGCAGGTCAGCTCAAGAAGATCACAGGTCAGTCGCCCACGGTGATCCTGTCCGATGATTCCAAGGCTTCGCACAAGATCGAGGAGTTCACCGCCAGCGACAAGCGCTGGATGGTCGCCGTGCGGATGGTGTCCGAAGGCGTCGACGTCCCCCGGCTTTCGGTCGGCGTCTACGCGACGTCCACCTCCACGCCCCTGTTCTTCGCCCAGGCCGTGGGCCGCTTCGTCCGTGCGCGCAAACGCGGGGAAACGGCGTCGGTCTTCCTGCCGTCGGTGCCGCCCCTCATGGCCTTGGCCAACTCGATGGAAGCCGAGCGCGACCACGCACTGGACCGGCCGGAGAAGGAAGACCCGGACGGCCTCTTCAACCCCGAAGAGAACCTGATGGCCGAGGCCAACCGCGAAGAGAAGGCCTCGGACTCCTTGGAGAAGGGCAAATTCGAGGCCCTTGATTCGCAGGCATCCTTTGACAGGGTGCTGTTCGACGGCGGCGAATTTGGAACGGGAGCCGATATCGGCTCCGAGGACGAACTTGATTTCCTCGGGATCCCCGGGCTGCTCGACGCTGAACAAGTGGGAACGTTGCTCCGTCAGCGGCAGCATGATCAGCAGTCGAGGAAGAAGCGCCAATCTCCGTTGGCTGCCGCCGCGTCACCCGCGGTTCCGGACCACCGCATGTTGATGGACCTGCGCAATGAGCTGGCAAAGAACGTCGCGGCCTGGTCGGCCCGCACCGGTACCCCGCACGGCGTTGTCCATAACAAGTTGCGCGAGGTGTGCGGCGGACCGGCGGTCGCGCAGGCGAACGAGGAGCAATTGCAGTCGCGGCTGCGCAAGCTCCAGGATTGGTTCATCGGACGGAAGTAGAACTGCTTGGCGGGGCCCCGCCCCTTAGCGCTGCCCGAGTTCGACGCCGTTTTCTTCCAGTTCCGCGTAGGTCTCGTCGAGATCCTCGGCGATTCCGGCAGTGAGTTCACCGATCACTGTCACGGAGTAGCCCGCCTGCACGGCGTCCAGTGCGGTGGCCCTGACGCAGTAGTCCGTGGCGATACCTACCACCACCACTTCCTCCACTCCGTGGCTCTGCAGCCAGTCATCGAGCCCGAGGGCGTCCTCTTCCAGCTCGACGGAGGGGTCGGCGCCGGGCGCTAGTTCGCCCATGGGCACTTCGTCTTCGGGAGCGAGGACTCCTTCGAAGCCTGAGTAGGCCGCGGTGTATTGTCCCTTGCGGAAGTAAGCTTGGATGTACTCGGCGTCGAGATCCGGGTGGAGTTCGGCGCCCTTGCTCCCTGCGCGGCAATGCGGGGGCCAACTGTCCACAAGGTCCGGTGTTTCCGAGAAATGGCTGCCCGGGTCCACGTGCCAGTCCTGCGTGGCCACGACATGGTCGAAGTGCTGGTGGTTCTCATCAAGGTATTCGCTGATGGCAGCAGCCGTGGCGGCGCCACCTTCCACGGCGAGCGACCCGCCCTCGCAGAAATCGTTCTGGACGTCCACGATAATCAGGGCACGGGACATTCAGTCCTCCTCATAGACGGTGGGGATTGCCGGCTCGCCGCGCTGCAGCCTCCGGACTACCGGGGGGAGTTCGGCCATAGTGGCAGCGTGGCGTTCCTGTGCCCGGACCACGCCCTCGTGTCCCGTCCATCCCGGGAGCAGTTCGCCGTTCTTGATGAACTGCTGGAGCAGCGGGCGGTCGTTGCCGTCGTCCTCCGGCCGGTGTCCGATGCCCACGATCTCCAGGGTGGCGATGCCGAGTTCGTTGAGTTTGCGCAGGGCGTATTTGCGGCCGCCCACGCTGGCCTTGTTTTTGGCTACCTTGGCCACCGGAACGAATTCCCCGGCATCGTTGGTCCGGCTGACGAGCTTGTAGACCATGCTGGCCGTCGGGGCTCCCGATCCTGTGACCAGTGAAGTGCCCACGCCGTACACGTCCACCGGGGCCGATTGCAGGGCGGCGATGGCATATTCATCGAGATCCGAAGTGACAACGATCCGGGTGTTGGTGTTGCCGAGGTTGTCCAGCAGCTCACGGACCCACTGGGCCTGGGCCACGAGGTCTCCGGAGTCGAGGCGGACTGCCCCGAGCTTGTCACCCGCGAGTTCCACCGCGGTGCGTACCCCGGCCTCGACGTCGTACGTGTCCACCAGGAGCGTCGTGGCCGGCCCGAAGGCGGCGATCTGCGCTTCGAAGGCCTCGCGCTCGGTGTCGTGCAGGAGCGTGAACGAGTGGGCGGCCGTGCCCACGGTCTTGATGCCATACCGCCGGCCGGCCTCAAGGTTGGAGGTGCTGCCAAAACCGGCGATGACCGCGGCACGGGCTGCCGCCGTCGCGGATTCCTCCTGGGTGCGCCGGGAGCCCATCTCGATGCACGGCCGGTTGCCGGCCGCGCTGGTCATCCGGGAGGCAGCCGAAGCAATCGCGGTGTCATGGTTAAGCACGGACAAGATGTACGTTTCCAGGATGCACGCTTCCGCGAACGTGGATTCCACGATCAGGATGGGGGAGCCGGGGAAGTAGGCCTCGCCCTCCGGATAGCCCCAGATGTCGCCGGAAAACCTGTAGTCGGCGAGGAAGTCCAGTGTCTGCCTGTCAACTACTTTGTTCTGATCGAGAAACGCGAGCTCGGCGTCTCCGAAGCGGAAGTCCTTGATCCCCTCAAGCAGCCGGCCGGTGCCGGCGACGATGCCGTAGCGGCGGCCGTCGGGCAGGCGGCGCGCGAAGGCCTCGAAGACGGAGCGCCGGTGCGCCGCGCCCGAATGGAGGGCAGCTTCCAGCATGGTCAGCTCATAGTGATCGGTGTACAACGACGTGCGGGGGTGGTCCCAGGCGACGGATCTACTCACGAAATTCACTCTAGTCCCCACCGCCTCCCACGTCTCGCTTCGCTCAACGCGGGGCCCTCGCCGGTGTGGGCCCATCCACCGCCTCCCACGTCTCGTTTCGCTCAACCGCCATTAGTCCGCCCATCCATCACCATTAGAATGGACAGATGACCACTACCGTCGGCCCCGGCACAGCCCCCGGCACTTATACAGCCACCTGCACAGTGACAGACGCAGGCTTAAAGGGGAAAGAACGGACGGACCTCTCGGAGCAGTCGTCCACCGACGTCCTCAGCGCTGCCGACATCCCTTGGAACCTGGTGGTGTGGAACGATCCCGTCAACCTCATGAGCTATGTGAGCTACGTGTTCCAGAGCTATTTCGGCTATTCCGAGGCCAAATCCAACAAACTCATGCTCGAGGTCCACAAGAAGGGCCGTTCCATCGTGGCGCATGGAGGCAAGGAACAAGTGGAGCAGCACGCGGTTGCCATGCACGGCTACGGTCTGTGGGCAACGGTTGAAAAGGCAAGCAGCAGCGGCGACGGCCGGGGACGCAAGGGTGGCGCACGTGGCTAAGGCTTTCAAGTACGGACTCAAGGGCATTACCGGCTACCTTGAGCCCGCCGAGCGCGAACTCCTGCGCGGACTCGTGGACGATGTCATTTCAATGCTGGAACCGGAGCTGTCCAGCAACGAAGACCCCCTGACGGCCTTGATCGGCCTGGACATGAACGTCAAGGAACCGTCCGATCGCGCCCTCTTGCGGCTCCTGCCGAACGTCATGAAGAACGACGACGCCGCGTCCCTCGAGTTCCGTCAGCTCACGGAGCGCTCGCTGCGGGAAGGAAAAATCGGCGCCCTTCGGGCCGCCGCGATGGGCCTGGACCGCAACGAGCTCGTCCTCACCCCGGAGGAGGCCAAGCTCTGGTCCATGGCGCTCAACGATGTTCGTTTGGTGCTGGCCGAGCGCCTCGATATCCGCGACGAGGCTGATGCCGACCATGTCCACGCCATGCAGGACTGGTCCCAGGCCGAAGACGTAGAGAGCTACCTGGCGCTCGTCTACAACTTCACCACCTGGCTCCAGGAATCGTTGGTCCAGGCCATGATGGCCTCGATGGACCGGAAGCCCTGAGTGGGGCTTGTGGCCGGCCGTGTGACAAAACAGACACGAGGCCCCCGCCACATGTCGTGGCTGCAGCACATGCCTTGGCTTATTCTCTAAGAATCATGAACTCAGCATCGGACGCGGTATCGGATGGGGAGAGCGCCGCAGCGGCGTTGGAATCCCAGCGCAAGCCGGAAACACTGAACAGCACAGCACCCAACCCTTTGTTGGGATCACGCCCCATCGGTGTCTTCGATTCCGGAGTCGGCGGACTCACCGTGGCACGGTCAATCATCGACCAGTTGCCCCATGAGTCGATCATCTACGTGGGAGACACTGCCAACGGACCGTACGGGCCGCTCCCGATCGCTGAAGTCCGGGCAAATGCCCTTGGCGTCATGGACGAACTCGTGGACTCCGGCGTGAAACTCCTGACCATCGCCTGCAACTCAGCTTCGGCAGCGGTCTTGCGCGATGCCCGTGAACGCTACACGGCCCGCTACGGGATTCCCGTCATCGAGGTCATCCAGCCCGCAGTCCGCCGGGCGGTGTCCGCGACGAGGTCCGGCCGGATCGGCGTGATCGGGACATCCGCCACGGTGGGTTCCCGCGCTTACGAGGACACCTTCGCCGCTGCCCCGGACCTGACCATCACCTCGGTGGCCTGTCCGGAATTCGTGAGTTTCGTGGAGGCCGGCATCACCACCGGTCCCGAGCTGCTGGCCGCGGCCCACGAATACCTGGAACCGCTCAGGGACGCCCGTGTTGACACCGTGGTGCTGGGTTGCACGCACTATCCCCTGCTCACGGGCGTGATTTCCTTCGTCATGGGGGAAGACGTCACCCTTGTGTCGAGCGCCGAGGAAACCGCCAAAGACGTTTACCGCGCCTTGGCCACCCACGGGATCCAACGGACCGATCCCGGCCTGCCCCGGCACGACTTCATGGCCACTGGCGACGCCGCCCAGTTCGAAACCCTGGCGCGCCGTTTCCTCGGCCCGGAGGTCCTGTCCGTACGGCACGTGGACCATGTGGCCGCCCAATACCCGACCGGAAGCCTCGCGCGCATCACCCCGGAAATGTTGGAGGCCGCCCGCGCCGGCGGCCATCATGCGAGGACGTCCAATTTCGTCGACCCTGCAGCGTTCACCGTGAACGAATTCGGCGCGGCCCGCGGGGGCCGCATCCAGTGAAACTGACCATTGTTGGCTGCACGGGTTCCTTCCCCGGTCCCGGCTCTCCGGCGTCGTGCTATCTGCTGACCGCGCACGACGGTGAACGCCACTGGAAGATCGTCATGGACCTCGGCAGCGGCGCCCTCGGGGCTATTCAGCGCTACACGGACCTCGAAGATATCGACGCCATCTTCCTGACCCACCTGCACCCGGACCATTGCATGGACCTCTGCGGACTGCACGTGGCCGTCCGCTGGAAGCCGGGCGGCTGGGGACGGGACAGGATCCCCGTCTGGGGTCCCGCCGCGACCGCCGACCGCATGGCCACCGCCTACGGGCTCGAGCTGGACCCCGGAATGCACGAGGAATTCGACTTCAGCAACTGGAGCGAACGCCAATCCGTGCAGCTAGGACCGTTCACCGTGACACCGTATGCCGTGAATCACCCGGTGGAAGAGGCCTACGCCTTGCGCGTCGAGGTCACCGAGCCGGACAAGGACGGCAAGGCGGTGAGCAGGATCCTCACATACTCGGGAGATACCGACTCGTGCCAGGGCCTTGAGGATGCCGCCCGCGACGCCGATCTTTTCCTGTGCGAGGCCGCCTTCGAAGAAGGGCGCGACGACGACATCAAGGATGTGCACTTGACCGGCAAGCGCGCGGGCCAGGCAGCGACAGCCGCCGGAGCCCGACGCCTCCTGCTGACGCACATCCCGGTCTGGACATCGCAGACCAAAGTCATGGCCGAGGCGCGGCCCGAGTTCGCCGGCGATGTCGCCGTCGCCGTAGCCGGAGTCCACTACACCGTCTGAACCCGGAGCCCGGCTGCCCAGACCGACCGCGCAGTCCAGCGGAGGCTGGGAGATCGCTAAGCTTGCAGTATGACTTCCGAAGCCACCTCTGCCCCCGTCATCCGTGCCGACGGCCGTACGCCCGATCAACTCCGTCCCATCAGCATCACCCGCGGCTGGTCCAAGCAGGCTGAAGGTTCGGCCCTGATCGAATTCGGCAACACCCGGGTGCTGTGCACGGCTTCCCTGACCGAGGGCGTCCCGCGCTGGCTCAAGGGCGAGGGCCGCGGCTGGGTCACGGCCGAGTACGCGATGCTGCCGCGGGCCACGAACACCCGTTCCGACCGTGAGTCCGTCAAAGGCAGGATCGGCGGACGCACCCACGAAATTTCGCGCCTGATCGGCCGCTCATTGCGTTCCATCATCGACACCAAGGCCCTGGGCGAGAACACGATCGTGCTGGACTGCGATGTCCTGCAGGCCGACGGCGGCACCCGCACCGCCGCCATCACCGGCGCCTACGTGGCACTCGCCGAAGCGATCCGCTTCGCCCGCGAGAACAAGATGATCGCGAAGAATGCGCAGCCGCTGATAGACACGATTGCTGCCGTTTCCGTGGGAATCATCGACGGTATCCCGATGCTGGACCTGCCCTACGTCGAGGACGTGCGCGCCGAAACCGACATGAACGTGGTGGTCACGGGCTCCGGCAAGTTCGTGGAAGTCCAGGGCACCGCCGAGGGAGCCCCCTTCGACCGCGATGAACTGAATGCCTTGCTGGATCTTGCCCTCATCGGCACGGGGGAGTTGGCAGCAATCCAGCGCGAGACCCTGGCCGAGGCCCCGTGAGCATCGACACCACGCCGCGGCTCGTTCTCGCCACCCACAACAAGGGAAAACTGCGCGAACTCAGGGAACTGCTCAGGGGGCAAGTGCCAGGACTCGACGTCGATACCCAAGTGATTGACGCGGCTGCGGCCGGCGCTCCCGATGTTGCAGAGACCGGCGTGACGTTTGCCGAGAACTCCCTGCTCAAAGCACGGGCCGTGGCAGAGGCCACGGGAATGGTGGCGATTGCCGATGACTCGGGACTGGCAGTGGACGTCCTGGGTGGAGCTCCGGGCATCTTCTCGGCCCGCTGGTCCGGCCGGCACGGTGACGACGCCGCCAACCTTCAGCTCTTGCTGGCGCAGCTCTCCGACGTCCCCGACGCACACCGGGGAGCCGCGTTTGTCTGCGCGGCGGCACTCGCCGTACCGGCCGCCGTCGACGGCGGGGCACGCGAGGTGGTCGAGTACGGCCAGCTGGAAGGCACTCTCTTGCGTGTACCCCGCGGCGCCGGTGGATTCGGGTACGACCCCGTGCTACAGCCGCAGGGGTTGGACCGCAGTTGCGCGGAGCTGAGTTCCGAGGAGAAGAACGCCATCAGCCACCGCGGCAAGGCGTTCAGGGCGCTGCTACCGGCCATTGTGGACGCACTGCGCTAGAACTCCCGGACAAGCTTTAACGAAAGAGGCACCCCGCAACTGCGGCGTGCCTCTTTCCTTAAGCCAGTGCGTTTAGCGTTCGCCGTGCTTTCCGGCTTCACTTCCGTCCACGAACTCTTCGGCGGGTTCCGCGCCGCGGTCAGTGGCCTTGCGCTTCGCGAGCAAGCCGCGGATGACCTCGATGGCCACCGGGACGACCGAGAGCAGCACGATGACCACGAATATGATGTCGAGGTTGTCCCGGACCCACGGAACCTTGTCGCCGAGAAGGTAGCCGAGCAGCGTGACGCCACCGCCCCAGAGCACCGCCCCGATGACGTTGAAAATGAAGAACTTGCGCTTGTCCATCTGCGCGACGCCGACAATCACCGGGACGAAAGTGCGGATGATCGGAACGAAGCGGGCCAGGATCAGGGCCTTACCGCCGTGCTTTTCGAAGAAGGCGTGCGCGCTCTCGACGTTCTCCCGCTTGAACAGCTTGGAATCAGGTTTGTTGAAGATGGCCGGTCCGGCTTTAGAACCGATGAGGTAGCCGCTCTGGTTGCCGATGATCGCTGACACGACGATGAGGACGGCGAGTGCCCAGATATTGAACTTGATGGTATCCGTGGCGACGAGGAGCCCCGCGGTGAAGAGCATCGAGTCACCCGGCAGGAAGAAGCCCACCAGGAGTCCCGTCTCGGCGAACACAATGCCGCACACGAGCAGGACTACCCATGGTGCCAAGGCGGGGTCGGCCAGGAAGATCTGGGGGTTCAACCAGTCGGGGAGGAGCGCGGACATATGCGGCTGCACCGGTCCTGCACCCACCAAAGCGGATACGGCAAAGTCGTTCATCGCAGAAAGGGTCACCCTTCAAGGGTACGGGACAACCGCCGTCGGGCCCTTGGGACATCCGTTGGGGGTGTCTGGTAGACCCTGCCTCCAGTCGCCCGACGTGCGTAGCGTGGTGGAGGTGGACAGAAGACATGAAGACTTCTGCGTCCGCAGCTAACTGCACGTGAATGACGAGGAAGAACTTTTGAAGCGAGATTTAGTCATATCCAGGACACCGGCGACGGTCGCTGCTGGGTCAGCCCCGGTGTTCCCGTGGGGAGGTCTTCTGATCCTCGCCGCAGCAGGCTTCACTGCCGTCACTACCGAGCTCCTCCCGTCCGGACTGCTGCCCCAGATCAGCCGGGACCTGGAGGTAGACGAATCGGCCGTAGGTTCCCTCACTGCCGCCTATGCGGCGGTCATCGTCTTCACAGCGCTTCCCTTGTCCAGGCTGCTCGGCGGACGAGTTCCCCGCAAGGCGTTGTTGATCGGCACCGTGCTCGCGTTCGCAATCAGCAACGTACTGTTGGCGTCCAGCCCGAGCCTGGGATTGGCAGTTGCGGCGAGGCTTCTCGGGGGCGTGGCCCACGGGATGCTGTGGTCAAGCATGGCCCCCTACGTTGCCAGGATCGTCCCCGCGCACTCTGTCGGAAAGGCCATGGCCATGGTCTTCAGCGGTAACAGCATCGCACTGGCGGTCGGCGCACCGATCGGCACGCTCATGGGCTCGGTGCTTACCTGGCGCGGCTCTTTCCTGATCCTGGCCGGAGTCGGTGCGGTTCTCGCCTTGCTGGCCGTCTGGGTGCTCCCCGCCGCACCCGACGAGGACGGCCATACGACGCCGACCCTCCGCGGAGCCCTGAAGCTACCCGGCGTGATCGCCGTGGCCACAGCCTGGCCGCTCTTGCTTTTGGGCCATTTCACCCTGTTCACCTACATCGCGCCGTTCCTCCACGTCTCCGGACTGCCGGATGCCTTCACGAGCATTTCGCTGTCCGTCGTGGGGGCGGCCAGCCTCGTGGGGATCTGGATCGCCGGTCTCACGGCCGATTCCCATCCGCGGCGTTCCCTGCTTTGCGCGGTTGCCCTGCTCGTGCTGGCCTTCGGCCTCTTGCCGCTACTTGGTGGCACATGGGTGGGTGAACTCGTGCTGGTGACCGCGTGGGGAACCGCCTTTGGGGCCATCGGAATCTACAACCAGGCAGCAATCCTCCGCGCCGGCGGAGAGCACAAGGACGCCGCGAACGGCTTGACCGTGGTGACCATTCAACTCGGCATCGCCGTCGGCGCCGGGTATGGCGCCCTGGCTCTGACTACTGTCGGCGCACTCTGGGTGCCGTTGGCTGCAGCCGTCCCGACGGCGGCAGCGCTCGCAATCATCCTGGCCAGCCGCCGCGGCTACCCCGCCGGTCCCCGCGAGACGAAACCGACTCGACGTCGGTAAGTCCCACTGGTGTTGCGCGGGGCGTTGCAGGCACGGCCCTCATCGGGGGATGAGAAGATAAGCATGCTGATAATCTAGGGCGCAGGCGGCTGGCACTGGACCACACGGCCAGCCACAATCGGAGGAGCGAGATGAACATCTTGATCAAACTACTTGGCCTGGTCGTGGGCATGGGCGCCGGAGTTGCGGCGAACAAGGCCCTGGAAGCCATCTGGAGCAAGTCCACCGGGAAGGCCGCGCCAAAGGATGCGACCAATCTGGAGGACTCCTTGCCGGGCGTAGTGCTGTTCGCCTTCGCCGGGGGCGCCGTAGGGGCGGTCATCCATGTCCTGACCCAAAGGACAACCAAGAAAGCGCTGACCAAGCTGCAGGAGACCGCGGACGAGGTCTGAACGACCGTTCGTTCGTAGCAAGTGGCGGCCATCACCACCGCCATCGAAAGCCATATCCACCTGTAACCTTGACCAGTGGCATTGGACTTTACGGCGATCGACTTTGAAACTGCGAACGGCTTCAGGGGTTCTCCGTGCTCGGTCGGGCTGAGCAAGGTCCGCGGCGGAGTCGTGGTGGAGGAAGCCTCTTGGCTCATGCGGCCGCCGGAAAACCACGACCACTTCGAGTACCACAACACCCGGATCCACGGCATTCGCGCCGAGGACGTCGTCGGTGCTCCACGCTTTGGTGAACTCTTCCCTGAAATCGGGGCGTTCATCGGCGGAGATATCCTTGCCGCCCACAATGCCGCGTTCGATCTGGGCGTGATCCGCTCCGGACTCGAAGTTTCCGGCCTGCCCGGCCCCGGCTACGAGTACGTCTGCACGGTGATGTTGTCCCGGCGCTGCTACTCCTTGGTATCCAATTCCTTGCCCTACGCCGCGGAGGAGGCTGGCGTGCCCCTCGTGAACCATCACGACGCCGCGGAGGACGCACGGGCGTGCGCCGGAATCCTGGTGGACATCGCGCACCGGAACAACGCCAATAGCATCGCCGAGCTCTACTTGTCCCTTGGCCTGGCCATACCCAAACAGCAGGCCTTCCAGCCCGGAGACGGACTGTCCAAGCAAACGATCGCCGCGCTCGCGGGCGTCGGAGGAGGGGGCAGTGCCGTCGCCGGGCGACCCGGCGTCGGGAGTGGCGCCGGCCAGCTTGGACGCGCCTGGAGCAATTGGCCGGAAGAGGGCACCAACCCGGCCCCCAACCCTGCGGCGGAACCGGGCCACCCCCTGTTCGGGCAGACTGTCGTCTTCACCGGTGAGCTTGTCATTGCCCGGCCGGAAGCGAAACAGCGGGCGGCCGAGTTGGGCGCGCGTCCAGAGAGCCGCGTGACCGGAAGGACCACGGTCCTGGTGGTGGGCGACGGCTTCGTGGCCGGCGATCTCCGGAACGGCCGCCTCACCGGCAAGGCCAAGCGGGTCTTGGAGTTGCACAGCCGCGGCCAGCAGATCGAGGTCCTGTCCGAAGGGGAGTTCCTGCAGATGGTCGGCGGACGCTAGCGAGGGGAATATTCACACGGAGCAACAAAGCTTCCGGTTGTGTCGCGGCGCTCCTAGCCTTGAGCCATGACTCAGGGAAAACAGGCAGACACTGCAGGGCTCACCGCAGGAACGCCGGCTCCGTCAGCCACTGGATGGCGCGCCGTCTTCGCTTTCCCCAACCCCGTCAATGAGTACGCCGCGAGGATCACGGCCGGCCTGGTGGTTCTTGCGGCAGTGGCCACCCTCGTGAGCGGCCTCGGCTGGGGACTCGTGCTGATCGCCGTCGGCTTCTGGTTGCGGGTGTTGTTCGGGCCGAGGATCTCGCCGTTCGCCTTGCTGTCCGTCAAGGTCCTGGCACCCAGGGTGGGTCCCGCCAAACTTGTCCCGGGCCCGCCCAAGCGATTCGCACAAGGAATCGGCGCGGCGCTCAGCACGGTGGCAGCGGTCCTGTTCTTCGCCGGGTTCACCGTAGAAGCCTGGATCCTGCTCGCCTTGCTGATCGTCGCTGCGTCCCTCGAATCGTTTGTCGGATTCTGCCTTGGCTGCGCCATTTTCGGGTTCCTGCAGAGGCGCGGCCTCATCCCCGAGGACGTCTGCGAAGCGTGCAACAACATCGAGCTTCGCAGGCTTTGAACCTGTTTCTTCCTAGCCGACCGTGACAGCGATAAGCCGCTGCGCCATCCCACGGATGACGTCGGGAGCCTCAAGGGCCTCAAGCCAGTCCGAGGGCAGGGCCTCCTCCCCATAAAGGGCCCCGAGGACATTGCCCGCGATCGAAGCGGTGGAGTCACTGTCACCGCTGTGGTTCAGCGCCACCGCAATGGCCTTGCGGAAATGGTCGGCCGGATCACGCTGTTTCTCCGCTGCCGCGCCAGTTGCCAGCACGGCGTAGAGCCCGACGGCGAGTGCCTCCTCCGCGACCCAGCCTTCGCCCAGTTGCGCCGTGAGTTCTTCCGGGCTGAGCAGCGTGCCGGTGAAAGAAAGTTCCAGCGCCTGGCGGAGGCGCTCCAGGAGCTCTGGAGCTGGATCCGGCAGTGCTGACACCACGCTCAAGGCATGCTCAGCCGCAGTCCGTACATCCGAGCCTGCGGTCAGTTTGTGCACCAGCACGCTGAAGGCACCCGCGCTTTGCCGCGCCGAAGGGTGCCCGTGGGTCAAGCACGCGGCATCGGTGCTCAGCTTGTAGACCGTGGCTTCGGAAATATGCGGGACCAAGCCAAAGGGAGCGGACCGCATGACCGTGCCGCAGCCCTTCGATTCCGGATTGACGGGCCGGAACTTGGTTCCCATCTGGCCGGTGGCGAGTCCGCTCAGGCACGCTTTGCCCGGGTGCCTGCGGTGCCGGAGCACCTCCTGGCTGTCGATCCAACGCGGTTGGGGAACGGGGGCCGACGACGGCAAGGCGACGCCCTGGGTCGCGAGCCATCGCAGGTAAGCCAGCCAGAGACATGCAGTTTCATCCGCCGCTACGCCGTCGTTGGCCCACTCGAGGGCTTCCACGAGGCCGTCAACGGTGTACAGCGTCATCTGGGTATCGTCGGAAAAGTGGCTGCCGCCGTCGAGCTGGCCAAAAGAGGTGAGGCCCGCGGCGCCGAAGCGGGAACGGATGGTGGCTACGTCGTCGAACTCGACGGCGTAGCCGAGCGAATCACCCAAGGCGCCTCCCAGCAGGCAGCCGTGAACCCGGGACTCGAAGGATGGCACGGCGGTCGGGGACGGTTCAGCACTCATAGTGGTAATTTACCGTGGCTGTTTCGTCGGTCTTCACATCGCCGCTGATACGGTGGCTCGTGAACCAGGAGGCAGTGATGCGTGAACCCGCGTGGCGGAAAACCGGGAAGACCCCGGACTACAGATTCTCCCTCGCAAATGAGCGGACTTTCCTTGCGTGGATCCGTACCTCGTTGGCGCTGCTGGCTGGGGCCGTCGCCATCGACCAGCTGGCTCCGAACATCGCGCCGCAGCCCGTGCGCATTGTCTTGTGCGTCGTGCTTTCCATGATCGGCGCGGGCCTCGCGACGCTTTCTTACCGCCGGTGGGCGCAAATGGAGGCAGCGATGCGCAACGATCAAGCACTGCCGTTCTCGCGGGTCATGCTGCTCATGACCATCGTGGTTGCCGTGGCGGCGTTTACCTTTGCCGTGCTGATCCTGGTGGCGCGTTGAGTAGTGAAACCAGGGATCGGGGGCTGCAGCCGGAGCGCACCACGCTGGCTTGGCGCCGGACGCTGATTTCGCTTCTGGTGGTGGATCTCTTTATCTGGCGCAGGTGGTTGTCGGCCAAGTCCGGCGCGGGGCAACTTCCCACCGGGATACCGGGACTCGACTACCAAGGAATCTGCGCTTTGACGGCCGCGGCTGCCACGATTGTCCTGGGCTGCGTTGTCTGGGTCAGGTCCCACCAGTTGCACCATGGCGCAGAGGAAGCGTCGGCTGCGTTGATGCTTGCAAGCGCTGTGTCCATCATCGCGCTCGCCTGTGCTGCGGTCGCGGCAATCGCGTTGGGCGGCTAGGCTCGGATTCAGGAAGCGTCCAGACTCGGCTGACAGGATGCTGCGGGGCAGGAACGCGGTCCGCCGCGTGGCTTGTTGCCCTGGCTGGAGCATTCGCCTCCGCAAAAGACCACCCGATCTTCGAACTAAGGAATCCCTCGACATGACCACGACTGTGTCCATTCCCTCCTCCCGCGGCCCCCGGCTCCTTGCCCGGGCGTTCGCTGAAGCTCTGGGGACGCTGTTCCTTGTGGTTATTGGCCTGGGCGTGTTGATCTTCATCAATCCCCAGGCGGTTCCGATGCCGGCCTCGCTGGCCAGCGGGCTGACCGTCACTGCTGCGATGCTTGCCTTCGGTTACCTGTCGGGCGGGCACTTCAACCCGGCCATTACGGTTGGTCACCTGGTTGCCGGCCGGATGAAGCTCGTAGATGGGGCCGCGTACCTGGGGGCCCAGATCGTGGGTGGTTTGCTGGGCGCGCTGGCGATTTTCGCGGTCGTGCGAACGGTTCCCGGGATCACCGACAGCCGGACTGTCTTTGACACTGCAACCTCCGGCTTCGGTACGCATTCGAGCTTCCAGGTTCCCGTGACCGGCGTGATGCTCATCGAGGTCCTCGGCGCCGCGCTCCTCGTGGGAGTCTTCCTGGGTGTCACCGCTCGACGCAATCCCAGCAAGCTCGCAGCACCGTTCGCCGTCGGCCTGACGGTTGCAGTCCTGCTACAGCTGGGTCAGTCCACGGGCAACCTTGCCTTCAACCCGGCCCGTGCCACTGCATCCGCCATCTTCAGCTCCAGCTGGGCAGTGGAGCAGCTCTGGCTCTTCTGGGTGGCACCGTTGGTCGGAGCGGCGATCGCAGGTCTCATTTTCCGCGGTTTCGGCGAAACCACTCCCGTGGCCGTGGCTGAGATCGAGGAGCCCTTGCCGGCCGACGGGCTGGAAGAAGAGTCCGACGACGACGCTGAAGCGTCTGTTCCGGAAAGTGCGGTTGACGTTTCCACACCGGCTGAGGCGCCCGCTGAGGCTCGCGCCAAAGAAGAGCCCGACGTCGACCCGGCCCGTGATTTCTTCGACGGCAAGCGGGGCTGACGCAGGGATTCAGCTGCCTGGAAGGCCCTGTTACGGCCGGTGCCGCCGCGCCGCGCCAATAATGTCCGTGCCTCCAGTTAGCTTGAAAGCATGAGGCTTTTGCACACTTCGGATTGGCACCTGGGACGCTCGTTCCATGGCGTCGGGATGCTTGACGCCCAGCGCGACTTCATTGAGCAATTGCTCGCAGTCATCCGGGAGCAGTCGGTAGACGTCGTCCTGATTGCAGGCGACGTCTACGACCGTGCCCTTCCCGGCCTGGATGTCGTGAAGCTCCTCGACGACGCCCTCGTGCGGATCACGGACGCCGGTGCCAAGGTGGTGCTGACCAGCGGCAACCACGATTCCGCGATCCGCCTTGGTTTCGCTTCACGCCTGCTGGAGCGCGGGGGAGTCCATCTGCGGACCCGGGTAGAGGAGCTCGATTCCCCTATCCTGTTTCCACTGGACAGCGACGACCGCCCAGCCCGGGCCGGTGCCCCTGTGCTGGCCGTCTACGGTATTCCTTACCTTGAACCGAGGCTCGTCGCCGAACGGCTCGGTACACAAACGGCGAGCCACTTTGACGTCACGCAGGCCGCAGTGCAGCTCATCCATGAGGACATTGCCCGGAGAAGCGGGACAGGACAGGTGCACTCCGTTGTACTGGCACATACCTTCGCGAGCGGCGGCATCACTTCGGACAGCGAACGCGATTTGAGCATCGGCGGTTTGGGGGCGGTACCCCTGGATCTCTTCGATGGCTTCGGCTACACGGCCCTTGGACATCTGCACGGGCGACAGGAAGTTTCGGAGCACGTCCGGTATTCGGGTTCGCCGCTGGCGTACTCGTTCTCCGAGGCCAAGCATCGCAAGGGTGCGTGGCTGATTGACGTCGGCGTCGACGGTGTGGAGAGCGTCGAGGAAATTCTGTGGAAAGCACCACGGGAGCTCGCGATTCTCCGAGGGAAGCTTGCTGGGCTTTTGGAATCTGAGGAATACTCCTGGGCCGAGACTGCGTATTGCCAAGTCACCCTCACGGACTCCGCGCGGCCGGCGCAGGCCATGGAACAGTTGCGTGCCCGGTTCCCGGACACACTCGTGCTGGGCTTTGACCCTGAAGACGCCGCGGGAAAGGTCAAGGCCAGCTACAGCAGCAGGCTTGCAGAAGCCGAGGACGATCTTGGCGTTTGTTGCGGCTTCCTTGACCATGTGCGCGGAAGGCCGGCTGACGAGGCTGAACTTTCCGCCCTTCGGGAAGCCTTGGAAGCGGTCCGGCTGGAAGGGGCAGAGCTGTGAGAATCCACCGCCTTGAAATTGAGGCTTTCGGGCCGTTTGCCGGGGTTCAGTCGATTGATTTCGATCAGCTGGGAGCCCAGGGCCTGTTCCTCTTGAACGGCGCCACCGGTGCAGGAAAGACCAGTGTGCTCGACGCTATCTGCTTTGCGCTGTATGGCTCGGTACCGGGTGCACGCCAGGACGGCAAGCGCTTGCGGAGCGACCACGCGGAACCGACTGCGGAGCCGCGGGTTGTCTGCGAATTTTCGGCGCGCGGCAGGCGCTTTGAGGTCACTCGCTCCCCGGCGTGGGACAGACCAAGTGCGCGCGGGCGCAAGGGCTTTGCCACCCAGCAGGCCAAAACGCTTCTGCGCGAGCGGGTCAATGGATCGTGGGAAGAAAAGACCTCACGCAACGACGAAGCCGGCATGGAAATCGGTGATGTCCTGGGGATGGACCGGGAACAATTCACCCGGGTGGTCATGCTTCCTCAGGGAGACTTCGCGGCTTTCCTGCGTTCCAAGGCGTCCGACCGGCTGGATCTCCTGCAGAAGCTCTTCGGAACCCAGCGTTTTGAAGCGATCGAGCAGCAGTTGGCCCTCCAAGCAAACGCCGCGCGCGCAAAAGTGCAGGACAACCAGAACGGACTTCAGTTGCTCGTGCAGCGGGCGGAGTCAGAGTACGCGCAACTGGGTATTGAAGAGGGCGCTGACCCGGATCTTGATGACGCAGGATCCAGCGAGGCCACGCCTGAACTCCGGCTCGGGAACCTCGAGGCCCGGGCCCGGACCGAATCTTTGGAGCGGCAGCAAGCTGCCGGCTCTGCCGATGCCTTCCGGCTTCAGCTGGCAGACAAGCTCAACTCCGCCCGGGAACGGGTTCAACGGCACGCAAAGCTCGACGCCGCCACGCGCCGGCACGAAGCCCTCTCCGCACGCGCGGCTGAAGTGCAGGAATTCCGGGAGCGACTTGGACGCCACCGCAAAGCCGCCGTCCTCGGCGGACAGCTCGACGCCGTCGACCGTGCCGCTAAGGCCCTCGACCTGGCGGCCTCGAAGGCGGAATCGGCGACGGCGAAGCTTCTTGCGGCTTCTCTTGACACGAAAGACCCCGGCACCTCGCTGGCCAGTATTCAAGAGACGATGGCTGTCGTGGAGGCCAGGGCCGGGGACGAACAAAAGCTCGAGGACATCACTGCAAGGCTTGATGCCCTCGACCTCGCTGCACGGCAGCGGGAGTCGGCCAAAGCCGCGCGGTCCCTTGCGTTGGCCGGGCTTCGCTCGGAGGCGGTTGCTTTGGAACGCGAGCTGGGCCTGCTGGATGCGGCCGCTTCGGAGCTGCCCCTCCGGGAAAGCGAAGCTGCAGCAGCGCAGAACACCGTCAAGACCGTAGCCCGCTACGCAGGCGCCCTTGATTCCCAGTCCGCGGCGGTGAAGCGCCACGCATTTGCCCGGGCGCTTTCCCAAGACCTCCGACAACTCTGGCTGGATCTCCGTGAATCCCGCTTGACCAATGCGGCAGCGGAACTCGCCGCCAAGCTGCATGACGGCGAAGCATGCCCTGTCTGCGGAAGCGCCGAGCACCCTTCGCTTGCGCCAGCCGGGCTAACCGCCCTGGCCCTTGCCGAGGAAGAGCAATCCGCCCACGAACGCTATGACGAGAGTGAGCATGAACTTCTCCAGGCGGCAGGCGAGCTGGCGTCCGCCGAGCAGGAAGTTGCCGTGCTCGCCGCCCAAGGCGGAGACATCGATCCTCAGGAAGCCGCTTCGGCGGAGGCCTTGGCCAAAGACGCCCTGGCCTCGGCCCGTTCCGCCGTTGACGGGCTCAAACGGGGACAGGCAGACCTCGCCCGCATGACGGAGCGCATTGCCCGCTTGGAGGAAGAACAACTCTGGGAGGACACGGCTGCGGCGCAGGCCGGATCCACCAAGGTCCTGCTGGGGGAACAACGCGAGTCCCTGGACACCTTGCTTCGCGGGCTTCGTGGTGGCTTCGACACGCTGCGCGAGCGGATTGAGGCCCTGGCCAGGCACCGCGAGCTACTGCAGTCCGCTGTGGCTGCAGGCGTGCAGTTGGAACGTGCCCGGGAGGCTTTTGGTGATGCATCCACGGCCTTGGAAAGCGCCCTTTCGGCGAACGGTTTCGACACCGCAGAAGCCGCGCGGCTTGAAATCCTCGAGGAGCAGCACGCCGCGAGGCTTGACGAAACCATCAGGGCGTCCGAGACCGAAAGCGCCCGGCTCGCCGAGCTCTTCGAGTCCGAGGAGCTCGTGCTCGCTGCCAAGGAAGTACAGATCGGAGAGGTGCCCCTGACCGCGGTCGAGCTCGCCGCCCTCGAACAGGAGGCCGGACAGGCTGGAGAAACGGCCCGCCGCCTGGATCTTGCTGCGGGACTCGCTGCCCGCACCGTGACGAGCCTGGCTGCGATCCGCTCGCAGTACGAAGAAGCCGCGGCCTCCGGGCGCGGCCCACGTGAACGCGCCCGGGTACTCAACGAGCTTGCCGAAACCGCCAGGGGTGCAGGCGATAACGGCTACAAAATGAGCCTCAACAGCTATGTGCTGGCCGCTCGCCTCGAACAAGTCGCCGCAGCGGCGTCAGAGCGGCTGATCGCCATGAGCGATGGCCGCTACACACTGCAGCACACCGACGCCAAGGCAGCCCGGGGCGCGAAATCCGGTCTGGGCCTGGAAGTCGTGGATGAGTGGACTGGGCAGCGGCGGGACACCGGCACACTGTCCGGCGGGGAGTCGTTCATGGCTTCGCTCGCGTTGGCCCTGGGGCTCGCGGATGTGGTCCAGCAAGAGGCCGGCGGTGTGGACATCGAAACCTTGTTCGTGGATGAGGGCTTCGGAAGCCTCGACGAGCAATCCCTTGAACAGGTCATGGATGCGCTGGAGGGACTGCGCGACGGCGGCAGGGTAGTCGGGCTGGTCAGTCACGTTGCGGAGATGAAGCAGAGAATCAGCAGCCAGCTGCAAGTAATCAAGAACCGGAACGGCTCCACCGTGCGAATCGTCGACGCCGCGGCAGCCTAAACACGGCGGACACCTAGACACATCGGTCTGCGTTGAGCCGTCCGGTAGACTTGGAGGGTTACACCGGGTCGCGCGCATCGGGAGGAGGGACGATGCGCATCATTCAGCGAACCCGGAATCATGAACTCCTACCCACAGAACTCCGCGGCGAACACCGCACTCCAGGCTGCCCCTTCATTTCCTTCTGCGTCCCCGTTGGCCGAGTCCCGCCGCTCGCGCCTGCCTGGGCGCTTCGCCCGCTTGCCCGAACTCGCAGGCCGCAACTTCCTGCCGCTGGGACTCTTCGCGAGGCTGCCCCTCGCCATGCTGACAGTCGGCACCCTCACCCTTGTCACGGCCGTCAGCCATTCTTACGCCATCGGCGGCCTGGCTGCCGGAGCCGTCGGCATCGGATCGGCCTTGGGCGCGCCGATACTCGGCTCGCTCGCTGACCGCTCAGGCCAGCGCCCTGTCCTGCTCGTAGCCGCGGCTGTCAACGCCGTCACCGTCATCGCCTTGCTCGTTGCCGCGTACTTGACGCCCGATTTCAACGCCCCCACGGACGCGATTGCCATTTTGGCGACGGCATTCCTCGCGGGGGCGAGTTGCCCGCAGGTGGGGCCCATGGCCCGTGTCCGTTGGATGGCCCTGACTACCCGGAACCTGAACACCCGGAATTCGGTCCCCGGAGCCGGGGCCAATGCCGCCGGTCCCGGAAGCGTGGCGTCCAGTCGTGCAGACCTGGACACCGCCTTGTCCTACGAGGGAACCGCGGACGAGGTCACTTTCGTCCTGGGTCCCGCGCTGGTCGGTATTCTCGCGAGCCTCGTAGCGCCTTGGCTTCCGCTCGCACTGGCGGCAGTCCTTACTGCCACGCTCGTGCCGGCTTTCGCGGTGCATCCTTCACAATTGGCTGTGGTGCCGGCAAAGCGCAAGGCAAGCACCGGCGTCGGGAGTGTCCCTACGGAGCAGCAGTCAAGTGTCCGTTCCTTGGCCTGGCTGAAGGTCGCGGTGCCGGTGCTGGCCATGGTCTGCATGGGAACATTCTTTGGTGCGACGCAGAATGCGTTGAGCGCTTTCTCCGCCCAGTTCGCCACGGCGGAAATTGCGGGGCTGATGTATTCCGTCATGGGCCTGAGCTCCGCCGTCGCTGCGCTGTCCGTTGCCTATTGGCCGCGGCGCTTCGGGCTGGCGATCCGTTGGGTGCTCGCCGCTGCCGCGATGACGGCGTTCTCTCTCCTCTTGTTCCTTCCAACCGGGATCTGGCCGATGGTCATTGTTCTTTTGGTGCTCGGAATTCCCGTGGGACCCGTCATGGTGACAGTCTTCAGCATCGGGGGAGTCGTGGCACCTGCCGGGCGTATGGCAACCGTGATGACCGCACTGGCGAGTGGCATCGTGGCGGGTACCGCGCTGGGCGCCTACCTTGCCGGCCAGTTGGCCCAAACCCAAGGTCCCGCCGCCGCTTTTGTGGTGTCCACGGCCGCTTCGGGCGCCCTTCTGGTGCTCGGCATCGTCGCAGGACTGGTCCTCCGGCGCCGGCCAAGCACGCAGCAATAACAACGCTCGCTCACTTATGGGCCGCTTTTTGGCAACCCTCGCTCAGATCATCTGCAAAAGGGTTGGCGGTTTTGGCCTTAAAAGTGAGCGAGCGTTGGAAGAAACTGGATGAACGCACGCACCAGAGGGTGAAACGCGGGTCCCTACGCCAGCTGGGACTCTATGCGGGCCGCGGTCGCTGCCAGTGCTTCGCCGACGGCGGCCTGGTCCTGTTCGCGGCGGATGTAGACGACGGCGATCGCCGCGGGCCGGCCGCCCGGCACATGGACGGGGGCGGCCAAGGAAGACAAACCGGCGATGACTTCGTCGTGGCTTGCCGCATAGCCGAGCCGGCGCGCTTCTGCCGCTTCCGGTCGATACGGCAGGCCCGGAGCGCGGGCGGACCATTCTTCTTCGCTCATGGTGGACTGGATCGCGATTCCAGGTGCCCCGGTGTTCACGGGGTGGCGCGTGCCGGGATGTTGAGCCAGGGTCGCGGCCGAGTGGCGAGGCTCGACCGTGACCAGTGTGACGCAATCCTGATGGTCCCAGACCGCTACGAAGGCCGTCATGTTCAGGGTGTTGGCAAGCTGGGTCAGCTCCGGCAGGGCGGCCGTCTGGAGGTCGCGGGACACGCCCCGAGCCAGCACCGCAAGGCCCGGACCTGGCTGGACGCGCCCGGCGTCGTCGCGCACCAGCAGGGAGTGATCCTCCAGCGTGCGGAGGATCCGGTAGGCCACTGAACGATGGACGCCCAAGGCGCCGGCGAGTTCTGCGATGGTCAGGGGGCGCTCGGCAGCCGCGAGGATTTCCAAGGCTTGGATTCCGCGGGAGAGGGTCTGCGACGGCGAGACCGTCGCCGTCGTTTCCTGCAGACTCTTCGCGGCGCTGGGAGACATCATGCGCTCCATCCTATGTTGGGGCCTGACGCGGCCGGCCCGCCGTCTTGTGCTGTAGCACGCAAAAGACTATGGTTCTGTATGAGAATTTGTTGTTCAAATATAGAACAAATTCACATACAGAACAATCTCCAACCAGGAATCAACGATGATTGCCAAGTCCAGCCAGAACGCGGAGCCGGGACCCCTGGGCCGCACTTCTCGGCCGCGGGCACATCACTTCCGCGGCAGCCTGGGCCGCTTTGCCACGGGCGTTGCCATCGTGACGTTCGACGGCGCCACCAAGCGGCATGGCATCACCGTCAATTCCTTCACCTCTGTGTCCATGGAACCGCCCCTGGTCCTGGTCAGCATCGCCCGCAACACCAAAGCGCACGACGAGCTCGCCGGGCGCCCCTTCAGCGTCAATATCCTGGGCGCCGAACAGAAGCAGCTCGCCCTGCATTTCGCGGGCCGGCCCGGGCCCGAGCCCCGGTGGGTCGAAGGCGAGACCGCGCCGCGGCTATCCAACGTCCTCGCCTATTTCGAATGCACTCCATGGGCGGCCTACGACGGCGGCGACCACACCCTCTACCTGGGTGAAGTGGTGGACTTCAACTACCGCAGCGGCGATGCGCTTGCCTTCGCCAACAGCTCCTTCACCACCATCCCGGAAAGCCAATTGGGAATGGAGGATCTTCTGTAGTTGCCGGCGCCCGTCGACGCCGCATCCATATGCCGTTTCAGCTCAACCATCATTGGAGACAACCATGGGAATCCGGACCGGACAGCAGTACCTGGACAAGCTCAACTCGATGAACCCCCACGTCCTGATCGACGGCGAAATGGTCACCGAGAAGATCGCCGACCACCCGTCCTTCAGGAACGTGGCCCGCACGTACGCGAAGCTCTTCGACATGCAACATGACCCGAAGTATGCCGACGCGCTCACCTACGAATCCCCGACGACGGGTGACCGGGTGAGTGCCTCCTTCCTGGTGCCGCGCAGCAAAGAAGACCTCGAACACAGGCATGCGGCCATCCGCACCTGGGCTGAGTACTCCCTTGGTTTCCTGGGCCGCACGGGTGACTACATGAACGGCGCCCTCACGGCGCTCGCGGCCGCAGAAGAATGGTTTGCCCAGGCCGATCCGATGTTCGGCGAAAACATCCGCAAATACTACGAGCATTGCCGCGAGAACGATCTCCTGGCCACGCACACGCTGATCCCGCCACAGGTCAACCGTTCGGTGTCAGGTTCCGAACAGCTCGGCGGGCAGCTCTCGGCGAGGGTCGTGGAAGAACGCGAAGACGGAATCGTGGTCCACGGCGCTCGTATGCTCGCCACGATCGCGCCGATCGCCGACGAGCTCCTCGTGTTCCCTTCGACGCTCCTGCGCTCGACGCCGGAAGATGCTCCGTACTCCTACGCGTTCGCCCTCCCGAACGATGCGCCGGGCATGCGCTACCTGTGCCGGACCTCGCTCTACAATGGCGGAGGCACCCACGACGAGCCGCTCGCCAGCCGCTTCGAGGAGATGGACGCCGTCGTCGTTTTCGACCATGTGTTCGTTCCCAACGAGCGCATCTTCATGCTCGGCCATCCTGAACTGTGCAATGCCTTTTACTCCGAGACCGGCGCCGGGGCCCTCATGACCCACCAGGTGGTCACGCGGACCATCGCGAAGAGCGAGTTCTTCCTTGGCCTTGCTTCGGAAATTGCGGCATCGATCGGGGTTGACGGTTTCCAGCATATCCAGGAGGACCTGGCGGAGCTGATCGAAACCGTTGAAATCGGCAAGGCCCTCATGGTGGCGGCTGAAGCCCAGGCGGCTCCAAGCCCGGATGGCGTGTTCTTGCCGCATTGGCCCACCCTGAATGCGGCACGCAACTGGTACCCCAAGGTTGCCCAGCGTTTCCCCGCCATCATCCGGAAGTTCTCGGCCTCCGGCCTTATGGCCCTGCCGGGCGAAGCGGACTTGGCGAGTGAGGCATTGCCGGACATCGAGCTGTACCTGCAGGCGAAGACGCTGACCGGACCGGAGCGCGTGCGCCTCTTCAAGCTCGCTTTCGATGCCAGCATTTCCGCGTTCGCCGGGCGCCAGGCCCTGTATGAGTACTTCTTCTTCGGTGACCCTGTGCGCATGGCAACCGCCCTCGTGAACAGCTACGACCGCGAGCCGGCCCGCGCCCGCGTGCGGGAGTTCCTCGAGCGGCAGGACTGAACCCAGGTCCCCGTGTGTGCGACGACGGCGGCGATCTTCGCCGTCGTCGTTTTCGTGCCGTCCGGGTCCGGTCGGCGGGATCCCGGCTACGGGCTGCTGTCCCTGTTGACCTCGGTTCGCGGCGCTCGGGATCGGGAGGCGCAGGGTGTTCGCACTGTCGCCCCGGCCTCTATTTTGCACCGGGCCAAGGCAGGCCACCAAGTGCGGCACCAAGTCGGCATGCCCACACCCCGTCCCTTCTCCATGAGTCGACTGGCAAAGATAGCGGGTGGCGCTTTTACGACAAGGAGTCAGGAATCTGCTGTCCGGCGCAACTACTAGGTCATAAAGCCCGGCAATTATGTTGTCCCGCCACCCTTTGGGCGGCGGGACAAGCAAGGGAAGGATGTGACAATGATCTCCGTCAGTTCTTTAAAGCTGAGAACTATCCCCGACGGTTACGTATATTTCGGCGTCGCGGAGGGCGACTCGACTATCGAGTTCCATGATGACCCTGATCAGCTAATCGTGAGGTACAAGACTGGGTCTGGATTCGCCCAGGCTAAGATGCTCTCAATTTGCTACTCACCGGCCGGCGCCACGTTGACGTGCGTGGAGACGAAGCCGCCCATCAAGATTAAGTTGGGAAAACTTAGCGCCCTCTACTTCGACGGTCACTGGGTGCCGGGTCCCGGTTCCGGCCAGTGGGACACAATCGTGGGTCCTGTCCACTGGGACACTGATTCTCAGCATTCCCTTGCCGTTAGCCTGCCTAGTGGAGCTTCCTTGGCGATTCGATCAAGCCCTCAGTACCTTCCTGGGTTGGCTTCCCTGCTTGGAGTCGCGCGATCCGTTCCGGTCGTCGAGGCAGTTGTATGACCGTTCTACGAATCGCAGTGACGATGGTCTATCTGCTTGCGGTCGCGGGCAAACTCACCGCCCCTCGGGGCTTCAGCAACTATCTGCGGGGGTTAGGGGTAGGAGGCACATGGATTGGCGCTCTGTTCGCTACCGTCGTCGTCGCCGAACTTAGTACTGCTGGTCTCCTGCTGCTACCTGAACTGGATCCCGTGGGCCCGGTCAGCGCGACCGCGCTGGGCCTAGGATTCGTAATCCTCCAACTGGTTGGGCTGAGACGGCGCTCAGGAGCGTGCTCCTGCTTCGGACATATAGATGATCATCAAATGCCTGGAGTTGGGGTGGTTCGGGCAGTACTCCTTCTAGCGGCTTCAGCAGTTCTCTTGGGCGACATCGAGAGCAGCTACACGGACTGGCATCAGCTGCTAGTCGGCATTTTGGCGGCAATCTCGTTTATTCAGGCGTTCGGATTGGTGAACGGATTGCTTCGCTTGGTCGACTATCGGCAGAGGTTGCGCAAAGAACTCAACTGGGATCCAAGGAGCGGCCAGGCAGCGCCGGAAAGGACAGATCCGGCATGACACCGCTCATCATCAGTCATCTTGCCACGTGGGTGCTGCTGATCCTGCTCACGCTCGCTGTACTGGCGCTATATCGGCATTTCGGGCAGCTTTATATGAATACCAGCGAAAACAAGTCTGCTCACGGCCCGGCCCTCGGCAGTTCGGTCCTGTCTCTTGGCAAAAAAGGCCTTGACGGGCGGGACGTCTACCTTCCCGACGGACGTCCTACCGTAATGGTGTTTGCTGATACCGACTGTGAGTACTGTGCCCAGATTCGAGACGAGCTGATCCGATTCGAGGCGGGTTCTGTTCGATTTGTCCTCCTGTGTACGGGGCGGAAGAGCGACGTCGTGGCCTGGGCGCGGCCCCTCGCCGGACACGCAGATGTCATTTGGGACCACAACTCAGCGCTGACGGCAAGGTACGAGGTCAACGGAACGCCTTTTGCTGTAGCGGTGGATTCGAAAGCAAGAGTAGTGGGGAAATCAATCATCAACGGTAGGGCTGGTCTCGACTGGGCTGTCCGAATCGCCGAGGATCCGGACTCAAGCTTGGAAGTCTCTGGTATCAAGCATTCGCATTCCGAACAGGAGGAACAGCCATGAGCAAAGCGATTATGAAATTCACCCGCTCCATCAACCGACGTAAGGCCATCGGCGGTGGCTTGGCCGCGGTGTTCGGGGCGGTCGCTGGCGTAAGCCTGGGCCAGAAGGCGGCCGTCGCCGCGATTCCTTGTTACGGACTCCCTGACTGTCGCGCCACTAACCGCGCGTTTTGTTCAGGTAGCAATTGCGCGAGCGGAACCTACCACGGCTGCAGTCCTCTCAACCTTGGCTGCTCTTCCGCGGGCAACTACTGCTGGACGTCCCAGGGTGGGAAATGCTGCGACTGCAGGTGCTCGTGGTATGGGGGCGGTAGCGGAACCGTCAATTGCATTTGTTATGGATGAGAAAGGATTATCATGACCGAGATCACCACTCGCCAGCGCCCTGTCGATATGCGACCGAGAGTTATTGCGCTCGGCCTTGCGTTAGTAACCTTAATCGTGGCCGCCGTTGTCACAACTGGTTCGTTAACTATTCTCGCCAGCGGTTCAAACGCAGCAGCGGTTGTCGGGATAGCGACCGTGGCATTTCTGGTTGGCCTTCAGGGCGCTCGAACGGACTGTGGATGGAATGCCGCAATCCGGTTGGCCGGGAAGCCTGGACAATCCGAGGTCACGATCTTGGCCCATTCCATCGGACTTGTGCTTGGAGCGCTTTCGACCGCTACGGTCATGATGACGTTGGCATTTTGGATACAGGTCCCCGCTGCGGTTGTGGGATTGCTGCTATTGGTGTTGGCTCCGTTCCGGATTGCCCGCCCAACGACGGTCGCGCCAGGTGGATGGAAAGTCCGACGGGAATGGGAACGCTGGGGAACTACACGCTACATGGCGGTCTTTGGATGGTTCCTAGGCCTGGGATTCGTGACAACGATGGCCTCTCCTCTGCTTGTCGCGTGTGCCTTATGGACCCTCTCACAAGGGCATTGGCCGGTAGCGATACTCACCTTTCTCGCCTTCGCGGCAGGTCGATTGGTGACCACAGTCGCGACAACCTTTGATGAATCCTTCGCCTGCGATACATCGGCAGCCGACAAGATCGTGCGCGCAGTCTCACCGTTTGGAGTTGTCGAAGGCATTGCGGGCGCGGCGACCGGCGTGCTGATCTTGGTATAGACCGATCGCCGTTTGCCTATGACGAGGGAGACTAATCGAGTGAAATCGGGCCAAAGGATGATGCTCGCACTGTGCGCGATGTTGGGGCTCTCGGCGTGCGAGCCCCTAAACACATCACCAGCAACGGAATCCTCTGCACCCAAGACGCTCACATTGGCGTCGAACCTTGAGTGTCCCGATGCGTTTAGCGCAGACGCGGATCACGAGCCCGAGTCTCCTGCATCAGACACGCCCCGAGCGCTGGGAGTCTCGGCGAGATCTTGGTCCGGCAGCCCGCCGAGTTATGGGTGGCCGATCAAGGACAATCTGAGCGGTTTTGCCTTCACCATCGCGGGCATCCAATACGGCGGATGGAAAGCGCCTCTGACCCTGGAGCCGGGCATCGGTGAGCGTGTTGTGAGCATTGACGGGCCGGACGACGCTGTTCTAATGGTTGTCTCCAGTAAGGATTGGGGAACCAATCCTGTCTTGCAGGAGGGGAACCTGGGTGTCCACCGGTCCTACTCCATCAAAGGGTGCCAGGGCCGCAGAACACAGTTTCCGGGGATGATTCTTGTCCGTGGACCCGCCTGCGTTGTAATCAGGGTCACCGACCCCGCGGCGGGGACGACATCCACCATATCCGTGCCGATGTACGGCGGCGTATGCAAGTGAGCTCGGGAAGGCGGCTTGGGGCGCTGTGGGGGAACATCCCGAAGACGATTTTGCTGATTACTTTAGGATCCACTATCCGCGACTACTAGCGTTCGTGAAGCGGAGGGTCGATGATCATGAGACGGCTCAGGACATCTGCAGCGAGTCATTCTTGCTGGCCTGGAAGATCCTCGGGTGCGAATGCACGGATTCAGCCTCATGGCTCTATGTGACGGCCCGTAATCTGATTGGCACCGAATATCGGCGCCGTGCCCAGAAGGACAGGCTGATCCTTGCGATAGGCAGGATCTCCCGAAGTTCCCTGGACCCTTGGGAGCCTACGGATCTGGAGATGGCAATGGAAGGGCTTCACTCTGATGACAGGGCGGCCATCGTTCTGACCTATTGGCTCGGTCTGTCCGCGGCAGAGGCGGCGATCCTCTGCGGGTGCAGTGAAGGAGCAATGTGGAAACGTCTGAGCCGGGCACGAGCACAACTAAGGAGCTTGCTTTCGGAACCGTGAACCTACCTGCTTGCTGGCCAGCCAATTGAGTTTTCTTCCCCGGCTGTAGCTACCGTGGTGATAGAAGCACCTTCCATTGAGACCTGGCCCTACCCCGCCTGCTCCAAAAGCCGCACCGCGTCGTCGTCGGTCAGTTGTTCGAAGTGCTCGTAGAACGCGCCAACGGCGTGGAACTTGCCGGGCGTGTGCAGGCACATCATGAAATCGCACACGCGGCTGATGGACGCTTGGGCTTCGAGGGATGACACGGGGACGGCGGCCACCACAGTCGCCGCCCCGCCTGCGCGGACGGCCTCGACGGCGGCGCGCATCGTTGCGCCCGTGGCGAGTCCGTCGTCGACAAGAACCACGGTCTTGCCCGTGAGGTCAAAGCTGATACCCGGGTAGGTCTTCACACGCCGCAGTAGTTCTCCCCGCTCGCGTACCTCCACCGCATCAAGGGAAGCCTGGGTGATTCCGTGCCGCAGCATGCGTTCGCCGAGGGGCCGGTTGAGTATGCGGACGATCCTGCCGTTGGACCAGGCCAGGGCGCCGAACGCTGTTTCTTCACGCCCGGGAATGCCGAGTTTACGTACCAGAATGGCGCCGTATGGCTGGTGGAGCTCGACGGCGGCAGCGGCCGACACGGGGACCCCACCGCGGGCGAGGCCCAGCAAGATGGTGTCCGGCCGTTGCCGGAGCTGCGGAAGTCCTGCGGCCACGCGGCGTCCGGCGTCCGCACGGTCCTTGAAGCGCATGCCCATTCGTCTCACTTCCACGTCATCCAGCGCTGAATCAAGCCTACCTTTGTTGCCGGGACCGCTCTGCGCTGCCACGATGGGCCATGTGAACAAGCCCATCGGTTACTGGACCAAAAGGCTGGATGCGGCATTGGAGGCACATCTGGACAGCACCTTGGCGAGGTTGAAACTCAGCCGCAGGCAGTGGCAGACCCTCAATGTCCTCGCTGAGACACCCCTCAGCCCCGAGGATCTTGACGGAATACTCGGCCCGTTTTGGGGCGGCGACACGCGGCGTCGCGAAAGCGAACTCGCCGCGCTCGTAGGCCGGGGCATGATCATCATGGTGGACGATCGCCTCAGCCTCAGCGAACTGGGCCACGCAAAACACACTGAAGCCCTGCGGCTCGTTGAAGACTCCCGCCGGGACCTCTCGATGGGGATCGGTATCGACGAATACGCCATGGCTGTCAGCGTGCTGGAGCGCATGACGCTCAATGCGGAGCGGCTGGCCGGCTAACCCCGCCGTTCCACCGGCACTCTAGACGCCCAGGAACGCCACCGCAGCGTCCTTGAAAACCCGGCTAGTCACGGCGTTGCTGTGGTTCCGCCCCGGCACGAGCAGCTGTTCAACCATGCCCCCGGCGTGGGAAGCGATCGAAGCGAGCTCCGGCATCGTGACGGCGCGTTCGTCCTTTTCGCCGGCCACCAGGAGCATCGGCATGTGGGGCACGGCTTCGGCGGGATCGAATGGTTCGCCCTTGATGGCCTCGATGAGGGACAAGAGCGCAAAGAGATCGTTGCTCGGCAAGAGTTGTGCCATCTTGAGCAACCCTGCGGTGGACTCGTCTTCAATGGGTGTGCCGTCCGCGAGGTAGCGTTGGGCTGCCGCGAGATCGAAGGACGCCAGGGGGTCTTCCTTGTTCGGACCGCCCAACACCAGCCGGTGCACAAGTTCGGGCTGGGTTGCCCCGAATTCCCAGGCGAGCCGGGAGCCCAAAGAATAGCCGATGACGTCGAGCCCGCTGGTAGGGTCACCGGCGCGCACGGGGCGCGCACCGGCGTCGGCGACTATCTGGAGAAGGTCCGCGCGGATCCGGCTCGGGGAGTAGGAGTCCAGGTCCTCGGGTGAACTGCTCTGGCCATGCCCTGGAAGGTCCACCGTGATGACACGCCGGCCGGCGGCTTTGAGGGTGGAAATCCAGCCGGTGTCGCCCCAATTGAGTTTGGTGGACGAGGAGAAACCGTGCAGCAGCAGGACAGGGCGCAACCCGGCGTCGGTGCCTTCGGCGGGCTCATGGACTTCCACGAACAGATGCGGGTCTGTGCCCTCCACCGTGTGGATGTGCTCTTCCGTGTGCCTGCCGCTCATGGTGTCAGTCCTCATCAAGTACAGCGCTCAGGCGGACCCGGCGCTTCGGTGCGTCATCTTTGGGAACGGTGCCCACGATGCCGGCAGTATTGTCCGGCACCTCGAACACCACCAGCGGCTCGCCTACGTTGATGGTCTCGCCCGGAGCGCCGTGGATACGGATCACTTTACCCGCCTGCGGGCTCGGCAACTCGAGGGCGGATTTACTCGTCTCCAGCTCCACGAGCGGCTGGTTCCGCTCCACCTGGTCGCCCGGAGAGACGAGCCAGTCCAGCACAGTCGCCTCGATGAGGCCTTCGCCAAGATCGGGCAGGGGGAAGCTGATTTCAGCCACGTCGATACTCCAGTACTCGTTGGATCCCCAGGAGGATGCGGTCAATGTTCGGAATGTATTCGTCCTCCAGGTCGCCGGAGGGATACGGCACGTCGAAGCCGGTGACCCGTTCGACGGGCGCCTTGAGCGTGTCGAAGCAGCATTGCGTGATGAGTTGGGCCACTTCGGCCCCAAGCCCGGAGGTCAGCGGAGCTTCATGCACGACGACGGCGCGCCGCGTCCTTCCGACGGAAGTCGCCAGTGCTTCGGCGTCGATCGGCTTGAGCCAGCGCAGATCAAGGACCTCGACGTCGATTCCGTCTTCCGCTGCGAGTTCGGCAACCTGCAGGCACCGGGCCACCATGGCACCCCAGGCAACGAGGGTCAGGTGGCGACCAGGCCGGACAATGCGGGCGCCGGTGAGGGTACCGCCGTCGGCTGTGTCGACGTCGCCCTTTTGCCAGTACCGGGACTTCGGTTCCATGAAGATCACCGGGTCAGGCCGCGAAGCCGCGTACTTGAGCAGATGGTAGGCATCGTGCGGGTCCGACGGTGAGACAACCTTGAGCCCTGGAACGTGCGCGAAGAGTGCCTCGAGGCTTTCGCCATGGTGTTCGGGGGCGCGGATGCCGCCGAAGCTGGGGACCCGGAGCGTGATCGGCATCGGCAAGGTGCCGCGGCTGCGGTAGTTCATCCGGGCGATTTGGCACACGATTTGGTTGATGGCGGGATACGCGAAGCCATCGAACTGTACTTCCGGAATCGGGTGGAAGCCGGCCATGGCCAGCCCTACGGACATGCCCAGGATGCCCGATTCCGCGAGCGGCGTGTCAAAGACCCGGGATTCTCCGTGCTTGGCCTGCAGTCCGTCGGTGATACGGAAGACTCCGCCCAATTGGCCGCAGTCCTCGCCGAAGACCACCGTTTTTGGATCGGTGGAGAGGACCTCGTCCAACGCGCGGTTGAGTGCCTGCTGCATGGAAAGCTTTACGGACTGGGTCTCGGCCGCTGCCTCGGCTTCAAGGATGGCGGTGGTGCTCTCAGACATGTTCGGACTCCTCGCGCCAACGGGCGGCCTGGTTTTCAAGTGCGGGGGTGGTTTCCTGGAAGACGAAATCGAACATTTCGTTGCCGGGCCGGGGGCCGAGGGCTTCGATTCCGGTGCGGATCGCTTCTTCTTCCGCCCGGGCTGCCTGGTTGGCGGCGGTGAAGAATGCCTCGTCGGCTACGCCTTCGGCCAGCAAACGCTTGCGGAGGCGTTCCAGCGGATCCTCGCCGGCATCGATGCGCTCGTCATCGAGGCTCCGGTAGCGGCCGGGATCGTCGGCGGTGGAATGCGGCCCGCGGCGGTAGGTCATGGCCTCGACCACAACCGGACCGTTCCCTGCGCGGCAGTGGGCGAAGGCGTTGCGGGTGGCCTCGTAGACGGCGACCACATCGTTGCCGTCCACCTGGATACCCGGGATTCCGTAACCCGCGGCGCGTGCAGCTACCGAGCCGCCGGCCACCTGCCGTTCGGTGGGCACAGAAATCGCCCAGCCGTTGTTCTGGATGAAGAAGACAACAGGTGCATTCATCACGGCGGCGAAGTTCATGGCTTCGTGGACGTCGCCTTGGGAGGAAGCGCCGTCGCCGAAGTAGCTGAGGGCCACTCCGTGTTCGCCGCTCAGGGTCTGGCCGTGGGCCCAGCCGACCGCATGAAGCACCGAGCCTGCCACCACGGCCTGGATGGGCGCGAGGCGGCTTGCCAGGGGATCGTACATTCCGCCGTGCCACGTTGCCTTGTGGGTGGACATGTACGCCACCATGTCCACGCCCATGGTCCTCGCGACGCCCATTTCGCGGTACGTCGGGAAAGCGAAGTCGCGGGCAGTGTCGAGGGCGTAGGCGCTGCCGACCTGGGCGGCTTCCTGGCCGAGTTCCGGAGCGTAGCCGGGGATGATTCCCTGTCGCTGCCAGGCGACGGCCGAGGTATCGAGGTACCGAACGGCAGCCATCAGGGAATAAAGCTCCCTGAGCTGTCCGGGGGACAGGGGCGCGGCGTCGGCTGCGGCCATGACGGGAAGAAATGAGTCCATGGACGTGACCGTAGTCACTGTTTGGATCGTAGGCAATCCGCCTATTCGGGGCTAGTCAAACTGCCATGGACTGCCAGCTTTCCCGTGGGAACACATAGCAATTTGTGCAAGTTTCCCTCACCCAAGTAACTAGCAGTTGTTGTCGTTATGAGGGCCCAAAACGACAACAACTGCGAGCTAGTTGGGTTTGCTTAGGCGTTTCGTGCGGACTTGACCTTGGCGCCGATCCTGCAGGCCACGGCGATGCACGCGATCAACAGGAACGTGCCGATGAGCTGGCCCGCGCTCTCGGCATTCGAGAAGCCCACCACGAAGATCAGGGCGAGCAGCACCAGGCCGAATACCGTGAGGAAGGGGAATCCCTTCATGCGAAGCGGCAGCTCCGTTCCTTCGCGGTCGGCTCGGCGGCGCAGGATGAACTGGGACACGAGTGCCGTTCCCCAGACCACGAGGCAAGTGGAGCCTACGAGGTTGAGCAAGGCCGGGAGCACGTGGTCGGGGAAGAGCAGTTCCAGGATGGTGGCGATGAAGCCGAAGGCAACGGAAATCCCGACGGCGGCCATGGGCACCTGGGGGCCGCGCAGCCGCGACAAGAAGGCCGGTGCTTCGCCGCGCTCAGACAGGGAGAAGACCATGCGGGAGGCGCCGTAGAGGTTGGCGTTGAGCGCGGAAAGCAGCGCCACGACGGCAACCAGGGTGATGGCCGTGCCGGCTCCCGGGATGCCGGCAAGGTTCAGGACACCGGCGAACGGCGACTTCAAGCCGTCGGAGTCGGAGGGCAGCACTGCTGCAATGACGAAGACGGAACCGATGTAGAAAACCAGGATGCGCCACACCACCGTGCGGATTGCTTTGCCGACGCTGTGTGCGGGGTTCTGCGTCTCCGCGGCGGCCACGCTCACGATTTCGGTGCCGCCGAAGGCAAAAATGACGACGAAGAGCGCCGCTGCAATTCCAGACCAGCCGGACGGTGCAAAGTTGCCGGTCAGGTTTCCGAGGCCGGGGGAAGCCACTCCGGGCAACCAGCCGAACAGCAAGGCCGCCCCGATGACGAGGAAGGCGACAATGGCTGCAACCTTCAGGATGGCGAACCAGAATTCGAACTCACCGAAGTTCCGGACCCCGGCGAGGTTGATCGCGGTAAAGGCCACCATGAACACCAGGGCCAGCGCCCACACAGGGATGACCGGCCATACGGAGAACAGCAGCCCTGCTGCGCCGAGTGCCTCCGCGGCGATGACCACTACCAGCTGCAGCCACCACAACCAGCCGACCGTGGATCCCGCCGTCTTGCCCATGGCCTTTTCCGCGTAGACCGAGAAGGCGCCGCTGTTGGGGTTGGCGGCTGCCATCTCGCCGAGCGCCCACATCACCACGATGATCAGGGTGCCCGCCACAAGGTAGGAGATGAGTACTGCGGGGCCGGCCGCGTGGATTCCGGCACCCGATCCCAGGAAGAGTCCCGCTCCGATCGCGCTGCCCAGGCCCATCATGGTGAGCTGGCGCGGCTTCATCGAATGGCCGAGGCCTTGCGAAGGAATGGCGGGTCGAACAGCGGTGGACTTCGTTGTCATTCGTGTTTGCCTTCTTGTGGATGGTTTGTCAGCTGGTCCTCGTAGGACTTATCGAATTTACCGCTTCCGAGCGAAAGTGGCGAAAAACACTCGTGAGAGGATGGTTACAAGCTGGTGTGACATCTCGGCATCGAGTGCCGATTTGTATAGCTCCTGGGCGGAAGTGGGAAAAACTGATGGTTGTGGACGAGTTGGATGCCAAGATTGTCCGATTTTTCACCGACTCCCCCCGGGCCTCTGTTCTCGAGGCATCCAGGGTCTTGAAGGTCGCCCGCGCCACGGTCCAGTCGCGGCTGGACCGGATGGCCGAGCGCGGGGTCGTTGCTCCTTGGGTTCCGCAGCCCGATCCTGCAGGCTTCGGTTATCCCGTGGTCGCCTTTTGCTCCCTGACGATCAACCAGGACCTGGGGCACGATGCGGTCGTCGAAGCCCTCGCCGCGATCCCTGAACTCATTGAGGTCCACACCGTCTCCGGCAGTTCGGATCTCATGGTGCGCGTGGTGGGTAAGTCGAACTCGGACCTGCAACGTGTGCTGGACAAGCTCATCGGCACCAAGACCGTGCTTCGTTCGTCCTCGGTGATCGTGCTGAATACCCATTTCCAAGGCCGCACTTTGCCCCTCCTGGAAGCTGCGGCCAAGGAGAACGCGGGCTGAAACATTTGGATACTGTGCGCTGACAGTCGTACCATTAGTTCTAGTCATTTTGACTATAACTAACTTTCTCGTCCCTACGGCAAAGAAGCGGGGTGAATACCGTGTACGCCACCTCCGCCAATGTCGCAGAGCGCAGGCTCGCGCCGCCGTCGTTGGCCATATCAACGGTGATCTTCGCCCTCCGCCCGAGTGAAAGCTCCGGCCGCCCCACCCTGTGGTTGCCGCTCGTGCGCCGCATCCGCGAACCGTTCAAGGACATGTGGGCACTGCCCGGCGGCCCTCTGCAGCACGACGAATCCCTCCAGGATGCCGCATCCCGGAACCTCCGCGAGACCACGGGGCTGGCTCCCCAATACCTCGAGCAGCTCTACGCCTTCGGCGGCTTGCACCGCTCGCCTGCGCAGCGGGTCGTCTCGATTGTCTACTGGGCGTTGGTGCAGCCCACGGAAGCCGCCTTGGCCGATGAATCCGAGAACGTCCGTTGGTTCCGGGCAGACCGGCTCGCGGAATTGGCCTTCGACCACAACGCGATTGTGGACTACGCCTTGTGGCGGCTGCGCAACAAGATGGCCTACGGGTCCATCGCCTATCACTTGCTGGGAGAATTCTTCACCCTGGCACAGGTCCGCGAAGTCTACGAGGCTGTCCTGGACCGTCAGCTGGATCCGGCGAACTTCCGCCGGCAAATCAAGGGAACACCGGAAATCGAGGAAACCGGTGAATACCTCCAGGGCGGAAAACACCGCCCGCCCCGCCTCTACCGCTTCACCGGGACGCCCGGACTCGGGCCAGACAACAGGAGTACACCATGAGCAGCGTCAACACAGCTATCCAGCTGATCACGCGGGAAGAAGCCGAAAGCGGCCGTTCCGCGGCCGGCTCAACGTGCAGTCCCGCTCTGGCCAAGGGCCCCTGGGAGTATGACCTCGCTGAAGCCCTCGCCGGCATACCGGCCTACGGTCCCGGAGCGTCCAGCTCCGACGACGCTCCTAAGGCGACGCCCCGCCAAGGCCAGTTGCCCGAAGAGTACAAGTTGGCCAGCGACGCCGAGCTCGACGCCCGGATCCGCGCCGCCAAGGAGACGCTGGGGGACCGGGCCGTCATCCTGGGCCACTTCTACCAGCGCGACGAGGTTGTCCAGTACGCGGACTTCGTGGGTGACTCCTTCCAGCTCGCCAACGCTGCCCTGACCAAGCCCGACGCCGAGGCCATCATCTTTTGCGGCGTGCACTTCATGGCCGAGACTGCCGACATCCTGTCCAGCGAGGACCAGGCCGTGATCCTGCCGAACCTGGCCGCCGGCTGTTCCATGGCGGACATGGCGGACGAGGACTCGGTGGAGGAATGCTGGGAACAGCTCGAAGAGCTCTTCGGGACCGCCCCCGATTCCGAAGGCCGTGCCCCGGTCATCCCGGTGACCTACATGAATTCCTCGGCGGCACTGAAGGCCTTCTGCGGACGCAATGGCGGCATCGTCTGCACGTCCTCCAACGCCAAGACGGTGCTCGAATGGGCCTTCGAGCGTGGCCAGCGGGTTCTCTTCTTCCCTGACCAGCACCTGGGCCGCAACACAGCCAAGGCCCTCGGTGTGCCGCTGGAGCAGATGCCCATGTGGAACCCCCGCAAGGAACTCGGCGGAAACGACGAACAGACCCTGCTGGATTCCCGCGTCATCCTCTGGCACGGTTTCTGCTCCGTGCACAAGCGCTTCAACGTGGGCCAGATCGAGAAGGCGCGCGCCGAATTCCCCGGCGTGAACGTCATCGTGCACCCCGAGTGCCCCATGGAAGTTGTTGACGCGGCGGACGGCGCGGGTTCCACCGACTTCATCAAGAAGGCCATCGCCGCCGCAACCGAGCCCACCACTTTCGCGATCGGCACCGAGATCAACATGGTGAACCGCTTGGCCGCCGAGAACCCTCGGCACACCATCTTCTGCCTCGACCCGGTGATCTGCCCTTGCTCCACGATGTACCGCATCCATCCCGGCTACCTCGCCTGGGTGCTCGAGGAACTGGTGGAAGGCCGCGTGGTTAACCGCATCACGGTGGACGACTCGATCAAGGACAACGCCAAGATCGCCCTCGAACGCATGCTCGCAGCACGGCCGCTCTAGGCCACACCCTGTACCAACCAGTCGAATCGAGCCTCACATGACTGCAGAACGCATTCCCGGTGCTCCGGCGCGGCGGCGGCTCGTCGTCGTCGGAAGCGGTATCGCAGGCCTCTACTCCGCGTTGCTGGCCGCCGATGCCGGTGCGGACGTCTTCCTGCTCAGCAAAGGCGCGCTGGCGGACAGCAACACCTTCTTCGCCCAGGGCGGGATTTCGGCAGTGCTGGACGAGCCCGCCCCCGGGGATACCGTCGCCGCGCACATCGCGGACACCCTCAAGGCCGGCGCGGGCCACTGCAATGAGGAGGCCGCGCGGGTACTGTGCACCGAAGCGCGGCTCGACATCATGGGGCTCGAGCGTTTCGGTGTCCGATTCGACGCGGACGACGACGGCGATCCCGCCTTGGGTCTCGAAGCCGCCCACTCCGCGCCGAGGATCCTGCACACCGGCGGAGACGCCACCGGTGCCGGGGTCGCCAACGCACTCATCCTGTCGGTCCTCGACGCGCAGGACGCCGGGAAGATCCAGGTGGTGGGACATGCCCAGGCGACGTCCCTGATCCAGTCCGAAGGGCGCGTGACAGGCGTCGAATTCCTGCGCAACGGCCGCCTCGAGAGCGTATTCGGCGATGCCGTGCTGCTGGCCACCGGCGGGGCGGGGCAGCTGTTTGCCCAGACCACCAATCCCTCGGTGGCAACGGCAGACGGACTCGCGCTCGCATGGCGGGCAGGCGCCGAGCTCGCAGACCTGGAGTTCTTCCAATTCCACCCCACGAGCATGGTCCTCCCTGCTGCCTCAGGACCAGCTCCCCTCGGCGCCGATCCGCTCCTCATTTCCGAAGCGGTCCGCGGCGAAGGCGCCATCCTGGTGGACGCGAATGGCCAGCGATTCATGCCGAGCTACCACCCGGACGCCGAACTGGCGCCGCGCGACGTCGTCTCCCGCAGCATCGCCCTCCACCTGGCTTCGCTTGGTGATCCGAATGGCCACGTCTTCCTTGACGCCCGGGTCGTGGAAGCGAACAAGGGGGACGGCTTCCTTGAGAAGCGCTTCCCCACGCTTAGCGCCCGGACCCGCGAAGCCGGCATCGACTGGACCATCGAACCCGTTCCGGTTGCCCCTGCCGCCCACTACTGGATGGGTGGCGTAGTTACCGATCTGTTCGGCCGTACTTCCGTTCCCGGGTTGCTTGCCGCCGGTGAAGTTGCTTGCACCGGGGTCCAAGGCGCGAACCGTTTGGCCAGCAACTCCTTGCTCGAAGGGCTTGTGTTCGGGCGGCGGGCTGTCGAGGCTTTCGTTGCTGACTCCACCGCCGGGTCACCTTTGGCGTCGCCTGACGGCATCCCTCTGCGTGCTAACTCGGCCGCGGGCGGCCTCGCTTTTACGCACGCTGCCGGGACACCGTCAGACGAAAGCCGTCTCACCGCGTGGCAGCCTGAGCTGGTCACCGAGCCGGCCGGGGCCCTCGCGTGGCAGCCCGAGCTGGTCCCCGAGCCCTTCAGCCGGACCGCGCTTCGGCGGCTTATGACTGCCAAGGCGGGGGTGCTTCGGACCGGGGGGTTGCTGCGGGAGGCTGCTGAGTCGCTCGACGCTTGGGCCGACGTCGTGCTTCCTGAGAATGCGCAGGATTCTGCGGATCCGTGCGTGCACGAGGATGCTAATTTGCTCCTTGCCGCGCAGTTGTTGGTGCAGGCTGCGGGGGCGCGGCGGGGGTCCCTCGGGGCGCATTATCGGAGTGACGCCGTCGAAACCCATCGCGAAGAAATTGTTCAGAGATACACGATCCGCCGGAAAGCGAGCCTCGTCAATGACTAGCCTGACCCTCCCCGCAGCACCCGTCCGGGACATTTTGGAGCGGGCTTTCGCGGAGGACGCGCCGAGCGGCGACATCACCTCGCAGTTGCTCATTCCCGCGGAAGCCCGGGCCACCGCCGTGCTTAATGCCCGGGTTCCGGGGGTCTTCAGCGGCGGCACGGTGTTCCGCGACGCCATGCTGCTCGTCGACCCGGACACCGAAGTGGAGCTGCTGCTCACGGACGGTGAAGCGTTCGACGCCGGAACCCACCTCGCGCGGGTCAGCGGCCGCGCCCGCTCGGTGCTGCTCGCCGAACGCGTCGGGCTCAACCTTGCCCAGCGCATGAGCGCCATTGCCACCAAGACCGCCGAGTTCGTCAAGCTGGTCGACGGCACCAAAGCCCGTATTACAGACACGAGGAAGACAACCCCCGGGCTGCGGGTATTGGAACGCTACGCCGTACGCTGCGGCGGGGGAGCCAACCACCGCTATAGTCTGTCCGATGCCGTTCTGGCCAAGGACAACCACCTGGCCGTGATGACCGGTGGGGACTCCGCCAAGCTCACCGCACTGCTCAAGGCCGCCAAAGCCCAGCTGGGCCACACCACGCACTTCGAAGTGGAAGTGGACAATGCCGAGCAGATCGAACCTGTGCTGGCTGCCGGTGTCGACACGATCATGCTGGACAACTTTTCCCTTGAGGAGCTCCGCGCCGGTGTGAAGCAGGTGGCTGGCCGCGCCGTCGTCGAGGCGAGCGGCAACGTCAACATCAACACCGTGGCGGACATCGCCGCCGCGGGGGTCGATGTCATTTCCATCGGTGGACTCACGCACAGCGTCAACGCGCTGGACCTGGGCCTGGATGTGACACTCGACGTGACACCGGACCCTTCCCTGGGTCTCGGCTGAGGCCATGATCTTCCTCGACGCCGCGGCGACGACACCCGTCCGCAGGGAAGTCCTCGAAGCGATGTGGCCGTATCTGACGGGCGAGTTCGGCAATCCCTCAAGCCATCACAGCCTCGGCGAAGCTGCTGCGAACGCGTTGTCGGGTGCACGGGCGGCGGTTGCGAAAGCCTTGGGTTGCCGGCCCGGCGAGATCACCTTCACATCCGGCGGCACCGAGGCGGACAACCTGGCAGTCAAAGGAATCGCCCTCGCGAGACGTGCGGCGGACCCTGCCCTGAACCGAGTTGTCATCAGCGCCATCGAGCACCCCGCCGTCGAAGAATCCGCGCTCTATCTGCAACGCGTCCATGGGTTCGAGGTGGACGTGGTCCCCGTGGACCGGCACGGCGTGGTGACGGCCGAGGCGCTCCGGGCTGTGCTGGGTCCGGAGACAGCCCTCGTCAGCATCATGTATGCGAACAACGAGATCGGGACGGTGCAGCCCGTGCTCCAACTCGCGGAGGTGGCTGCGGAACATGGCGTGCCGTTCCATACGGACGCCGTCCAGGCCGCGGGCTGGCTAGCCATAAGCGTCAAGGAACTCGGAGTAGACGCCCTGAGTATCTCGGGCCACAAGCTTGGCGCGCCGAAGGGCAGCGGCGTGCTCTACGCCAAGGGAAGGCTGCGCCTTGAACCGCTGGTCCATGGCGGCGGCCAGGAGCGCGGGAGGCGCTCCGGGACCGAAAACGTTGCGGGTGCGGTTGCGCTAGCCACGGCACTGACTCTTGCCCATGCAGCGCAGTCGGAACTGGCCGGGCGTGTCTCGGAATTGCGGGATGCCTTCATCCGCGCTGTCCTTGACGCCGTGCCCGGTGCTGTGCTGACCGGCCACCCGTCGCAGCGCTTGCCGTCGGTCGCGTCCTTCTGCTTCCCTGGCACGAGCGGGGAGTCGGTCTTGCTTGAGCTTGAGCGGCTTGGCGTGGTGTGCTCGAGCGGATCGGCCTGCGCCGCTGGATCCGACGCTCCCTCGCCGGTCCTGCTGGCCTTGGGAATCGAGCCCGAGGTGGCCCACACTGCGGTCCGTTTCAGCTTCGACTCCACGGTGACGTCAGCGGAACTGGAGCAAGCCGCGGAAGCCGTGGCTGCCGCCGTCGGGAGCGTTCAGGGGCTCGGTCGCCGCTGACCGTCCCGAGCCCAACTGGCTCGCATTTAATGTCGTTTTGAGCCCTCAAAACGACATTAAATGCGAGCCAGTTGGGAATCAAACGTGGCGGGCCCGGCGGAAAATCCAGTGCCGCAGCATCGTGAACCGCACCGCCGTCGCGACGAATCCGGACAGCGTTGTGGTCCAGAGGTCCTCCTCGAGGGTGGCCTCGGGCCGGAACGCGTGCAGCACGCCCAGGCTCCCGCCGGTGATGACCAGTGCCACGGCGATCACGATCAGCCCGTTGAGGTGGTCCCGGGCTCTCTTCCGGTTGCCGCTGATCTTGAAGGTCAGCCGCCGGTTCAGGGCCGTGTTCATGAGCGAGGTGATGATCAGTGCTGCGGCGTTGGCAGGTTGGGGTCCTATCCACGGCCGGAACAGAGCATACAGCGCCAGCGAGGTGACGGTGCAGATGATACCGACGCCGGTGAAACGGATGAGTTGCCTGACAACCGGATAGCGCAGCACGCCTTTGCGGCGCTTGCTTGTATTTGGCCTGGAAGGGGACGTCTGCCGCGTCTCAATTGCCGGCACGGCAGGAGGCTCCATGGCTCAAGCCTGTCATATCAAGCTGGGAAATTTCTCCCAAGATGCTGCGATGACGGGGTTGCTGAGCTCTCCAATGCCCTCAACCCGGCAGGTCACAAGGTCTCCGGGCTCGATCCTGGCGCACTCGGCCGGGAAGCCTGTGAGGACCAGGTCTCCGGGGTGCAAGGTCATGAACGAAGTGAGGTAGACAAGGATCTCGTCCACTTTCCATCCGAGGTCGGCCGTGCTGGCCGTCCGCAATTCCTTGCCGTTGTGCACGATACCGATTGAAAGGTCGCCCTCAGCGAGGTCGGTGACGATCCACGGTCCCGCAGGAGTGAAGGTGTCCTGGCTTTTCGCGCTGATCCATAGTTCGTCGGTCTTTTGCAGGTCCCGCGCCGAGACGTCGTTGCCGATCGTGAAACCGAGGATCGCGTCGCGCGCATTGTCGAGCGTGAGCCCGCGGACCTTTCGCCCGACGACGACGGTCAGTTCCGCTTCGGGGTCCACGTAACCGACATCCGAGGCCAGTTCGATGGCGTCGCCCGGTCCGATGACACTTGTGGCGGCTTTGTGGAACGCCTGCGCGGGCAGATCCCGGCCCGGCTGCCCGGTGTTGTGCGCCATGCCGAACACGTTGGCGGGCACAGACGGCGCAAGGAACGTGAACGCTTCCTCGGAAACCTCGGTGCCCCTAACCCACCCGGGTCGCCCGGCACTGCTGCTGTTTGCCGACGAGCCGGGGAACGGGCTGTCCACTACAGTCCAGTTCCGGCCTTGTGCGGAGGCGAAGTCGGCGGCGTCGTTCGCAACGAAGAAGTGTTCGTCCGGCGAGGCGGGGGAGAGCGGGCGGACCCGGGCGATCCGGTGAGCACGTGTGGAAGTCATGAAGACATCCTACGTCCTTGCCCCTATTGAGACGGAACGGTTTAGACGGGCAGGTAGAGTTCCCCCACGGGGATGTCCGCGGCCAGGCGATTCGCCGGACCGGCCAGGGGGCAGGCCCAGGCCTCGTTGTATGCGCAGGACGGGTTGTAGGCGAAATTGAAGTCGAGCACGAACTCTTGTTGCCCGGATCCGCGAAGGCCGTGGAAGGCTCCCTTGATGGTGTCCAGCAAATAGCGGCCGGCGCCGTAGCTTCCTCCGCGTTTGCCGGCCGTGGCGTCGCGGAAGGGCACGAAGATGCCGCCGCCGTAGCTGCGCAGGCGCCACACGGCCAGCGAGCCGAGCTCGTCGAGGTCGAAGGTGCCGAGGCGGACAAACGGCACCACGCCGTCGGTTCCGGTCTGGACGTTCATCTCCTGGCCCGCGCCTTCCGGAGAAAGGGAAGCGTAACGGCGAAACCGGGAATCGTAGTCCGCAGTGCGCAGGCCCGAGAAAGATCGCTTGCTGGCGGGAGTCAGTGCCGAGGCCGGGTGGGTTCCGAACATGCGGTCCCGTTCCTGGCGCCAGTAGACATGGGCTTGGAAGGGGTCGTCCATCGCGATCTTACGCACGTCGTCATACAAGGCAAACGTCCGCAAACGCCAGTCCGCGATGTCCACCGCGGAGATGTCCGCCACATTGTTTTCGTCCTCATCAAGCTGATCGGGGGCCATGCGTCCAGCCTAGCCCTACGATGCGGGCCGAAGCGGCGCCGCAAGTGCATCGGTTGGGTTTCACGTGCGAAACGCCGATCGAGACAGGCAGGCGGTGGCTCGGCGCCGCTAGGCTGGTGCGCATGAGAGCAAAGCGGATCCCGTTGAAGTTTTCAGTCGCCGTCCTCGGTGCCCTCATCGTGGTCGCCACGGCTGGCTGTAGTTCCGAGGGCAAGGGCGGACCTGTATGGACGGCCGGGTCCAACAGTGCGGCACCAGGGAGCGCGACGCCGTCGGGCTCGGGTACGGCACCGCCGTCGGGCAGTTCCACTGGGAGCCCCTCTGCCGGCAGTACCGCGACGGCGGGGGCGACCGCCTCGGCGTGGAAGACATACTCGGATCCGGCCAAGAAGGTCAGCTTTGATCTTCCGAGTGACTGGATTGCGCAATCGGTGACGCCCGACGCCGGTTCCATGCCGGGCGCACTGAAGATCGAGGTCAAAGACGCCAAGGGCGGCTATCTTGCGACCCTGCACACGGGACTGCCCTCGGCGAGTCCGGCAGACTGCAATCCGGCCGCCAAGCGCCCCTACACGGTGGTCAGCAGCGTGCCCATAGACCTGCCCCATGCCGACGGTGATTCCATGATCCCCCCGCACGTGGTGTTCCGGGTCATCCAAGGCTACAAATTCTTCGGTTCATACGGAATCACCAACTTGGTGGCCGGCACTGATGGCCAGGCCTGCCAGTTGCGGAACCTTGTGGTGGGACCCGCCGGAAAGGGCAACTACTACTTCGGGGACATGCAAGCCGTGCATGCCTTCGCCACGGACGAGGTTGTTGCTCCCGCGAAGTCCTTTGACACCTTGGACCAAGCGGCCAAGTACGTTGACCAGAGTTCGGAATTCGCCAACGTCCAGCGGATGCTATTGTCTCTGAAGGTCAATCTGTAGAACCACGATTGACAGACGCACTCGTCGGCGCCAACTCTGCATATTTAATGGGTTGTCCAGCCGCAACACTCCGGAGATCCATGGAACGCAACGTTGCTGCCCAGCTCGTTTTCAAGACCGTAGCCAACACCAAGGTGGCCATGGCAATAGCCGTGGCCAGCAATCCTGGCTATGAATCATTGACCGAAGAGCTGTCAGTCACGGTGGAAGGCGAAGCTGTTCCGCTCACCGAGCTGACGGACCATCACGGTGGACGTTTCCAGTACATGGAGTTCGACGAACCCAGCGAGGTAACTGTTGATTACCGCGCCTCGGTGGAGGGCTTGGGTGTCCCCGATGAGTCCTCCCGGATGGAGCTCATCCGTTATGTCCGGCCCAGCCGCTATGCCGAGTCCGATCGGCTTCTTCCGACGTCGTACGCCGAGTTCGGCGGGCTGCACGGCGAGGAGCTGTTGCAGGCAGTCCGGAACTGGGTCCACAACGAGCTCCGTTACGTCAGTGGTTCCTCGCGGGGGACGGACGGCGCAGTGGAAACGCTCCTGCACCGCAAAGGTGTTTGCCGGGACTTCGCCCACCTTGCCATTGCCCTCCTGCGCTCCAAGGACATCCCCGCCCGTCTCGCCGCGGTGTATGCTCCCGGGTTGAGCCCCATGGACTTCCATGCCGTGGCTGAGGCCCACATCGACGGAACCTGGTACGTGATCGATCCCACCGGCCTGGCTCCGCGCGAATCCATGCTGCGCATCACGGCCGGACGCGATTCCTCGGACACCGCGTTCCTGTCCACGGTGGGCGGCAGCTTGTCCTTGAAGAGCCTGAAGGTCACCGCGATAGTGGCCGACGAGCTGCCGGATGAGGATCCGGCAAAGCTCGTCGTCCTCCGCTAGCCTTCGCGCGGTTGCTTGTGTGCGACGAACGCTTGCAGCTTTTCCGTCAGGCGAAGCAGCTCACGCTGCTCTTCGGCTGTCAGGGCCGGGGTCACTAGTTCAGCGATGTCGCGGATGTGCTCGCGGCCGATCTCTTTCTGAAGTTCCTGCCCGGCCGCGGTAAGCCCCAGCAGGATCCCGCGCCCGTCGTCGGGGGCGATGCTGCGCTCCACGAGACCGCGCTTCTCCAACCTGTCAACCAGCCGGCTCAGGCTGGATTGGCTGAGCAGGACGTGATCGTTGATCTCGTTCAGCCGCAGCTTGCCCGTGGGGCAACGGGAAAGAGTGAACAGGACGTCGTACTCCCGGATGGGCAGCTTCTTGAATGCCTGCCCGGCCTGGAGGCGGCGCATCACCGCCACCTGGGAGCGGAACAAGGACTCCCAGGTTTCGGCGGCGAGGCGCACGGCGGACGAGGTGGGTGCCGCGGTGGTCACGGGGTCCGCCCTATGCCGCCACTGACAGCATCGGCTGCGTCGTCCTTGGCCGAGGCGATGACGGATGCTGCCACCCGGGATCCATGGGTGGGTGCGTCAGGCACGTGGGCCGGCTTGCGGTCCTCGAATTCCTTGCGCAGGACCGGCAGGACTTCTTCGCCGAAGAGGTCCAGCTGCTCCAGGACGGTCTTGAGCGGCAGGCCCGCGTGGTCCACAAGGAACAGTTGGCGCTGGTAGTCGCCGAAGTACTCGCGGAAAGTCAGGGTCTTTTCGATGACTTCCTGCGGACTGCCAACGGTCAGGGGCGTCTGGGACGTGAAGTCCTCGAGCGAGGGTCCGTGGCCGTACACCGGTGCATTGTCGAAGTAGGGGCGGAATTCCTTCACGGCGTCCTGGGAGTTCTTGCGCATGAAGAACTGCCCGCCGAGTCCCACGATGGCCTGGTCAGCGTTGCCGTGCCCGTAGTGCTCGTAGCGTTCGCGGTACAGTCCGATCAGCTGCTGGTAGTGCTCTTTGGGCCAGAAGATGTTGTTGGCGAAGAAGCCGTCGCCGTAGTACGCGGCGAGTTCCGCGATCTGCGGGCTGCGGATGGAGCCGTGCCAGACGAAGGGCGCGACGCCGTCAAGCGGGCGGGGCGTGGAGGTGAAGTTCTGCAGCGGCGTGCGGTACTTGCCGCTCCAATTGACGGTGTCCTCATCCCAGAGCCGGCGGAGCAGGGAATAGTTCTCCACCGCGAGTTCGATCCCGTCCTGGATGTTCTTGCCGAACCAGGGGTAGACGGGGGCGGTGTTGCCGCGGCCCATGATGAGGTCCACGCGGCCATCCGCGAGGTGCTGGAGCATCGCGAAGTCTTCGGCGATCTTGACGGGATCGTTCGTGGTGATGAGCGTCGTTGACGTTGACAGCGTGATGCGCTCAGTCTGTGCTGCGATGTAGGCCAGTGTGGTGGTGGGTGACGATGAGAAGAAGGGGCGGTTGTGGTGCTCGCCGATCGCATAGACGTCCATGCCGATCTCTTCGACCTTCTTTGCGATCGCCACGGCGGCCTTGATGCGTTCGTTCTCCGTGGGGGTGTGGCCCGTGGTGGGGTCAGTGGTGATGTCGCTGACGCTGAATACGCCGATCTCCATGATGTGCCTTTCTGCCTGCCCGATTGGTGTGCGGGCTCTGCCAACAGTCTATCCCAAAATAGATGCATTTGCATGTATCACTGCCTGCAACAGGGTACGGCATCATTTTGTTCCCGGTGTATCGCCCTACTCGGCGGGGCTGGAGGCAGACCGGCGGCCGGTGACTTTCGGGATCATTCCGGTGGTCCAGTCCGCGTGCTCGCCCTCGCCGTGTCCGGCGATACCATCCTTCGCGACGTCGGGGCGTTGCATGAGTGCCTTGAGCAGCGACTTCTTCTCCCGCCGGCCTTCGACCAGTTTGTAGAGCACGGGCACAAGGACGAGCGTCAAAGCTGTGGACGAAACAAGGCCGCCGATGACCACAATCGCGAGGGGCCGGGAAATGAACCCGCCGCCTCCCGTGAGGCCCAAAGCCATGGGCGTCAGGGCGAATACGGTAGCAAGCGCCGTCATGAGGATAGGACGTAGCCGCTGCCTGGCGCCGTGCGTGATGGCATCCGCCACACTCATTCCGGGGCTGCCATCGTGTGGTTTGCGGTACTGGTTGATGAGGTCGATCAGGACGATCGCATTGGTCACGACAATTCCCACCAACATCAGCATGCCGATCAGGGAAGGTAGTCCGAGAGGAACGCCCGTGACCAGGAGCAAAGCGATGGCGCCGGTCGCCGCAAAAGGCACGGAGACCAACAGGATGAGGGGTTGGATGAGGGACTTGAACGCGGCCACCATGATGACATAGACAATGGCGACAGCGGCTAGTAGCGCGAGGCCGAGCTGGCGGAACGAGTCCGCCTGCTGCGTCGTGGCGCCGCCGATCGTGGCGGTAACGCCCGCAGGCAGCTGCACCGAGGCCAGCCGGTCGCCGACTGCCGTGCTGACGGCGCCAAGGTTGGAGCCCGACGGCGTGACGGTCACCTTCGCGCTCCGCTGGCCGTTGCTGCTGGTGATGGAGACCGGAGTGTCCACCTGGTCTACGGACGCGATGCTCGACAGCGGAACGGGCCCCGCCGGCGTCGGGAGATTGATGGCCCTGACATCGGCGATACTGCTGAAGTGCGTGCCTTCGCCGATCTGTACCGGGAAGTCCGTGGTGTCGATACGGACAGTGCCTGCGGGGACGGGACTGACGGTGGACGCCAGGACGCCGGCAACTTGTTCTTCGTTCAGCCCGGCGGCGACGGCCTTGGCACGATCAACCTTCACCTGCACCACCGACTGGCTGGCATCCAGGTTTGTGGCTACCTCGGCACTCCCGGGCACGCCGTCCATGGCCTTGGCCACCGCGTCGCTTGCCGTCTTGAGATCCGCCGAGTTGGCAGCATTGATGGTGATGTCGACGCTCGAGGACGTGCCCAGGCCGCCTTGCTGCGCACCAACAGTGACCTTCCCGGGAGCCGAGGCGCTGGCGAGGCGGGACCGGACCGTGTCCTGCAGTTTCTGCTGGTCAGCCTTATCGTCCGTCACCACCGTGAAAGTCGAGTTGGAAGCGCCACTTGAGGTGAGGGCGGCGAATCCCGTTTGGGCGTTGCCCGACGTGACCTGCACGTCCTTGATTCCGTCGATCCCGCGGAGGACCGATTCCACCTGCGCGGCGGCGGCGCCGGTCTGCTCCAGGCTGGTGCCGGCAGGAAGGACCTGGCGCACGGTCATGCTGTTCTGGCCGGAGTTGCCGAGCAGGTCCGTGGCGAGCAGAGGGGACATGGCAGCTGTTCCACCCAATACCAGGACCGCGGCGACGATCGTCATGACCGGGTGCTTCTGGGTCTTGGACAGGATGGGCAGATAGCCGCGCTGCAGTCGGCTGCGTTGCTCTGCCTCGTGCGCCTTGGTTCGGGCATCCTCCGCGGCACGGACGTCCTCTGTAGCCGAGGCCTGCGACGGCGACTTGAGGAACCAGTACGCCAGCACCGGAACGATGGTGAGGGACACGAGCAACGAGGACAACAGGGCGATGGTCACCGTCAGGGCGAAGGGCCGGAACAGTTCGCCCGCCAGGTTGCCCACAAAGGCGATCGGCAGGAAGACGGCAACCGTGGTGAGGGTGGACGCCGTGATGGCCCCGGCAACTTCCCGGATCGAATTGAGGATGGCCGCGAGCTTGTGCTCGCCGTAGCTGAGGTGCCGTTTGATGTTCTCGATCACCACGATCGAGTCGTCCACAACGCGGCCAATTGCGATGGTCAGTGCGCCAAGCGTGAGGATGTTGAGCGAGTAGTGGGTCGCCGATATGCCGATGAACGTGATCAGGAGCGACAGCGGAATGGATACCGCCGTCACGAGCGTGGAGCGTACGGACATCAGGAACGCGAGGATGATTGCCACCGCGAAGCCAAGTCCAAGAAGGCCTTCCGTGGTGAGGTCCTTGATGGATTTCTCGATGTACGGGGCCTGGTCGAACACTGGCGTGAAGTGCGCATTGGACCCGAGTTCAGCTTCCATCTGGGGAATGGAATCCTTGACAGCGTGCGAAATGGCGACGGTATCGCCGTCGGGCTTCTTCGTGATGGACAGGGCCAGCGTCGGCTTCCCGTTAGTCCGGGTAATCGAGGTTGCGGCGTCGTCCTTGATGCTCACGTCGGCAACCGCGCCGATCGTGGTTCCGGCCTTCGCCCCGGTGAGCGGCAAGCCCTTGATGACGTCGAGCGAGTCCACCGGGCTGCCGATCTGCAGGGAGAGCGTCTTGCCTTGGTCCTCGATGGTTCCGGCGGGGACCAGTGTCCCGTTGTTCTTGAGGGCATTCGTGAGCGACTGAACCGTGGCGCCGTTCGCGGCCATGACCTGGGTATTCGGCTGGATCAGGATGTGCTGGGTGGCCCCGCCCGTCACGTCGGCACTCCGGACCCCGTCCAGTTTCTGGAGCCGGGGGACGCTCAAGCGCTGCAGGTCCGTGTTCAGCTCGCTGAGGGACTTGTCCGAAGAAACCGCCAGGTACACGATCGGGAAGTCGCTGATGCTGCCGGCAAAAGACCGGGGCTCGACGTCGGCCGGCAGCACACGCTTGGCGTTGGAGATGGCGCGATCGATCTGGTTGCGTGCGCGGTCCAGGTTTGAACCGTAGGTGAACACCATGGAGATCTGCGAAACACCGTTCCGCGACGTCGACGTGGTCGATTCCAGGCCCTCGACGCTGTTCAGTGCCGCTTCGAGCGGACGGCTCAGTTGCTTGTCGACAACTTCCGGGGACGCGCCCGGCATCGCCGTGATCACCGAGATCTGCGGGAACTCGATCGAGGGGATGAGCTCCTGCTTGAGGGAAGACATGGTGATCACGCCGAACACCGCCGCGAAGACGGTGATCAGCGCAATCAATGCCCTGTTCGCCAGTGAAAGGTTTGCCAGACGGAACATTGCACTGTCTCCTGGGATCTACGGTCTGTTTCTTGTCTCGAACCGGCCGCAGCCCGGACGGTTGCTAGTGCTGAACGGCGTCGGCAGGCTCAAGCTGGAGCGAACGGGCAGTGCTCGATTCCAGCTCGGCGGCAAGGTCCGGATTGTCGTTCAATTTGACGCCGTAGCCTGGCATCATTTCCTTGAGCTTGGACTGCCAGCCCTTGAAGTTCTTCGGGAAGGACCGCTGGAGCATCTCGATCATGATCGGGACAGCGGTTGAGGCTCCGGGGGAGGCGCCGAGCAGTGCCCCGATGGAGCCGTCACGAGCGGTGATGACTTCGGTGCCGAACTGCAGCACGCCGCCCTTCTTGGAGTCCTTCTTGATGATCTGCACCCGCTGGCCCGCGGTGATGAGCTCCCAATTGCCGCCGTCGGCCTGGGGGTAGTACTCGCGGAGGGACTCCACCTTGGCGTCGTGGCGCTTGGCGACTTCCTTGATGAGGTACGCAGTCAGGTCCATGTTGTCCTTGGCCACGGCCAGCATCGGGATGATGTTGCCGGGGCGGATGGACAGCGGCAGGTCAAGGTAGCTGCTCGTCTTGAGGAAGTTGGTGGAGAAGCCGGCGTACGGGCCGAAAAGCAGGGAACGCTTGCCGCCAACGTAGCGGGTATCCAGGTGCGGCACGGACATGGGCGGGGCACCCACGGAGGCCTGGCCGTATACCTTGGCGCTGTGCTGGCCGGCAATGGCCTCGTCGGTGCAGCGGAAGAACTGCCCGGAAACCGGGAAACCGCCGTAGCCTTTGCTTTCCGGGATGCCTGATGCCTGGAGCAAGTGGAGCGCTCCGCCGCCGGCGCCGACAAAGACGAACTTGGCGTGGATCTGGCCGTGTTCGCCGGAAGCGGGGTGCTTGAGCGAAAGGTCCCAGCCGCCGTCGGAGGCTTTGCTCACATTGGTGACGTCGTGGCCATAGTTGACTTCAACGCCGTTGGCAGCGAGGTAGCCGGTCAGTTCGCGGGTCAAGGCGCCGAAGTCGACGTCGGTGCCTTCCGCCGCGCGGGTGGCGGCAACGCGCTGCTTGGCGTCGCGGCCCCTGACGATGAGCGGAGCCCACTTGGCGATCTGTGCCTGGTCTTCCGTGTATTCCATGCTGCGGAAGAGCGTGTTGGGCTTGAGTGCCTCGTAGCGGGTCTTGAGGAAGTCTGCGTGCTTGTCGCCGATGACGAAGCTCATATGCGGGACGGTGTTGATGAAGCCCTTGGGGGAGCCGATCAACTTGTTGTCCACGAGGTGGGACCAGAACTGCCGGGAGAGCTGGAATTGCTCGTTGATGTGGAGGGCCTTGGACGGGTCAACGGAGCCGTCCTTCGCTGCAGGTGAGTAATTAAGCTCACACAGCGCTGCGTGCCCGGTTCCCGCGTTGTTCCACGGTCCGGAGCTTTCCAGGCCGGCTTCGTCGAGTCGCTCAAAGAGGGAGATGGTCCAGCTGGGTTCGAGTTGCTTGATGAACGCACCCAGGGTTGCGCTCATGATCCCGCCCCCAATAAGGACGACGTCAGCGTGGTGTGTCTTGGAAATGAAGGTCACGATCAATCTCCGATAGCGGCGGCACTGGCTGTCACAGAATATCCCCGCGTGGGCGCATAACTGAAATTGCGGCGGGACGTCAAGACTTCAGGCGAACGTTTGTAAAAACTTCGTTTAAGACAGGCGACGCCGGGTACTTCTCGACGCGGTCGGAAAGGGCCAACGCCGAGATGGGGAAGGCGATGGGTACCGCAGGGACGGTGGCAGCGATCTGGGCATTGATGGTCTGATACTGGGAGTTGCGGTCAGCGCCGTCGGGGAGTCCCCGGGCCCGGTCGATCTTTGAGAACACCTGTGGATCGCTGTAGCCGAACTCGCCGTTGTTTTCGCCGAAGAGCGTGCCCACGAAGTTGTCCGGGTCCGAGTAGGCGCCATTCCAGCCGAGCAAATGGAGCGCATGGTCACCGGGGGACTGGACCTTCTGGAGGTAGCCGTCGTCCCAGTTCACGGGTACCGGCTTGATGTTCAGCCCGATGGCGGTGAGCTCCGCACTGATCTCCGCGTAGATCTTCTCCGGAGTGGGAAGGTAGGCGCGCGTGACATTGAGCGGGTAGTAGAACTTGAGTTCCTCGCCTTTGTAGCCGGACTTCGCGAGCAGTTGCTTGGCTTTGTCCGGGTCGTATCCCAGGGACGGTGCGTTGTTGTTGAAGCCGCTCAGCTTGGGGGGAACGAACTGGGTCGCCGGCGAGGTGTTGTCGATGAAGAACTTGTGGATGAGGGTGTCTTTGTCGATGGCCATCTCGATTGCCTGGCGCACGCCAAGGTTCTGGAGGGGCGCCACGGATTCGTTCATCCCCAGGTACATCACGGAGAACGGATCCCGTTGGACGATTTGCATGCCCTTCTTGACCAATTGGTCGAAGGTGCCGGCGGTGACAAGGTCATATCCGTCGATGGTTCCTGCGAGCAACGCCGAGAGCCGGGCCTGCGGATAGTCAAACGGAATGAAGTTGACCGTGGCTATCTCTCCGCGGTCGCCCCAGTAGCCCTTGTAGCTGTTGAGCGTGATGCGGTTCTGGGTCCATGACGAGAAAACGTAAGGGCCCGTGCCCACGGGGTGGGAGGCGTAGGCCGATGCCGGCTGACCGGACAGTTTCTTGTCCAGGACGTCGGCCTTGCCGTCTGTCATCGCTTTCGGGGACGACATCGCGAACGCCGGCAGCGTCAAGGCCTGAAGGAAGCCCGTGAAGGGCTTGGCCAGATTGATTTGGACGTGGTCGGGAGAGACAACCTTGCAGTTCTTGAAGAGCGAAAGGGAAGGTTCGTCCGAGAAGGATTTGAAGACGCTCTTGAATGCGATGCCCGGTGCCTGCTGACGCACGGCCGCCGGGAAGTTGAACCAACGGTTGAAATTGCTGCAGACGGCCGCGGCGTCAAAGACGGTTCCATCGTGGAAGGTGACCTTTGACCGCAACTTGAAGTCGTAGCTAAGTCCGTCATTCCCTTGCGACCAAGAGGTGGCCAGCAGGGGAGTTGGCTGGCCGGTGGACGCGTCGACCCCTACGAGGCCTTCCATCACTTGCCGGGTGACGCGATACGACTCGGAGTCGTTCGTCACGGCGGGATCGAGCCCAAGCGGCATCGACGGGGTGCCAAAGTTGAAGGTCTTGCTCGGCTCTGCCGAGGTGCCGCCCGCGGCAGATGTCGACGGTGCCGGTCCGGGACTTACCGTGCACGAGGTCAAGGCCACGGCCAGAAGGCCTGCGCCGATTTGTAGCGTGACTCGGCGAAGCTTGCTGCTTACCACTCTTGTCCCCTCAAGGCAGTTGGACGGGCTGAGGCCCGCGGCAGCCGGACCGCGGTCCAGTCTAGTTCAGGGCCCTGAGTCCCGGCTGGAAACCGGAAGTGCCCCGGCCAAGGACCGGGGCACTTCCTGAATGTGCGCAAGGGGGGACTTGAACCCCCACGCCCGAAGGCACAGGAACCTAAATCCTGCGTGTCTGCCAATTTCACCACTCGCGCTGGTGTTGGTATCCGGAGCGGCATCCAGGGATGCCCGCTCGGGTCATATACCGGCCTCCATTGTACCCGCGGTTTCGCGCCACCCATTCCAGCCGCGCCTATGCGGCGATGCGGTGGCTACTTGTCGAGTTTGAGGTCCCTGCGGAGTTTGGCGACATGGCCGGTGGCCCGCACGTTGTACTGGGCCACGGCCACCTTGCCGTCGGGGTCCACCACGATCGTTGAGCGGATCAGCCCTTGGTAGGTGCGCCCGTAGTTCTTCTTTTCGCCCCAAGCCGCGTAGGCCTCAGCCACATGATGCCCTTCGTCGGACAGCAGGGGGAAGGTTAGTGATTCTTCGGCCACAAACTTTTCCAGGTCCTTCACCGTGTCCGGAGAGATGCCAAGGACCTCGTAACCGGCAGCCTGAAGGGTTGCGAGCGAATCGCGGAAGTCGCAGGCTTGCTTGGCACATGCCGGCGTGGAAGCCGCGGGGTAGAAATAAATAACGGTATTGCGGCCGCGGTACGAGGCCAGGCTGACCTCGCGACCAGTGTGATCCTTGAGGGTGAAGTCCGGGGCAGTGCCGCCTGGAATGAGTCGTTCGGCCATTTGTGCTCCTTGCTAGCGTTCGCGATCACTTAGCTTAGTGACGGGCTGGCCGCTTCACGAATTGAACGTCGGTCCTGATCTGCGCGCAGCGGTCTATATACTGGCCCTTATGCCTGATATGGAACGGTGGCCCACCGGGCGCCTGCTCTCCACGGCCGCGCGACTCGTGGAGCATGCCTGGAACGAGAAACTACGCGGTATGGACCTGACCCATGCCGGGGTCATTGTCATGGAAGTACTTGCCGTCAACGGACCGACCACGCAGTCGACGCTCGCACAGATCGTCCGGGTTCAGGCTCAGACAATGGGGAAGACGCTCACCCGGCTGGAGGCCCACGGCCACGTCAGCCGTGCGCGCAGCGTGTCCGACCGCCGGAGCCAAGTGGTCAGTTTGACCGAGGCGGGGGAGCACACCCTCGGGCTCGCCACGCAATTGGAACGCGAAGTGCTTGCACCTGTGCCCGTGGACACTGCCAAACTGCGGCGGGAGCTCCAGTCGCTGGTACGCGAACTGGCGAACAATCATTCCTCGGCAGTCGTAAACGACATTGTGGCCGCAGCGGATTCAGGCGCGGCGCCGGGCGAAGCCTCCAACTAAGCTTCTGGGGCCCGGTCCGGTGAAGCTGGTCCGGTAAAGTCCGGCTCGCGGCGGAGCCGGCGGAAAAGCAAAAAGATCCCTGGACGGCCATTCAGCCATCCAGGGATCTTCCCTTTGGTGCACCCCCCGGGACTTGAACCCGGAACCCATTGATTAAGAGTCAATTGCTCTGCCAATTGAGCTAGAGGTGCAATTGTTTGTTGCTCGCAACGCAAAGAAATAACCCTTGAGCGGCTGCTGCCGCTCAAGGGTCCTTCCCTTTGGTGCACCCCCCGGGACTTGAACCCGGAACCCATTGATTAAGAGTCAATTGCTCTGCCAATTGAGCTAGAGGTGCATTTGTCGATTTCGATCAACGGAGGGCTTTTCTTCCCTCGTTGATCTCCGCAACGACATGTAACTCTACACGACAGTTGCCGAAGTGTGAAATCGGCCCGGGCCTCCTGCGCGTCACTGGCGGGGAGGCTTCAGGACCAGCGCAAAGTCAGGGTTTTGGTTGTTGCTAAGGACCCAAAGCGTGCCGTCCGGCGCAAGCGAAATGTCCCTGAGTCGCCCGTAGTCCGCCGTGAGGTATGCCACGGGATTCCCCGCCGTTTCTCCGTTGAGCGGTACCGCCCACAAACGCTGCCCGCGCAGCGCGCACGTGAACGCCGTTCCGTTCACGATCTCCAGCCCGCTCGGCGAGGCATCCGCCGTCGACGGCCAGACCACTTTGGCGTCGATGTAGCCGGCGCGGCCGGGCGCCCCGGTCACTTCCGGCCAGCCGTAGTTGCCGCCCGACTCGATGAGGTTGAGTTCGTCGTTGACGTCAGGGCCGAATTCGCTCGCCCACAGCCTGCCGGAGCTGTCCCAGGCGAGCCCTTGCACATTGCGGTGCCCGTAGCTGTAAACGGGGTTGCCAAACGGGTTGCCCGGCGCGGCTTTCCCCTCGGGGGTAAGCCGCAGGATCTTCCCGCCGAGCGCATTACGGTCCTGCGCCCGCTCGGGGTGCTGCGCGTCTCCCGTGCCGACATAGAGGAACCCGTCGGGGCCGAAGCGGATGCGGCCGCCGTTGTGGGTCGAGGCTTTGGGGATGCCTGAGAAGATAACTTCCGGTGTACCGAGGCTCAGCCGCCCGTCCGCGGCCTGCTCCAGGCGGGTGCGCGAAATTCTGTTGTCCGATTCGGCGGTGAAATAGGCGTAGAGCAAGCGGTCGCTGGCGAACGTCGGGGAGAGTGCCAGCCCCAGCAGTCCGCCTTCGCCCTGGGGTACGACGCCGGGAAACTCGCCTACCGTCGTGGCCCGGTCGTTCCGGACCGATTTGATGAGCTTGGTGTCGCGTTCGGAGATGATGGCAGTTCCGTCGCCGAGGAACACGATGGACCACGGGAGTGTCAGATTCAGGTCAAGCTTCCGAAGCAGCTCCGGTCCGTTGCCTTGGGTGGGCCCCGGGCCGGGAGCACTCCCTGTGCAGGCGCCTAGCAGCAAAGCCACGAGGAAGGCCACCGCTATCAGAGCCCGGGCAAGCGCAAGGCGGGACCGGAAAACGCTCCCCGATCCCGCCTTTGTGTGGTTCATTGCTTGTCCTGGTTGCAGGGCCGCTTGCCGCCGCGAATCCTCAGGTCCTTGGGGCCCTCAGCGGCGGTTCCTGCGGGGCGGCCGGAAACCGGCAGCCTCTGCGTGGGCGCTGGAAACAAACCAGACCTCGGCCTTGACTTCGTCGTAGGACGGGCTGTCTTCATCGTGGTAGGTCATGGTGTCCGCGTTGCCTTTGACCGTGTAGCCATCGGGGCCGCTCCCGTCAGCGCCGGCCGCAGCCGAGCCTTCACCGTACGGCTGCTCGGCGGCGAGATGCCCGCCCAGCGGCGGCGCGCCGGTGGAATCCTGGTCCAGGGTGGCTGACTCAATAGGCGCCGGGACCGCATCGGGAGTTTCGGCCCGGTCTTCTTGCATTTCCGCAGCAGAGTCGACTGCCTCCGCCGCGGCTGATTCCGCACCGGGAAGCGTCGGTGCATGGGCGTCCGTGTATTCGCGGTGGTGGATCGGAGCGGGGGGTACGGGTGCGCCGCCTTCGCTCCAGGTAGCTTCCCACTCGGCGCTGTCGGCCAACTGTTCGGGGGTTGCTGGTTCCGTAGTCGACGAGGCCGGAACGCCGGCAGCCGCGGGAACGGAGGGTCCGGCGTCGGCCGCCGTAACGTCGTCGGCCGTCACGCCCCCTTCAAGTTCGGGCTCGGCAGCAACCGGCCCGGTGGCCTCCGAAACCGCGTCCTCGGACAGCACGGGTTCCGAGAGCGTGGGCTCCTCGAACATGGGCTCCTCCGCCGAGGTTCCGGCCGCGGGGGACTCTTCCGGGGCGGCCATTCCGGTGTCGCGGGGAGGGGAAGGTCGCTCCCAATCGTCGACGTCGAGGCCCCCCGCCTCAGGTTCCGCTTCCGGCTCCGGCTCGGCTTCGGGTGCGGCCGCCTGCGACCCGGCCACGTCTTGATGGGCGGTCGCAGTTGCGGCGACCAAAGGGGCGGAGCCTGTCAGGGCGGCGGCTGTGACGTCCATCTGTGGAGAGGCAGCAGTCGGTGACGGCGAGGCCGGGGCCATGGCGCCCGGGGAAGACTTCGCTCTATTGCGGCTCAGGAGCCACCAGACAATCGCGACGATCAACACGATGATGATGACAGCGATCAACCATTCCATGGGAGGAGCCCTTCTGTCTGTTCAATTGGCGCATGTCTGTTCGAGTGGCGCAGTGGTCGTGATTTGACGTTACGTCCGTGTCACGGGGCTGTCTAGGTTAGTCAATCGATTCGCGGCGTTCAGCGCTCCCGTGGTCCTGTCGGGTGGAACTGCGGTCGACGATGAGACTGATGTCTCACATATCGAGACGACTGTCCATTATTTGAATGAAATATTGAATGAAATAGCCCTAAATTCGCCTTAACCCGCCAAACATGTTCGTTGGCCACAGCCCAAGAGTCATAGACTCGTGCCCATGAGTGACCACACCCCAATTGCGACAGACAACCAGCCGGACATCAAGCCACGCAGCCGGGTCGTAACGGACGGCATCCATGCCGCCCCCGCGCGAGGCATGTTCCGGGCCGTAGGCATGGGCGATGACGACTTCGCCAAGCCCCAAATCGGCGTCGCGAGCTCGTGGAACGAAATTACGCCCTGCAACCTTTCGCTGAACCGCCTCGCCCAGGGTGCCAAGGAAGGCGTTCACGCCGGCGGCGGTTTCCCCATGCAGTTCGGCACCATTTCCGTTTCGGACGGTATTTCCATGGGGCACGAGGGGATGCACTTTTCCCTTGTTTCGCGCGAAGTCATCGCCGACTCCGTTGAAACGGTCATGCAGGCCGAACGCATCGACGGCTCCGTTTTGCTGGCCGGTTGCGACAAGTCCCTCCCGGGCATGCTCATGGCGGCCGCCCGTCTGGACCTCGCCAGCGTCTTCCTTTACGCCGGTTCCATCATGCCGGGCTGGGTCAAGCTCGAGGATGGCTCGGAGAAGGAAGTCACCCTCATTGACGCCTTCGAAGCCGTGGGCGCGTGCGCTGCCGGAAAGATGAGCAGGGGCGACCTGGACCGCATCGAACGTGCGATCTGTCCCGGTGAAGGTGCCTGCGGCGGTATGTACACGGCCAACACCATGGCGTGCATTGGCGAAGCGCTCGGCATGTCCCTGCCGGGCTCGGCTGCCCCGCCCTCGGCAGACCGCCGTCGTGATGACTTTGCCCGCAAGTCCGGCGAGGCAGTGGTCAACCTGCTGCGCCTCGGCATCACCGCCCGGGACATCATGACCAAGAAGGCGTTCGAGAACGCCATCGCCGTCACCATGGCCTTCGGCGGTTCCACCAACGCCGTCCTGCACCTGCTCGCGATCGCCCGGGAAGCCGAGGTCGAACTGACCCTGGACGACTTCAACCGCATCGGCGACAAGATTCCGCACCTGGGCGACCTCAAGCCCTTCGGCCGCTACGTCATGACCGACGTCGACAAGATCGGCGGGGTGCCGGTCATCATGAAGGCGCTGCTCGACGCCGGCCTGCTGCACGGCGACTGCCTGACGGTCACGGGCAAGACCCTTGCGGAGAACCTGGCTTCCATCAACCCGCCGGACCTCGACGGCAAGATCCTGCGTGCCCTGGACAACCCGATCCACAAGACCGGCGGCATCACCATCCTGCACGGTTCCATGGCCCCGGAAGGTGCCGTCGTGAAGAGCGCCGGCTTCGATGCCGATGTCTTCGAAGGAACCGCCCGCGTGTTCGAACGCGAGCAGGGTGCCCTCGACGCTTTGGACAAGGGTGAGATCAAGGCCGGGGACGTCGTCGTGATCCGTTACGAAGGACCCAAGGGTGGCCCGGGCATGCGTGAGATGCTCGCCATCACCGGCGCCATCAAGGGCGCGGGCCTCGGCAAGGACGTGCTCCTGCTGACCGACGGTCGCTTCTCGGGCGGAACCACGGGTCTCTGCATCGGGCACGTTGCGCCTGAAGCCGTCGACGGCGGTCCTATCGCCTTCGTCAAGGACGGCGACAAGATCCGCGTGGACATTGCTGCCCGTTCGTTCGACCTCCTGGTGGACGAAGCCGAACTCGAGTCCCGCAAGGTTGGCTGGGAGCCCCTCCCGGCCAAGTTCACCAAGGGCGTCCTCGCGAAGTACGCCAAGCTGGTGCACAGCGCCTCCACAGGCGCCTACTGCGGGTGATTCCGGGTTCCGGCCCAACTGGCTCGCAGTTGTTGTCGTTTTGACGCCTCATAACGACAACAACTGCTAGTCAGTTGGGTGGTCAGGTAGGACCAACCCGTGGACAATGGGGTCCACATAGTGAGATGACATCTTTATCGTTTGACACCTATCTCACTGAGAGGGAACACTGAACGCATGATCGCATTCGTTACTGTCGGCGCCACCGTGGGCACTGTCGTACTTACCAAGCGCGTGGCCTCCTAGCCCGACTGGTAACGAACCGTCACGCGCAACCCCTCGAAGAGCCGCAAGGCTGAGGGGTTTTTTTATTTCCCGCAGGGGACGGCGCATTGAGCAAGAACCCGCATGAACGCAGTACCCAAGCAGTAACTTTCACTAATTGAAGATCCCCAAAGGAAGAGTCCGATGAGCAAAGGATCGCCGATCAGCCCCTCGCTGATGGCTGCAAAGTCCGCTGGAGCCCCCAAGGCTCCGGAAAAGGTCGACCGCACGGCTGACGCCGTCGTCGACAATGCTGCAACTCTCTCTCCTGTACTCGGGCCGAACAACGTTGTACCCCCAACGGTGATGACCGGCTCGGAAGCTATTGTCCGCTCGCTCGAAGAACTCGGCGTGGACGATATTTTTGGTTTGCCCGGTGGCGCGATCCTCCCCACCTATGACCCTTTGATGGCCTCCAAGATGAATCACGTCCTGGTCCGTCACGAACAGGGAGCCGGCCACGCAGCGCAAGGCTACGCCATGGTTACCGGACGGGTTGGCGTCTGCATCGCCACCTCGGGCCCCGGTGCCACCAACCTCGTTACCGCCATCATGGATGCCCACATGGACTCCGTACCCCTCGTGGCCATTACCGGCCAGGTATCGGCATCTGTCATTGGCACGGATGCCTTCCAGGAAGCAGACATCGTCGGCATCACCATGCCGATCACCAAGCATTCCTTCCTTGTGACGGATCCCAATGACATCCCGCATGTCATGGCCGAAGCTTTCTACCTTGCCAGCACCGGGCGTCCCGGTCCGGTACTGGTGGATATCGCCAAGAACGCCCAGCAGGGCACCATGACCTTCTCCTGGCCGCCCAAGATTGATTTGCCGGGCTATCGGCCGGTGGTCCGTGGCCACAACAAGCAGGTGCGCGAGGCTGCCCGGCTGATTGCTGCGGCAAGCAAGCCTGTCCTGTATGTCGGTGGCGGTGTGGTCAAGGCGCACGCTTCGGCCGAACTGCGCGAACTCGCAGAGCTGACCGGCGCACCCGTGGTGACCACCCTCATGGCCCGCGGCGCGTTCCCGGATTCCCACCCGCAGCACGTCGGCATGCCGGGCATGCACGGCACGGTTTCCGCGGTCACCGCACTGCAGCAGTCCGATCTGCTGATCACCCTTGGTGCGCGCTTCGATGACCGGGTGACGGGCGTCCTCAGCACCTTCGCTCCGCACGCCAAGATCATCCACGCGGACATCGACCCCGCGGAGATTTCCAAGAACCGCACGGCTGACGTTCCGATCGTGGGCTCCGTCAAGGAGATCATTCCGGAACTGAGCGAAGCCGTCAGGGCCGCTTTCGAACAATCCGGCACCCCGGACCTCGACAGTTGGTGGGCGTTCCTCAACAACCTCCGCGATACCTACCCCCTGGGTTGGACCGAACCGGAAGACGGACTCAGTGCCCCCCAGCGGGTCATCGAACGCATTGGTGCGCTCACGGGTCCTGAAGGCATCTACGTTGCAGGCGTTGGCCAGCACCAGATGTGGGCCGCCCAGTTCATCAAGTACGAGCGTCCCCACGCCTGGCTGAACTCCGGCGGCGCCGGCACCATGGGTTATGCCGTGCCGGCAGCCATGGGCGCCAAGGTCGGCGAACCCGACCGCGTGGTCTGGGCGATCGACGGCGACGGCTGCTTCCAGATGACCAACCAGGAACTGGCCACCTGCGCCATCAACAAAATTCCCATCAAGGTTGCCATCATCAACAACTCCTCGCTGGGCATGGTGCGCCAGTGGCAGACCCTCTTCTATGAAGGCCGCTACTCCAACACCGACCTGAACACCGGCCACGACACCGTCCGTATCCCGGACTTCGTCAAACTGGCAGACGCCTACGGCTGTGCCGCGTTCCGTTGCGAGCGGGACGAGGACATCGACGCAACCATCCAGAAGGCCTTGGAAATCAATGACCGTCCCGTGGTCATCGACTTCGTGGTCAGCCCGAATTCCATGGTGTGGCCGATGGTCCCCTCCGGAGTCTCGAATGACCAGATCCAGGTTGCCCGCAACATGACCCCGGAATGGGAAGAGGAGGACTAGCCATGAGCCGCCACACACTGTCCGTTCTGGTCGAAGACAAGCCCGGCGTGCTGACCCGCGTGGCCAGCCTCTTCGCCCGGCGCGCCTTCAACATCAACTCCCTGGCCGTCGGCCCCACGGAGGTCTCCGGGATTTCCCGGATGACCGTCGTCGTCGACGCCGATGGCGACCTCATCGAGCAGGTCACCAAACAGCTCAACAAACTGATCAACGTGATCAAGATTGTCGAGCTGACCCCAGAATCTTCCGTGCAACGTGACCACATCCTGGTCAAGGTACGTGCGGATGCCGCGACACGCCTGCAGGTCACCCAAGCTGCAGACTTGTTCCGTGCCTCAGTGGTTGACGTTTCCACAGACTCGGTGGTCATTGAGGCAACCGGTACCCCGGAAAAGCTCGCAGCGCTGCTTTCAGTGCTTGAGCCGTTCGGCATCCGCGAAATAGTGCAGTCCGGCACCTTGGCCGTTGGGCGGGGATCCCGCTCCATGAGTGACAGGGCTTTGCGCAGCGCTTAAGGCACTGTCCTAGGTACTGCGTAGTAGCCCGATACCGAACCACAGACAATATCTACAAAACCACTCAAGAGGAGTTACGCAAGTGACTGAAATGTTCTACGACGACGACGCAGACCTGTCGATCATCCAGGGTCGCAAGGTTGCCATTGTCGGCTACGGTTCCCAGGGCCACGCCCACGCGCTGAACCTGCGCGACTCCGGCGTCGAGGTTGTCATCGCGCTCAAGGAAGGCTCGAAGTCGATCGCCAAGGCCGCGGACGCAGGCTTCACGGTCAAGAACGTTGCCGACGCCGCCGAATGGGCCGACGTCATCATGATCCTGGCACCGGACCAGCACCAGCGCGCGATCTACAACGACTCCATCAAGGACAAGCTGACCGCCGGCAAGGCCCTTGCCTTCGCCCACGGCTTCAACATCCGCTTCGGCTACATCGAGGCGCCCGAGGGCGTTGACGTCATCCTGATCGCCCCGAAGGCTCCCGGCCACACGGTCCGCCGCGAGTTCGAAGCCGGCCGCGGTATCCCGGACATCATCGCCGTCGAGCAGGATGCTTCCGGTTCCGCTTGGGAACTGGCCAAGTCCTACGCGAAGGCAATCGGCGGCACCCGCGCCGGCGTCATCAAGACCACCTTCACCGAAGAGACCGAAACCGACCTCTTCGGCGAGCAGGCTGTCCTGTGCGGCGGTGTCTCCCAGCTGATCCAGTACGGCTTCGAGACCCTGACCGAAGCCGGCTACCAGCCGCAGATCGCCTACTTCGAGGTTCTTCACGAGCTCAAGCTCATCGTTGACCTCATGTGGGAGGGCGGCATCGCCAAGCAGCGCTGGAGCGTTTCCGACACAGCAGAGTACGGCGACTACGTCTCCGGCCCGCGCGTCATCGACCCCCGGGTCAAGGAAAACATGGCCGGCGTCCTCGCCGACATCCAGTCCGGTGCCTTTGCCAAGCGTTTCATCGACGACCAGGACAACGGCGCAGTCGAGTTCAAGGAACTGCGGGCCAAGGCAGAGCAGCACCCGATCGAGGGTGTCGGCCGCGAGCTGCGTTCCCTGTTCTCCTGGCAGCAGCAGGACGAGGACTACGTCGAAGGCTCCGCAGCCCGCTAGTCAAGGCACTCGTTGAAGCCGCGGCAGGAGCCGTAGCAATTCAACACAGAACGCCGTTCGGGATAGGCTCGAAATGAAGCCGCCCGGCATGGAGGCCGGACCCGGTATACCGGGTCCGGCCTTCGTCGTCAAAGAATCGTTTCACCAAAACCCCACCTGAAAAAGAGAGCTAAAGAGGTCACCGGTGACTAGCACCAAACCAGTAGTACTCCTCGCTGAGGAACTTTCCCCCGCCACGATCGAGGCCCTTGGTCCGGACTTCGAGATCCGCCAAACCGACGGCGCGGACCGCTCCCAGCTGCTCTCCGCAATCGTCGACGTCGACGCCATCCTCGTGCGTTCGGCCACCCAGGTGGACGCCGAGGCAATTGCCGCAGCCAAGAACCTCAAGATCATCGCGCGTGCCGGCGTCGGCCTGGACAACGTGGATATCAAGGCCGCCACCCAGGCCGGCGTCATGGTGGTCAACGCCCCGACGTCGAACATTGTGTCCGCTGCCGAGCTTACGGTCGGCCATATCCTCAGCCTCGCCCGCCACATCCCGCAGGCCAGTTCCGCCCTGAAGGGCGGCGAGTGGAAGCGCTCCAAGTACACGGGCATCGAACTTTTCGAGAAGAAGATCGGCATCATCGGCCTCGGACGCATCGGGGCGCTCGTGGCTGCCCGGCTGCAAGGCTTCGAGACCGAGATCCTCGCCTACGACCCCTACATCACCTCGGCACGCGCCGCCCAGCTCGGCGTCAAGCTCGTCACCCTGGACGAGCTGCTGGAGAAGTCGGACTTCATCACCATCCACATGCCCAAGACCCCGGAAACCGTGGGTATGCTGGGCGCCGACGCCTTCAAGAAGATGAAGGAAACGGCCTACGTTGTCAATGTCGCCCGTGGCGGCCTGATCGACGAAGAAGCCCTCCACGAGGCTTTGGAAGACGGTCAGATCGCCGGCGCCGCCGTCGACGTGTTCGTCAAGGAGCCGAGCACCGACCTTCCCTTCTTCGGCATGGACAACGTCATCGTGACGCCTCACCTTGGTGCCTCCACCGATGAAGCCCAGGAAAAAGCCGGCGTCTCCGTGGCGAAGTCCGTGCGCCTCGCCCTCGCCGGCGAACTCGTTCCGGATGCAGTCAACGTCGCCGGTGGCGTGATCGCTTCCGAGATTCGCCCCGGAATCCCGCTGATCGAGAAGCTCGGCCGGATCTTCACGGCCCTGACCCACGCATCCCTGACGCAGATCGACGTCGAGGTCGCGGGCGAAATCGCGAGCCTGGACGTGAAGGTCCTCGAACTGGCGGCGCTCAAGGGCGTGTTCGCCGACGTCGTGACCGAGCAGGTCTCCTACGTCAACGCGCCCGTCATCGCGGAGCAGCGCGGCATCAACACCCGCCTGATCACGACGCCGGAAGCCGAGGACTACCGCAACGTCCTGACCATCCGCGGGGCACTCAGTGACGGCTCACAGATTTCCGTGGCCGGCACGCTCACCGGACCCAAGCAGGTCCAGAAGCTCGTGGGCGTCAACGGCTACGACGTCGAAATCCCGATCAGCGAACACTTGGTGGTTGTTTCCTACGCGGACCGTCCCGGTGTCATCGGCACCATCGGCCACATCCTGGGCATGAACAACATCAATATCGGTGGCATGCAGGTGGCACGCCAGAGCGAAGGCGGCCAGGTCTTGGCGCTGCTGACGATCGACACTTCGGTGCCGCAGCAGGTCCTCGAAGCAATCAAGGCCGGCATCGGTGCAGACATGGTTCGCGAAGTGGATCTGGAGGACTAGCATCCTCACCGTTTGAGCTAGAAAAGTGTGCCGCACTTCACATCGGCCACATATCATTGGCCGGTCTGCCTACAATGGCTTGGTCCGAAATTCGGAACCGGCGGCAGGCCGGCCAATAACTTTTGCACGCACCCGGTGGATTCCTATTGCCTCTCGGCATGGTTCCAGGGAGAGCAGTGTGCACACCCGCAATCCAGGACTCAGGGAGCCCTATGAACGCCGTCCAGAGGTTCATCAGAAGCCGTGTGCTTCTGTTGACCGCGGCCATTTTGATCGTCGCCATGTGTTTGTCCGTATTCATCCAGAGCCAGTCGCAGGCCGCGCTGAACCGGACAGTGGATGAGAACTCACGCGGCCTGTACGACATCCTGGTCCAGGCCAAGTCCGCGAATACCAAGGACGGCGGGGCACTCCTCCAGCCGGACATCGCGAACGGCCAGGGCGGCATCAGCTTCCCGCAACTCGAGAAGATCCGGGGGCTGAGCGGTGCGTCGGTAGCCGCGCCCATCAGCCTCGTGTCCCGGGTGACGCAGAACCTGGAAACTCCGCGGCTTGATGCTATGGATTACCTTGGCTACAACGCGGGGCTGGCTGGTGGAGCCACCGCGGGAGATCCGACCGGAACGGACTCCAAGAGCTGGCCCGCGCCGGAGTCCGTCCTCCCCGCGCAGCCCAAGAAGTACCGCCTCACCGCCACTGCCGTGAGCTCCGACGGGGTGTCCCAGCAAACCCTCTTCCAGACCAGCGCTGAAGGCACGCTCGGCAAGGGGCAGGTCGTGGAGCAGCAGACTGCCGGAGGCAAGAGCATCCGCATCGCCGGTCCCGCGGGGGAGACCGGCATTAAGTTCCCCGCTCCTGCCGGTGGCTCAGAACACAACCTCTTTAATCTGTCGGTGGCGCTGCCCATGGCTCCGCAGGTCACCGAGTCGGTCGTCGCCGTCGATCCGACCGCTGAACGCGCCCTCTTGGGCTCGGCCGGAGACTTCCTCGCACCGCTGCAAAAGGCGCCGCCGGCCGACACCCGCAATGCCGGTGCAATCGGCCGTTACTTCGAACAACTCTTCGCCAAGAGTCCTACGCAGCAGGAACTCGAACAAGGCCCGGATTTCATGGGCGTCAAGCTCAAATACTGGGCACCCCTCATGACCCAGTACCAGCAGGCAAAGCTCTCCGGCCAGATCACGGATGCCTCGCAGGCCATTCCTTTGATCGTCCGGCAGGGAACCTCGCTGGACCTGAAGTACTCGGTCAAAATCCAGGAAATCGATGATTCGGGCAAGGTCGTCAACGACGTCGGCACTGTCTCACGTTCCTTGGACAAGGACTACCTGCCGTTCGTGTCAAAGTCGCCGTTCGCCCTGTCATGGCCCGGGTCCACCGACCACAGTCAGTTGCTCGGTAACATGGGCAACTTCAGCCAAGGCCTGTACCAGCCGGCCCAGTGGAGCACGGACTTCGCAGCCGCACCCAAGTACAAGGACGGCGAAACCTCTGCGAATGGAGCCGTCGCCAAGTCCGCCACACCGGGGGACTGGGTTACCGTCAACAAGCTGCCTGAGAAGTCGGCCTTTGGCGCGATCGTGGACCAGAGCCAGCGCAAGCCGGTCGACGAGCGCTCCTACCGGGAGAACCTTGCCACGGGATCGAAGCCCGCTACCCCGCTGCCGATGGTCTACGGGACGTTTGATCCTGCCCAGATCCAGAAAGCGGCCGGCGACGTCAACAAGCTGCCCTTGGGTGGCTACGACCCGGCCCCGATGACGCTCCAGAAGGACGCTTCGGGCAATGACACCGCCGCCAAGGGCCTCAAGCCCTCGCTAAGCGATACTGGCCTCGTCAGCCAGTCTGCCGGTGCCATTACCGACTACTACGGCCTTGCCGCAGCGCGCGGTTACGATTCCAACGCCAATGTGATCGATGCCGTCCGGGTCCGCGCCAGCGCACCGGGCAACTGGAAACAAGCCCAACCGGAGGTCGACAAGCTCGCAGCCCAGATCCGCGACATGGGTCTGCAAGCCACAGTGGTGGCCGGCTCCGCGCGTGAAGACGCCAACATCTTCGTCCCGGGATACTCCAAGGACGACGCCGGCAAGGAATCTGCGCTGGGCACCGTCCAGCAGTCGTGGGTTCGACAGGATGCCGCCGATGCCGTTTCCGGTTCCCTGACCGGCACCAACATCACCCTTCTCTTCCTGACGCTGTGCGGGGCCACTCTCCTGACCGGCGCTTCCACAGTCAGCTATATCCGCCAGCGACGCAACGAGGCGGGGATCCTCCGCGCCATGGGCTGGACCCAGAGGAAAATCCGAAGTTGGGTCCTCGAGGAGTTCGGCATCGGTGCGGGGATCGTCGCCGTGGCAGGCATTGCGCTGAGCCTTCTGAGCTGGAACCTGGCCACGGTCATTGTTTCCGCGTCCGTGTTGCTCATTTACTGCGCCGCCGCTTACATCGCGGCCCAGCAATTGCGGCACCGCGACATCGTTGACCAGGAACCCCAACACGATGAACGCCTGATCCCGGTGGATTCGCCGCTGACGTTTGCGTACCGCCAACTGGTCACCCACCGCTTCAGCTCAGTCGCGCTGGCTGTGGCTGTGGGAGTGTTCGGGGCGGCCGTCGGTGCCCTGATCGCATTGCTCATTGACATCCCGCGCGCAGCTGGAGCGAGCGCCCTCAGCGGTCTCGCCTCAGCTACCGTAGCCCTGCCGAGCGTCATCCTGGCAGTCTCCGGAGTGCTCGTGGGCCTCGTACTGACCTTGGTCACGGGTCGGTTCGAACTCCAGGCCAGGCGGGAGCAGCTCGGCACTCTCCGGGCCATGGGCTGGAACCCGGACATGCTGGGGCAGGTCCGGTTCTTCGAAAATGCCTTGGTCGGAGCAGTGGCCCTGATCCTGGGCGTCGTGGGGGCGCTGGGCCTGGGCCTGTTGCTCGCTCCTTATGCCGCACTTTGGGCCGCTTTGGCCGGAGTGGTGGCCGTAATTTGCTGGATTCCCATTGCAACGAAAGTGGTCAAATGACTGACAACCTCGAACCCGATCTGACCGCGACCACGGAATCCACCGACGAGTCGTTCCAGACCCGCGCCAACACCATCGTGCGCGCCGCTGACCACGGTATGCCCCTGCAGTTGAGCAACATCACCATCCGCTACGGCGGTGACAAGGGTGGCGCGGAGCCCGTCACCGTCGTCGAGGACTTCAGCCTGACCCTGCACGCCGGTGAGATGCACTGCGTCGCCGGGCGAAGCGGCTCAGGCAAGACCAGCATCCTGACGGTGGGAGCGGGACTCACGCTTCCGACGTCGGGCCGCGTCCTCTGGGAGGGCGATTCCCTTGAGAAGATGGGCGACGACGAAATCGCCGACCGTCGCCGCGCCCTGATCGGGTACGTGGACCAGGGCGGCGCCTTGATCGACGGCATGAGCGCGTTGGAGAACGTGCTGTTGCCGGCCGTTCCCGACGGCGAAGTGGAGCAGCGCACCGAAATGGCCAAGGACCTGCTGGACCTGGTGGGGCTGGGCAGGCGCATGCGCCACCGTCCGGCGCAGCTGTCCGGCGGTGAGCGCCAGCGTGTCGCGATCGCCCGGGCCCTGATCCTGGGCACCCGTGTCCTGGTGGTGGACGAGCCAACGGCCAGCCTGGACCGCACTTCGGCAAACCGCATCATCAGCATCCTGAAGGACACCACCAGCGACGGCATCGCCGTGCTGGTGGCGTCGCACGACCACGAGCTTGTCAGGCTCAGCGATACGCTGACTGAATTGAACTAGTAGCCGATGCTTCCGGACCGGCCGTCACATGCGGCCGGTCCGGTCTTTCCATCTCCAAGAGAAGGTAACTTCGTAGAGTGACGTCTCCAGATAAACCCCCGTTCTACATCACCACCGCCATTACGTACCCGAACGGCGAGCCGCATATCGGGCATGCCTACGAGTACATCGCCACCGATGCGATGGCCCGGTTCAAGCGCCTCGACGGCTATGACGTGATGTTCCTGACCGGTACGGACGAGCACGGCATGAAGATCGCCCAGGCGGCGGAGAAGGAAGGCGTCACGCCCAAGGAACTCGTGGACCGGAATGCCGAAATCTACAAGGCCGCCCATTCGGCCTTGGGCATCTCCTACGACCGGTTCATCCGCACCACGGACGCCGACCACTACGCCGCTTCCCAGGCCATCTGGAAGAAGATGGAAGCCAAAGGGGACATTTACCTGTCCAAGTACGAGGGCTGGTACTCGGTCCGCGACGAGGCTTACTACACCGAGGACGAAACCGTACTGAAGGACGACGGCGTCCGCTACTCGCGCGGTACCGACACCGAGGTGAGTTGGACCGCGGAGGAGAGCTACTTCTTCCGCTTGTCCGCCTACCAGGACAGGTTGCTGGCGTTGTACGAGGGGCAACCGGAATTCGGCGCTCCCCAGTACCGCTTCAACGAGGTCATCAGCTTCGTCAAGCAGGGCCTTCAGGACTTGTCCATCAGCCGCACGACTTTCGACTGGGGCGTCCCGGTGCCGGGGAACGACAAACACGTCATGTACGTGTGGGTCGATGCCCTGACCAATTATCTGACGGGGGTCGGTTACCCGGACGCCGAATCGGAGGCGTTCCGAAAGTTCTGGCCCGCGGACGTCCACGTCATTGGCAAGGACATCTCACGGTTCCATGCGATCTTCTGGCCCGCCTTCCTGATGAGCGCCGGCCTGGAACTGCCGAAGCGCGTCATGATCCATGGCTTCCTGACCAACAATGGCGTCAAGATGTCCAAGTCCCTCGGCAACGTGGTGGCCCCGAAGGACTTCGTGGAGCAGTACGGCCTGGACCAGGTGCGCTTCTTCTTCCTCCGCGAAGTGCCCTTCGGTGCCGACGGCAGCTACAACCATGAGGCGATCGTGGGCCGCATGAACGCAGACCTCGCCAACAACTTCGGCAACCTGGCACAGCGTTCGCTGTCCATGGTGGCGAAGAACTGCGAAGGCAAGGTTCCGGTTCCCGGTGATTTCTCTGCGGCGGACACCGCTCTGCTGGCTCAGGCCAGCGGACTGCTGGACGTGGCCCGCGCTGCTTTCGAGAAGCAGGAATTCAGCCGTGCCCTCGAGGCAATCTGGGCCGTGCTGGGCGACACCAACGCGTACTTCGCCGAGCAGGCCCCGTGGGTGCTGCGCAAGACCGACGTCGAGCGCATGAACACCGTCCTGTACGTCACCCTGGAGGTTGTCCGCATCGTGGCGATCCTCGCCCAGCCGGTGATGCCGACGTCGGCGGCCAAGCTGCTCGAGGTCCTGGGACAGCTGGAAGGGGAGGCCCGCCAGTTCGCGGCCATCGCGACGCCGATCGTCCCCGGCACGGAACTCCCGGCCCCGGCCCCGGTTTTCCCGCGTTACGAGGAGCCCGCCGAGTCCTAGACGCCCGCTCACCTATGTGGCCTTTTGGGCGGACGCCCGCTCACTTAAGCCGTGCGTTACACCCCTTCACCTCACCGGGTGAGGGGGTGTTCCTTTTCCCGTCGCACGACCGATCGGTGTCCGGCCACGGATCCGACGGGTCGCTGGACTTCCAAGTGGTACCTTCCCGCCGGCGAGTGTAGATCCAGCCGGAGCAGGTAGCGGCCGGGACAAAGCCGCCTGGATCCTAGCTGTAAACGCGTACCCGCCACTCGCGTTAATTAGTAGACGGAAACCTAGCCTGAAAAGCAAGCGAACTGATGACACTTTCTGGGGAGTAACTGTCAAGATTCATCTCGCTGGTTGAGGTCTCCCGTACTTGTCTTTCCTGGGTCTCGAAGACGGTTACTCCGCAAGGTTTGGTCAGCTCGAACCTGATGTGGTTGGAGGGACCGAGATGAAACGAGCTATTGCGACCTTGGGGGTCGTGGGCCTGGGATTGTTGGGTGCCACGGTGTCGGCGAATGCTGCTCCCTCAGACAAGATCACTATCTGCCACGCCACTCATTCGGCCGCGAACCCGTACGTCGCGCTGACGATAAGCTTGTCGGCGCTGTCCGGGCATGTCGCCGACACTAACGACATCGTTCCTGCCAACGCGGGCGACCTTATGCCCAAGGGGCAAAACCTCACCTCGGAAAACATCGCCATCCTTAACGCCGGCTGCAAGGTGGTCACCCCGCCGGTGACGAGTCCGCCGGTGGATCCGGTGGTCACCCCGCCGGTGACGAGTCCGCCGTCGAGTCCGGTGGTCACCCCGCCGGTGACGAGTCCGGCGGTGGATCCTGTGGTCACCCCGCCGGTGACGAGTCCGCCGTCGAGTCCGGTGGTCACCCCGCCCGTGTCGAGCCCGCCGTCGAGTCCGGGCGGTCCTGTGGAGCAGCTGGAGCCAGTGGTGCCACCGGCCGTCACGCCCGTGGTTCCACCCGTCGCTACGCCGCAAGCGCCCGTTCCCGCAGCGGCCACCCCCGCTGCGCCAGCAGTGGCCGGCGCCGCAACCACACCGGACGCCCCGATCACCAACGTGGGCTACAACGTGCAGACGGCCGTCGGCGGAAAGGCGGACGCGGGTATCCCCGGTTGGCTTGTCGGCTTGACTGGCCTCTTTAGTGCAGTGGCCGCGTTCGTCGTCGTGAGGAGCGGTGCGAGGGCGAGAGGGGCCCACCGCTAGACAAACCACGATGGGTGCCGCCAGACAATGTGCGGCACCCATCCACCTTCTTCGCCGTCTCCGGGAGTGGTCATGGCAAGTCACCGTTACACGCGGCAGCCTCGCTCAGCCGGAACCCGCACACTACTCATCAGTTCCAGGGATCTTCTCCTGGTGGCGATTTGTGTCGTGGGACTGCTAGCGTCATGGCTGGTTTACGGTGCATCCGCCCCAGGGAGTCCGGCCACTTTCGACGCAGGGCAGAGGGCGCTTTCGACGGCGGCCCCCGCGATCAGGCCCGAGCCGAGCCGTGCAACGGTGGTGGCTCCTGCCACTGCGCCGGGAACGCCTCTCCCCGCGGCGTCGGCCCCGTTGCAGATTACCTACCCGGCGGTTGGCCTGGATGTGGTGGTCCACCCGCTGCGACCAGACCCTGCCGGCGGGCAGAGCATTGAGCCGCCGGAGACGATGGATGGATATTGGCTCACTCCGTTCGGAGCCCCTGGAGCCGGCTCGACGAACACCACCTACGTGATCGGGCATAGCTGGGAAGGGCTCGACGCGCCGTTCAACCAGCTCAGTTATGCAGCGGCCCCCGGGGATGAACTCAAAGTCGTCACGGCAACGGGAACGATGACATACAAGGTCGATTCCGTCACGACGTACACAAAATCGACTTTGAAAGACAGTCCCGTCTGGACAGCGGTGCCCAATCGACTGGTCCTGATCAGCTGCTATACGCAGGATCTCTGGGGCAAAAATGTGGCCGTGGTCGCTTCACCTGTTCCAGGCCGGTAGCTCCTTGCGGAGGCGCTCCTCACAGACCTCCGGGCGCTCAAATGCTGAGACGATTTTGACCAACATATGGATGCATTGGCAGTCTGAAAACATGAGCGCAACGCAACCCGCCGCAACGATCAACCTGGCTGTCATTCCCGGCGACGGCATTGGCCCCGAAGTTATTGCCGAAGCCCTCAAGGTCCTGGAAAAAGTTGTCGCCGAAGAAGGCGTCACCTTGGAACAGACTGAATACAAGCTCGGAGCCCAGCACTGGCTTGAAACCGGCGAAACGCTCCCCGATGAGGTCCTGGCCGATCTGCGCACCCGCGATGCCATCCTCTTCGGCGCTGTCGGTGCGGCCCCGGGGGACACCCGCATTCCTTCCGGGATCATTGAACGCGAGATGCTGCTGAAGCTCCGCTTCAGCCTGGACCACTTTGTGAACCTGCGCCCCTCGCGGCTCTATGGCACGGTGGGCAGCCCGCTGGCCAACCCTGGCAACATCGATTTCATCGTGGTCCGCGAAGGCACCGAGGGTCCGTACGTCGGCAACGGCGGTACGTTGCGCGGTGGCACCCCCCATGAGGTTGCCACCGAAGTGTCGCTCAACACGGCCCACGGCGTCGAGCGCGTCGTCCGGGACGCCTTCCGCCGCGCCAGCGAGCGTCCCCGCAAGCACGTTACCCTCGTGCACAAGCACAACGTCCTGGTCTTCGCAGGCCACTTGTGGAAGCGCACCGTCGAGGCCGTGGCCAAGGAATTCCCCGAGGTCACCCACGACTACCTGCACATCGACGCCGCGACGATCTTCATGGTGACCGACCCTTCCCGCTTTGACGTGATCGTCACTGACAACCTCTTCGGAGACATCATCACAGACCTTGCAGCGGCCATCACCGGCGGCATCGGTCTGGCAGCCTCGGGCAACATCAACATGGACCGCACCGCGCCCTCCATGTTCGAACCCGTCCACGGCTCCGCCCCGGATATCGCCGGACAGCAAAAAGCGGATCCGACCGCCGCCATCTTGTCCGCGGCCTTGTTGCTGGACCACCTCGGCTACACGACCGCCGCCCGCAGGATCGAGGCCGCCGTCGTCGCTGACATCGAAAGCCGCAATGGCGAGAGCCGCAGTACCGCGGCCATCGGCGACGCCATCGCCGCCGCACTTTAGGGTCTGTACCCGGGCGTAAGCTTTACTTGAATTATTTACCTGCTGCCGTGGTCCGTCGCTGAACCATATCCTCCAAGAGATGGTTCGCTCTGCCTGGTAGCCGACTGGAGGAAACATGACTCAGACTGCCCACGGCGTCGAATTCAGCCAGCAGCTCTCGGAGACCCCGAAGTCTGCTGAGGAGCGTGCAGCTATCCTGGCAAACCCGGGATTTGGCGACTACTTCACCGACAACACCGTCATTGTCGACTACAGCGTTGACACCGAGGGCAAGGGCGGCTGGCACAGTGCCCGCGTCGAGGCCTACGGACCGATTTCCCTTGATCCTTCGGCGGCAGTGCTGCACTACGGCCAGGAGATCTTTGAAGGGCTGAAGGCATACCGCCATGCCGACGGTTCCGTTTGGACGTTCCGTCCCGAGGCCAATGCCGCCCGGCTGAACAAGTCGGCCCGTCGTTTGGCTCTCCCGGAACTGCCCGAGGAATACTTCCTCGGCGCCATCCGCGAACTCGTGCAGGCGGACAAGGAATGGGTTCCGTCCGGCGACGGCGAGGCCCTGTACTTGCGCCCGTTCATGATCGCGACGGAGGCGTTCCTGGGTGTCCGCGCTGCCCGCGAGGTCTCCTTCCGGGTCATCGCTTCTCCGGCCGGCAACTACTTCGGCGGCGAACTCAAGCCGGTATCCATCTGGATCTCCCGTGAATACGCGCGCGCCGGCCGTGGCGGAACCGGTGCAGCCAAGTGCGGTGGAAACTACGCCGCATCCCTGATTGCCCAGATGGAAGCCGAGGAGAACGGCTGCAAGCAGGTCCTCTTCCTGGACCACTTCAACGACGACGCCGTCGAGGAACTGGGCGGCATGAACGTCTTCTTCGTCATGAAGGACGGCTCACTCGTCACCCCGGCACTCACGGGAACCATCCTGGAAGGCGTGACCCGTTCTTCCGTCATCCAGGTGGCGAAGGACATGGGCCGCGAGGTTACCGAGCGCAAGATCACGCTCGCCGAGTGGCGCGACGGCGTGGCCTCCGGCGACATCGCCGAGGTCTTCGCTTGCGGAACCGCGGCTGTCATCACGCCCATCGGCGTGCTCAAGGACAAGACCGAGTTCATCGGCTCCGAGGACGCCAAAGCGGGCGAAACCACCATGGCCATCCGCCAGCAGTTGCTCGGCATCCAGACCGGAACGGTCGAGGACAAGCACGGCTGGCTCACCCGCCTGGCCTAAGGTTCAGCAGAGCGCCCGACGGCGGCCTCCCACTTTGGTGGGCGGGTCGCCGTCGCAGTTTAACCGGCGAACGGGGTGCTCCCGGGGCTGGCTTGCTGGATCCTCGGTCCGATGAGCGCTTCCATTTTGGCCTGCAGATACTGCTGGCCGGCCGCGGACGGGTGATCGCCGTCGGGACCAATGAGGTCCGAGGCATCGTCCATGATCCAGCCGAGGTCGATCGGATCGATGAAATCGGCCCCGGCTTTCAGGGCAGCGGCTTTGTCCTGGTCGCGGATGTCGAGCCTTTCCGCCTCGGGTGTGCGTGTATACGACGGCGGCCCTATCACCAGGATGTCGGCTTGCGGAGCTCGGGCCTTGACTGAGGCGAACGCCCGTGCGGCCGCAGCCTCGGTTTCTCCGGGGGAGGTGCCCATGTCATTTTCGGACCCAAAGAACAGCACCAAGCGGGTCTCGTCGGTTACCGCTGTGTCCACCTGGGAACCGAAGGTCGATCCGTCCTCGCCGACACTGACATAGCCGCTGCCGTCATGCGCGGCATTGACGATGGTCGCTTGGAACTGTTGAAAGCCGGGATCGTTCTCCACTAGATGAGGCCAGGCATTGTCAGGGGAGGTGCCGTGACCTGTGCTGAGGGAGTCTCCGATGATCACCACGGTGGACTGGCCCACGGCGGATCGGGGTCCAGTGTCGGAGGAACAAGCGCTGAGGACTGCGAAGACGGAGAGGCAGACGGCGGCGATCGCCATCGTCATCAAGAGAGGTTTTCTTCGTCGGGTTTGACTCCGCATTCGACTCCTCCGCAACTGTCCACATGTATCCGTCCCAGTTCCTTGGCACCATGCTACGTCGTGTGCCGTTCCTGCCTCTTGGAACCGGGTTTCCCGTTGCCGGGTCCGGCTCATTGGCGTGTGCCAAGATGGAGAAGTGAATCCGGTCAATGACGCCACTTTCCAGAACAGCAGTCCCCTCACCCGATCGTTGCTCGCTCCCAATCCGGGTCCGATGAGCCTCGACGGTACCAACTCGTACGTCATTGCCGCGCCGGACGCTCCCGCAGTCGTCGTCGTCGATCCCGGGCCGCTGGACGAATCGCACCTCGCGGCCCTGGCCGCCGCGGGATCCGTAGAGCTCGTTCTCATCACCCATCGCCACAAGGACCATACCGAGGCCTCTGCGCGCTTTCACGAAATCACCGGCGCACCTGTCCGCGCGGCGGATCCGGCGCACTGCCACGGAGGCGAACCGTTGCGGGGTGGCGAGGTCATCGAGGCTGCAGGTGTTGAGATCCGCGTGCTTGCCACGCCGGGCCATACTTCGGATTCAGTCTGCTTCCACCTTCCCGGCGACGGACCAGATGGCTCCGTGCTGACGGGCGACACCATCCTGGGACGCGGAACCACGGTCCTGGACTATCCCGATGGACGGCTGGGGGATTACCTCCCCAGCCTCGACACTCTCGAAGGCCTCGGCCCCGCAACACTGTTGCCCGCTCACGGTCCCGTGCTGCCGGCCGTCGACGTCGTATGCCGCGAGTACCGGGCCCACAGGGAGATGCGACTGGACCAGATCCGCGAAGCACTCGCGCGGCTCGGGCCCCAAGCCGGGGTCCAGGCCGTCACCGACGCGGTGTATCCCGACGTCGATCCTTCCGTGCGGTGGGCCGCTGAAACTTCGGTGGCGGCGCAATTGGACTATCTGCGAGGCTAGCGGACGTCCACCACAGTGCGCGCGTGGTGGCCGCCGGCGGACGGTACGCTAGAAACCATGCGTATCGCCCGGTTTGTTGTTGATTCTGATCCCGTCTACGGCGTCGTCGAAGGTGAGCCCGGCAGTGAAGTCATCACTGTCATCCACGGCGACCCCTTCTTCAACGGCGTTGAGCGGACCTCGGTCCGCCACAAGCTGGAGGACGTGCGCTTGCTGGCACCCATCATTCCGCGCAGCAAGGTCATCGGCGTCGGACGGAACTTCGCCGAGCACGCCCGGGAACTCGGTAACGAAGTTCCGCAGCACCCCTTGTTGTTCCTGAAGCCGAATACCGCCGTCGTTGGCCCCAACGATCCGATCGTGTTGCCTGAGTTCTCGGAGGAAGTCTCCTTTGAGGCGGAACTCTGCGTTGTCATTGGCCGCATCTGCAAGGATGTGCCCGAAGATCGCGTGGACGATGTCATTTTCGGTTACACCTGCGGAAACGACCTCACGGCCCGCGACGTCCAGAAGACGGACCTGCAGTGGGCGCGTGCCAAGGGCTTTGATACCTCCGCGCCGCTCGGCCCGTGGATCGAGACGGAACTCGACCCCGAGGACCTGGCCATCAAGGGGTGGCTCAATGGTGAGCTCCGCCAGGACGGCAGCACGAACCAGATGATTCGCAGCGTTCGGGAGCTGGTGTCCATCGTTTCGCAGGCTTTCACCCTGCTTCCGGGGGATGTCATCATGACCGGGACTCCGGCCGGCGTCGGCCTGGTCCAGGAGGGCGACCGCTATGAGATCGAGATCGAAGGCATCGGCCGCTTGTCCAACCCGGTGGTCCGCCGGTAGAGGTTTGGCGGTCCGCCCCGTCAACCGCTTTGCCCCCACGGGCACTGGGCTTTCCGTCCGGCGGCACGGGGTAAAGTTGGAACCATTATGACTACTGTTGCTGCGTCGAACTCTGCCGCCATTCCTGCCGTGAACGCTGAAACCCCGGTCCGCGTCCGGTTCTGCCCCTCACCCACGGGAACTCCGCACGTTGGGTTGATCCGTACGGCCCTCTTCAACTGGGCCTACGCACGGCACACCGGTGGCAAACTGGTTTTCCGGATCGAGGACACGGACTCGGCCCGCGACAGCGAGGAGAGCTACCACCAACTGCTTGACGCGTTGAAGTGGCTCGGCATCGACTGGGACGAGGGCGTCGAGGTTGGCGGCCCGCACGAACCGTACCGCCAGTCGCAGCGCAGCGACATGTACCAGGACGTCATCGCCAAGCTCAAAGCCGGCGGTCACATCTATGAGTCGTACTCCACTCCCGAGGAGATCGAAGCACGGCACCGGGCTGCGGGCCGGGATCCGAAGCTCGGGTACGACGGCTTTGACCGCCACGTCACCGAGGAACAGCTCGCCCAGTACAAGGCCGAGGGCCGCAATGCCGTGTTGCGCCTGCGCATGCCGGACGAAGACCTGACCTTCAACGACCTTGTGCGCGGGGAGATCACGTTCAAGGCCGGATCCGTGCCCGACTTCGCCGTGGTGCGCGCCAACGGCGCCCCGCTGTACACACTCGTGAACCCCGTTGACGACGCACTCATGGGCATCACGCACGTCCTCCGCGGCGAAGACCTGCTCAGCTCCACTCCGCGGCAGATCGCCCTCTACCGGGCCCTCTACGCCATTGGTGTGGCCGAGTACATGCCCGAGTTCGGCCACCTTCCCTACGTCATGGGCCAGGGCAACAAAAAGCTTTCCAAACGCGATCCGGAATCCAGCCTCTTCCTGCACCGCGAACGTGGCTTCATCCGCGAAGGACTGCTCAACTACTTGTCCCTCCTGGGCTGGTCCCTGAGCGCCGACGAGGATATCTTCACCGTGGAGCAGCTCGTGGCCAACTTCGACATCCACGACGTCCTGGGCAACCCGGCGCGCTTTGATATCAAGAAGGCCGAAGCCATCAACGGAACGCACGTGCGCATGCTCACTCCGGAGGACTTCCGTCAGCGGCTCGTGCCCTACCTGCGTGCCGCAGGCTTCGTGGGGGAGATCCTGACTCCGCGCCAGGAAGAGATTCTTGCCGAGTCCGCGCCGCTGATCCAGGAGCGGATCACCCTGTTGGGCGAGGCTCCCGAGATGCTTGCCTTCCTGTTCAAGAACGACGACGCGATCGACGTCGCCGACGACGCCCGCAAGGGACTCCCCGAGAACCTGGGCGAGGTGCTGGACGCCGCGTTGGCTGCGCTCGAACCCCTCGCCGACTGGACAGCAGAAAGCATCCAGGCAGCACTCAAGCAAGCCTTGGTGGAGGATCTTGGGATCAAGCCGCGCCTCGCGTTCGGCCCGGTGCGCACGGCAATCTCCGGCCGCCGCATCTCGCCGCCGCTGTTCGAATCGATGGTCATCCTGGGCAAGGATTCCTCGCTCACCCGCTTGCGCGCGTTCCGCGACTAGTTCAGGCACTCCGTGATCAGCGCACTTCATGAGTCATTCGGCACGGCCCGGGGTGTCCTGTTCGATATCGACGACACCTTGGTGGACCTTGAGTACGCCATGACCACGGCCCTGCGTGACGTGAGCGAACACCTCCTGCCCGGCCTGGACCAGGCCGGGTGGGAGAAGTTCGGACGGATCTTCACGCACGAAACCACGCACTTCTATGACCGGTACCTCGCCGGCGAGTTGACGTTCAACGAGCAGCGCCTTCTGCGTGGCCGTGCGGCCCTGGGGCATTTCGGAGTGGAACTCGGCGGCGAGGACTCCCATACGTGGCTCAATGACTATTCCCGGCTGCAGCCCAGTTATGTCAGGGCCTTCAGCGATGTCCTGCCCGTCCTCGACGCCCTCGACGCCGCGGGCATCCCCTATGGCGCCGTGAGCAACAATGTCCACGACTACCAGCGGGTCAAGCTCGACAGCGCGGGGCTTGCCCGGGTCTCGGTCCTTGTCGGAACGGACACCGTAGGCGTGCCCAAGCCGGACCCCGCCATTTACCTGGAAGGGGTCCGGCGCTTGGGCACCAACCCGGCTGAGACCCTTTTTGTGGGCGACAACCGCCTTCTCGACGCCGAAGGCGCCACTGCCGCCGGATTGCTGGGCATCTGGTTGAACCGCACAGGTGAGCTCGCCTCCGACTTTTCCGGCCGGGAAATAGACGCCTTGACGCGACTGCTCGCCTGAGGCTTCTGCAGCTACGCGCCCAGCCGGAACTTCCGCAGGAAAACGAACGTTCCGACGGAACCCGCCCCCAGGACGCCCACAAGTCCGAGCGCCGTGCCGGTATCCGACTTTTCGGCCATGCTCGACGGCGATACCGCCGCAGCTCCCTGATGCAGTTCCGCTGTGCCCGCCGCGATTCGCGCATTTCCGTCCGCGAGTTTTTCGGCACCGGTGGACAACTGGGCTGAGCCTGCGGCCAGTTTGGCATTTCCATCCGACAACTTGGAGGCGCCCGCCGCCAATGCAGTGGAACCGTCCAGGAGACCGGGGGAGGAGGGATCAGCAGGGCTGCCCTTGATGCCCGTCATCAACGAGTCGGTACCTGCAGCCAAGCGGGATGTTCCGTCCGTCATGCTGGCCGTGGCCTTGAGGAGACCCGGGTGCTCAGGGTCGCCAGGTACGCCGTCCATGCCCACGCGGATCTTTGCGGTTCCATCGGCGAGCATTTGGGTTCCTAGAACCACGCCCGGGGACGCGGGATCCTGGCTGTTGAGCTTCTGGGCGAGCGTGGCGAAACCGGCCGTCAGCTTGCCGGTCCCTGCCGCGAGCTTCCCGGTGCCGTCTGCGAGCCGTCCGGTGCCCTCGTGCAGTTGCGCCGCCCCAGCCGAAAGCTGGCCCGCTCCGGCCTGCAATTGCGAGGCTCCGGCATCGAGGCGATGCGCGCCGTCGTTGAGCGCGTTGATCTGCGCCTTCAGCGTTGCCAGGGGCACCACGCCTTGGATGCCGTTGGCCGCGTCGGCGAGCTGCTGGAGTCCTTGGGCCAACGCAGCGGAACCCGTTCCCTTGGTGGGATCGTCTCCTGCCCCCGGGTAACCTTTGAGCTGATCGGTGCCCGCCGCGAGCCTCGAAGCGCCCGCGTCGAGTTGGGCAGCACCGGCGTTGAGCTGGGCGGCTCCGTTGTTGAGCTGGTTCGCACCGGTGTTTAGTTGAGTGGCGCCGTCGCCGAGATTGTTTTCAGCGTTGCCGCCCGGCGTCGGGGTCAGCGCCGCGGAAAGCTGTACGGCACCGGCTGCGAGCTGCTGCGCGCCGTCGTCCACCTTGTAGACTCCCGGTGCAAGCTTGGCGTTGACGTCATTCTGGATCTTCACGGCCCCCGTGGCGAGTTTGTCGGCTCCATCCTTCAACTGCTGGGCTCCCGGAGCCAGCTTGGTCTGGATTCCGTTCTGGACTTTCGACGCGCCATCCGCCAGCTTGGCCGCACCTGTCCCGGCTTCCGCAGCTCCACCCGCGAGCCTCGCGGCGCCGTCCTTCAGTTGGCCGGCACCGGCAGACGCCTGGCCAGCGCCGTCATTGAGCTGCGCCGACCCCGCCGCGATTTTCCCAATGACCAAGGTATAGAAGCCAAGGAGCGCGATGAGCAGGAGTGCGAGCACGGCAATAGCGATTATCTGGGCACGGCTTCGTGTTCTGGTGGCAATTGCCGGGTTCGGTGTCATGGGCAGTTCCTCTCGATGACTTCCCGACAGCGGCGCTGCTGCCGAGGATCCCCCCATGTGACGCAGCTAACAGGCGATTCGGCCTGCAGCTGTGCCACGAAACAAGTGCGTGACGTAGGTTACCGATTGGTAACCTACCGAGAGTAAACCTAAGCTCCCCTCGATTGCAAGGGTTTTTTCGCGCCGGCATCCACATCGGCGGATCGCTGAGGTGTGCACCAAGCTGGACGCGGGCGCGTGTTCTCGATTTGTGTGCATCGAAAGTCTCGGGTAAAGTAATTACTCGTGCTGAGGGGCACGGAGCGAAGGTTTACGCCATCGAATCCGGCCTAAAAGCACCAATGGGATATGGTGTAATTGGCAACACTACGGTTTCTGGTACCGTCATTCTAGGTTCGAGTCCTGGTATCCCAGCTCCGAATAATCCACACATTAGTGCAGGAATTCGGGCTTTCGAAACGGTTCGCCGATTTGAAGCAAGGTTGAATGTATGAAACAATCATTCAGCTTGAATGCCGGAAGCGGCGTTTAGAAGTGTGGTAAATAGAAGTGCAAATAGTTCAATAAAGTGCAAGGCCCCATCGTATAGCGGCCTAGTACGCTGCCCTCTCACGGCGGTAACGCGGGTTCGAATCCCGCTGGGGTCACAAATCGAATCCCCCGGAACCAACAGGTTCCGGGGGATTTTTTTGCCTCAAGCAAGACCCCCAGAATCCTCGTGCGCCGTACCTTTCTCCCCTTGTTTGCGGCGCGAAAGCCCGGGAATGACGCGACTCGCCGTGTCGGAAGCGCTTTCCTATTTCAAAGCAGGGGAGAACGGTACTCGTGGCAGCTCATTCTTACTTCTGGAGGGCTTTTGCGGCGTCCCTGACCTTGATGAGCGTGCGCAGGTTCCGGGTGGTGGTGCTCGCCTTGTAGCGGGCCTTTGCGGAGAGCTTGCTGAAGGGGCTGTCCAGGGTCCCTCCCGCCGGGGCAAGCCAAGCCGAGGCCTCGGGACCCAGCCGGACTTGATCGACGCCGCCCTCCCCGGCGGCGCCGAGGGCTGTGCCGGCGTCGAATAGTTCGTCCAACATTGCCGCGTCCGAGGCGAGGGTGATGTAGCTGTGCGTCGTTTTATCGTCGGCCGGATAGGGGCAGGCTTCCACCAGTTCGGCAACTCGTTCGGCGGTCAGGACCACTACCCAGGCGTCATAACCAAATGCTTCCCTCAAGCACTTTTCAAACTCATCCTTGACTGCCGAGGCGTCGAGCTCGCTCTGGAGCACCACGTTGCCACTGGCCAGCAGGGTCTTGACGTCGGCGAAAGGGTACGCCTTGAGGGCTGCTTTGAGGTCGGCCATCTTGATGTTGATCCCGCCCACGTTGATTCCACGCAGGAACACGGCAAAGCTGTTCATGCGCCTACCCTACCTGCGCCCGTCTACGGGGAGGCGCCGGCGGCAAAAATGGCAAGCGCCTAGTCGTTGTTCTTACGCAGGGCTTCAGTCAATACCCGGGCGGCGTTGCAGACGACTTCGGCATGCAGACGTCCCGGCTGGCGGGTCAGGCGCTCGATGGGGCCGGAGATGGACACCGCGGCAATGACGCGGCCGGAAGGGCCTCGCACGGGTGCGGAGACCGAGGCGACTCCAGGCTCGCGTTCGCCGAGGCTCTGGGCCCAGCCCCGGCGTCGTACTCCGGCCAGGACGGTCGGCGTGAACCGGGCGTTCTGAAGTCCGTCCAGGAGGCGGTCGTGGTCTTCCCACGCCAGCAGGATCTGGGCGGCTGAGCCGGCCTTCATGGAGAGTTGGGTGCCCACGGGAATAGTGTCTCGCAGGCCGATGGGACGTTCGGCAGAGGCAACGCAGACGCGCCAGTCGCCCTGACGTCGGAAGATTTGGGCGCTCTCTCCCGTGGCGTCGCGCAACTGGATCAAGACCGGGCCCGCAGAAGCGATGAGCCGGTCTTCGCCGGCCGCCGAAGCAAGCTCAACAAGGCGGCTGCCGAGGACAAAGCGGCCTTGGATATCACGGCTCACGAGGCGGTGGTGGACGAGCGCCAGCGCGAGCCGGTGCACCGTGGGGCGGGCCAGCCCGGTTGCTGCCACAAGTTGAGCCAAGGTGGTTGGCCCCGCCTCAAGTGCGTCGAGCACTTGGGCCGCTTTATCGATGACGCCGACTCCACTAGAATTGTCCATGTAATGATATTGCCGTCTCAATATCTGAGATGCAAGTTGTTTCACTGGCGCAGTTTGGATCACTGATGTTCAGTGGAAGTAGTCAAGCCAACCGCAGTGAAGGGAGCAGGCCGTGGGAAAGACACTGGCCGAGAAAGTTTGGGATGCGCACGTGGTGCGCAAGGGCGAAGGCGAAGGAGCCAACGCCCAGCCCGATCTTCTGTTCATCGACCTGCACCTCGTGCATGAGGTGACCTCCCCGCAGGCCTTCGAGGGCTTGCGGCTGGCCGGACGCCCCTTGCGCCGCCCCGACCTCACCATCGCCACGGAAGACCACAACACGCCGACCCTGGACATAGACAAGCCGATCGCCGATCTGACCAGCCGCACGCAGATCCAGACTTTGCGCAACAACTGCAAGGAGTTCGGAGTCCGCCTGCACTCGCTCGGCGACGCCGAACAAGGCATTGTGCACGTCGTCGGCCCGCAGCTGGGCCTCACCCAGCCCGGCATGACTGTAGTCTGCGGCGATTCGCACACCTCGACCCACGGCGCCTTCGGAGCGCTCGCCATGGGTATCGGCACCTCGGAGGTGGAACACGTCATGGCCACCCAGACGCTGTCCCTCAAGCCGTTCAAGACCATGGCCATCAACGTTGAAGGCACCCTGCGCCCGGGCGTTTCGGCGAAGGACATCATCCTGGCCGTCATCGCCAAGATCGGTACCGGCGGCGGCCAGGGCTACGTCCTGGAATACCGTGGATCGGCCATCCGGGCGCTCTCCATGGATGCCCGCATGACCATCTGCAACATGTCTATCGAAGCCGGTGCCCGCGCCGGCCTGGTGGCTCCGGACCAGACGACCTACGACTACATGTACGGCCGCCCGCACGCCCCGCAGGGGGAGGAGTGGGATGCCGCCGTCGAATACTGGAACACGCTGCACACCGACGACGACGCTGCTTTCGACGTCGAGGTGGATCTCGACGCCGATACCTTGGAGCCGTTCGTGACCTGGGGGACCAACCCGGGCCAGGGCATTTCGCTCAACGAGGCGGTACCGTTCCCCGAAGACTTCGGTGACGAGAACGCCAAACTTGCGGCCGAGCGCGCGCTGCAGTACATGGGCCTCGAAGCCGGCACGCCCATGAAGGACATTCGGGTGGACACTGTCTTCCTCGGATCCTGCACCAACTCCCGCATCGAGGATCTCCGTGCCGCCGCCGATGTCATCCGCGGGCGGGAAAAGGACCCGAAGGTCCGGATGCTGGTCGTTCCCGGTTCGGCACGCGTCCGCCTTGAGGCCGAAGCGGAGGGCCTGGACAAGGTGTTCAAGGAATTCGGCGCCGAATGGCGCTTTGCCGGCTGCTCCATGTGCCTGGGCATGAATCCGGACCAGCTGGAACCGGGGGAGCGCTGCGCGTCCACGTCGAACCGCAACTTCGAGGGGCGTCAGGGCAAGGGCGGCCGCACCCACTTGGTTTCGCCCGTAGTCGCCGCAGCCACGGCAGTACGCGGAACGCTGAGCTCGCCTTCGGACCTGGAGCCCGCCTCTGTTTCCGCATCCACCACCACCGACGCCGCCTAGGAGGATCCCCATGGAAAAGTTCACCACCCACACCGGCATCGGTGTCCCGCTGCGCCAGAGCAATGTGGACACGGACCAGATCATCCCAGCGGTCTACCTGAAGCGGATTACCCGTACCGGTTTCGAAGACGCGCTGTTCTCAGCGTGGCGCAAGGACCCGTCCTTCATCCTGAACCAGGAACCGTTCAACGCGGGCTCCGTGCTTGTGGCTGGACCCGATTTCGGTACCGGCTCATCCCGCGAGCACGCAGTCTGGGCACTGAAGGACTACGGGTTCAAAGCCGTGCTGTCCTCGCGGTTCGCGGATATTTTCCGCGGCAACTCGGGAAAGCAAGGCCTCTTGGCGGCGGAGCTCGCCCAGGACGACATCGAGCTCATCTGGAAGGTACTCGAAAACGCGCCCGGCACCGAAGTCAAGGTGGACCTCGTGTCCAAGACCGCTGTGTGCGGAAACGTCGTGGCACCCTTCGAGATCGATGACTACACCCGGTGGCGCCTCCTGGAAGGGCTGGATGACATCGGACTGACGCTCCAGCACGAGGAAGACATCACGGCCTACGAGGCCACGAGGCCTTCCTTCAAGCCGAAAACCCTGCCGGCGCGAATCCAGTAGATCAGCCGAAGAGGACCGGAGGCTGCCTGACTAGCTTTTGCACCTTGAAAGGACCGGTGCACCCGAATGAACGGGTGCGCCGGTCCTTTTCGTGTGCGTGGCACGTTGTGTTCATGGCCCGATCCCGGCGTTGCGCAGCTTCAACAAGAGTTCGGCACCGTCTTTCGCTTCCGGCCAGGATCATGACTGCGCGGCTCAATGATTCGCCGGGCGAACCGGACGCGGGATCAGCCGCTGCAATTGCTCTTTGCACTCGCCGTTGTTTGACTTTGCTCAGCCCACCGAGTCGAGACAGGACTCTTTCGCCGAAATCCTCCGGGGATCGCCCCGACTGCGCCCAGAACGAAGATGCGCGATCTGCTGCCGGCAACGATCCAGTGAGGGGCAACATGGCGGAGAGGTCCCTGATGGTCTGGTCCATCGAGGCAACCCGCAGGCCGTCCAGCAAAACAACTTCGCAATGCTCCGGGACGGCCAGGCGGCGCCTGATGCCGTACCGCGACCTGCCGCCGCCCGGACCCGGCATGACCAGCGTCTCGACTTCGTCAGGAACCTCGATCAGCGGAAGGCCCCACAATGCGGCTGCTGATTGGCCGCAGAAGACCGGCGGCTTGCGGGCGGCATCGTTCACGGCCTGGATTTTGACGCGGAACTGCTCCCACGGCTCAAGCTCCGTCCATCGGCTGACCGAAAGGTACAAGCCCCGGCGAATCCGTACCAGTTCATTGCGCCGGGCCATTCTTGCCACCGTGCGCCCTCCATGGTCGTCGTTGGGGTTGGAATGAGGGGTTATCCATGGATCGGACCGGAAAGGTGGCATGCCTCCAGCGTTGGGGGCACCGCGCCCGGTGGCCAGCCCGCCGTCGTCGTATGTGGAAAGATCCTGCGAATACGTGAACGAATGCGCCACGCAATGGAGGCTCCCGTCACCACTTGCACCAGTTAAAGACCAAGGCACCCGAACTACCGGGTGCGCCCGTCTTTTCGGGGTGCGGAGTTGTTTCCGGCGCGCGCTCGCGGCACAAGCAGCACCCGCAAACCCGCCTTCGCCACGCCCCTCCATTTCGAATCGCTAACGTCAGCTTTTATGCTTAGCTGGAGCCTTCGTAAGTGTGGGGGCATCAACTCGTGAGGAAACCGGTATAGATGAGTAGTGTTCTGACAATCCGCGGCGGCGTCCCGTTGACCGGCCGCGTCACCGTCAGAGGTGCCAAGAACCTTGTTCCCAAGGCCATGGTGGCTTCCCTCCTCGGCAACGAACCCTCGGTGCTGCGGAACGTCCCGGAAATCAAGGACGTGGAGGTAGTCACCAGCCTGTTGCAGCTCCACGGCGTGACTGTTCAGAAGGATCCCGTCACCGGTGATCTCACCCTGGATCCCAAGAATGCGAAGACCGCGTCCAGCACCGCGATCGACGCCCACGCCGGGGACTCCCGCATCCCGATCCTGCTGTGCGGTCCGTTGATCCACGCCATCGGCGAAGCGTTCATTCCCGATCTCGGCGGTTGCAAGATTGGCGACCGGCCGATCGATTACCACTTGAACGTGCTCCGCCAGTTTGGCGCCGTCGTCGAAAAGCGCCCGGGCGGCATCCACATCTCCGCTCCCAAGGGACTCCACGGCGCCAAGATCTCGCTCCCGTACCCGTCGGTGGGAGCCACGGAACAAGTCCTTCTGAGTGCCACGCGCGCCGAGGGGATCACCGAACTGAGCGGTGCCGCTACCGAACCGGAAATCATCGACCTCATCGCCGTGCTGCAGAAGATGGGTGCCATCATCAGCGTCCAGACCGATCGCACCATCCGGATCGAGGGTGTTCGGGATCTGGGTGGCTACGACCACCGCGCATTGGCGGACCGCAATGAATCGGCGTCGTGGGCTTCCGCTGCCCTGGTGACCCGCGGAGACATCTTCGTGGAGGGTGCTTCCCAGAGGGACATGATGACCTTCCTCAACACCTACCGCAAGGTGGGCGGCGGCATGGATATCCGCGAGGACGGCATCCGTTTCTACCACCCCGGCGGAAAGCTGAGCCCGCTGGTCCTTGAAACGGACGTGCACCCGGGATTCATGACCGATTGGCAACAGCCCCTGGTGGTCGCCTTGACCCAGGCAGAAGGCGTGTCGATTGTCCACGAAACCGTGTACGAAAACCGCTTCGGCTTCACCGATGCACTGACCCGCATGGGCGCAACCATCCAGGTCCACCGCGAATGCCTTGGGAGTGTGCCATGCCGCTTCGGCCAGCGCAATTTCCTGCATTCCGCCGTCGTCTCGGGACCCACTCCGCTGAGGGGCACCGACATCGACATCCCTGATCTCCGTGGCGGATTCAGCCACCTTATTGCGGCGCTCGCCGCGACCGGCACGTCCAGGGTGACCGGGATCGACATCATCAACCGCGGCTACGAGCGCTTCACTGAAAAGCTCGCCGGGCTGGGCGCCGATTTCGACCTCACCGAATCCAAGTAACGGGGGACACCTTGAAGGAATCGGCCCAGAGCCGTGCCATGTTCGCTGTTCTTGCGGGAATTGCGCGACCGCTCATGAACATCCTCATGGCAAAGGAGTGGGAGGGGACTGAAAAGCTCCCCGCGGGTGGCTTCATCGCCGCTCCGAACCACTGCACCGAGATCGACCCCATTGTCGTGGGGCACATGCTCTACAACATGAAGCGTCCACCGCATTTCCTCGCGAAAGCGGGCCTCTTCAAGGCCCCCGTCCTGGGTAGCCTGTTGCGCGCCGCGAACCAGATTCCAGTGGAGCGCTCGACGGCGGGGGCGAACCGTTCGTTGCAAGCCGCCCAGGAAGTGGTGGATGCCGGCGGTGCCATCATCATCTACCCGGAGGGCACCCTGACGCGCGATCCGGATTTGTGGCCGATGAAGGGTCACACGGGAGCGGCGCGCCTGGCACTCCAGACCGGTGCTCCCGTGGTTCCCATCGCCCATTGGGGTGCCCAAGAGGTGTTCCCCAGGTACGCCAAGCGCCTGCATGTCTTCCCGCGGAAGACATCCCGCATCTTGGTCGGCGATCCGGTTGATCTCAGCGCGTTCCAGGGCCGGCCGCTGGATCGGGCCACCCTGGTTGAGGCTACGGACGTCATCATGGACGCCATCACGGAGCTCCTTGCAACCTTGCGCGGGGAAGAACCGCCCAAGGAACGCTGGGACCCGGCCGCCCACAACCAGTCGAAGCACGGTCGCTTCGAAGCGACTGAAGGAACCTCGGGCGCCGACGGCACGGACGGACAGAAGTGACCTCCGGGGTAGAACTCAAAGGTGATAACGGTGTTGTCGCCGTGCTTGGCGCCGGATCCTGGGGTACGACGTTCGCAAAGGTCCTGGCGGATGCCGCAATTGCCACCGGCGCGGAGCGCAGTATCCGCATTTGGGGCCGGCGGGACGAAGTTGTTGCGCAAATCAATGCGGAGCACCGCAACATCCAATACTTGAAGGACATTGCGCTCCCCGATTCCATCACTGCCTCAACAGACGTGGCAGAGGTCCTCGCGGGTGCCGGAATCGTGATTTTGGCCGTGCCGGCGCAGTCGCTACGGCTTCAACTGCGCAAATGGAAACCACTGGTTGCCCCTGGCGCCGTGGTCGTTTCCCTCATGAAGGGCCTTGAACTCGGTACGGATTCCCGCATGAGCCAGGTCATTTCCGAGGAACTCGAGATTCCCGAGGAGCGGGTGGTTGTTGTTTCCGGGCCAAACCTGGCGATGGAGATCGCGCGCCAGGAACCGACGGCTTCAGTCGTAGCCTGCAGCGACGAAGCAACGGCTGCATCGTTCGCGCTCTATTGCACCGCACCGTACTTCCGCCCTTACACGAGCAACGACGTGGTCGGCGTCGAAATCGGGGGGATCGTGAAAAACGTGATTGCCCTTGCCGTCGGTATCTGCGAAGGCAAGCAAATGGGCGACAACACCAAGGCATCCGTGATCACGCGGGGTCTTGCGGAGACCTCCCGGCTGGCCCTCGCCTTGGGCGGCGAGGCCCGCACTATGGCAGGCCTTGCCGGGCTGGGGGACCTCGTGGCTACCTGCTCTTCGCCCCTGTCCCGGAACCACACGGCGGGACGATTGCTCGGCGAAGGTTTGACCCTGGACCAGGTCACCGAGCGTATGACGCAGACGGCGGAAGGCATTAAATCCGGGTACGCTGTCTACGAACTAGCCGGAAAACTCGGTGTCGACATGCCGATCACCGCGGCCGTGGTAGCCGTCCTCGAAGGCAAACTGTCCGTTGATGAACTTGGGCCCAGACTCCTGGCCCGCTCCCTGAAGTCCGAAGGCGATTACTGACTGTGACCGAAGAATCCCTGTCTGCCGGAACTGCCGCTCCTGCTGGAGCTGCCGAGTCCGCGAAGCCGGCCGAACACAGGCGGCCTCGCGTCGCCGTACTCTTTGGCGGCCGATCCAGCGAGCACGCCGTCAGTTGCGTGACTGCGGCCGGGGTCATGGGCGCTATCGACAAGAGCAAGTACGACGTCGTCCCCATCGGGATAGCCAAGTCGGGGCAGTGGGTGATCCCTTCCGCTGACATCAGCCAGTGGTCGCTGAGCGCGTCGGCCCTGCCTGAGGTGCTGCCCTCCGGGAGGACCGTAACCCTCGCTGAGGTAGGTGGAGCCCACCAATTGATCGTCACGGCACCGAATGCGGTGCCTGAGGAACTGGGCTCCGTGGATGTCGTGTTTCCGCTCCTGCACGGCCCTTGGGGCGAGGATGGCACCATCCAGGGCCTCTTGGAGCTGTCCGACACCCGATACGTGGGAGCCGGAGTCCTCGCATCCGCCGTCGGCATGGACAAGCATTTCATGAAGGTCGTTTTCGAAGCCGCCGGACTGACGGTGGGACCGTATGTCGCCGTCACTGACCGTGAATGGATCAACGACGCCGAAGCCGTGCGCAAGCGCGTGGACCGCCTCGGGTTCCCGGTTTTCGTGAAGCCCGCCCGCGCCGGTTCCTCGATGGGAATTTCCAAGGTGGACTCTATGGATGAGCTGGACGCAGCCATTGAAGAAGCACGGCGGCACGACCTCAAGCTGGTGATCGAGGCCGGCATTGTCGGCCGTGAGATCGAGTGCGCCGTCCTCGAAGGACGTGGCACGTCGGCTCCTCGAACCTCCATGCCGGGGGAAATCGCCGTCGCTCCCGGCGAACACGAATTCTACGACTTCAACGCGAAGTATGTGGAGGACGGCGCCGCGGCCCTTAGCTGCCCCGCCGATATTCCGGAGGAGGCCATTGCGCGCGTCCGCGAGCTCGCGGCGGCTGCGTTCGATGCTGTGGATGCAGAAGGCCTGAGCCGCGTGGACTTCTTCTACACTCCGGACGGCGAACTCATCATCAACGAGATCAACACGATGCCCGGCTTCACACCGAAGAGCATGTATCCGCAAATGTGGGCGGCTTCCGGCCTGGGCTACGCCGAGTTGATCGACGAACTCATCTACCTGGCCCTCAACCGGAAAACCGGCCTGCGCTAGTAACCGGCAGGGCGGCGCAGGCTACTTGCCAGGAGTAGTCGTGGGCAGGTTCTGAAGCAGCTCCGGCTGGCCGACGCACTTGCGAACCGCCTTGATTTTCGCCGCGGCGGGTGCCAGATCGGCAAGGACGGTGGCGGAGCTGATCTTGTTCGGGTCCATGAGGATTTCAGTTGCGGGCTCGCGCCCGTACGTAGTCAGGGTCCATACCGGGTCGCCTTCCTTGATGACCCAGTCGACGTCGTTGACGGTGACGCAACGGTCCGTCGTGGGGCCGGGCACATTGACGCCGCAACGCAGAATCAATACAGACGGGTCGCCCCATGCCGCCGTGGCCTGGCTGTTGGTCTTCCGCAGGGCGGCGTCGCCGATGGTGTCCGGGAGCGACACCATCATGGGTGCGCAGGCAGCATTCGCGGCATCAGCCGCAGGTTTCACGTCGGCGACGGGAGAGCAGGCTGCAAGCGTAAGGATCGAAACCGCCGCGGCTGTCAAAGAACAGAGGGCGCGGACGTACACAGCGGCTTTCGTTTGTTGCATTGATCAAGCCTATCGCGGCTGCGGCAAACCGAGGATCGGGGCAACGGACGCGAAGGGACAGCCTTTTGTTGTCGGCGGTTCGCGATAGCGTAGAGCTGTGTCCATAGAACAACAGACTGTCGGCGAGCTGTCCGAAGGCGAGCTCCTCGCGCGCATCTTTCCGCGCCTGAACCCCAGCAGCAGCGTGCTGCTCGGGCCGGGGGACGATGCCGCCGTCGTCGCCGCGCCGGATGGCCGGACCCTCATTTCCATCGACACCCAGACCCAGGACCAGGACTTCCGCCTTGAATGGAACAACGGATACCGGACCACGGGGTATGACGTCGGCTGGAAATCGGCAGCGCAGAATCTCAGCGACATCAACGCGATGGGCGGTACTGCAGTGTCCCTCGTCGTCAGCTTGACCATGCCGCCCGACACTACCGTCCAGTGGGTCGAGGACTTCGCGGATGGCCTGACGGCCGGCATTGTCGGCTTGGGGGCTGCCGATTGTTCGGTTGCCGGGGGAGACCTGGGCCGTGGCCGCGAAATCGCGGTGACGGTCGCCGTCGTCGGGACAATGCACGGGCTCCCTGCTGTCCTGCGCTCCGGGGCAAGTCCGGGAGACACCGTGGCCCTTGCCGGAACTGTTGGACGCGCCGCAGCCGGCCTGGCCCTGCTCGAAAGCACCATACCCGTAGGCGAGCTGAACGCTGCCCAGCGCGGACTCATGGATAGCCAGTGCCGGCCGCTGCCGCCTCTTGCCGCAGGACCGCTGGGGGCGAAGGCAGGAGCCACGGCCATGATGGATGTCTCGGACGGGCTTTTGCGCGACGGCGCCCGTCTCGCCGAAGCCAGTGGCGTGGCACTCGACCTCGACCCCATCGCACTCAAGGCCCTCGCCACTCCCTTGGAAGCTGCCTCGGCTCCTCTTGGCAGCGATCCCATGGACTGGATCCTGGGGGGCGGGGAGGACCACGGCCTGTTGGCGACATTTCCAGCAAATGTTCAGCTACCTTCCGGCTTCACTGCGATAGGCTCGATCCAGGCCGTTGCCGAAGGACAGCACAGCGGCGTCCGGATAGCGGGAATCCCCGCTGACACCGTGGGATGGGATCACTTTGCAGACTAAGATTGCCGCCAACACGCACGCCATGAAGCGGTGGCTGGGCAAAGCGGAGACGACGCTCGGGAACCACAGCGACCGTCTCAATGCCATCAACATCTTCCCGGTGGCAGATGGCGACACGGGCACCAACCTCTACCTCACAGTCCGCGCTGCTGCTGCGGCATTCGCCGATCGGTCCACCGCGGACGAACCGGTGAACGACGTCGGAGCCGTTCTGGCAACGGCAGGACGCGCGGCCATGGAGCAGGCCCGGGGGAACTCAGGAACACTCTTCGCTGTCTTCTTGTGCGCAATGGCCGAGCCGCTGGCCGGGCACACGCGCCTCAGCGCGCCCCTGCTTGCCGCCGCACTGAACCGGGCCCAGATCCGGGCTTGGTCTGCCTTGAGCGAGCCGGTACCTGGTACCATGCTCTCCGTTCTCGAAGCTGCCGCCAGGGCAGCGGGCGAATGCGATAGTGCCCACAACGGCGACGACAGCAACCAGGCGTTGGGCCTGGCCCTCGATGCCGCCGTCAATGCAGCGCTAGACGCAGTAGTGCGAACCGAGGACCAGCTGGCCCCGCTGCATGCGGCCCATGTAGTGGACGCGGGTGGGGTGGGCATGTTGTTGATCCTGGATTGCCTCCGTTCGGCTGTGCTCGGCGAAGAACTCCAGGATGAGCTCCTGGACGGGCTCCACGGCTACGACCTGCAGGATCCGCACATCCATGCGGGAATGCCTGACGACGACGGCGTCGAGGTCATGTGCACCATCAGCCTTTCACCGTTGGCCGCTGCCACGCTCCGTCAGCGCTTGGACGAACTCGGCGACTCCGTCATCATGAGCCAGGTGGGCAGCGCGAACCTGGTAGGCAGCCCGTCCGGACCGAAGGATTCCGGGGACGACGACGATGACGATGAGGACTCGGCGGAAGCCAGCTACCGGTGGCGCGTGCATGTCCACGTTCCGGACGCTGAACCCGCCGTGGCCGTCATCCGCTCACTCGGCGACCCCACCGACATCTCCGTCAGCCAGCTCTCAATGCCGCGCGACCCAGGCCTTCCGGCAGGCCAGCACGGGCATGAATACTGAGCTTCACCTTCCCCTCGAGCGGAGGATCGGCAAACGCTCCGCGTCCGTCATCGAGAAGCACCTTGGCCTGGACACTGTCGGGGAGCTCCTGAACTACTTTCCCCGCCGTTACCTGAGCCGTGGGGAGCTGACGCCCATCAGCAAACTGCCGTTGGATGAAGAAGCCACCCTCATCGCCAGGGTCCTGTCCAATTCAACCCGGCAAATGCGTGCAAGGCGGGGATCGTTGACGGACGTCGTGGTCACGGACGAGGCCAGCGGTGAGCAGATTCCCGGAACCTTGAAAATCAGTTTCTTCAACGGCTTCCGTGCCCGCGCTGAGCTTCAGCCGGGGCGCCGCGTGATGTTCTCCGGCAAGGTCAGCCGCTACGGTGGATCCTTGGGCATGACCAATCCGGACTTCATGCTGCTCGACGAGGACCCGGAGCTTGCCGTTTCCGTCGATCCGGAAAAGCTGGCGGCCATGCCCATTCCCGTGTATCCGGCCACCGCGAAGCTCACCAGTTGGTCCATCCACAAGGTCATCACCACGCTGCTGGACACCATCGATGTGGACAGCATCGAGGATCCGCTGCCTGCCGAAATTGCGTCCCGGGAGAAATTCCTGGGGGTAGGGGAAGCGTACCGGCTGATCCATTCGCCGGAAACGGCGGCGGATTGGCAGCGCGCCCGTGACCGGTTCCGCTACCAGGAAGCACTGGTTCTGCAGACTGCCCTGGCGCGGCGCCGGGCCCAGTTGGCTGCAGAAGAGGCCACTGCTCGTCGGCCCGTGCCCGAAGGGCTCCTTGCTGCCTTCGACCGGCAGCTGCCGTTCACGCTGACTGCCGGCCAGGCCGCCGTCGGAAAGACGCTTTCGCACGAGCTGGCACAGGACTCGCCGATGAACCGCTTGCTGCAGGGCGAAGTTGGTTCCGGGAAAACGATCGTGGCCTTGAGGGCCATGCTGCAAGTGGTGGATGCCGGCGGGCAGGCGGCACTTCTTGCCCCCACGGAGGTCCTCGCGGCACAGCACTTCGATTCCGTCCGGAGGACCCTGGGCCCGCTGGCCCGGGACGGTTTGTTCGGAGGCGCCGGCATGCTAGGCGGTGCCGGACTGTTGGACAGCGACCCCGGGAATGGCCCGGGTTCGGTCCAGGTCGCCTTGCTGACAGGCTCCATGCCGACGGCTGCCCGTAAGCAAGCCATGCTGGACGCGGCCTCGGGCAATGCCAGCATTGTGATCGGCACCCATGCGCTGCTGAGTGACAAAACCTCGTTCCAGGACCTCGGACTGATCGTGGTGGACGAGCAGCACCGCTTTGGGGTGGAGCAGCGCGACGCCCTGCGTGCCAAGGCCAACCGGCCGCCCCACCTGCTGGTGATGACTGCTACTCCGATTCCACGCACTGTTGCCATGACCGTCTTCGGCGACCTCGAAACGTCCGTGCTGGACGAACTCCCTGCAGGCCGCGCGCCCATCTCCACCCACGTTGTCGGGCTCGCGGAAAACCCGGGCTGGGCGGGCCGGATCTGGAAACGCTCGCGGGAAGAGATCGACGCCGGCCACCAGGTGTACGTCGTGTGTCCCAAGATCGGAGACGACGACGACGGCGACTTCAGCCCGGGCGAAGCGGAACCAAGCGACGCCGAACTTTCGGAGGAGGGCCCCGCACGCGAGCTCGCTTCGGTGAACGCCGTCGTTGAAACGCTCAGCCAGGAGCCGGCCCTGCGCGGCGTGCGGGTGGAGCCCCTCCACGGACGGCAGGATCCGGCCCTCAAGTCCGAAACCATGGCCTCGTTCACCGCCAACCAGACCCAGCTGCTGGTGTCCACGACAGTGATCGAGGTGGGGGTGGATGTCCATAACGCCACGCTGATGGTGATCCTTGATGCTGACAGTTTCGGCATTTCGCAACTCCACCAGCTTCGCGGGAGGGTGGGCCGCGGCGGCCTTCCGGGCACGTGCCTGCTGGTCACGACGCTCGAGCCCGGCCATCCGAGCCGCAGGCGCCTTGACGCCGTTGCTTCCACAACCGACGGCTTCGAACTTTCCCAGGAAGACCTCAAGCTGCGCCGAGAAGGGGATATCCTTGGCGCCTCGCAATCCGGTGGGCGCTCCACCCTGAAGCTGTTGCGGGTCCTGGAGCATGAGGACGTGATCGCCCGCGCCCGCACCGATGCCCAGCGGCTCGTCGCGGACGATCCCGGGTTGGACGGCCAACAGGCCCTGGCCGCCGCGATTGACGAATATCTGAACCCCGAAAAGGAGGCGTTCCTTGAACGCGGCTAAGGAATCCACGCTTGAAGGCACGCCTGTGTGCTCCGCCCCGGGAGTTGGCCGGTGAGCCGGATCATTGCCGGTGTGGTCGGCGGCAATCCGCTGGTCAGCGTCCCTGGAAACGCCACTAGGCCCACGACGGACCGTGTCAAGGAGGCGTTGTTCTCGCGGCTCGAGGCACTCGACGCCATCGACGATGCCCGGGTGCTGGATCTCTATGCGGGTTCGGGATCGCTCGGCATCGAAAGTGCCAGCCGGGGCGCGCGCTCGGCTGAACTCGTGGAATCTGACGCACGTGCCTCCGAGGTCTGCCAGCGAAACGCCGACATGGCCAACCAAGTGCTGGGACGGAGGATTGTCTCCGTCACTCGTTCCAAAGTGGAATCCTTCCTGGAACGCGCGGCGGATGACGTTCTCTGGGACCTCGTGTTCCTGGATCCGCCCTATCCCTTGGATGAGCCTTCCCTGAAGGCTGTCCTCGCAAAGCTCGCCTTCCACCTCGATGAAGGCGCGGTGATCGTCGTCGAGCGTTCCTCACGGTCCCCGGAACCGGACTGGCCGGACACCCTCGAACGGTTTGCCGACAAGAAGTACGGCGAAACCAAGCTCTGGTTCGCAGAACCCGTCTAGCGCGAGCCCGAAAGGCGGCGCTAGCCCGATATCCGGTCCAGCTCCACTCCGCTCAGCGCCGCCGCGGGGTGCGGCCCCCGGGCGAGGAGTTCCGCCGTCCAATCGGCCGGCCACGGCCGGCGCGTCCCCACCAGGATGATGTTGCCGGGGTACCGGCCGGCGAACATGCCGGCCTCGGCGAAAGCCGCAACGTCGGGCATCGCCCGGCGCAGCGCGGCGACCTGGCTGCGCACCAGGGTCAGGGCCGCTTCGTCGCCGACATTGACGATGAGCACCCCATCGGGCCGGAGCCGCGCCGCGGTCTCTTCATAGAACTCCTGGCAGGCGATGTGTGCCGGGGCCTCGGGACCGGAGAAGATGTCCAGGATCACGACGTCGAACTCGAGTTCCGTGGGCAGTTCGGCGAGGGTTTCGCGTGCGTCGCCAATATGGGTCTCCAAGAGGGTGCCGTCCGGCATGGGCAACTTCTGCAGCACGAAGTCGAGCAATTCACGTTCGAGTTCGACGGCGTGTTGTTCCGAACCGGGCCTCGTCGCCTCGATGTAGCGGGCCAGGGTCAAGGCCCCCGCGCCGAGATGGAGGGCAGTGATGGCTTGCCCTCCTGGCGCGAGCAGATCCACTACATGGCCGATCCTGCGCAGGTACTCGTAGAAGATTTCCGTGGGCTCCGCGAGATTGACATGGGATTGCTCTGCGTCGCCGATGCGCAGGATGTAGGCGCCGTCAATCAGTGTGTCGGCCTCGATCGCGGCATGTTGGCCGGTGGCTCGCAGGAAGCGCCGTCCCTCGTGGTTTTGGCCGGTTGACACAGTCAGAGCCTGTCCCGCAGGGTGGCCAGCCTGGCGGCCGCTTCTTCCAGTACTTCGGTCTTCTTGCAGAACGCGAACCGGAGAAGGCTGCGCGTCCTTTCCGCGCCTTCCGGGTGGCAAAACACGGGAACGGGGATGGCCGCCACTCCGACGAGCTCCGGCAGTCGTCGGGCCAGGTCCACGGAGTCGTTGATGCCGAGGGGCGCAGTGTCGACGTTGATGAAGTATGTTCCCTGCGGCGTGTAGACGCCGAAGCCCGCGGCCCGCAGTCCCTCGGCCAGGATGTCCCGCTTGTGCTGGAGAGTGGACGCGATGCCGGTGTAGAACTCATCGGGAAGGGCAAGGCCTACCGCGATCGCACTTTGGAACGGGGTCCCGGAACTGTAGCTGAGGAATTGTTTGACCGTTCGGATCGCCGCCACAAGGTGCGCCGGTCCGCTGAGCCAGCCGATCTTCCAGCCGGTGAACGAGAACGTCTTCCCAGCCGAGGAAATCGTGACACTTCGTTCGGCCGCTCCCGGGATGCCGGCGACCGGAAGGTGCTGCACACCGAAGGTGAGGTGCTCGTAGACTTCATCGCTGAGGATCAAGGCATCGTATTTCAGCGCGAGCTCGACGACGCGTTCCAGCACCTCGCGAGGGAAAACGGCGCCCGTGGGATTGTGCGGATTGTTGAGGAGCACAACCTTCGTGCGCTCGCTGAATGCCGATTCCATCGCGTCCACGTCCGGAAGGAAGTCCGGCGCCAGCAAGGGAGCGGTCACATGCTTGGCCCCGGCGAGTCCGATGATGGCGCCATAGGAGTCGTAGAAGGGCTCGAAGGTCAGGACCTCGTCGCCGGGTTCGATGAATGCGAGCAATGCGGCGGCGATGGCTTCAGTGGCCCCGGTGGTCACAATGACCTCGGTCTGCGGGTCCGGGGTCAGTCCGTAGAAGCGTTCCTGGTGTGCGGCGATGGCCTCGCGAAGCTCGGGGATCCCTTTGCCTGGCGCGTACTGGTTGGCTCCCGCCGTGATGGCTGCCTGCGCTGCTGCCTTGATTTCCGCCGGACCGTCCTCGTCCGGGAATCCTTGGCCCAGGTTGATGGCTCCGGTGGACATTGCCAGGGTGGTCATCTCTTCGAAGATGGTCACTCCGAGGCTGCCGTCGGCCGAAAGCAGGTTGGCGCCGCTTGCGGCACGTTGCCAAGGTGCGGCGGACGTGTTCTGGCTGAGAGAGGCCGGGCTCGTCACTGTGGGGATGCCTTCCTGGGTGCTGGCTTCCGGCTCGTCCGGCCCGCCGTTTCAGCCATGGTATCGCCATAGTGCCTGCGGCCCCGGATGCGGTAGGTTCGAACCATGAGACGCGCAGTGTGCCCTGGCTCCTTCGACCCCATCCACAACGGACATCTGGAAGTCATTGCGAGGGCCGCCGGCCTGTTCGATGAAGTCGTCGTCGCCGTGTCCACCAACTATGCGAAGAAGTACCGCTTCGGCCTGGAAGAACGCATGGACATGGCTAGGCAGACACTTGCTTCCTTGCGGGGCATCATCGTGGAGCCCATGGGCGAGGGATTGCTGGCCGAATACTGTAGGCATCGGGGAATTTCGGCGATCGTCAAGGGCCTGCGCTCGTCCTCGGATTTCGACTACGAACTTCCCATGGCCACCATGAACCGCCAATTGTCCGGCGTCGAGACTGTCTTTCTTCCGGCGGAGGCCCACTACCTTCATTTGTCCTCCACGCTCATCAAGGAAATCTCCCTCTTGGGCGGCGATGTCTCCGATTTCGTGCCTAAATCGGTGCTCAAGAGGCTCCTCGCTGGCGGGTCGGCAGCGGAGTAGCTCCGCAACGGGTAAGCTGGATCGGTACCTCGGGCAGAACGCGTTGTAATTGACCCGGTTTGAGTCCGCTCACGCGTTCAGGCTAAGATGGTACGTCGGTCATATGTTCTACAGGAGTTCTCATTAAGCGAGATGCAAGTTCGCCTTTGACGCTGGACGTCAAGGACCTCGGACGTAGTCCAGGAAGCATGCGGACGCTCACGGAACATGTACCCGCGCCAAGTGACCTTGGCGTGGCACTCATTGGCGTTCAGGAAGGCTCGGATATCGAGCTCGACCTGAGGCTTGAGGCCGTACACGAAGGAATTCTGGTATCTGGAACCGTATTCGCTGAAGTCAAGGGCGAATGCGGACGATGCCTGGATCCCCTTGCGTATGACCTTGAGGTCAATGTGCAAGAACTTTTCTTCTATGAGGGCGTCGAGCTTTCGGACGAAGAAGACGATGAAGAGCAACGTCGAGTCGAGCACGATCTAATCGATCTTGAACCGGTGTTGCGGGACGCGGTTGTAACCATGCTGCCGTTCCAGCCGGTGTGCCGGGAAGACTGCCAGGGCCTCTGCTCAATATGCGGAGTGCGTCTGGAAGACGAGCCGGGGCACCACCACGAGGACCTGGATCCTCGCTGGGCTGCCCTAGCTGAACTGGCTAAGACCGACCGGCAAACTGATTAGTAAGTGCTGACTAAAAGAGAAATGAGATAGCCGTGGCTGTTCCCAAGCGGAAAATGTCTCGCGCAAATACACGCGCCCGCCGTGCCCAGTGGAAGGCAACTGCCCCCAACTTGGTCAAGACCATCGAAAACGGCCAGGTTGTTTACAGCCTGCCGCACCAGGCAAAGGTCGTAACCGACTCTGCCGGGACCGCGCTGTTCCTTGAATACAAGGGCCGCAAGGTCGCTGACGTCTAAATCCGCCAAAAGGCTGACAAAGGATGTCTTCAACTGAAGAGCTTCTGAAGCGTCTCGGTGTCTCCATTGACGCCGAGACGCTTCGTCTTGCTCTGACACATCGTTCATACGCGTATGAAAATGGCGGGATTCCCACCAACGAGCGCCTCGAGTTCCTGGGCGACTCCATCCTGGGCTTCTCCGTGACCGATTCGCTGTACCGCGACAACCCGGCGCTGCCGGAAGGCGACCTAGCGAAGCGACGCTCCGCCGTCGTCAGCACCCGCGCGTTGGCGGGTATCGGCCGGGACCTTGGCATCGGCGAATTCATCTACCTCGGGCAGGGCGAAAGGCTCACCGACGGTAAGAACAAGTCTTCAATCCTTGCGGACACCATGGAAGCGCTCATCGGCGCCACCTATCTTTCCAACGACATTGAGACCGCCCGGCAGCTCGTCATGCGGCTCGTTGGGCCCTTGCTCAAGGACGCCGCAGCCCTCGGTGCCGGCACCGACTGGAAGACCAGCATGCAGGAGCTTGCCGCCAGCCGTCAGCTCGGGTCCATCTACTATGCAGTCGAAGGCTCCGGCCCGGACCACGCGCGCAGCTTTGAGGCAGTGCTCCAGATCGGCGGCACCGCCTACGGCAAAGGCACGGGCCACTCCAAAAAGGAAGCCGAGCAGGAAGCCGCTGCAGATGCGTGGCGCACGCTCAACAGCAAGGTCACGCTGAACAGCAAAGCCGACTCTCCGGCTGATCCTGCGCATAGCGCCTGATTCCACATGCCGGAACTGCCCGAAGTCGAAGTGGTCCGCCGCGGCCTGGCACGTTGGGTGCGTGGCCGGACCATCACGGCCGTGGAGGTCCTGGATCCCCGTTCCATCCGCCGCCACGCCTTGGGCACAGAGGACTTTATCGGCAACCTTGAGAACTCCACGGTTTTGGATGTCGTCCGCCGCGGTAAGTTCCTGTGGATGCCCCTGCGAACCGAGGAACCCCGCAGTGCGGGCAACGCCGCCGAACTGCCAGGCGGGGCAGTGTCCGCCGAAACGATGCCCGGCGTCGCGCTGATGGCGCACCTCGGTATGAGCGGGCAGCTCCTCATGCAGGCCCCTGCGTTCCCCGATGAGAAGCACCTCAAAGTCCGTCTCCGTCTTAGCAGCTCCGACGGCATGCCCGAGGAGTTACGGTTTGTGGACCAGCGGATCTTCGGTGGACTGTTTGTCACTTCCCTTGTACCGACGTCCGACGGCGGCCCCGGCGGCCAGGGCGAGACGCCCCTTCCTGAAATTGCCGAAGAAGCCTCGCACATCGCCCGCGATCCGCTGGACCCGCACTTTTCCTTTGACGAGTTCTACCGCAAGGTCAAAGCCCGCAAGACCGGTCTCAAGCGTGCCCTGTTGGATCAGGTTGTCATCTCCGGGATAGGCAACATCTATGCCGATGAAGCTCTCTGGCGGGCCAGGCTCCACTATGCAAAGCCGACAGACACCCTCAAGCGGACCGATGCCGTGAGGCTCGTCGACGCCGCGAAGGAAGTCATGAGCGACGCCCTCGCCGCCGGTGGGACGAGCTTTGATTCGCTCTACGTCAATGTCAACGGAGCTTCGGGATACTTCGCGCGGTCCTTGGATGCCTACGGCCGGGAGGGCGAGCCGTGCAGGCGTTGTTCCGCCGTTGGACTTCCCGGTGTGATTAAACGGGAGCAATTCATGAACCGCTCCTCGTACACTTGCCCGATCTGCCAGCCGAAGCCGCGCAACGGCCGCTGGTAGCACGGATTCGCCGGTTTGCCCCGCAAATCCGGGGATTTCCGCCGTCGGGCAGTAGATTGAGAACGGGAATTCAGCCACTCAGGAGATCCGAAACACCTTGCATCTGAAAAGTTTGACTGTCCGGGGCTTCAAGTCGTTCGCGTCGGCCACGACGTTCGACTTCGAGCCGGGCGTCACCGCCGTTGTCGGCCCCAACGGTTCGGGCAAGTCCAATGTGGTTGACGCGCTGGCCTGGGTCATGGGCGAACAAGGTGCCAAGACCCTGCGCGGCGGCAAAATGGAAGACGTCATCTTCGCCGGGACATCGGGGCGGCCCCCTCTTGGCCGGGCGCACGTTGCCCTGACGATCGACAATGCCGACGGCGCCTTGCCGATCGAATACAGCGAAGTCACCATTTCCCGCACATTGTTCCGGACCGGAGGATCCGAGTACGCCATCAACGGCTCGCCATGCCGCCTCCTGGACATCCAGGAGCTGCTCTCGGATTCAGGTCTTGGTCGGGAGATGCACGTGATCGTGGGGCAGGGGCAGTTGGACCGGGTCCTGCACGCCACCCCCGAGGACCGCAGGGGATTCATTGAAGAAGCCGCAGGCATCCTCAAGCACCGGCGTCGCAAGGAAAAGACCGTCCGCAAGCTGGAAGCCATGCAGGCGAACCTGCAACGCCTTGGTGACCTCACGGCGGAAATCCGCCGTCAACTTACGCCGCTCGGCAAACAGGCCGAAGTCGCCCGCCGTGCCCAAACCGTGCAGTTCGACGTCCGCGACGCCAAGTCCAGGCTCTTGGCCGATGATCTCGTCCAGCTCACCCGGACGTTGGAGGAGGACGTCGCCGACGAAGCCGCGTTGAAGGAGCGCCGCGAGGTAGTCGAAGCGGAGCTCGGCGCAGGCCGCCAACGCCAGCTCCGGCTTGAGCAACTCGCAGCTGAGGCCACTCCTAGGCTGAATGCCGCCAGGGACAACTGGTACCAGCTGTCGGCAACCAGGGACCGGCTTCGCGCCCTGGGATCGCTCGCTACCGAGCGCCGCCGTCTCCTTGGCGCCTCCGATGCTGCCCCGGATTCAGGCCGCGACCCGGACCACCTGGACCGGCAGGCCGCCCGGGTCCGGCAGGAGCAGTCGGAACTTGAGCATGACATCCTGGCGAAGCAAGCCGCCCTGCTCGACGCTACGGCAGCCAAACAGGAAGCCGAGAACCTGGCCGCCGCCGAGGACAAACGCCTGACGGCCGTGTTGCGGGCAGCAGCTGATCGCCGTGAAGGCCTTGCGAAACTCGTGGGCCAATTGGCTGCCGCACGCTCCCGGGCCGAGGCGGCCGACGCTGAGCGGGGCAGGCTCAGGGACTCGCTGGCAGCCGGTGAGGAACGCCGTCGGCACGCGCAAAGTGAGTTTGCGGCCCTCGAGTCGCAGGTGGCCGGCGTCGAAGACGGCGAAGAAAGCCTCGACGCCGAATACGAGGACGCCAGCGCGCTTCTTGACGAGATCAACGCGGAGATCGAAGCGTTGAAAACTGCCGAACGCGATGAAGTCCGCGAACGCGATGCGCTCACCGCCCGCCGCGATGCTTTGCAGCTTGGACTCAACCGCAAGGATGGTTCTTCGCGGCTTCTGTCCTCGGACCACCCCGGAGTCCTGGGTTCGCTTGCTTCCCTCCTGACGGTGGAGCCCGGGTATGAGACGGCCGTGGCCGCAGCACTTGGCACTGCTTCCGACGCTGTCGTGGTGTCAGACAGCGAGGGGGCCGTCGCCGCGATGCAACTGTTGAAGGACGCCGACGCCGGACGCGCGTCGCTTTTGGTGGCGGGCGCGGTACCCTCAGCGGATCCCGAGCCTGGCCTGCGGGAATTGCCGCTGCTGCCTGACGGTGCGCGCTGGGCCGCCGGGTTGGTGGCGACTGACGCCCCCGAAGCGAGTGGCGCAAGGACCCTTCTGGCGTCCACCGCCGTCGTCGACGACTTGCACGCGGCGGCAAGCCTCATTGCCGGCAACCCGGAGCTTATCGCGGTGACCCTCGAAGGCGACGTCTTCAGGGTCCTGACGGTGGACGGGGGATCGGCCACGGCGCCGTCGCTCCTTGAGGTCCAAGCCGCAGTGGACGACGCCGGCACCCGGCTTCTGGAGCTCACCACGCGTCTTGAGCGGGGAAAGTTCGCCCTTGCTCGAGCCGAAGCGCGCCGGGCCGATGCCCAGGAACGTGCGAACGCCGCGCTGGACAAACTCCACGACTCGGATGCCCGCCTGGCCGCCGTCGCGGAACGGCTTGGCCACCTGAATTCCCAGTTGCGCAGCGCCGTCGCGGAACGCGATCGAATGGCGGAGTCCCTGGCCAAAGCCGAACTGAACATCGCCGTGGCAGAGGAGTCCCTTGAGCTTGCGGCGGAACGACTGGCCGCGGCAGAAGAAGCCCCCCAGGAGGAAGAGCCTTCCACGGAGCACCGCGATGCCTTGGCCAGGGCTGCCAGCGACGCCCGGTCCCGTGAGATGGAGGTCAGGCTGGGCTTGCGGAGTGCCGAGGAACAGCTCGCCGCGACCAGCAACCGGGCCGCTTCCCTGGAACGGGCGGCCGCGAGCGAACGGCGGGCACGTGAGGAAGCCGCGCGCCGGGCCTTGCGACGCAAAGCCCAAGCCGAGCGGGCCTCGGCCGTTGCTTCCGCCGTCGAACAGACTGTACGTTTCGTTGACGTTTCAGTGGACCTCGCCGCCCGCGCCCGCGATCTCGCCGAGGCCGTCCGGGAGCAGCGCGAAAGGGAACTCGCTGATGTCCGGAGCAGTAACGAGAAGTTGGCCCAGGAGCTAGCGGGACTGACGGATTCCGTCCACCGAGACGAACTCGCCCGGGCCCAGCAAAGGCTCAGGATCGAAGCGTTGGAAACCCGCGCCATCGAGGAGCTGGGCCTGTCAGCCGAACAACTCGTGGCCGACTTCGGTCCGGAGCAGCCCGTTCCCGTCCCCGCCGCTGCCGTGGACAAGTGGGCCGAACTCCGCGCGCCCGTGGATGAGGACGGAAACGCCATCCTCGAGGGTGTTCCATTTGTCCGCGCCGAGCAGGAGAAACGGCTCCGCAAAGCCGAACGGGACCTCGCCGCGCTTGGCAAAGTGAACCCCTTGGCGCTTGAGGAATTTGCCGCGCTTGAGGAACGACACCAATTCCTGAGCACGCAGCTGGAAGACCTCAAATCCAGTCGCAAAGACCTTTTGGACATCATCAAGGAAGTGGACAACCGCGTCCAGCAGGTCTTTGCCGAGGCATTCGCTGATACCTCCAAGCAGTTCGACCACGTCTTTGCGCGGCTCTTCCCCGGCGGGGAGGGCAAATTGGTGCTGACGGACCCCGATGACATGCTGACCACCGGCATCGAAGTGGAGGCAAGGCCTGCCGGCAAGAAGATCAAGCGGTTGTCCTTGCTTTCCGGTGGGGAACGGTCGCTGACGGCTGTCGCCTTGCTAGTGGCGATTTTCAAGGCGCGGCCTTCGCCGTTCTACGTCATGGATGAGGTGGAAGCCGCTCTGGACGATACGAACTTGGGCAGGCTCATCACGATTTTCGAAGAGCTGCGCGAGTCCAGCCAGCTGATTGTCATTACGCACCAGAAGCGGACCATGGAAGTCGCAGACGCCCTCTACGGAGTGACAATGCGGGGCGACGGCGTGTCCACTGTCATCAGCCAGAGGCTCGGTGCCGAGGTCTAGCTTTGTGAGAAGCTAGGGGAGTGAACGATCTCCTCCCCATTATTTTGTCCATTGTCGCTGCCATCGTGGTGGTCGGAGGGCTGATTCCTGTCCTGCTCAAGGCGCGGAAGTCCTCCTCGACTTACGCTGGAACGCGCGACGCCAACGACCCCGCTGACAAGGCGCCGGCAGGCGGCGGAACGATCGTCGACGACGCCCCCGGGACCGCACCGGATCGCACGGCGCCCGGACCCGTCGTCGAACCCTCCGACCTTGCCGTACCGGAGACCGACGTTCCGGACGACGCCGCGGGACTTGAACTTATCCAGGTGGAGACCCCCGCGCCTGTCGAGGGCCGCCTCAACCGGCTTCGGGCGCGATTGGTCAAGTCCAACAGCATTCTCGGCAAGGGGCTCCTGGCCCTGCTTTCGAGCGACAAGATCGACGAAGACGTCTGGGACGAAGTCGAAGAAACACTGCTCCTTGCCGACCTCGGCACGGAGCCCACCATGCAGTTGGTCGATGCTTTGCGTGCACGGGTAAAGGTCCAAGGCACCCGCAGCCCGGAGGACGTCAAGGCACTCCTGCGCGAGGAACTCATCAAGCTCGTGGACCCCACGATGGACCGCAGCCTGAACGTGGAACGCAAGGGAGCCCACCCGGCCATCATGATCGTCGTCGGCGTCAACGGGGTCGGCAAGACCACCACCGTCGGCAAGCTCGCGCGCGTTCTCGTCGCCGAAGACAAGGACGTCCTGCTGGGCGCGGCCGACACCTTCCGTGCGGCGGCTGCGGAGCAGCTCGCCACATGGGGCCAGCGTGTCGGCGTCGCAACCGTCAGGTCGCACGTCGTCGGCGCGGACCCGGCATCTGTCGCCTATGAAGCCGTCAAGGCCGGCATTGAGCAGGAAGTGGATGTCGTGATGATCGACACCGCCGGCCGCCTGCAAAACAAGGTCGGCCTCATGGACGAGCTCAGCAAGGTCAAGCGCGTCATCGAGAAACTGGCCGAGGTGGACGAAGTCCTGCTGGTGCTGGACGCGACCACCGGCCAGAACGGCCTGAACCAGGCCAAGGTCTTCTCCGAAGTAGTCAACATCACGGGAATCGTGCTCACAAAGCTCGACGGCACCGCGAAGGGCGGGATCGTCGTCGCCATCCAAAAGGCCCTTGGCGTGCCGGTCAAGCTCGTCGGCCTCGGGGAAGGACCCGACGACCTCGCGCCGTTCGAGGCCGAAGCCTTCGTCGACGCCCTGCTGAACTAGCCGCGTCCAGCCCAACTGACTCGCAGTTAATGTCGTTTTCACGGCTCAAAACGACACCTAGTGCCAGTCAGTTGGGTCAGTCGACGCTTTCGGGGGCGCGCTGCATCGGCTCGCGCGCTGCCGACCAGCCGACGGCGGCGAGCAGGAGGATGCCGCCCGTTGCGCCGAAGGCCCAACCGTAGCCAAGCCCATCGGCCAGGAGGCCGACCAGGACCGGACCCACGATGGCTCCGGCGTCGGAGGCCATCTGAAAGGCCGCCAGCACTTTGCCGCCGGAGCGGCCACGACCGATGATGTCCCCGACGGCGGCCTGCTGGGCCGGGTTCAGCAAGCCGGAGCCGAAGCCGGCCGCGGCAGACGCCCCGAAAAATGCGGGAAGATTGCCGGTCAAGCCGATGGTGGCGGTGGCCAGGCCGGTGACCACCAAGCCCAGCAGCATCATGGGCTTGCGGCCGAAACTGTCAGCCATACGGCCGGAGAAGGTCAGCGCCAGCGCGTTTCCCCCTGCAAACACCGCCAGCGCCCACCCCGCCGAGGCCGATCCTCCGGCCAGCACAACCACGGCGAACAACGGCACGGTGGCCATGCGTACGCCGAAGGTCGCCCAGCCGTTGCTGAAACTGGAGAACAGGGCGGCCCGGTAGGCAGAATCGCCCAGGGCCTCCTTCATGCGCATTGCCGGCCCTGCCGCGCCGCCTTGCTTCGCTGCACCTGAACTGCCCGTCAGCTGCGTGCGGACAACCAGGGCCGCAAGGACCAGGGCCGCCGCGTAGGCGAGGAACGGGACGCGCAGGCCGAAGCCGGCCAGCAGGCCGCCAACCACGGGCCCCAGGACGCTGCCGATCAGGAAGGCGGAGGCGTACGCGCCGGAGACCCGTCCACGGCTTTCCGGAGGGGCGAGCCTGATCAACAGGCCCATCGCCGCAACGGTGAACATCACGGAACCGGCTCCGCCGAGGCCCCGGAAGACCAGCAGCTGCCAATAGTTCTGGGCGAAGGCGCAGGCGGCCGTCGACGCCGCCACAATCAGCAACCCTGCAATGTACACAGGACGCTCGCCGAAGCGGCCCATCAGGGCACCCCCGGCGGGAGCGAACACCAAGCGCATGAAGGCGAAAATACTCACGATCACCGCGGCTGCCGTTGCTCCGACGTCGAAAGTCGTGGCGAACTGGGGGAGCACGGGCGCCACGAGGCCAAAACCCAATGCAATCAGGAACGCCGCCGCCAACATCACCTTGATGTCCCGTGGCATTGCAGCCTTCGCGGCCCTCGCTCCTTGATTGGCGGGGGATTCGGGGCTTGCGGTCATGGTGTCGGGGTCCTCTGGGTCGTGGGAACGCGGGGAAAGTGGAACTGACGAAACATATCCGTAACACGGGTGATATGCACCATTTACCTTCGAGAAGTTCTTGTAACAGCCCCGCAATCTAAAACCTTCGCAGGTGAAACACTGCCCCGCAAAACTCTTATGTAGAACGCAAATGCGTTGGGACAGGCGGCAAAGTCCGCAACAAAGAGCAGAGAGGACGTAGACCATGGAATTCAGCGCCGGTCTCGTTTGGCTCCTGGTCGCGTCAGCCTTCGTGCTGTTCATGACCCCGGGCCTGGCATTCTTCTATGGCGGCATGACCCGTGCCAAGGCCGCCTTGAACATGATGATGATGAGTTTCATCGCCATCGGCACAGTGACCATCGTCTGGGTCTTGTGGGGCGCATCGATGTCCACGAGCAACACGGACAACTTCTTCCAGCTCTTCGCAAACCCGTTCAGCCACTTCGGTCTGCACAACTTCACGGATCCCGCTGACCTCCTCAAGGTAGGCTACGCGGCCACCTTCGCGATCATCACCGTGGCCCTGATCTCCGGTGCCATCGCGGACCGTGCCAAGTTCTCGGCCTGGACGCTCTTCACCCCGATCTGGGCCACCCTGGTCTACGCACCCATGGCTTACATGGTGTGGGGCGGCGGGCTCTTTTCCAAGGACGGCTGGTTCGGCCAGACTTTCGCCCCGGTCATCGACTTTGCCGGTGGCACCGTGGTGCACATCAACGCCGGTGTGGCCGGCCTGATCCTCGTCCTGATCATCGGCAACCGCAAGGGCTTCGGCAAGGACCCGAACCACCGCCCGCACAACGTGCCCCTGGTCATGCTCGGTGCGGCCATCCTCTGGTTCGGCTGGTTCGGATTCAACGCCGGTGCAGCAGCAACCGTCGAGCAGGCGGGCCTCATCTGGATCAACACCCTCACCGCTCCGGCAGCGGCCATGCTCGGCTGGCTTATCGTGGAGCGCATCCGTGACGGCCACCCCACCTCGCTCGGAGCTGCTTCGGGCGTCGTCGCCGGTCTGGTCGCCATCACCCCGGCTTGTGCCAACGTTTCTCCGCTCGGTGCCATCGCCCTCGGTGTTGCAGCCGGCGTTGCCTCGGCCCTCGCCGTCGGCCTCAAGTTCAAGCTTGGCTACGACGACTCTCTTGATGTCGTCGGCGTCCACCTCGTGTCCGGCATCATCGGCACGGTGGCCATCGGCTTCCTCGCCACCCCGACCCAGGGTGCAGCCGGCCTGTTCTACGGCGGGGGTACTACCCAGCTGGTTGCACAGTCCCTGGCAGCGCTTTGCTCGATCGTGTTCACCGGCGTCATGACCTTCATCATCGCCTACCCGATCCACAAGCTCATGGGCTTCCGCATCTCCGAACGCCAGGAGATCGCCGGTGCAGACCTCAGCCTGCACGCCGAAACGGCATACGAGTTCGGCGTCGGCGGCCACGGCGGAAGCTTCCAGCCCCTTCACGACCTCATCACCGGCAAGGTATCGTCCGAAGCAGCTGAAGAAGCATCCGTATCAGGCAAGGAGAGTGTCCAGGCATGAAACTCATCACGGCGATCGTCCGCCCGGAGAAGCTCGACGCCATCCGCGAGGGGCTCGAAGCATACGGGGTACAGGGACTGACGGTCAGCGCGGCCAGCGGCTACGGCCGGCAGCGCGGTTACACCGAGGTGTACCGCGGAGCCGAGTACAACGTGGATCTACTTCCCAAGATCCGCGTGGAGGTCCTGGCCACGGACGAGCAAGCAGACGACATCCTCGATGTCCTGATTGCTTCCTCCAACACCGGCCGTGCCGGTGACGGCAAAGTCTGGACCGTAGACGTCTACGAAGCTGTGCGTGTCCGCACGGGCGAGCGAGGCGCAGCAGCCATCTAAGGCACCAACGCAAAGAGGGGCCGGATACCCGGAAAGGTACCCGGCCCCTCTTGCGTGTGCGCTTCCGAAGGAGCGCGGCTGGCTGGCTAGTCCCCGACGGCGGTGGGCCAGTCCGCGGGACCGGGCCCGCCGGCGTCGTACTCTTCGAGCGGCACGGAATCCTTGGCCCAGGCCTTGATCACGGGCTCGATGATCCGCCAGCAGTCGACGGCGGTGTCGCCGCGGACCGAGAGCAGGGGATCGCCGGTAATGACGCCCTCCAATACTTCTCCGTAGGGCAGCAGATCGGAAGCATTCAATTCTGCGTTGAGCGTCACGCGATTGAGCGTGAAGATGTTTCCGGGACCGTTGACGTCGACGTCGAGCTGCAGGGTGTCAGGACCGAACCCGATGCGCAGCCGGTTGGGGGAGTCCACGCCCTCGAATCCGGACGGCAGGTGCGGAACGGGCCGGAACGTGACAATGGCCTCTTTCCGCGCGGCACCCAGCGCCTTTCCCGAGCGCAGGATGAAGGGGACGCCCTTCCAGCGCCACGTGTCGATTCCCACTTCGACTTCCGCGAGCGTCTCCGTTTCCCGGGCAGGGTCCACGCCCGCTTCCGCGACATAGTCCGGCACGTCCCGGTCGCCGATCCGGCCGGCGGTGTACCGCGCCCGTCGGGTGGACTTCTTGTAGGGTGCGGTGATGCTGCTCGCACGCAGCACCGTTGAAATCGCGTCGCGGAGATCGCGCTCGCCGATGCTGGAGGGGGCATCGATGGCCAGCAGCGCCATGATGTGGAGCAAATGGCTCTGGATCATGTCCTTGAGGGCGCCGGCTCCGTCGTAGTAGCGCGCACGCCCTTCGAGGGCGAGGTCTTCGTCGAAGATGATCTCCACCTTCTCGATGTGGTCCCGGTTCCACACCGGCTCCAGGAATCTGTTGGCGAAGCGCAGGCCGAGGATGTTGAACACGGTGGCCTTGCCAAGGAAATGGTCCACGCGGTGGATGTGGTCTTCCGGGACCAAAGCGGCGAGGGTCTTGTTGAGTTCCCGGGCGGATTCGGAACTGGATCCGAAGGGTTTCTCCATGACCAGGCTTGTTTCGGGAGGAAGCTGCCCGGCGTTGAGGACCTCGCAGGCCTTTTGGCTGATGTGCGGGGGCAAAGCGAAATAGACGGCGATTGGTGCTTCGAGCCCGGCCAGGAGCGTCGCGAGCTGTCCATCCGCCGTGACGTCCAACTGATGGTATTCAGTACTTTTCTCCAGGGCCGCGATTGCTTTCTTGCCCGCGGCGCCTGCGCCATTGGCGGCCTCCTCGAACGCACCACTGACGCGTTTGCTCCATTGCTGGGGTGTCCACGGGTCTGAGCCGGCTCCGATAAGCTTCAGGCCGTCCGCGAGCCCGCCGGCCACGAGCCTGGCAAGGCCCGGCAACAGCAATCGTCCCGTCAGATCTCCGGAGGCGCCTAGGATGAGCAACGTATTTACTGTTGTTTTGCTGGTCACTGTGCCAGCATGCCATCTTGCGGGCGCGTCTTGGTACCCTAGATAGTCGAGTCCCTCAGTTGAGTCAGATTTGTTTGGGGCAGGAATCGTCAAGATATTGGTGCGTCGGAACGGCCGCCATTCGTAGACCATTGAAAGAAGTGCACGGCGCGTGTTCAATTCACTCTCTGACCGGTTGACAGCAACCTTCAAGAATCTCCGTGGCAAGGGCCGCCTCACCGAGGCCGACGTCGACGCCACCGTCCGGGAGATCCGGCGTGCCCTCTTGGACGCCGACGTTGCCGTTCCCGTGGTCCGCGAGTTCACAGCCCGCATCCGTGAACGCGCCCTGGGCGCCGAGGTTTCCGCGGCCCTGAACCCGAGCCAGCAGATCGTGAAGATCGTCAACGAGGAACTCCAGGAGATCCTGGGCGGCGAGACCCGCCGTATCCGCTTGGCGAAGGCCGGCCCCACCATCATCATGCTCGCCGGCTTGCAGGGTGCGGGTAAGACCACCCTCGCCGGCAAGCTTGCCAAGTGGCTCAAGGCCCAAGGCCACAGCCCCGTGCTGGTGGCCGCTGACCTCCAGCGTCCCAACGCCGTGACGCAGCTCCAAATTGTCGGCGAACGCGCCGGTGTCCCCGTCTTCGCTCCGCACCCCGGCACCACCTCGGATCTGGATGTTCCCAGCGGCGACCCGGTCGCCGTCGCCCGCTCCGGCGTCGACGAGGCCCGCCAAAAGCTGCACGACGTCGTGATTGTCGACACCGCGGGACGCCTCGGCGTCGACGCCGAAATGATGGACCAGGCGCGCCGCATCCGCCAGGCGATCATCCCGAACGAAGTGCTGTTCGTGATCGACTCCATGATCGGCCAGGACGCCGTCAACACGGCGGTTGCCTTCGATGAAGGCGTCAACTTCACGGGTGTCGTACTGTCAAAGCTCGACGGCGACGCGCGCGGTGGTGCCGCCCTCTCGGTAGCGTCGGTCACCGGAAAGCCGGTCATGTTCGCGTCCACCGGCGAAGGCCTCGACGACTTCGAATTGTTCCACCCGGACCGCATGGCTTCCCGCATCCTCGATATGGGTGACGTTCTCACCCTCATCGAACAGGCCGAGAAGAACTGGGACAAGGATGAAGCGGCCCGGATGGCGAAGAAGTTCGCCGACCAGGAAGACTTCACCCTGGACGACTTCCTCGCCCAGATGCAGCAGATCCGCAACATGGGCTCCATGAAGAAGATGCTCATGATGATGCCGGGTGCGCAGAACATCCGCCAGCAGCTGGAGCAGTTCGACGAGCGTGAAATCGATCGCGTGGAGGCAATTGTCCGCTCCATGACCCCGCATGAGCGTTTGGCTCCGAAGATCATCAACGGTTCCCGTCGTGCCCGCATCGCCCGTGGTTCCGGTGTCCACGTCTCCGAGGTCAACGGCCTCCTGGAGCGTTTCGCGCAGGCCCAGAAGATGATGAAGAAGCTGGCCCAGGGCGGCGGAATGCCCGGGATGCCTGGCATGCCCGGACTCGGTGGCGGTTCCCGCAAGGCGAGCAAGAACGCGCCCAAGAAGAAGGCCCGTTCCGGAAACCCCGCGAAGGCGGCCCAGGAACTGCGCGACGCCGAGAACAAGCGGGCGAAAGCCGTTCCCACGGGCGCGGCATTCGGCCAAGCTGGCGGCGACTTCGATCCCTCGCAGCTGAACCTCCCCAAGGGCTTCGACAAGTTCCTCGGAGGCAAGTAGCCGTCTCACCCAACTAGCTGGCAATAGGTGTCGTTTTGATGGCTCAGAACGGCATTAACTGCCAGTGAGTTGGCTTGTCAGCCCCGTGCCATAGGCTGGGGGGATGCAAAAGCAGCGCGTTGTGTTCGTCCATGGAGCAGGCACATTCGGCGCTGCCGCGTGGCCGAAACAGCACGGCATGGCGCTGGCGTACGATGCACTGTTCCTGAAACGCCACGGCTTTGATGCGCAGGCCGAGCCTTTGGAATCCGATGTTGGCGCCGACGTGGACATTATCCTGGAGTGCCTCGGAGGGCGGGAGGCCGCGTCAGGTTCCGGCCCCGCACGTGGAGGCCATATCGTAGCGCACTCCCAAGGCGCGATTTCAGCCATGTTGGCCGCGGTGGAGCGGCCGGACCTGGTCCGGTCCCTCGTGCTGGTGGAACCGGCTTGTCTTTCATTGACGGCTGAGTTGCCCGCCACCGCGGCTTACCGGGCACTCATGGAGCCGTTGTTCCGGATCCGGCACGAACTCAGCGATGACGATTATCAACGCGAATTCGTCCGCAGGGCCTTTTCTTCCGAGGCGGCCGTTCTCAGTACCCCGGAGGCCCGTCGTACCGCTCGACGCCTGCGGCTCCAGGCCCCGCCGTGGGAAGCGCCCCTGCACATCGTGCCCGGCGTCCCCACGCTTGTCCTGACCGGTGGTTGGGAACCCCTTTACGAAGAGATCGCCGGCTACTTGCAGGAAACCGGTGCCCTCCACCGCGTTGCGGCTGGAGGACACCGGCCTCATGATTCAGTTGAAGGAGACCGGATGATCCGGTCCTTCATCGCGGATGTCAGCCGCGCCGGATCAGTGCAAGCTTCCTGATCAGTTCAGGCTTCCCGACGTTCGCTCAACGTTTTCCTGCGGGAACCTCGAGCTCGGGCAAGTAGACCTTGCCGCCGGATGCCAGGAACTCCTCGCTCTTTTCGCGCATCCCGCTGTACATTTCCGCGATGGCCGCCTGGGAATCCGCCGAGCCGTATTCGTCGCGGATGTCCTGGCTGATGCGCATGGAGCAGAATTTCGGTCCGCACATGGAGCAGAAATGCGCAGTCTTGGCCGGTTCCGCCGGGAGAGTCTCGTCGTGGAACGCTTCGGCTGTGACCGGATCCAATGACAGCGCGAACTGGTCACGCCAGCGGAACTCGAAGCGGGCCTTGGACAGGGCATCGTCGCGTTCGTGGGCGCCCGGGTGTCCCTTCGCAAGGTCAGCTGCGTGGGCCGCGATCTTGTAGGTGATCACGCCAGTCTTGACGTCGTCCTTGTTTGGCAGGCCCAGGTGTTCCTTCGGGGTGACGTAGCAGAGCATCGCGGTTCCGTAGCGCGCGATCTCCGTGGCGCCGATAGCCGAGGTGATGTGGTCATAGCCCGGAGCAACGTCGGTCACGAGCGGGCCGAGGGTGTAGAACGGTGCGCCGTCGCACAGCTCCTGCTGCCGCTCGACGTTCTCGCGGACGAGGTGGAACGGGATGTGTCCAGGGCCCTCGACCATGACCTGTACGTCGAACTTCCACGCACGCTTCGTGAGCTCCGCCAAGGTGTCCAGCTCGGCGAACTGCGCGGCGTCGTTGGCGTCCGCCGTCGCGCCCGGGCGCAGTCCATCACCCAGCGAGAACGCGACGTCGTACTTGGCGAAGATTTCGCAGAGTTCGTCGAAGTGGGTGTAGAGGAAGTTTTCCTCGTGGTGCGCCAGGCACCAGCCGGCCATGATGGAGCCGCCACGGGAAACGATGCCCGTCACGCGGTTCGCGGTGAGTGGCACGTACCGCAGCAACACGCCGGCGTGGATGGTCATGTAGTCCACGCCCTGCTCGCATTGTTCAATGACAGTGTCGCGGAAGATCTCCCAATTGAGCTTGTTGGCTTCACCGTTGACCTTCTCGAGGGCCTGGTAAATAGGCACGGTACCGATCGGCACGGGGGAGTTGCGGATGATCCATTCTCGGGTGGTGTGGATGTCGTCACCCGTGGACAGGTCCATCACGGTGTCGGCGCCCCATTGCGTGGCCCACTGCAACTTGTCCACCTCTTCGGCGATGGAGCTGGTGACGGCCGAGTTGCCGATATTGGCGTTGATCTTCACGAGGAACGCCTTGCCGATGATCATCGGCTCGGATTCGGGGTGGTTGATGTTCTTGGGGATGATGGCCCGGCCGGCCGCGACCTCGCTGCGGACGAGTTCCACATCGCAGTTTTCGCGAAGTGCCACGAACTGCATTTCGGGCGTCACGATGCCCTGCTTGGCGTAGTGCATCTGCGTCACGGTCTTGCCGTCGACGGCGCGGCGGGGCACCGGCTGTGCACCCTTCCACTCCGCTGAGGCGGCGCCGCGGCGTACGGCCGACTTGCCGTCGTCGAGCAGGTTCCGTTCGCGGCCGCTGTAGGCCTCAGTGTCGCAGCGGGCTTCGATCCACTCGCTGCGGAACGGCTCGAGGCCGACCACGGGATCGCTCCCTGGCCCTGCGGTGCGGTACACCTGGAAAGGCGTGTTGGCCTCGCCGTTGGGGGACGGCTCCAGGGCGATTTCAGTCACCGGAACCCGGATTCCCGTCCCGGCATCCTCCAGGAACGCGAGGGAATGCGACTTGAGGGATTGTGTCACCTCTTGGGCCGATCCGTTTTGGATAGGGCTCAGCTGTGCTTCTTTGGTGCTCAAAGGATTACTCACTTCCTTCGCCGGCATTACCCGGACAGGTTCAACGGTCGCAGGCTGCGTCAGCCTGATCTCAGCCCTTGCAAGGGCCCCCGTGTGGTCGTAGACGAAGCTACCACAGCAGAGAGCTCCTGAGACAGATGTGACCAGGACAGATGTGACGGGGCCGGCGACGGCGTCGGAGTCTAGGGTGGAATCATGGCGGAAATCATCGAGTTCAGCGGCACCGTGCTCACCGGGCCGGAGGAGGAACGGCGTGGCCTCTGGTCGGTCGACGGACGGCTGACCTTTCTGCGGCCTGCTGCCGCACCGGACGTCGTCCTGGCCGGATGGGTGCTGCCCGGCCTTGTCGACGCGCACTGCCATGTTGGCTTGGGCAAGGGCGGGGCCGTCGACGACGAGACTGCGCGCCTGCAGGCGACGGCGGACCGGAACGCCGGAACGCTCTTGATCCGCGACGCCGGATCCGCAAGCGACACGCGCTGGCTGCAGCGCCGGACGGACATGCCCAGGATCATCCGCGCAGGCAGGCACATTGCCAGGCAACGCCGGTACATCCCCGGACTGGCCGAAGAAGTCGAGCCGGAGGATCTGGTGGAGGCGGTGCGCAAACAGGCGCGGTCCGGAGATGGCTGGGTCAAGATCGTCGGGGACTGGATCGACCGTTCCGCCGGGGATCTCGGCCCGTCCTTTCCGGCCGCCATCGTCAAGGACGCGGTCGCGGCAGCACATGCCGAGGGAGCCAGGGTGACTGCCCATTGCTTCGCCGAAGGGACTATCGACGACATGCTCGACGCCGGCATCGACTGCATCGAGCACGCCACCGGCCTCCTGCCGCACCATATTCCCCGGCTGCTGGACCAGGATGTGCCGATTGTCCCCACCCTCATCAACATTGCGACCTTTCCGGACATCGCGAAGCAGGCGGAAGCGAAGTTCCCGCGATACGCCGCCCACATGACCAGGCTGTGGGAGCGCAGGCATGAACGCGTCGCCGAGGCATTCGACGCCGGAGTGCGGGTGTACGCCGGGACCGACGCCGGCAGCGTCATCAAGCACGGCCGGATCGGCGAGGAAATCCTGGAACTGCATCGCGCGGGCCTTCCGGCGGCCGCCGCCCTCGATGCCGCGTGCTGGTCCGCCCGCGAGTGGCTGGGTGCCGACGGCATCAGCGAAGGTGCCAGTGCCGACGTCGTGCTCTACGCAAACGATCCCCGTGCGTCCCTTGAGGTGGTGCTGAATCCGCAATGCACCGTGCTGAGGGGACATATTTCAGGAAGCGCCGGGCATTAGGAATAAATTGAAGCTTCAAGTAATTTAGATAGATAGAGGTTGCCGAAGGGCGGCACCACAAAAAGCCGGGAGTTTCACATGACCATCACATCCAGCCAGGATCTCCTTCCTGCCGAACTCACCATGGGTACCGTCATGCTCAAAGTGGGGGACATGAAGCTCATGGGCGACTACTACCAGCGGGCGCTAGGGCTGGACGTGGTCGCCGAACAGGATGGCGGGCTCTACTTCGGCAGGCTCGGCAAGCCGTTGGTGCACCTCGCGCCGGCCTCCGGGCTCCAGATTCCGGGTCGCGGTGAGGCCGGACTGTTCCACACAGCTCTGCTGTTCGAAGACCAATCCTCGCTCGCCGCAACTGTTGCCTCGGCCGCGCAATACGAGCCCCACGCTTTCGTCGGCAGTGCGGACCACCTGGTCAGCGAGGCCTTCTACTTCACCGACCCTGAGGGCAACGGCATTGAGCTCTACTACGACAAACCCCGCGAAGGCTGGGAGTGGAACGGCAGTTCGGTCGTCATGGACAGCCTGCCGCTCCCGCCGCAGCGCTACCTCCAGCAATACCTGAGCGAAGCCGCGGTGGCGGGCCAGCATGAGGCGGGCGCCGGCGTCGGGCATGTCCACCTCCAGGTGGGCGACGTGCGGACCGCCCATGATTTCTACGTCGACACCCTGGGCTTCGAACAGACCGCCGGGTGGCACGGGCAGGCGTTGTTTGTCTCCGCGGGCGGCTACCACCACCACATGGCCATGAACGTCTGGAACAGCCGCGGTGCAGGTCCGCGCAAGGACACACTCGGCCTCGGCGAGGTTGTCATCGAGGTGCCGTCAGGAGACGACGTCGGCGCGCTCGCGGACCGCCTCAAGGTTGCCGGTATTGCGTCCCACCACACGGGCCAGGAGCTGCGCTTCGAGGACCCGTGGCGCAACCGGCTGCGGGTCGCCGTCCGCTACGCTTGATCCGACGGTGTGGCGCATATCGGCCGCCGCGCCGCAGCTCCGTTGGCACGAACGAATGAGAGTACTTTCCATGGGCTTTGCTGAAATCTTTGTTGCCACCCACGATGAAGCACTCAAGAGGGCCGCTGCCCTGGAGAAGGGCAGCGACGTATCCGGCGCTGCATTACGGATCCCGGGAATCAGCGATTTCGAAGTAGAACAGCTCGGCGACCTCGCCGGGACCGCCGTGCATGCAGGCGGGGCCGACTATGAGCTTTCTTTGGTGGACGTCACCAGCGACGCCTTGCTCGGCGTCCCCGAAGCCATGGTGCGCGCCCTGTCCGAGCTCCTCAGCTACGAGACCGAAGGGGAGGGAAACGTCCTCGACGACGTCGCCGAAAGCTGGGCGGCCCAAGAGGACATGCCCTTTGATGCCCAACAGTCCCGTCTGTACGTCCAGCAGTTGGCGGCCCTCGCGAGCGACGTCGAAAAGGCGGAGCGGGCCGGTCTCTACGTCTGGTCCGCGGGCGAGTAACCCCGCAGTAAACCGGCCGCACGGACCGCGCGTTCGAAATACTGTCCGCCATCTGGCACAATGGACAGGTACTCGATCCGCACGGCCCCTCTCTCCGTGTGTGCATCTTGTCCTTGGAACCCTCAAGTATGGCCCGCCCCACGGGTGCAGAACGACGGGCTCAACCCCGTTTCAGAAACAGGAGTGACCACAAAAGTGGCCGTAAAGATTCGCCTTAAGCGCTTCGGTAAGATGCGCGCACCGTACTACCGCATCGTCGTCATGGACTCCCGCGCCAAGCGCGATGGCCGTGCGATTGAAGAAATCGGCAAGTACCACCCCACCGAAGAGCCCTCGTACATCGAGGTCGTCTCCGAGCGTGCACAGTACTGGCTGTCCGTCGGCGCCCAGCCGACCGAGCAGGTTGCCGCGATCCTCAAGATCACTGGTGACTGGCAGAAGTTCAAGGGTCTCCCGGGCCAGGAAGGCACGCTGAAGACCAAGGTCGCCAAGCCTGCTTTCGTTGCACCGGAGAAGGGTTCCGTCATCATCCCGGAAGCCATCACCAAGAAGGCCAAGCAGTCGGAAGCAACTGAAGCTCCCGCTGACGCTGAAGCAGAGACCACCGAGGCTGAGTAAATTGCTGGCAGAAGCGCTCGAGCACCTGGTCCGTGGGATCGTTGACAGCCCTGAGGACGTCAAGGTCAGTGCCAAGAACAACCGCCGCGGGGAATCCCTCGAGGTGCGTGTTCACCAGGACGACCTCGGACGGGTGATCGGCCGCCAAGGTCGCACCGCACGCGCTTTGCGCACTGTGATTGCGGCATTGGCGGGCGGCGAGCAGGTCCGGGTCGACGTCGTCGACACCGACCGTCGCCGGTAACGCGCTCAGCAATACTTGTCTTAAATCCGGCCCCTTCACCAGATTATGGTGGAGGGGCCGGATTGTTTTACGAGCAAACCCCCAGCCTTGGTCCCTAAGCCGGCCCAGCGAAGAAATCAGAGGAACCCCATGCAGCTCCAGGTTGCCCGAATCGGCAAGCCCCACGGAATCCGCGGCGAAGTCACCGTCCAGGTGCTCACCGATGCCCCCGGCGATCGTTTCGTCCCGGGGACCGAATTTGTGGTGGAGCCCGCAAAGGCCGGTCCCTTGACCATCACCAGCGCGCGGTGGAACAAGGACATCCTGTTGCTCGGTTTCGAAGAGATCTCCACGCGCAACCAGGCAGAGGAAATCCGCGGGGCGAAGCTGTTCATCGAGACGGAAGAGCTGGAAGAGGACGACGACGAAGGCTGGTACGAGCATGAGCTCGTCGGTCTTGAGGTCCGTGTCGGCTCGCAGGTCGTAGGTAAAGTGACTGCACTCAACACCATGCCCGTCCAGGATCTGCTGGTCATTAAAGACGCTGACGGCAAGGAAATCCTGGTGCCTTTCGTCGAAGAGATCGTGCCCGAGGTCAACGTCGAGGACGGCTACGTTCTGCTCACCCCTCCGCCGGGCCTCTTCGAACTGAACACCGATGCTTCCGCCTCCGATACGGAAGAGGACGACGCTGAAACCAAGGATGACGCCTAAATGCGCATCGACGTCGTCAGTATCTTTCCCGAGTACTTGGCGCCACTCGAGCTTTCCCTCATAGGCAAGGCCCGTCAGGATGGGCTTCTGGAGCTGAATGTCCATGACTTGAGGACCTTCACTACGGACAAGCACCGCACGGTGGATGACACTCCGTACGGTGGCGGTGCGGGCATGGTCATGAAACCCGAGCCTTGGGCCCAGGCCTTGGAATCCATTGCCTCTGCAGCAAGTGCCGAAGCCGGAAGTCCCGAAGCTGAGGGCACATCGGACGGTCCGACGACGAAGCCGGTCCTGATCGTCCCGTCGCCCGCGGGGGAGCGCTTCAACCAGGCCCTTGCCTATGAGCTCGCCGAGGAAGATCGGCTCGTTTTCGCCTGCGGCCGCTATGAAGGCATCGACGAGCGTGTCATGGAATGGGCGGCAGGCCACTTCACCGTCCGCCCGGTCAGTCTGGGCGACTACGTCCTCAACGGCGGCGAGGTTGCAGTCCTGGCCATGGTCGAAGCCATTGGGCGATTGCTTCCGGGCGTCGTCGGCAATCCCGAATCGTTGGTGGAGGAATCCCATTCGGACGGCTTGCTCGAGTACCCCGTCTACACGAAACCCTCGTCATGGCGCGATCGTGACGTGCCCGCCGTCCTTCTGAGCGGCAACCACGGCAAGATCGCCCAGTGGCGCCGCCACGAACAGTTCCGGCGCACGGCGGAACGCCGCCCGGACCTGCTCGAAGAGTTCGACGCCGGCCGCCTGACACGTGCGGACCGCACCGTTTTCGGGGAACTCGGGTACGACGTCGTCGACGGCCGGTTGCGGCGCCGCCCGGACGCCGACCTCCCGGACTGAGCCCGCCGCCGTCGGGCAGTCTTATCCACCGCTCGAGCGCAACAACCGGGCCGCATTCGCGGGATTGGCCGGAACTCCCGGGTTGTGGCAGAATTAACCCTTGTGTCTACTGGGTTCGCGCCTGCCACAGGGGGAGCGTCACCAACAGCCTGACAACCCGGAACCGCCAATCAGTGGCGGTACCGGACTTGAAAATCTTCGGCGGTAATTTCCGGACGGCCTTGCGCCCCGGCTTGCCCGCCGTGACCCAAAGTGGATGACCTGTGGCGTTCACCAGGAGTGGATTAATGCATATCCTCGATAACGTAGATGCAGCTTCGCTGCGTAACGATGTTCCCGAGTTCCGCGCGGGTGACACCATCAAGGTTCACGTGAACATCATCGAAGGCAAGAACTCCCGTGTCCAGGTTTTCCAAGGCTTCGTCCTGGGCCGCCAGGGTGACGGCGTTCGCGAAACCTTCACGGTCCGCAAGGTCTCCTTCGGTGTCGGCGTAGAGCGTACCTTCCCGGTGCACTCCCCGATCATCGACAAGATCGAGGTCGTCACCAAGGGTGACGTCCGCCGCGCCAAGCTCTACTACATGCGCGCACTGCGCGGCAAGGCTGCGAAGATCAAGGAAAAGCGCGACTTCGCCACCGGCAAGTAGGTCTTTCGACCAACAGCGGGTCCTGGATTCGTGTCCGGCCTGCGCCGGAGAAATCCGCAACGCAACAGGAAACGAATCATGGACCACGCAAAACGCCAGCCCCGGAAACAGGGCTGGCGTTTTGTTTTGCTCGCACTTGTCCTGGCCGTTGCTATCAGTGGGCTTGTCCGGTCGTTGTGGCTCGACGTCTACTTCATACCCTCTGAGTCCATGGAGCCGATCCTGGGTACTGGAGACCGCATCCTTGTGTCCCGGACTGATTTCGCCGCAGGCCCTATTCGCCGTGGAGACATCGTGGTCTTCGACGGCAGGGGAACCTTTGCTCCGCTGAACAGCGGCAAAGGACCGCTTGCCGACGCGGTGGCCGCCACTGGCCACTGGCTGGGCCTGACGGGAAGTGACACGACATACGTAAAGCGCGTCATCGGGCTTCCCGGCGACCACGTCGTTTGTTGTGGCACCGATGGCAAACTCACAGTCAACGGTCAGCCGCTTGAGGAACCCTATCTGTATCCCGGCGACACGCCGAGCGAGCAGAGGTTCGACGTCGTCGTTCCGAGTGACCGATTGTGGCTCATGGGGGACCACCGTTCACGATCGGCCGATTCGCGCAGCCTTCTGGGTGCACCCGGCGGAGGAATGGTGCCGCTGGAGCGTGTCATCGGGCGTCCGGTCCGGATTATCTGGCCGCTTGATAGATTTGCAGAACTGCCTCGCCCTGCGCAGGCCGGTACAACCTCGAAGAACGGACAATAGATGCCCGAGACAACTCCCGGGAAGCCGGAACGGCACGACGGCGACGCCCGGCCCTTGGACGGACCGTCCGCTCCCGCCATGGATCTTACAGCGGACGACGTCGATCCGGCACCGGGGAGCGCGACGGCTCCGACGGCGGTCCAGCCTGAGGAGCAGGAGTCTCCGCGCCGCGCTGCACGGCGGGATCCGCGGCTGGAATCGGGCGAAAGCGATCGGTCCGAAACTGCCGGCAAAACCCACGGCAGTCCGTTCCTCGGCTGGCTGAGGGAGATCGGCACCGTGGTGGTCATCGCGATCGTCTTGTCCTTCCTGATCAAAACCTTCCTGTTCCGTGCCTTCTTCATTCCCTCGGAGTCAATGGTCAACACCCTTGACGTTGACGACCGGATCTTCGTGAACCTGCTGGTCCCGCAACCTTTCGCACTGGAGCGCGGCGACATCGTGGTCTTCAAGGACGCTCAAGGATGGCTTCCGCCCACGCAGAAGGCGACGCCCGGGCCCTTCAAATGGTTCCAGGACGGTCTCGTCTTCGTCGGACTGCTTCCGGACGAGACCAATCAGCACCTCGTCAAGCGCGTGATCGGCCTGCCGGGGGACAGGGTCTCCTGCTGCGACAGTTCAGCGCGGGTCAGCGTCAATGGCACCGTCCTCAACGAGAGCTACATCAATCCTGCCCAGGTTCCCATGGCCAAGTCTTTCGATGTGGTGGTCCCTGCGGGCAAAATTTGGGTTATGGGCGACAACCGCAATAACTCGGCGGACTCCCGCGAACACCAATCAGTCAATGGTGGTTTCATCGACATCTCCGACGTCGAAGGCAAAGCCACGGTTATCGCCTGGCCCATCAACCGTTGGCAGATCCTTGACAACCACTCCGAGGTCTTCCGCAACGTTCCCGCGCCGTCGCCCCAGAACACGGCTACACCAACGGCTCCAGCAGGCAAATGATGGTTCCAGCGGGGACACGAGCGGCAGCTCCGGTTCGAGCGCAGCGGAAACCCGCTGCGCGGACCAAGCACGCTCCGGATTTTCCGACCCTGGACGTCGAACGGGGGTTCCTGTCTCCGGGGGTCACGCTTCTGGCCGGTGTCGACGAAGTAGGCCGCGGAGCCCTCGCCGGGCCGGTGTCGGTGGGGATCGCCGTCGTCGATCTCCGTGACCACGGCCTGCTCGCCGATGTCCGCGACAGCAAGCTTCTCAAGCCCGAGGACCGCGAGCGGTTGGAACCGCTGGTACGCGAATGGGCGGTTGGCTCCGCAGTGGGCCACGCAAGTTCAGCGGAGATCGATGCGCTGGGCATTGTGGGCGCCTTGCGCCTTGCCGGAACACGCGCCTGGTTCGAGATTCTCGCCTCGGGCGTGCATCCGGACCTCGTCCTGCTGGACGGGAGCCACAACTGGCTCTCGCCCCAGACCCAGGGTTCCTTGTTCGACGTCGAGATGGCTGGTCCTGCTTGTGAGGCCCCGGTGCACACCCGGGTGAAAGCGGACATGAGCTGCCTCAGCGTGGCGGCGGCAAGTGTACTGGCCAAGGTGGCCAGGGACCGCATCATGATTGAGCTGCACGAGGAATATCCAGCTTTCGGCTGGAACGAGAACAAGGGATACGCCACGTCTTTCCACCGCGATGCCATCAGATCGTTGGGTCCCACGCCGTACCACCGGACCAGCTGGAACCTGGTCTAGCCTCCGCTTTTCCTGGTCCTGGCTGCCGTCCGCCCAACCGTGGCGGCGTGTGCGCCCTCTATGGTGCAAGATGGATCTATGAGTGCCGAGGATCTTGAGAACTACGAAACCGACATGGAGCTCCAGCTCTACCGCGAATACCGCGACGTCGTTGGTTTGTTCAGCTACGTTGTCGAGACCGAACGCCGGTTCTATCTTGCAAACCACGTTGACCTGCAGGCACGCAGTGCCGATGGCGAGGTCTATTTCGACCTCACCCTCCAGGACGCCTGGGTTTGGGACGTCTACCGTTCGGCGCGTTTCGTGAAGAATGTCCGGGTTATTACGTTCAAGGACGTCAACGTCGAAGAACTGCCTCGCAACGAGGAACTTTCCCTGCCCAAGGACGGCGACCTAGGCGATCTGGGCAACCTGGGCAACTAGGAAAGCCCGCCACTAGGAAAAGTCCGCCAACTTCTCCTCCACACCGTCTGACTGACGGAGTTTCCCACATAGCCAAACTGCCCCCTGTCTTCGGATTCTCCGCTCCTCCAGGCTGGAAGCGGAGGTGGTCATGAAAGCCAAAGACTTGCTGGGCCGGCACGGTGAAACGTTGGCCGTAGCCTTCCTTGAAACGCAGGGAATGCGGATTGTGGACCGCAATTGGAGATGTTCCGAGGGCGAGATCGACATCGTGGCGCTCGACGGCGACACCTTGGTGATTGCCGAGGTCAAGACCCGGAAGAACCTGGCCTACGGGCACCCATTCGAAGCGGTCGGCGCCGCCAAACTCGCCCGGCTCCATCGTCTGGCCCTTTCCTGGTGCCGTGATCACGAGCATCGCGCCGTGCGCCGCCGGGTGGATGTCGTGGGAATCGTCGACGACGGCGTGGGCGAGCCACAGCTCGAACACCTCAGGGGTGTGGGCTAGGTGGGCGTGGGCCGTAGCTACTCTGTTGCGCTGCTGGGCTTGAATGGCTACATCGTGGAGGTCGAAGCAGATATCGGCCAAACGCTCCCCAATTTCGTGATCCTGGGGCTTCCGGATGCTTCCCTGAACGAAGCGAAGGAGCGCATTCGTTCCGCGGCGCAGAATTCCGGCATTCCGTTGAGTCGTCGAAAGATCACTGCAAACCTGATTCCGGCCTCGCTGCCGAAGCGTGGCTCGGGTTTCGACCTCGCGATCACCATGGCAGTGTTGCGCGCTGCTGGTGATATCCGTTCCACCGAAGGCACGGTCTTCATCTCCGAGTTGGGACTGGATGGCCGGTTGAGGCCGGTTCGCGGCATCTTGCCGGCGGTCATGGCGGCTGTTCAGGCAGGCCACCCCGAGATTGTTGTGGCCCAGGCCAACGTCGCCGAGGCAGAGTTGGTTCCCGGGGCGGTGGTTCGTGGCTACAAGACCCTGGCCCGACTTGCGTTTGATCTCGGGGCCGATCCGCAGGACCTGGCCCTGGATTATGACCCGGCCGACGGTGACGTTGCGGGGGATCAGGACGTCGGAGCCGCGGTTGTTCCGGATCTTTGTGATGTCTCGGGGCAGGGCGATGCCCGCCGTGCTTTGGAGGTTGCCGCGGCCGGGGCACATCATGTGCTGCTTTGCGGTCCTCCCGGTGCGGGCAAGACGATGCTTGCCGAGCGGCTCCCGGGACTCTTGCCGGATTTAGGGGACCGGGAAGCCATGGAAGTCACGGCGATCCATTCGCTTTCGGCCGTCCATGTCGACTCGGTACAACTCTTGCGCCGCCCGCCCTTTGAGAATCCCCATCACAGTGCGACCGCCGCAGCAATCATCGGCGGTGGTTCCGGCCTGCCGCGGCCCGGGGCGGCCTCACGGGCGCACCGTGGCGTCTTGTTCCTGGACGAGGCACCCGAGTACGAACGCCGGGTCCTGGACGCCCTGCGGCAACCTCTGGAGAGTGGAGAACTGGTCATTCACCGCTCCGCCGGCACCGCTGCATATCCGGCCCGTTTCCAGCTGGTCCTCGCGGCGAATCCTTGCCCTTGCGGGAAGGCCACGGGGAAGGGAGTCGACTGCACCTGCACTCCGGTGATGCGGCGCCGCTACTTCGGGCGCATGTCTGGGCCCTTGCTGGACAGAGTGGACATCCAGCTCCAGGTGGAACGTGTATCCCTCGCGGACTTTGGGCAATCCGGCGCGGAGGAGGACACAGCCACGGTCGCCAGGAGGGTCCATGCCGCCCGGTCACGGCAACGTGAACGCCTGGGGAGTTTCGGCATGGAAACCAACTCGCAGGTTCCCGGGCGTGTACTGCGCGGCGAACTGCGTCTCCCTTCCGCGACCACGAAGATTCTTGACGCTTCCCTGGAGCGTGGAATCCTCACCGCAAGGGGCTACGACCGCGTCCTGCGTCTCGCGTGGACCCTCGCGGACCTGGGCCACAGGGACCAACCCCACAGCGACGACATCGGGCAGGCCCTCGGCTTGCGGCAGGCGGTTGCGGCCGCATGAAAGGACACGCCATGACTGAACACGGCCAGCAGCTCACCCCGGACGCTCCGGACCGGAAAAGGGAGCGACTTGCCCGGGCAGCGCTATCACGGCTGATGGAACCGCAAGATGCGGCCGGGCTCGCGCTGGTCCAGGTTTCCGGGGCCGTTGACGGCCTCAGAATAGCGACCGGCGAACTCGCTCCCGGACCCGGGCTTGAGCAGGAAGTGGGTTCCTTGTTGCTTGACAGCGGGGTTTCTTCTGCAGGGGGCGGATTGGCCGCTGCGTTGCGCCGGTGGGCGCCCCGGATCCCGGACCTTGCCCCGGAACGGGACCTTGCCACGATGCAACGCCTGGGTGGTCGCATGATCATCCCTGGGGACCCGCTGTGGCCTGCACAATTGGCAGATCTGGGCCTTCATGAACCGTTGTGTTTGTGGTGGCGCGGGCACGAATTAGAGTTCCCACCCGTACGGCGGGTCGTCGCCCTTGTCGGCTCACGGGACAGCACAAGCTACGGGTCCTCGGTAACGGGTGATTTCGCCTACGGGCTGGGTCAGCGCGGCTTCACGGTCGTGTCCGGAGGGGCCTACGGGATCGACGCACATGCACACCGAGGGGCCTTGGCCGGGGGGACAAACGACATGCCGACCATCGCAGTGATGGCAGGGGGAGTTGACCGATACTATCCCTCCGGAAATGAGGATCTGCTTCGTGCCGTGGCAAACCAAGGGGCGGTCATCGCGGAGGTTCCTCCGGGCTCGGCGCCCACTCGTTACCGGTTCCTCCAGCGGAACAGGATTATCGCCGCCTTGGCAGCCGTGACGGTGGTGGTGGAAGCGCGATGGCGTTCCGGTGCCCTGAATACAGCCCATCATGCTGAGTCCATCGGCAGGTCGGTCGCCGCGGTCCCGGGGTCCATCCACAGCGCGAACTCTGCGGGCTGCCATCGACTCCTCCGCGATGGCGGAGCTGTCTGTGTCACGGATGTCGGAGAGATCGCTGAACTGGCGGGGTCGAGCGGTGAGGGGCTCGTCGGGGACAAGGAAACGGCTGCCTCGGACCACGATGGGCTCACCCTCGAGGACCTGATTCTGCTCGACGCGCTGCCCATCCGCTCGACGAGCTCGGTGGAGAAGCTCGCGGTCGTGGCAGGACTCAGCCCCGAGTCCGTCAGGGCAGGTCTTGGACGCCTTGGCCTGTTTGGCTTGGCGGTATCAGTGAGCGGCGCGTGGAAAAGGTCGGGGAAGCATGGTTGAGTTTGGGACTGGATGGCAGGCTGAGCCTGGTTCGGGGTCTCAAATTCGCAACCTAATTGACGGTCGACTATCAGTTAACTGGAAGTTGGCGTAGCGTCACTTGGGGCGATATGGGGGACCGTCCTTCCGTCGTTTCAGCAAAGGAGCCGAAGTGACTATGAAGTCAAGGACGCAGCCCGCGAGGTTCGTGATTGGACAGCAAATCGGTCTCTTTCTGATCGTGGGAGCCGTCCTGTTCGTCCAGGGCGGCCCTGGCCCGGTATGGCTTTGGGTTCTTTTCGCGGTCTGGCAGGGGTTGCTCCTGTGGCAGTACTACAGGATTTACAGGTCCATCGCCCATAGGTGAAGATGGCCGAACGTGGCGATGTCAACCATAGGGCCCCGCGGCTGGCACAGTGGAAGGGTGCAAGAGAAACCGCTCCCCGAAGCACTCGCCGGGTCCGTTCAGGACTTCCGGCGTTACCTCGAGGGCGAACGTGCCAGGTCCGCCCACACTGTGCGGGCATACATCGCAGACGTCGAGAGCCTGCTGCGCTTTGCTGTGGCGGAGGGCGTAGAGCAGCTCCCAGATCTGGAACTCGGCACCCTCCGGCGTTGGCTGGGGGCACAAAGCGAATCCGGCAAGTCCAGGGCAACACTCGCCCGGCATGCCGCGACGGCCCGCGCATTCACCTCCTGGGCCCTGCAGGAAGAACTCATCGCCTCAGACCCTGCCATCCGCCTCCAAGCCCCCAAACGGGACCACGCGCTCCCTGGAGTCCTTCACCAACAGCAGGTCTCCAGGATCTTCGAAAACCTGTCAGAGGCAGCTTCAGATGGCTCTCCGATGCCGTTGAGAAACCGCGCGGTCGTCGAATTGCTCTACGCCACGGGGATCCGTGTCGGCGAGCTCGCCGGCCTGGACATCGGTGATCTCGATTCGGATCGCCGAACTCTTCGCGTGCTCGGCAAGGGCAACAAGGAACGGACGGTGCCCTACGGGGTCCCGGCTGCGCTCGCCGTCGACGACTGGCTCCGCCGCGGCCGTCCACGGCTCGCAAGCGAGCGTAGCGGACCGGCGCTCTTTCTCAGTTCAAGGGGCAACCGCATCGATCAGCGCCAGGCCCGCAGCGTGGTGAACGACCTGCTGGCAGCCCTGGGGGATACCGCGGCAACCGGCCCCCACGCCCTGCGCCACACTGCCGCAACCCATTTGCTCGACGGCGGCGCGGACCTGCGCGCCGTGCAGGAAATTCTGGGACACAGCAGCCTCGCAACAACCCAGATTTACACCCATGTATCGGTGGACCGGCTTCGCAAGAGCTATCAACAAGCCCACCCCCGTGCTTAAGGACCCGAAACCGTGCGACACTTCGAGGAGTCCCAAGGGAGGAAATCCGCCCGTCCATGAATCGCACTGGCGTAATTCCGGTCCGTACGGCAAAATGAAAGCACTGTGGGGGAACTTTCAACCTAAACTTGAATGTTCTTCCGCTGCGGAAAAAATCATAGATAGGTAGGGAAACCGGAAGGGCGCGGCACCCGCGCAACAAATTTCCATCCAGGCAGAGGTCGTTGGGGAAGACGTACCTACAGCTATGGAGGATGGAATGTCTGTTGCAATAACCCGCGGTGTCTTGTTTGTGCATTCGGCCCCTACCGCGTTGTGCCCTCACGTTGAGTGGGCCATCGGATCGGTCGTTGACAAGCGGACCGATCTTGAGTGGACCCCTCAACCTGCCGCTCCCGGAATGTTCCGCGCCGAGCTCTCTTGGGCAGGAGTCCCTGGAACGGGTGCCCAATTGGCTTCGGCGCTGCGTGGGTGGGCACACCTTCGCTACGAAGTCACGGAGGAGCCGAGCCAAGGCGTGGACGGCGCGCGTTGGTCGCACACACCGGAGCTGGGTATTTTCCATGCCGTCACCGATGTCCACGGCAACATCATGGTGACTGAAGACCGCATCCGCTATGCCTACGAGTCGGGGGCGGGAGATCCTGCCGCCGTCTACCATGAGCTTTCCTTGGCGCTCGGCGAGGCCTGGGACGAAGAGCTCGAGCCCTTCCGGCATGCCGCTGAAGGCGCCCCTGTGCGCTGGCTGCACCAAGTCGGTTAGGGAACAAAGTACCGAGACAGTTTTCCATAGCAAAGAGGAGGGCCCCACCGCGGTGGGGCCCTCCTCTTGTGCCTGGCTTGTGCCTCGAAACTGCGGCGACTGTCAGACGTTGCGGATGGCGATGACGGCGTTGTGGCCGCCGAAACCGAAGGAGTTGCTCAAGGCGACGATGTCACCGGCGGGCAAAGTGCGTGCCGAAGTGACGACGTCGAGCGGGATCTCCGGATCCTGGTTCTCAAGGTTGATGGTCAACGGAGCCTGGCGTTCGTAGACGGCAAGAACCGTGAGCACTGCTTCTACGGCACCTGAAGCGCCCAACAGGTGCCCCATCTGCGACTTGGTGGCAGAGACCGCCACATTGTCGACGTGGGCGCCAAGGGCGGCACGGAGGGCAGTGTACTCAGGCTTGTCACCCACGGGCGTCGAGGTGGCGTGGGCGTTGACGTGGACGACGTCCTCAGCCTGGATGCGGCCGTCGAACATGGCAGCCTTCAAAGCGCGGATAGCGCCCAGGCCTTCCGGGTCCGGTGCCGTGATGTGGTAGGCGTCAGCTGTGACCGAAGTACCGGCGAGCTCAGCGTAGATGCGCGCACCGCGGGCGATCGCGTGCTCTTCGGCTTCCAGGACCAGGGCGCCGGCGCCTTCACCCATGACGAAGCCGTCGCGGTCGCGGTCATACGGCCGCGAAGCGTGCTCGGGATCGTCATTGCGGCGGGAGAGGGCCTGCATCGAGGAAAACGCGGCGAGGGGCATCGGGTGGATGGCGGCTTCGGCACCACCGCACACGACGACGTCGGCCTTGCCCGAGCGGATGAGATCCAGGCCGAGGTGCATCGCTTCGGTGCCGGAAGCGCAAGCAGAAACCGGGGTGTGCGCACCGGCGCGGGCGCCGAGGTCAAGGCTGACCGCAGCAGCGACGCCGTTCGGCATGAGCATCGGGACCGTCATGGGCAGAACCCGGCGGGGGCCCTTTTCCCTCAGCGTGTCCCAAGCGTCCAGGAGCGTCCAGACGCCGCCGATGCCGGTGGCGAAAGCCACGGCAAGGCGGTCGTGGTCGATTTCGGTGATACCGGAGTCTGCCCAGGCCTCGCGGGCAGCAATGACACCGAACTGCGTGGACGGGTCCATGCGCTTGGCTTCAACGCGGCTCAGAACCTCGAGGGCCGGCGTCGAGCACCGGGCGGCAAAGTGGACCGGAAGGTCATACTTGGCAACCCACTCGTCCTCGAGTGTGTGGGCACCGGAGACCCCTTTGAGCGCGTTCTTCCACATCGTGGGGACGTCGCCGCCGATGGGCGTTGTGGCGCCCAGACCGGTTATGACTACTTTGCGTGCCATGCGATCACTCTCTGTCGGATCAGCCAACCCACGTGCTGTTCTCACTGGGGAGGCAGGAAAAAACTTTGGGAGATAAAGCAGCTGTGCCGGGCTTCGGATGCAACAGGGCGCACCCGAAGTCCGGCACAGTTGAGGCCAGGCTAGACCTGTGCGTTCGAGATGAAGTTGACGGCGTCGCCGACAGTCTTGAGGTTCTTGACCTCTTCGTCCGGGATGCGGACGCCGAACTTCTCTTCAGCGTTGACGACGATGGTCATCATGGAGATGGAGTCGATGTCCAGGTCCTCGGTGAAGGACTTGTCCAGCTCCACGGCTTCAGTGGCGAGGCCGGTCTCTTCGTTCACGATTTCAGCCAGGCCGGCCAGGATTTCTTCGTTGCTAGCCATTGTTGGCTCCTTTTCTTGTTGTGCCGGCTATTGCCGGAAATGGGGGCAAACCGCGGTTACGGCTTGGGTTTCAAAGCACTATTCAATTGAAAGGTAGGCGCGGTCCGAAACTACGGAAGAACGATTACCTGGGCACCAAACACAAGACCGGCACCGAAGCCGATCTGCAGGGCAAGGCCACCGCTGAGCGCAGGGTTCTCCTTGAGGAGTCGGTGCGTGGCCAGTGGAATGGAGGCGGCAGAAGTGTTTCCCGCATCAGCGATGTCCCGTGCAACCACCACGGTTTCGGGAAGTTTGAGCTTCTTGACCATTTCATCGATGATCCGCATGTTCGCCTGGTGGGGGACAAACGCTGCCAGATCCGAGGCTTCAATTCCTGCGGCGTCGAGGGCTTGCTGCGCAACCTTCGCCATTTCCCAGACGGCCCAACGGAAGACCGTCTGGCCGTCCTGGCGGAGGGTCGGCCAAACATCCTGCGCTGCGGAAATAATGGCCTGATCGTCGGATTCATCCGAATGGCGGGCAGTCTCGCCAAGGTTGCGGACCTCGTCGAGGGAATGCGTCATGCCGATCGCGTTCCACTTGCTGCCATCGGATCCCCAGACGGACGGGGCAATGCCGGGCGTGTCGGACGGGCCGATGACCACGGCACCGGCACCGTCGCCGAGGAGGAAGGAAATAGTTCGCTCATGGTTGTCGATGACGTCCGAGAGCTTCTCGGCGCCGACCACCAGGACGTATTCAGCCGCGCCCGATCGGACCAAGGCATCGCCCTGGGCAATGCCGTAGCAGTAGCCTGCACATGCCGCGGAGATGTCGAAGGCAGGTGCCGGGGTGGCGCCCAAACGGTCGGTAAGGGCAGCAGCCGCGGACGGCGTGGCATACGGGTGCGTGACGGTGGAGACGATGACGGCGCCCAGCTGGGAAGCCTCAATGCCGGCCTGCTTGAGCGCCTCGCGGGCAGCTCCCTCGGCCATGTCGATGACGCTGACATTGGCTGCGGCGCGGTGGCGGGTCACGATACCCGTGCGTTGGCGGATCCATTCGTCCGACGAATCGATCCACTGGCAGACGTCGTCGTTGGTGACGATGATGTCCGGGCGGTATGCCCCCAAGCCGACAATGCGTGAATATTCCCTCGTCGGTGCTTGCTTGAGTACGGGGGTGCTCATGCGTCTCCCTCCAATTCCGCGAAGAGTGCAAGTGCGGCGGACAAATCATCCGGGGTCCTGACGGCAACGGTCTTCACGCCTGGCATGCCGCGCTTGGCGAGGCCGGCCAGGGTGCCGGCCGGCGCCAGCTCGATGAGTCCGGTGACTCCGCGCTGGACCAGGTTCTCCATGCACAGATCCCAACGTACCGGGCGCGAAACCTGGGCGATCAGGCTTTCGACGGCGGCACTGCCGTCCGTGACCTCCTGGCCGTCGAAGTTCGAGAGCAGGGGAACCGTGGGATCCTGCGGCTTGAGGGACGGCCGCAATGCTTCAAGCGCGCTCACGGCCGGAGCCATGTGTGATGTGTGGAACGCACCGGCAACCTTCAGCGGGATGACCCTGGCTTTGGCCGGAGGGTTGTCAGCAAGTGCCTGGAGCTGTTCGAACGTGCCTGCCGCAACGGTCTGGCCCGCTCCATTGACGTTCGCGGGAGTTGCGCCGGCCGCCTCAATTGCGGACAGCACCTCGGCCGGATCGCCGCCGACGACGGCACTCATGCCGGTGGGGGTGACCGCGGCGGCAGCGGCCATGCTGTTGGCACGCTCGCGCACAAACGTCATGGCTTCGGCCTCGCTCAGGACACCCGCAAGCGCCGAGGCCGTGATCTCCCCGACCGAGTGGCCGGCAAGGACGATCGGGAGGGTACTGAGTTCGACGTCGAACAGTGATTTCGCTGCCACGAGCCCTGCGGCGACGATCAAGGGCTGCGCGACGGCGGTGTCCTTGATGGTTTCTTCATCGGAGGTGGTGCCGTGGGCCTTGAGGTCGATGCCTGCGATTTCGCTCAGGGAGGCCAAATGGCCTTCTACGGAAGGGAGCTCCAGCCAAGGGGCCAAAAATCCAGGGGTCTGGGAGCCCTGTCCAGGGCAGACGATTGCAAGCACGTAACCAGCTTTCCAAATTGCCGCGTGAACTACTGGTGTTTGCGTACACCAAGCTCACTGGGTCAGTTTGTAGGAAGTCTACAACGGTTCAACCCGCGGATCGGGTACCGTGACGCTCCGACGTCGCCTTTGGCTGGGCCGAAAGCCTGCCCACAACCAACGCGGTTTGGAGCACGAAAGCCTCCCGCGGGAGGAGCGGGTCCCACCCTGTGACGTCGCAGACGCGCTTGAGACGATACCGCACGGTGTTTGCGTGGACGAACAACTCGCGGGCAGTTGCTTCGAGGGAATGGCCAAGTTCCAGATAAGTGCCGAGGGTTTCAACAAGGCCGTTGGAAGCGGCCAGCAGCGGCCGGTAAATGTTCTTGATGAGGGAACGGCGGGCGGCGTCGTCACCCGAGACTACGCGTTCCGGGAGGAGGTCGTCCGCGGCTACCGGTCGCGGAGCCGAAGGCCAAGCCTTGGCGGCGGTGAGCCCGGCAAAGGCTGCCTGGGCAGAGCTGCTTGCCTCCAACAGGGAACTGGCCTCGGGTCCGTAGACCACCGCGCCCGGGGCGAAAAGTTCGCTGAGTCTCAGATACGCGGTGTCGCGGTCTTGCACGCCACCCAGAATCAGGATCAGGCGGTCGCCCTGGATTCCAACCAGGGCGTCTTCCGAATAGCGTCCGGCGGTCCGGCGCAACTCGCTCACATAGCTTGCGCTTGGTTCCGACGGCGAGTTTCCCACCATCACCGTGAATCGCTCCTGGGCCTTCCAGCCGAGGGCCGCGATGCGGGAACGAAGGGCATCGGTATTCTCGCCACGGAGGATGGCGTCCACAATCAGGGCTTCGAGCCTCGTGTCCCAGGAACCGCGGGACTCGGCGGCGCGGGCATAGACATCCGCGGCGGCGAATGCCACTTCCCGCGAATAACGCAGGACTGCTTCGCGCAAGGAGGGTTGGTCGGCTTCGGGTGCGATCACAGGGACCTGGTCCTCCACCACCTCGACGACGATCCGGATCAGCTGGAGGGCCTTTTGCAGGCTGATGGAGCGGGTCAGCTCGGTGGGGGCATTCCCGAAGACGTCCGTCAGGATCCAGGACGGCGAGCTCGGCCGTTCGTACCACGTCACGAAGGCCGCGATTCCGTTTTGGGCAACCAGTCCCAACGCTGAGCGTTCGTCGGAGCTCAGCCGGCTGTACCAAGGCAGTGATTTCTCGAGCTTCCGCATGGTGGTGGTGGACAGTTGCCCCACATTGGCGCGGAGCCGCTTGAGAGTCTCCGCCTTTTCCGGTGTTACTGTCCGCGCGGCCGCTTTGCGTTTCGCGGGGGTTTGAATCGGCTCTGCCATTCCTTGAGCATACGGCGCATCATCCACAAGCTCCATTTGTGCGAAGGCTACAACTGCGTTTGGTGCGCGTCACGCGCTTGCTGCGCCAATTGGTGCTGTGGGTCGATCGTTGAAGCCCGGATCTTAAAGCCCGACGGCGGCCCGCACCTTTCGGTGTGGACCGCCGTCGAGATGTTGCTGGCTTCGTTTTGCTTCGCTGGAGGCTTTAGCTTTCGCCGCCTGCCCCGCCGGTGGTGCCGGCGTTGACATCGAGGAGACTGTACTTCTCGATTGCCTGGGCCGCAGCCTGTGCGTCGACTTCGCCTCGGCGGGCGAGTAGTTGCAGGGTCTTCACGACGATGGAGTGGGTGTCGTTTTTGAAGAAGCGGCGTGCGGCTTGGCGGGTGTCGGAGAATCCGAATCCGTCGGCGCCGAGGGAGGCGAATTCGTTGGGGATGAATTGGCGGATCTGGTCCGGGACGGCCTTCATGTAGTCGGTGACGGCGATGACCGGTCCGGTGGCGCCGGCGAGTTGCTGGG